>NZ_JBFRDM010000063.1:0-349 GCF_052113585.1 Allobosea sp. TAF32 | reverse complement strand
CCGTACCGCAAACCGACACAGGTGGGCGAGGGCGAGGAGAGAATCCTAAGGTGAGCGCTCTCGTTAAGGAACTCGGCAAAATGACCCCGTAACTTCGGGAGAAGGGGTGCTCTGATAGGGTGCAAGCCCGAGAGAGCCGCAGTGAATAGGCCCAGGCGACTGTTTAGCAAAAACACAGGTCTSTGCGAAGCCGYAAGGCGAAGTATASGGGSTGACRCCTGCCCGGTGCTGGAAGGTTAAGGAGAGGGGTTAGCGTAAGCGAAGCTCTGAACTGAAGCCCCAGTAAACGGCGGCCGTAACTATAACGGTCCTAAGGTAGCGAAATTCCTTGTCGGGTAAGTTCAAGTTC
>NZ_JBFRDM010000062.1:0-366 GCF_052113585.1 Allobosea sp. TAF32 | reverse complement strand
GCCGTACGGTGTGCCGCCGGGCGGAGCGGGCGCTGGTGGCGCTGGGCGCCACCGAGGCCCTCAACGAGGCGCCGCGCCAGTACCTGAACCGGCTCTCGGACCTGCTGTTCGTGCTCGCCCGGGTGCTGAATCGGGCCGGCGGCGGCACCGACGTGCTCTGGCAGCGCGAGCGGCAGTCCTGATATCCGCAAAAAAGATAACAATAAGCCACTTTTTGGCCGCTCCCGACGCAGGCACGGTGCTACCCCGCAAAACCGAGAAAATTACTCGGAATTGCGGGTTCTGCCCTTGAAATGCCCCCGGACGGCCACATTTCGCACTCAGGTTGAATTGCAGCCGCTGCGCCAAAGCAGGGCTCAATAGGAG
>NZ_JBFRDM010000061.1:0-368 GCF_052113585.1 Allobosea sp. TAF32 | reverse complement strand
AGCCTCTATACCCCCTGCATCATACTGGCGTTCCCAAATGCCAATCGCACCGAAGTTGCGAATATCGAACCATGCTGCGACTTCGCGATGCGACAACCGCTGGCTTCGCATCCGCTTCAGCACGGCAAGCTTGAACTCGGCGCTGTAGTGCGTGTACTTCCGTTTGATGCTCGCCGCGCCATGCAGGCGGTATCCCGCCACCCAGCGCCGTACTGTTCCGCTGTCTATTTCATGGCGTTTGGCGATCTCACCATAGCCTGCCTGACCGTCCAGGTAGCTCTGGATAACTGTCAGCCTGAACTGCTCCGAGTACCGATACATGAAAACACCCCAAAAGTTGGTGTCCAACTTTTGGGGTGCAGTTCATG
>NZ_JBFRDM010000060.1:0-372 GCF_052113585.1 Allobosea sp. TAF32 | reverse complement strand
GGCCAGTTCGGCCCGGTCACGGCGCTGGCGCACTGGTCCTTCGGCACCGGCCTGGCGCTGCCGGCCACGGTGGGTGTGGCCACGCCGATCGGCGGCAACGGCGAAGTGCCGGGCTCGTTCCGGCGCGACACCGCCTACGGCGCGGCCGTGGCCTACGCGGCCGGCCCGTTCGGGGTCACCGTCGGCTATGACCAGTGGAACCCGACCATCGGCACCAGCAGCGGCACGCTGCGCAAGGCGGCCATCGGCGGCAGCTACGGCTTTGGCGATGCCAAGATCATGGCCGGCTACCGCTGGGGCCAGAACAAGAACGCGGGCGGCACGGTGATCCAGCGCGACGACCTGTACTGGATCGGCGCGCTCTACCAACTC
>NZ_JBFRDM010000059.1:0-375 GCF_052113585.1 Allobosea sp. TAF32 | reverse complement strand
GTATTGGGGGCGTCGGAGGTGGCGGGGCGGCGGGCTTACTTGCGCAGGCGCCGGATCTCGTCGTTGTAGAGCTTCACGGTGGCCGGGTCGTAGCTGGCCATGAAATGGTCGGTGACCGGCTTGACCACCTGCTGCATGCGCGCACGTTCCGCCGGCGTCACATCGTTGTACTGGATGCCCTTGGCGCGCAGCTCGCCCACGGCCTTCTGCGCGGCGGCGCGGCTCACCTGGCGCTGGTAGACGCGCGCTTCGTCCGCGGCCTCGTTCATGATCTTCTGCTCGGCCGGCGAGAGCTTGTCCCAGAACTTCTTGCTGACGAGCACGATGTTGGCGGCGTACACGTGGTTGGTGGCGCTCACGTACTTCTGCACTTCT
>NZ_JBFRDM010000058.1:0-378 GCF_052113585.1 Allobosea sp. TAF32 | reverse complement strand
CATCCATGTCGAATGGCACGCCAGCGTGGCGTGGGCCGAACCAGATCACCGCGGCGCTGACCGAGGTGAACTCGCATTCGTCTTCCAGGCGGATGCCGTACAGCGCCGAAGCTGGCCCGAGCAAGCGCCCCTTCGCCTCCACGTGGATACTGCGCGCATGCGCCCAGCGCTGCAGCTCGCTGCCGCTGCGCATCAGGATCTCGCCTTCGGACAGCAGTACCTGCGWGCGATTGCGCCGGCCCGTGGAAATACTGCGGCGGCCGTAGATAGGCCGGGAAAACGTGTGGAGATCCGGAAGCACCAGCGATCCGCCGGTTACGATGGCGCGCTCGCACACGCCATCGAATGCCTCCGCCGCCTTCGGCATGAACTTGCCCT
>NZ_JBFRDM010000057.1:0-387 GCF_052113585.1 Allobosea sp. TAF32 | reverse complement strand
GGCTTGATCCCTGACCTGGGCCCGGCCTGCTCCCGCGGCGCCGGGCCGTTTTTTGTGGGGGGACTGCCTATATTGTCGGGCCAGCGAGCAGACGCTGGAGCTGAACGTTGGTTTCGTAGAGGCGCGGAACTCAGGCTAATCTCGATGGTTCCYTGGGAACCATGGTCCTGTTGATCTGTGTCTCGGCCGGGATGCTTTTTGCAGTCGGATTCGGCTGGTACTTCGGCAGATGGATGTCCTAATCCCGGCCGTAGCCTCGCCCTCGTAACGGGGCGGCCCTCCTTGGGCGGCTCCCGGCCCGCTCTCGCGGCGCCGGACCTTTTTTCGTTGAAAGGCCCGCCTATAATGTCGTGTCGCGTTGGCGCTGGGATCGTCGCCGGGATTTTT
>NZ_JBFRDM010000056.1:0-403 GCF_052113585.1 Allobosea sp. TAF32 | reverse complement strand
GTTCTCGGTGAAGGGCGTCCCGGCAGACGGCGACACCATGACCGCCAAGCCGGCGCAGCAGGCCGGCGCGGACGTGTTCGCAAACCTGAAGGCCGTGATCGACGCGCTGAAGGCCCCGATCAACACCGGCCTGAACCAGGAAGCGGCGAACGCCAACCTGCAGAACGTGATCGCCACGGGCATCCGCCAGTTCAGCAACTCCCTGGACAACGTGCTGACGGTGCGCTCGTCGGTGGGCTCGCGCCTGAATGAAGTCGACGCGCTGGACACCATCGGCGAGAACCGCGCGCTGTCCAACGCGCAGACCCTGTCGGGCCTGCAGGACCTGGACTACGCGGCCGCCATCAGCGAGTTCTACCAGCGCCAGACCGCGCTGCAAGGCGCGCAGCAGTCGTTTATGCAG
>NZ_JBFRDM010000055.1:0-408 GCF_052113585.1 Allobosea sp. TAF32 | reverse complement strand
CTATGAACCCTGGCTTGGTCCGCTGAAGGCGGCGCTGGGCTCTGTCCTGACGGCCTATCCCGCCGCGCCTGTTATTTGACCACCGGAAGACGGCGCTGCCGTTTTTGCAACAGTCCGGTGAATTGCGCAGTCGCCGAGCTTTGCCGGATTGTCGGACTCACGACATTGAAAGAACGTCGTTCTCTCTGGGGCCAAGGAGCGAACACGTGTCGATTAGGCGTTCAAAAACAATGCGGTCGGGCCTTCTGGTCACGGCCCTGATGTCGAGCAGCGCGCTTTGTGGGGCGGCGCTGGCGCAGGAGAGCGGGGTGGCGCTGGAAGAGGTGGTCGTCACCGCCCAGAAGCGTTCGGAAAATCTGCAGGACGTGCCGGTCAGCATCCAGGCGCTGGGCCAGGCCAAGCTGGAGC
>NZ_JBFRDM010000054.1:0-411 GCF_052113585.1 Allobosea sp. TAF32 | reverse complement strand
GCACCGGGGTGACCGGAATTGGCTTGCTGGACGGCGTCCATGGCAAGCACGCGGATGGCGTCCGCCATCAATTTGGCGGGCTGCGAGGCGAAAGGGCTGGTGGCGGGATGGGCGAGGGCAGACATGCGGCGAGAACCTGAGCGCGGGAAAACCGCAATTTTAGCAGAAGCAGAGGGTATTTCCGGACGCCCGGGCACGGCTCGAAGGGGTCGTCAAAGCTGGACCGAATGGCTGGCACCCGGCGTAGGCGCCACATTGGGCGATATCCATGTGGTTGCGGCGTCACGTTCCGCCCATCAACAGATCGAAATTGGCGACAGCGCCCAATTTGGCCGCATCTTCCGGCTCGATGGCCGCGTGATGAGCACCGAAGCGGACGCCTGGATCCAGCATGAATTGATGGTCCATCCC
>NZ_JBFRDM010000053.1:0-419 GCF_052113585.1 Allobosea sp. TAF32 | reverse complement strand
CCGTAGACATAGGACTCGCCGTAGGTCGTCTTCTCCTTGCGTGCGACGTTGGCGTCGCCGGTAGGTCGTTCCCAGGCCTTGTCGGGGTTGAAGTCCGCCACCCGGAACGATGCTGGGATGGTCTTCGCATGGGTCTTGAGCGCGAACACCGTTTCCTGCCCGGACTCCAGCCCCGCCGTCTCCCGGTACGGCACCCGCAGTTCCGGCTGGTAGAGGTAATGGTCGATGTCGTCACCGAAGACGATCATCTCGCCAAACTTGCCCGGGGTGAAATAGGAATAGATGCCGGATTGCTCCATCAGCAGCCGGATGTAGTCCCAGTCGGACATCCGATACTGCATGCGGAACGCAAGCTGCGGATACTTGCGCCGCAGCCGGAAGATGAACTGGTGACCCTTGAGTTCGTGCCGGCGCAGGAT
>NZ_JBFRDM010000052.1:0-425 GCF_052113585.1 Allobosea sp. TAF32 | reverse complement strand
GCCATCCACAACGCCCAGCGCGCGCAGGATCTGCTGAAGACCGAACCCTCGCTGGCGGCCTATTTCTGGAAGTTCGAGCCGGACCCGAAGTCGCGGCCGAAGAAAGTCACGCCGGCCGTGCTGCGCGAGATGACGACGTCGCCGGAGTCCGTGGCGCTCTCGAAGGACCTGAAGAAGCGCGGCTGGAAGTTCGTCGGCCCGACCACGATGTATGCGCTGATGCAGGCCATGGGCCTGGTCAACGATCATTTCGAAGGCTGTGCGACCCGCGCCGAGGTGCTGAAGGCCCGCAAGGCCTTCAAGGTGCCGCGCTGATCCTCGCCGGAAGGCTGGCTGGAAGCCGATCCATCCACAGCGCTTTTCTGTTTCGGCAACGGTGCGTATACGTATACAGATATTGTTTACGTATACATAAATAGTAGTAG
>NZ_JBFRDM010000051.1:0-428 GCF_052113585.1 Allobosea sp. TAF32 | reverse complement strand
GGCAGGGCGTGCTCGTGGTCCTGAACCAGGAAATTCATGCGGCCCGCGAGGTCGCCAAGGCCCATACCTCGGCGGTCAATGCGTTCACGTCGCCGGCGGGCGGGCCAATTGGTTTCGTGCAGGATGCCTACGTGCGCTTTGCACGCGCGTGCGCCCCCAGCGACGCGCCAGCGCTGCCCGTGCCTACGGCGTGGCCGCTTGTCGAAATCGTGGCGAGCTATGCCCAGCCGGGCAGGGTGGCCGTGGATGCGATGGTCTCGGCCGGCGTAAAGGGGTTCGTGGTGGCGGCCACCGGCAATGGCTCGGTTCATGAGACGCTGGGCGACGCGCTCGCCGATGCAGCTGCGCGAGGCGTGGCCGTGGTGCGAAGCTCCCGCACGGGCGCCGGCCATGTGGCGGGGCCGGCACGCCCGCGCCTGGCCTCGGGC
>NZ_JBFRDM010000050.1:0-429 GCF_052113585.1 Allobosea sp. TAF32 | reverse complement strand
TCTTCGGCGTACTCGGGGTAGTCGGCGGCCATCTTGAGCATCATCTCGGCCAGTTCGCGCACCGAGTGGATGTTGGCCGGGTTGCCGATGTTGAAGATCTTGCCGCTGGCCACGCCGTTCTTGTTCTCGATGATCTGCATCAGGGCCGAGATGCCGTCCGAAATATCGGCGAACGCGCGCTTCTGGGCGCCGCCATCGACCAGCTTGATCGGCTCGCCCCGGACGATATGGCCCAGGAACTGCGTCACCACGCGCGAGGAGCCTTCCTTCGACTCGAAGATCGAATCCAGCCCGGCGCCGATCCAGTTGAACGGGCGGAACAGCGTGTAGTTCAGCCCTTCCTCCATGCCGTAGGCGTGGATCACACGGTCCATCAGCTGCTTGGAGCAGGCGTAGATCCAGCGCGGCTTGTTGATCGGGCCGTAGACC
>NZ_JBFRDM010000049.1:0-442 GCF_052113585.1 Allobosea sp. TAF32 | reverse complement strand
AGCTGGTATAGGCCAGCCGTGCATCGTCGGCGCCCGGATCGAAGGCCAGCGCGGCCTGGAAGGCGGCGCGCGCCCCCTCGGCATCGCCAGCGGCCACCAGTTCGCGGGCCTCGTGCAGCGCCTGCTCGCCCGGGTTCGGGGTCAGGCGGTCCAGGAATTCACGCAGGCCCGACTCCGGCAGCACGCCGACGAACTGGTCTACGGCCTGCCCATCGGCAATCGCCACCACATGRGGAATGCTGCGCACGCCGAAGTGCGCGGCCAGCTCCTGGTTCTCGTCCACATTGACCTTGGCGAGCTTCCACTTGCCGCCGGATTCGGCTTCCAACTTCTCCAGCATCGGTCCGAGCGTGCGGCATGGGCCACACCAGGGCGCCCAGAAATCGACCAGCACGGGCACCTGCCGCGACAGTTCGATCACATCGGCCTCGAAATTCTGCAG
>NZ_JBFRDM010000048.1:0-453 GCF_052113585.1 Allobosea sp. TAF32 | reverse complement strand
AGCCTGAGTTCCGCGCCTCTACGAAACCAACGTTCAGCTCCAGCGTCTGCTCGCTGGCCCGACAATATAGGCAGTCCCCCCACAAAAAACGGCCCGGCGCCGCGGGAGCAGGCCGGGCCCAGGTCAGGGATCAAGCCACTCAGGCCGGCAGCCATCTTGCGGCGGTGAGCCGCTCGATTTCAGGAAGGACCAGTGCGCGAGCGGCCCTCGCCAATCGATCCTCCGCTGCATGTTCAAGAGAGCGTCCCGAAGGCTGAAGGTGTCGCCGATCCGAGGCAAATCGATATCGCCAAGGCGCTTCGCAGTGCCCGTGAAGGTCACCAGACAATGCTCCAGGAATGAAAAAGCCCGCGCGCGGCGGGCGAGGAAATCGGGCGCGGCCGGTCACAGAATGATCGCGTCAGCGCTGCATCGGGATCACCCAATGGCCATCGCATGCGCCATCGCATGCGC
>NZ_JBFRDM010000047.1:0-490 GCF_052113585.1 Allobosea sp. TAF32 | reverse complement strand
CGATTGCTCGGCGACGCCAGCAGCACCCCGCGCGTGTCCGGCCCCCAGTTGGCGGCCACCTGGGCGGCGGTGAGCTGGAAGCGCTCGGCCGGCCCGCTCGGCACCATGCGCGCCCGGCCGTCGAAGGCGGCCACGAAATGACGATTGCAGGGGTAGCTCGGATCGGGCATCAGCACTTCGGCGCCAATTTCCACCAGTACCGCGCAGGCCAGCAGCAGCGCGCCGGAAGCGCCGGCGGTCACGATCACGCGGCGCTCGGGAATATCGATCCCATAGGCGGTCTTGTAGTAGCCAGCGATGGCCTCGCGCAGCGCGTGGATGCCCAGCGCCCCGGTGTACTGCGTCACGCCCCGGCGCATGGCCGCCTCCGCGGCATGCACGACCGGCGCGGCGGCGGTGAAGTCCGGCTCGCCAATCCCCATGTGGATGATGTGGCGCCCGGCCCGTTCGAGTTCGGCGGCCTGCTTGGCCAGTTCCATGACGTGGAAGG
>NZ_JBFRDM010000046.1:0-497 GCF_052113585.1 Allobosea sp. TAF32 | reverse complement strand
GTCGAGTACGGCGGCACCGGCTGGAACGCCATCCAGCGGCTGATCTTCGAGATCGAGACCTTCCACGGCGACGCCCCGCGCCTGCTGCCGACCGGCCTGGCCATGATCGGGCCGGTGTTGCAGAAGTACGGCAACGCGGCGCAGAAGGCCCGCTTCCTGCCGCGCATCCCSRSCATGGARGAYTTCTGGTGCCAGGGCTACTCGGAGCCCGGCGCGGGGTCCGACCTCGCCTCGCTGAAGATGCGCGCCGTGCGCCAGGGCGACCGCTACATCGTGAGCGGCCAGAAGACGTGGACGTCGTATGCGCAATATGCCGACTGGATTTTCTGCCTCGTCCGCACCGATGGCGAGGCCAAGCTCCAGGACGGCATCTCGATGCTGCTGATCGACATGAAGAGCCCCGGCGTGACGATCCGTCCCATTACCACCCTCGACGGGGGCCACGACGTCAACGAAACGTGGTTCGAAGACGTGGAGGTGCCGGTCGAGAACCTGGT
>NZ_JBFRDM010000045.1:0-515 GCF_052113585.1 Allobosea sp. TAF32 | reverse complement strand
AAGACGACCACGTTGATAGGCCGGGTGTGTAAGCGCAGCAATGCGTTCAGCTTACCGGTACTAATTGCTCGATCGGCTTGATCGTTCTCATGATCAATGTCCGCGACACCAAATACGCGACAAAACATCAAAGACCATTCTTTGCTTGCCATATCCTTCGCCGGCCCGGTGGCTTGAGCGAGGAGCCAGAACCCGATCCCATCCCGAACTCGGCCGTTAAACTCCTCAGCGCTGATGGTACTGTGTCTCAAGACCCGGGAGAGTAGGTCGTTGCCGGGCCTGTCAAGGATATCCCTCATCACAATCACAAAACGCTTCGCGCGGCGGTCGACACATGTCGCCGCCGCGCAGCCGTTTAAAAAGACCTCAAAAGGTCCCATATCCTTACCGCGGGGTGGAGCAGCCCGGTAGCTCGTCAGGCTCATAACCTGAAGGTCGTCAGTTCAAATCTGGCCCCCGCAACCAAACACAAAAACCCGTCGCAAACAGCGGCGGGTTTTTGCGTCTAAAATCCA
>NZ_JBFRDM010000044.1:0-547 GCF_052113585.1 Allobosea sp. TAF32 | reverse complement strand
GCAGTACCGCCCCCGGCAAAGCCGGTGTGGCCAGTTCTTTAACAACCAAACAACCGATAAGTGTGGGCGCTTGATGGCGAACGCCRCGYRGACTYCGGTCTGCGTGWTGCTTCAAAAGTTATTAAGTGCTCGCACAGTAAAACATGTTCGGTTCGTTCTTCGGAATGGATCGAGTCAGTTTTCTGAGAGTGAGCGACCGCTCGAAAGAGCGAGGTGCTTCGGCACCACACAGGTATTGAACTGAAGAGTTTGATCCTGGCTCAGATTGAACGCTGGCGGCATGCCTTACACATGCAAGTCGAACGGCAGCACGGGAGCAATCCTGGTGGCGAGTGGCGAACGGGTGAGTAATACATCGGAACGTGCCCTGTTGTGGGGGATAACTAGTCGAAAGA
Source organism: Allobosea sp. TAF32 (assembly GCF_052113585.1). Taxonomy (NCBI): domain Bacteria; kingdom Pseudomonadati; phylum Pseudomonadota; class Alphaproteobacteria; order Hyphomicrobiales; family Alloboseaceae; genus Allobosea; species Allobosea sp. TAF32. The sequence goes on along the minus strand of NZ_JBFRDM010000044.1, from coordinate 152 downwards.
TTAGCTAATACCGCATACGACCTGAGGGTGAAAGCGGGGGACCGAAAGGCCTCGCGCAATAGGAGCGGCCGATGTCTGATTAGCTAGTTGGTGGGGTAAAAGCTCACCAAGGCGACGATCAGTAGCTGGTCTGAGAGGACGATCAGCCACAC
>NZ_JBFRDM010000043.1:0-551 GCF_052113585.1 Allobosea sp. TAF32 | reverse complement strand
TTCGACACCTCTGCAACGGGGTAGCCCCGCTCGGTGATCTGCGCGACCGCATCACGCTTGAAATCGTCCGTAAAATGTCCGGGCCCCATCATGGCCTCCTTGCCTCAAAATTAGGGAAGAAGGCGTCCAGGAATCTAGGGGCTATTCAGTTTGCCCTCCTGTCGGTTGCGGCCGGTACATCCGCGGCTATCCAACGAGCCAAAACGATAGTAGCGGCGAGTTTGGCTGACGCCGGCATAGCTCCTTACGAACCGCCCCCGGCGGTGCCGGCCCAGCAGTCACTGGGTCGGCACGCTTCGCGGATAACGATGCTATTTTTGGATCCAAGTGTTCCAGGCATCGAGCAGGCGCTGTTGATTGGCGGCGATCCAGGCCGCATCATGCTTCACGATTGCCTTAAACGTGATCCGCCCCCGCCGGCTGGTCCAAGGTGATTGTTAGTGGACGGTTGGTCTCGACACCAGCGCGGGCGGCGTAGCTGGTCCGGGTTGCGCAGCCGCCCTCGCGGTCATGGCGGGGATGAAGACCTCTGGCGCGGGAGGCTTGTATCC
>NZ_JBFRDM010000042.1:0-578 GCF_052113585.1 Allobosea sp. TAF32 | reverse complement strand
GCGACGAAGCCGATTGCGGTGTTGGCGCCGCCCGTCCCGGCATTGGTGATCGCGCCTGCGCCGTCGACGGCGGAGGAGCCGAAGCCGAACTCCACATCTTCCGAGCCGGTGCCCTTGACGTTGAGCTGGCCCTTCTCGTCGACGAAGGCCGTCGCGACGCCCGACTTGTTGATCTCGTTGACGACGTCACGGACCGTCGCGGTGGCCGAGCTGAAGCTCGCCGTGTAGGTCGTGCTGCCGGACTTGATCGAAATGCCGAGGAAGGTCTGGGTGTCGATGATGCCGGCATCGCCGGAGCTCGTGGCGGTCGCGGCGTCGGCAACAGCGTCGGCGCCGACGATCTTCTTGTCGAGCGCGATGTCCTTCAGGCTCTTGCTGGTCACGGCCGCTTCGGCGGCGGTGGCGAGCGTCGTGCCGGCCTTGGTCGGGCGGTTCTGGGCCGCGTCGGCCTGTGCCTGCTTCACCGTGGACTGGAGCGAGGACACCAGCTTGGTGATGCCGTCGATGCCCTTGGAGGCAGCCTGAATGGTCTGGATGCCGTTCGAGATGCCGTCGAGCAGGCCGGTGAGCTGGCTCGA
>NZ_JBFRDM010000041.1:0-623 GCF_052113585.1 Allobosea sp. TAF32 | reverse complement strand
GCCGTGGACTACGTGCTGAAGCCGGTGCAGCGCGAGCGGCTGGAGGCCACCGTCTGCCGGCTCAAGGCGCGCATGGAGGCSCGGGACAGCAGCCACGAGACCCACGACGTGGGCGCCATGGTCGATGCAGACAAGCTCGCGCAACTGCTGCACCGGCTGGAGTCGCTCGAGAACCAGACCCCGACGCGTTCCGCCGGGCAGTATTTGCGCTTTATCAAGGCGCTGGTGGGGCAGGAGGTCCGCATCATCCCGGTGGACGAAGTGGTCTACCTCGAAGCCACCGACAAGTACGTGAACGTGGTCTCCACCAGCGGCGAGGCGCTGATCCGCACCAGCCTGCGCGAACTGGCGCAGCAGCTGGACCCGGACCGCTTCTGGCAGATCCATCGCGGCACGGTGGTCAATATCGACTGCGTGGCCAGCGCGATCACCCAGTCGCTGGGCCGGCTCTCGCTGCGGCTGCGCGACCGCGAGGAAGTGCTGCCGGTGGCGCGGCAGTACGCGCACCTGTTCAAGCAGATGTAAGGCGGCAGGCCGCCTCAATCCGCCATATTTCCTCTACCATGGCCGCTTCCCGAGTGGCTATTTTCCGAGGAGACGTCCTGATGCCCCGCGTTTTCGTC
>NZ_JBFRDM010000040.1:0-713 GCF_052113585.1 Allobosea sp. TAF32 | reverse complement strand
TCGTGCTTCTCGACGAAAGTGTCGAAGCTGCATCCCTCTCCGACATGCGTGTACTCGACGCCGGGCACATCATAGGGAATGGCACCGGTTTCCTCGGCCACCTTCCGGACCTGGTCCGGCGGCACGAACAGGAACTCGGGTTCCTTGTCGATAAACCGGGTGATCAACCAGGGACAGGCGATCCGATCGATGACGGGGCGTTCGCGTGTGACCCATTTCATGGCGTAGGCCTCCCTTCGATGGTGAGTGGAACGGTCGGGGCGCCGATSGCRTGCCAGGCGGCAATTCCGCCCGCGAGCGAGTAGGCATCGAGGCCGCGGCTACGCATTTCAGCGACGGCGTCGCCGCTGACCTGGAAGCCGTAGACGCAGTAGACGACGATCGGCYTGTCCTTTGGCAGCTCGCCAATCCAATCGGCAATTGTCTCGGGCGGGCGCACATGCGCTCCTGGGATCATGTCACTGCGCTTCGCCAAATCGTCAGCAAGGCAGACGTCCAAAAGGACGAAATCGTCCTTTTGCTGCATGCGCGCCAAGAGGTCCTCGGCGGCAATACCGCCCGGTGACGCCGCAGGCGTATTCGGCTCGATCATGCGACGGTTCATGGCAAGCCGCTGGAAGCGAGCACCAACGCGCTCCCAATGGATGTTCTTCATGAAGGCGTCGACATAGGCGCCAGCCTTCGCTCCGAAATCGATGTGATAGGCGTGCTCG
>NZ_JBFRDM010000039.1:0-788 GCF_052113585.1 Allobosea sp. TAF32 | reverse complement strand
CCGTAGCGGCGGCCATATCCGTAGCCGTAATGGCTCCGATAGCCGTGGCGATGGCCATAGCGAGGACCATAGTAGCCACGGCGTCCGTAGTGGCCCGTGAACTCCGCGCTGCTCTGGTCGAGGTGCTGAGCCATGGATGGCGGCAGCGCTTCCGACGCGAAGGCCGGGGCACAGAATGCCGCGCCTGCGGCAATAACCGTGATAGCCAACAGTTTCTTCATAGGAACTCCTTTGTCAGGAGCACTTAATCGCGTCGAAGTTCAACGGGAGATGAACGGCGCTCGCGACCAGCAACGCCGGGCAGATGTGCGCGCCGCCACGCCGCCAGCGCAGCCATCCTCTCCCGCTCCTTGCCATTGTCGCGGCCGATCTGGTGCCAATGGCCCATCAGAGCAGCGACGCCTGCGCCGGCTTTTCGAGCTCAAGATCGCCGCCGTCCTTCTTCACGCCGCGGGCCACGATATCGAGCAAAGCATCAGGGAGCGGGCGCTGCAGTTAAGGAAATAGGCTTCTTCCGACCAAAGAAGCAGCCTTAGGAAAGAACTCCCTAAGCGGCAGATTGTTGCGGGGGTCGGCAGTCGGCGACAAAAAGCCCGGCCTCGCATAGCGAGACCAGGCGCGCGGTGGCAGTCTGATGGAGAAGGGCTGAGATCGACCGGTCCGCGGAGCTCAAGGCGGGTGAGCACCAGGAACCTTCCGCAAATTCCGAGCGTTGCCGCAGCACCGCTATCGAAAGAGGGGCTGCAGATGCGTTCCATCATACTTTGGCTTGTAGGCGTTCCGATCCC
>NZ_JBFRDM010000038.1:0-879 GCF_052113585.1 Allobosea sp. TAF32 | reverse complement strand
CGCTGCCGCCATCCATGGCTCAGCACCTCGACCAGAGCAGCGCGGAGTTCACGGGCCACTACGGACGCCGTGGCTACTATGGTCCTCGCTATGGCCATCGCCACGGCTATCGGAGCCATTACGGCTACGGATATGGCCGCCGCTACGGCGGCCCGCCGCCATGGGCGCCGGCTCATGGATATCGCCGYCATTACCGCGGGTGGTGACTTCATAGCGCCGGGGAGCCCCGGCGCTATTCTGTTTSGGGSCGTCATGCGGACAGTCCCGTCCGCSTCAGGGATAGAGGGCGTCCAGCRCCTTCAAAATCTGGTTGTGGTCKGCATAGAGCTTGGGAATTTCGCCGCGGTGGAACCAGCCTGCGTCTTCAGCATCATCGCCGGCAATSAGGGCAGGTCGATYGACGCTCTTCGACAGCGTGATYAGCACGGCGCCTGAAATAATCCGACTGCGTGGATCTCGATCGATCGCGTCGAATGCCATCGGCCTTAGATCGCAAGAATTCGCCTCGKATCGGCGCGCAAATCGACCCCGGCCTCTTCCTTGAACTCCCGAAGGGCGCAGTCAGCAAACGTTTCCCCCTGATCGAGGAAGCCGCCTGGAAGAGCCCAACTTCCGTCCTTCTTGCGCCGGATCAATGCAAACTCGTCAGCGCGCCGGACCACTGCATCTGCAGTGAGGTGAGGACCCTTGCCGTACTTTTTCTCGTATTTCCGGTCCGCCATCTCACTCCCCCCTGCGCCCGGATGGCTGCGGCTTCCAGATGGGCGGCAGCGGCTTTGATCGTGGCAGACAGGGCCTCGCGGTCAATCTCGGAATGCGTGGCCTTGTAGTGCCCGGCGGCGTTCATCAGGTTGCACAGCGCCAGCTCTGCCGCAGCGG
>NZ_JBFRDM010000037.1:0-980 GCF_052113585.1 Allobosea sp. TAF32 | reverse complement strand
GGCCCCTTCAAGGATAGGCGCGGTCAGCTGACTGCTGGCGAGACGAATATGGCTGGAATGGTCCATTGTGTGCTCCTCATGTTCGAAAACGAATCGAACGTGCGGGGGCTCAGCACGTTCCCCGCCGCACCCAACCACCCTTGCCCTAAGGGCGCTCGTGTTCGTTGTGATCTACGGGTGGCCGAGCGGGGCGTGGCGGGCGTGGCGGTGAGCCGAACCGCAGTCCGCTCTTCAGCCCGCCACCCGGACTTTCCCGGTGGGCCTGCGGCGGCAGCCGACCCGAGGGCGATGGACAACGAACCCCCTTGAGCCGGTTTCGGTGAGACTGCCCGTCTTGGTTTCGGATGGGCGGGCGGGGGATGAAGGGCGTGGATACGATTGCGCGGATCCGGCGCGAGTTTTCGATCCGCGGGAAGACGACAAGGAGATCGCCCGCGAGCTGCATGTCTCTCGGAACACGGATCGGAAGGTGCTGCGCTCTAGCGCGACGTCCTTCGAGTATGAGCGGAAGGTTCAGCCGCAGCCGAAGATCGGGCCCTGGCGCCCTGAGCTGGATCGGCTGCTGATGGCGAACGACGGCAAGCCGGCCCGCGAGCGCCTGACGCTGATCCGTCTTTCGAAGAGCTGCGGGATCTCGGCTACGAGGGCGGATACGATGCGGTTCGTCGCTATGCGCGAAGCTGGCGCCGCGAGCAATCCGCCGTTACGGCCGACGCCTATGTGCCTTTGAGCTTCGCGCCCGGCGAGGCCTACCAGTTCGACTGGAGCCACGAGAATGGGCTGATCGCGCTCACCAAGCCGAAGCCCGCGCCCTAGCCGCGAAGCCGCGCACGCTGCGGCAGAGCTGGCGCTGTGCAACCTGATGAACGCCGCCGGGCACTACAAGGCCACGCATTCCGAGATTGACCGCGAGGCCCTGTCTGCCACGATCAAAGCCGCTGCCGCCCATCTGGAAGCCGCAGCCATCCGGGCGCAGGGGG
>NZ_JBFRDM010000036.1:0-1231 GCF_052113585.1 Allobosea sp. TAF32 | reverse complement strand
CGCAAAGACCGATGCCAGCACCTCAGCGCGGCGAAGCTCCCGTTCGCTCATCTCCACCCAGCCCATGCCAGACTCCAACGCACGTCACGGCGGAGGAGTGTGACATTCCTAGTTTGCCACGGTGAGACATTCTAACTTTGCGCCTACACCAGCGATTCCGATAATTAACATTATGGAACGGACGTGCGGTTTCACGGCTGTTGCATTTTGTCCGGCTGGCCACTGCAGCCGGCGCGCTTTTTTGACGCAATTCCAGAGGCTTAGTCCGAAGCCCGTTTCCGTCGTACGCAACAATCGAAGGCGTTTGGCAGGTGCAACACTTCTGCGACGGCGCCAGGGCGCCCCGGCCTGTGATCCGACGTCGGAAAGCCCGATTGGCGGCAGCGCACCACCGGCCGAAACCGCTCGAACTGGAACTTCGACGCGCTTGAGTTTTGTTGGTTACTTCGCCGGGCTCAAAGAGACACAGTTCCCTTGGTCTGCGGAGGCACATGTCCAAGATGGAACTCCTGTCGATCGACGCCTGAAGGCGAAAGCAAACGCTCTTCCTTCTTGATTGAAGAGAGAGGCATAGTGTTGCCGCGATTGTAGGTCGAGTTCCGCAATCTTCCTCTGGACGCCCGGCCTGAGCCGGGCGTCCAATATGATTCTAAGGCATTCCGATCAGACCTTGCTGCCGAGGTTGTCGCTTCCCCTCGCCAGCCTACTTCGCCAGCGCTGGACCCTCGGTGGTCCAATTCCTTAGCCCCTTCCCCGATTTAAGTTCAGCGTGACGCTGTACGTGAGCAGGCCTCCGCATAGCGGGAAGGCCCTTATCGAGTGCGACCCAACTTACCAAAATGGCCCTCTCCCGACATACGGAAGGTCTGCTTCCCGGCAAGGCATCGAACGCGCATTCGTAGGCGGGTTCATCCGGGGATCTCCAGCGCAGGTGCTGGAGATTCGCAGTCCCAGCAGCCCAGCGCCGCCCCCGGATGAACAACCTTCATAGCTTCGACAGCTAGCTACCGCAGCCCACGCAACTTGCGACATTATCGCGCTCACCGAGCCGAAGCCCGCGCCCTAGCCGCGAAGCCGCGCTCGCTGCGGCAGAGCTGGCGCTGTGCAACCTGATGAACGCCGCCGGGCACTACAAGGCCACGCATTCCGAGATTGACCGCGAGGCCCTGTCTGCCACGATCAAAGCCGCTGCCGCCCATCTGGAAGCCGCAGCCATCCGGGCGCAGGGGGG
>NZ_JBFRDM010000035.1:0-1254 GCF_052113585.1 Allobosea sp. TAF32 | reverse complement strand
GTTCTGGGCCGCGTCGGCCTGTGCCTGCTTCACCGTGGACTGGAGCGAGGACACCAGCTTGGTGATGCCGTCGATGCCCTTGGAGGCAGCCTGAATGGTCTGGATGCCGTTCGAGATGCCGTCGAGCAGGCCGGTGAGCTGGCTCGAGCGGTCGTTCAACGATGCCGAGGTGAAGTAGTTGACCGGGTTGTCGATCGCCGAGTTCACCTTCTTGCCGGTGGCGAGACGGTTCTGGATGACGCTCTGCTGGGCCGTGGTCTGCTGCAAGGTCAACAGGTTGTTGCGAACGCCGCTCGAGAGAATAGGTCCGGCCATCTTCAGTCCCCTGAATCGCGAATCCGCGTTCGTTCGGTTTGATCTGGCCCGATAATTCCTTGTTAAGGATAAAAAACAGTTAACGCCGAATGCACCCGGGAAGGCGGCGGCCTTCGCAGCGCATGCAGAAAGGCGGCGGAGCTCGCGCTCCACCGCCTTCTTTGTCTTCGGCCCACATTCTGTGGGCTGGCCCGCTTCTGCGGACGAAGGATCAGAACAGACGCAGGATGGCCTGGTCGGACTGGTTCGAGAGCGACAGGGCCGTCTGCGAGAGCTGCTGGCGGGTCTGCAGGGCGAGCAGGCTCGCCGCTTCCTGGTTGCCGTCGGCGGCGACCAGATTGTCGGCGCCCTGTGTCAGGACGCTGGCCAGATCCTTGGTAAAGTCCTGGCGGGTCTGGGCGACCGAGAGGTTGGCGCCGAGCGAGGACGAGATCGACTTCAGCGAGGTCAGGGCGCCGGTGAGCGACTTGGTGGCAGCTTCCAGATCGGAATCGTTCTGGAAGTTGACGAAGCCTGTGAGCTGCGTGTTGGTCGCCTGGTTGATGCCGAGGTTGTCGGAGGTCAGCGTCGAGCCCTGGATGTCCAGCTTGGACTGGTTCTTCCCGGTCTTTTCGTTGAACTGGATCGAGACCTTGTCGCCCTGCAGCAGGTTGACGCCGTTGAAACCCGAATCCTTGGCGAGTTCATCGATCTGCGTGCGCAGGTCGTTGAACTGCTGGATGAGGTTCGAACGGACGGCAGAGGTGATGCTCTGGCCCTTGATCGCGCCGGCAGCCGTGGCGTCGGCTGCGACGAAGCCGATTGCGGTGTTGGCGCCGCCCGTCCCGGCATTGGTGATCGCGCCTGCGCCGTCGACGGCGGAGGAGCCGAAGCCGAACTCCACATCTTCCGAGCCGGTGCCCTTGACGTTGAGCTGGCCCTTCTCGTCGACGCGAAGGC
>NZ_JBFRDM010000034.1:0-1278 GCF_052113585.1 Allobosea sp. TAF32 | reverse complement strand
TGATCCACCCCCGTTGAATTGGTCCACCCTGAAGTATGTCTTTTGGCAGACAGGAGGACCGATATGCCGAAGAAGCGCCACAAGCCCGAAGAGATCGTCGCAAAGCTGCGTCAGGTCGATGTGCTGGTCTCGCAAGGGCAATCCGTTGCCGACGCGATCCGCTCGATCGGCGTGACGGAGGTGAGTTACTACCGCTGGCGTCGTGAGTTCGGCGGCCTGAAGTCGGATCAGGTGAAGCGGATGAAGGAGCTTGAGGCTGAGAACGCCCGGCTCCGTCGCGCCGTCGCCGACCTGACGCTCGACAAGCTGATCCTGAAGGAGGCGGCTTCGGGAAACTGGTAAGCCCCGCGCGTCGCCGTGCCTGCATTGACCATGTCCGGCTTGCTCTGAAGGTGTCGGAGCGGCGGGTCTGCCGTGTGTTGGGGCAGCACCGCTCGACCCAGCGCCGCATCCCGCACGGACGCGACGATGAGGAGCAACTCATCGCCGACATCGTCGAACTGGTCCGCCGCTATGGCCGCTACGGCTATCGCAAGATCGCCGCGCTGCTGCGCTCGACGGCAGGCTGGGTGGTCAATGACAAGCGGGTCGAGCGGATCTGGCGACGCGAGGGGCTCAAGGTTCCGGCCCGACAACCCAAACGAGGTCGGCTCTGGCTGGGAGACGGATCCTGCATCCGCCTGCGCGCCGAGCGGCCCAACCATGTCTGGTCATACGACTTTGTCGAGGATCGCACCCATGACGGGAGAAAATACCGGATGCTGAACATCATCGACGAGTTCACCCATGAGTGCCTGGCGATCCGCATTGATCGCAGGCTGAAGGCGATCGACGTCATCGACGTGCTCTCGGACCTGTTCATCCTGCGCGGCGTGCCCGAGCATGTTCGCTCAGATAACGGGCCGGAATTTGTCGCCAAGGCCGTGCAGGAGTGGATCGGCGCGGTTGGCGCGAGGACCGCCTACATCGCACCCGGCAGCCCCTGGGAGAATGGCTTCATCGAGTCGTTCAATGCCCGGTTGCGCGATGAACTCCTCGACGGCGAGATTTTCTACACCCTCGCGGAGGCGAAGATCGTCGTCGAAAGCTGGCGGCGGCACTTCAACACGCTGCGCCCGCACGGCTCGCTAGGATACAAGCCTCCCGCGCCAGAGGTCTTCATCCCCGCCATGACCGCGAGGGCGGCTGCGCAACCCGGACCAGCTACGCCGCCCGCGCTGGTGTCGAGACCAACCGTCCACTAACAATCACCTTGGACCAGCCGGCGGGGGCGGATCA
>NZ_JBFRDM010000033.1:0-1438 GCF_052113585.1 Allobosea sp. TAF32 | reverse complement strand
TGGCGTGTTATCGATACGCCGGTGCTGGACGAAGCCGGGCCGTGGGAGACACCCCGCCAAAGCCGATCATCACGTACGGAATTGATGACCCGCCCCGGCGTACTGGCCTGCGGCCTTTTGTGTGCAATAGCTCTGAACTTGGTCGTCGTTGTCTTGGCTACGCGAGAGCAACTCCCGCCACAATTCCCGTTGTCCGATCAGGCGCTTGAGACGCTTGAGCCACAGGTGACCGTCAGGCCGTTCGTCAGTTTGTCATCCGCACCGGAAGGCGTGGCATTCGCGGCTGACTTGTCCGAAGAAGTGCTGACGAACCTCGCAAAGCAGAAGCACCTGCAGGTTTTTGCGGAAAATGGGCCGGTTAGTTCGGTGGCCGGCGACCGAGGCAAGCAAATAGCGCACCTGTACATCGTTGAAGGCAGCGTTCGCCAGTCAGCGGATAGGTGGCGCGTCAGCACGCGCCTGATCGACGCTCGTACGACTGCAGTGAAATGGGCCTACTCAGCAAACGGCGAACTGCGGACCGGATCAAACTTGGCGGCCGAGCTGGGCGATTTGATTACCCTTCAATTGGACACCGCAGCGGCGGCATCATGCGCATCGGCGCGCACTGCCGGTCCTTCGAAACCCCTGTCCGAGGTCGACCGCGGAGGATGGCCCTGAGATCGGCATCGGAAAGCTCAATCTAGCAATTTTCGCCCTGCCACGCTTCAATTGGCCACATTCCGGTCGTTCGTGGATCGTTCACGATTTCCAGCCATTCTCTCCGAGCGCCTTCGATGCGGCGTGGCGCCGGCTACTTATCTCGCCGCGTCCTAGGAGCGGTGTTGTCAGCGCTCAGCCGTCAGTCCGCGCACCGCGTCAGCATCTTCCCGCTGGGCGTAGCGAAGTAGCACTCGTCTTCGTAGTGCACAGGCGTTCCGTCTTCGAGCGAATAGGACACCGTCGAGAGGCCGGGTTTATTCTGCCACACTATGACGATGAAGCGATTTCCGTCCTCGTCCTGGCAGCTCTCACGGTAGAGCTCTCGCCTGCTCGATCGTTGGCGGCGGACAGGAGCTTCGGAAGCGGACGATTGCAAGCCGACCATGGGAACACCTCTCGCAACGCACTGCTAGCTGTCCAACTGTGCGCGCTAGGCACCCGTTCCCTCTCGTCGCAATCGTGATACCGCATCGGCGCTGACGCCAACTTTCTTCACCGCGGCGGCCAGTTGTTCGCGCGTGACTCCAAGCTCTTTCGTCCAGTACGCGACCTCATAGTCCTCGTTCATGTTGATGCGAGAGCGGTCCTGCGGGCCCCTGTTATTTTCGTTGTCTGCCATAGTGACCTCCTGCAGCGAACCAATCGCTCGCGCACACCGATCGCCGACGACCGACTATCGCATAAAGAACCACAGCAGGATGATGATCGGGATCGGAACGCCTACAAGCCAAAGTAT
>NZ_JBFRDM010000032.1:0-1550 GCF_052113585.1 Allobosea sp. TAF32 | reverse complement strand
CTAATCCCGGCCGTAGCCTCGCCCTCGTAACGGGGCGGCCCTCCTTGGGCGGCTCCCGGCCCGCTCTCGCGGCGCCGGACCTTTTTTCGTTGAAAGGCCCGCCTATAATGTCGTGTCGCGTTGGCGCTGGGATCGTCGCCGGGATTTTTGTCGACCCTTTCACTGGGGCCGTTTCCGCAGTGGTACTGCGGGGCGCGCTATCGAATTCGCCTCGCATTTCGAGATAGGTGAAACACCCCGCCCGCTGGTGGCCCGGGGCGGCCGCCTAACCGCTCCTCCCTGTCGAACTCTGCCCGGCTCTCCACCTGGAGCGCCAGGCACTTTGTCGTTTCCGTCCGATACCCTAGAACCGCTTTAAGAAGCGAGGGGGGATGGATTTTGCCATTTAGTTTCGCGTCACCGGAAGAACTGGAAATTCTTCAACGATCGCTGGATAGAGCCTGGGCGATTGTCGTCGAGCGGCACGGATCCGATCCATTGAAAGCGCCAGGCGAACGGGAGCGCCTTGCCTATATAGTCGCGTCGCGTTGGCAACAGGGCGTGCATAATTGCGTCGTTGAACAGGCGGTCGAAGAGTTTGAAGCGACCGCGCCCCAGCTAACCTGGCCCGTCAAGCCCGACACCGCATCACAATAGTACCCTCAGATCACAATTTTTCATTTCGGCGGCTTAAGCAGAAACGCGGAGACGGCACGTCGGCGTCGCTGCGTATGCACTTAAGTTGGCCCGGTCTCCGAAAGTGGATCGGGCCTTTTTGCGTTTTGGGGAACTGCCATCTTCGGCGCGTGTTCATGGCCAAAGGAGGATGCACCATGAATGCCCTGACTTTTTCTGCACTGATTGCTGCCGCGATCATGACGACCGCCTGCAACACCACCGAGCAGCGCGTCGGCGGAGCCGCGGTTGGAGCCGGCACCGGCGCAGCAGTAGGGGGCCCGGTTGGCGCGGTCGTCGGCGGAGCAGCGGGTGCCGTTACAGCGCCTACCGTTGTGCGGGCGACGCGACGCGCGACGCGCTGACCGGCTCGATGCCTTCGTTCCCGATGCAAGCGTGGCCTGCTGGGCTTCGGCCGGCGAGGCCTTTTCATGCTGTGGAGGTCATTCGAGTCGAACGACCCATGATCTGAAATTTTTTACTGGAATTGCGGAACCGAGCGGGTGAACTGATCGTTGGCAGTACACCACTGGCGCGGTCAGCTGCGAGGTGGGGATGGTTCTTCTGCCAAGATGGCCATCGAAGGGAGTCGGTCTAGCCCCCCAGCCGCCGGCTCCCTTTTTCTATGGCGGATCGCGTGGCGCGGACACCCGCCCGATGACAGCAAGGTAGCGGTCGCTGGAATGCGCGACTGCAACGACGAGATCTGTGCCGTCGTCGCAGACCACGCGGAGCCTGTAGAAGAGMGCGGCTGGATCGACGTCCGAGAGATCGCAGAAAAGGTACCCGGCGCGGGTATCGTCGGAGTTGCTGCCAAATTGGTAGGTGAGCGGGAGCGTCCGGCCGTCCCGCAGGACAAGCAGGCCTTTCCCGGTATACATCGCCGGCCCCCCGCC
>NZ_JBFRDM010000031.1:0-1878 GCF_052113585.1 Allobosea sp. TAF32 | reverse complement strand
GGAGCGTCCGGCCGTCCCGCAGGACAAGCAGGCCTTTCCCGGTATACATCGCCGGCCCCCCGCCAACTGCCTCGGCAGTACGCGCCCGTTTCGGGGTGGGGGCAAGCGACGTTTAGCATCCCAATTGCTCGGCATCTTCTGCGCCATTCTGACACTACGCCGTCCCGGAACCTTGCGCCCGACGTCCCCGTTCTTACTGTGCCGCTTTCGAGCGCCGATGAATTCCTCAAAGGCGATGCGTCGAGGCCCTCTCGAAAAGCAGCCGGTGATTGTTGGAGCACCGCAATCGCCGAGGGAGCCGATCTCCGGTCGGCTCCCTTCTTGGCGCCGGGAAAAGGGGGGCGAGACCTCGAGGTCCGTTTTTTCTGCGCAGAGCCGTTGCGGAGGAAAGGATCATGCTATTCTCGTCCCTGACCGATTCAGATCATCTCGCGCGCGCCCAAGCCGCCTTTGAGACAGCATGGGTCGAAATCGCGCCAAGCATTCCCGTTGCACTTGAGGAGCCCGAACGCTCTAAGCTGGCCAACATCATTGTCTCGCTAGTAGCCGTCGCCGCAGATGAAGCAGAACTGGCGAGGCTGGCGGTCGAGCGCTATCAATCGATCATCGAGGAAGCGTGACCCATAGCCGTCTGTTTGGCGGCAGCTTCTCTGGAACGCTGCACGTCGAAAGGAGTTTCCCTTTGCGGTTATTACCCGAAGCGCTCGGAGGAGGCCGCCATGATGGTCGATCCTCGACCAAAAGTGCCCCAACAAGATAACGAGAAGTTGAGGCCACCACTCCGGCTCGTCTACGATCGCGATGCAGAACCGACGGTCGAGACGCCTGACGAGGCCGAGCAAGGTACTCCGCGGTGGCCGGTTTTAATTTTGCTGATCTCGGGGCTGGCGAATGCGGTGATCGCGTGGTTCGTAGCTGGACTGCTGGCCTACTGAGGCCGCGCAGGAATCACGAGGATTTGGGTTTGTCGGCCGACCTTCGGCTAACCTTACGATCGCCAGCCAAGAAGCCCGCGATTTCGAGTTCAAGCTCGATTAGAATTTTCCGGTATTCCTCTGCTATGGCCGCGGCATTCGGTTCAGTCTGCTGGGTCCATCGAACGTAGGCGCGCCAGGCCAGCTCATAGCCTTCATATAGGTCAATGCAGCGTTCTGCAGCTCTCTTGAGCTGTTCGCGCCGTTCGGGCCAGCGGAGCATCAATCGTGCCAGGCCTGCTTTTTGCTCTGGCGTCATGGCGCCTTCCGAAATCCCCCGTACAGGCTAACCACGCGTTGGGGTTCGCGATATTGTCCCTGGTGTCAGGCTGCTGTTCTCACCACGATTACTTGTTGCCACTGAGCGATGCGCAGATCTATCGTAAGAGAGAAGCGGGTTTCGTATTTGCGTTCGCGCAGGGGTCGCCGTGGAAGCGTCGAATTGCTTTGGTACTTTGACCGAACCGGAGGGGGAAGCGGTAAGGTCAGAGCTCGCGCGGATCGTGGGAAGTGCAGATTTCAATGTTCCTGCGCGTGTAAAACAATTTCTACAGTACATTGTCGAAGAAAAGCTTTCGGGGCAAGAAAAGCGACTGAAGGCCTTCACGATCGCGAATAAGGTATTTGGTCGGGGTGCGGATTTCGACGCCATGAACGATCCGGTGGTGCGGATCGAGGCCGGTCGCCTGCGGCGCGCGCTGGAAAGATATTACCTTCTCGATGGAAAATGCGATCCGGTGGTTATTCAGGTCGCGAAGGGGAGCTATGTTCCCGCGTTCCGCTGGCGTGTTATCGATACGCCGGTGCTGGACGAAGCCGGGCCGTGGGAGACACCCCGCCAAAGCCGATCATCACGTACGGAATTGATGACCCGCCCCGGCGTACTGGCCTGCGGCCTTTTGTG
>NZ_JBFRDM010000030.1:0-1923 GCF_052113585.1 Allobosea sp. TAF32 | reverse complement strand
CTAATCCCGGCCGTAGCCTCGCCCTCGTAACGGGGCGGCCCTCCTTGGGCGGCTCCCGGCCCGCTCTCGCGGCGCCGGACCTTTTTTCGTTGAAAGGCCCGCCTATAATGTCGTGTCGCGTTGGCGCTGGGATCGTCGCCGGGATTTTTTGATCCACCCCCGTTGAATTGGTCCACCCTGAAGTATGTCTTTTGGCAGACAGGAGGACTGCAATGCCGAAGAAGCGCCACAAGCCTGAAGAGATCGTCGCGAAGCTGCGCCAGGTCGATGTGCTGGTCTCGCAGGGGCAGCCCGTTGCCGATGCGATCCGCTCGATCGGCGTGACGGAAGTCAGCTACTACCGCTGGCGGCGTGAGTTTGGTGGGCTGAAGACGGATCAGGTGAAGCGGATGAAGGAACTCGAGGCCGAGAACGCCCGGCTCCGCCGCGCCGTCGCGGACCTGACGCTCGACAAGCTGATCCTGAAGGAGGCGGCTTCGGGAAACTACTGAGCCCCGCGCGTCGCCGCGCCTGCATCGACCATATCCTGCTCGCTCTGAAGGTGTCGGAGCGGCGGGTCTGTCGTGTGCTCGGGCAGCATCGCTCGACACAACGTCGGATTCCGCACGGACGCGACGATGAGGAAAAGCTCATCGCCGATATCGTCGAGCTGGTCCGCCAATACGGCCGCTACGGCTATCGCAAGATCGCCGAGTTGTTGCGTTCGACGGCAGGCTGGGTCGTCAACGACAAGCGGGTTGAGCGAATCTGGCGACGCGAGGGGCTGAAGGTTCCGACCCGGCAACCCAAACGGAGCCGGCTCTGGCTGGGAGACGGATCCTGCATCCGCCTGCGCGCCGAGCGGCCCAATCACGTCTGGTCCTACGACTTCGTCGAGGATCGTACCCATGACGGGAGAAAATACCGTATGCTCAACATCATCGACGAGTTTACGCATGAATGCTTGGCCATCCGCATGGACCGAAGGCTGAAGGCGATCGATGTCATCGACGTGCTCTCGGACCTGTTCATCCTGCGCGGTGTGCCAGAGCACATTCGCTCGGATAATGGGCCGGAGTTCGTCGCCAAGGCCGTGCAGGAATGGATCGGCGCGGTCGGCTCCAAGACTGCCTACATTGCGCCTGGCAGCCCCTGGGAGAACGGCTTCATCGAGTCGTTCAATGCCAGGCTGCGCGACGAGCTCCTCGACGGCGAGATCTTCTATACTCTCGCCGAGGCGAAAATCGTCGTCGAAAGCTGGCGGCGCCACTTCAACACGGTGCGCCCGCATGGCTCCCTCGGATACAGGCCTCCCGCGCCGGAGGTCTTCGTCCCCGCAATGACCGCGCGGGCGCCTGCGCTATCCAGACCGGCTACGCCGCCCGCGCTGGCGCCGAGGCCAACCGTCCACTAACATTAAACTTGGACCTCTCGGCGGGGGCGGATCAATGGGCGGCAATGATTTCCGCCACCGCCCGAAGGCACCGATCTCCTTCCTGGTGGTCATGCTCATCGTTGAGCTGCTTCAAATGGTCAAGGTCGATCATCAAGAGCGAGAGCGGAGAGGATTCCCGCCGCGCCCGAGACCATTCCCGGCGCGGTAACGCTCAACCAGACATTGTCTAGCGGGCGTTCCAAAGCTCCTGTTCGACGGCGGGAGCCGAAGAACCGACCTTCCGCACCGCGTCTTCAAGTGCAGCCTGCGACACGCCAAATTTGTCGGCCCAATACCTCACTTCGTGGTCCCTGGAGAGGTTGATAACTGAGTGATCCTGCGGGCCGCGGGAATAATCGTTCTCTGCCATCTCGGCCTCTCCCTGCTGCGCAGTTCGTCCTGCCAGCCCGTCTGCTTCTGACGGCCCCATCGATTGCCTTCTCTGGATTGCTGCGGCGAGTATCCTGCCCGCTGCAATGCCCGGCTTCTCGATCCACCGGTACGCCAGA
>NZ_JBFRDM010000029.1:0-2375 GCF_052113585.1 Allobosea sp. TAF32 | reverse complement strand
ATACTTTGGCTTGTAGGCGTTCCGATCCCGATCATCATCCTGCTGTGGTTCTTTATGCGATAGTCGGTCGTCGGCGATCGGTGTGCGCGAGCGATTGGTTCGCTGCAGGAGGTCACTATGGCAGACAACGAAAATAACAGGGGCCCGCAAGACCGCTCTCGCATCAACATGAACGAGGACTATGAGGTCGCGTACTGGACGAAAGAGCTTGGAGTCACGCGCGAACAACTGGCCGCCGCGGTGAAGAAAGTTGGCGTCAGCGCCGATGCGGTACGAGAGGAACTCGACAAGCGGAGCTGAAACGAAATAGGCCCGGCCGGCCGACGCGAAGCCGGGCCTATCACGATTGCGACGAGAGGGAACGGGTGCCTAGCGCGCGCAGTTGGATAGCTATCAGTGCGTTGCGGGAGGTGTTCCCCATGGTCGGCTTGCAATCGTCCACTTCCGAAGCCGCTGTCCCGCCGCCAACGATCGAGCAGGCGAGAGCTCTACCGTGAGAGCTGCCAGGACGAGGACGGAAATCGCTTCATCGTCATAGTGTGGCAGAATAAACCCGGCCTCTCGACGGTGTCCTATTCGCTCGAAGACGGTACGCCTGTGCTACGAAGACGAGTGCTACTTCGCTACGCCCGGTGGGAAGATGCTGACGCGGTGCGCGGACTGACGGCTGAGCGCTGACAACACCGCTCCCAGCGGCCAGCGTGTAGGACGCGGCGAGATAAGTAGCCCGGTCGCGCTCGCGCTGCGGGGCTCATCGACCAACAGCCGGATCCGGCGCCACAGTGACGGCAATTCCATCGTTCAGGTCGTGCTTGGAAACCTAAGCTGAGAATCCCGAACGGGACGGCATTGCTCTTCGCTGGCACCGAGCCCGCCCCCGCCTAGCGAGACGAGGTGAAAAAAGGCGCCGAGCCACACACGCCATGGGAGGAGAAAACGGCAGCTCGGCGCCACGCCGCATCGAAGGCGTTCGGAGAGAATGGCTGGAAATCGTGAACGATCCACGAACGACCGGAATCTGCCCAGTTGAAGCGTGACAGGGCGAAATTTGCTAGACTGAGCCTTCCGATCCAGATGCTACGCTAGCGCCATGTCTGAGAAGCCGTCTGTTGAAATCCCGGTTGTGAAGCCGACAATGGTCCAAGTGAGCGGCGACCCGCGCGGCGACGCCCTCATCAGATTCGAGACAATCGGTGACTCCGACCTCCTGCTCGTCCTGCCGATGACGGCGCTTGTGGCGCTCGAGGCCATGCTCGCCAAGGCCAGCCAGGAGCAGGCCAAGCATCAGCCGAAGCAATAGCCGTAGAAGCGCCCGTGCCCGCCGAAGTAAGACTGGGCAAAGCCTTCGCGCCGAGATCGACCGGCATGCGGAGCTCCAAGGCGAACGGCCGATCGACCGAAAACGACGAACCCCGCCATGGCGGTGGCGGGGGTTCGCTTGGGCCTCCAGCCGCTTGCTCGAGATCGAGCACTTCTCTGAAATGCGGCTTGAAAACGCGACCTAGCGCGTTGGGTTCCAAAACGCAAAAAGCCCGGCCCCGCATGGCGAGACCGGGCTGAATTCGGTAGTGGCAAGTGTCCGTCAATCAGACGATCAGCAAGGTGATTGAACCCAAGTTCGCCATCTGCGGTTGACGGACAACACGCTCGGCGCGCTCAGGTCGATCTTCAGCCTGCTCATCGTGAACGTCATCAAAACGCGCAAGAAGGGAGCCGCATCGGGGTGACCGTGAAGCGACTCCCTACCGCCTTCCGAGGATGGCCCCCTAAACACGCCGATGAAGGATTTCACCGGCGCTCGAAAGCGGCAGGACAAAAACCGGGGAAAGTCGGAACGGTTCCCGTGCGGCAACTCACGATCGGGCCAGTCTTGGAGCGCAATGATCTCTGTGCTGAGCTGGTGCAATCGGCGGGAAGCACCGGCCACGCCGTTGACACCTTGGCTGGTCGCCTGGGCTGGGCGCGAGGGTCATGAGAGCCCGGAAAATAACCTCGTGCGCCTCGGCAAGTAGCCGCGCAGCGTTTTCCGTGTTTTCGGGTTCATCGCGATTCCGCTCACCTGCAAACAAGGGAACCGCGCCCGGCGTGGGGCGCCGACGCGGTTCCGTCTCCGGTGATTGGGAGCCAAACAATCACCGCCGCAATCCGAGAGCTGGCAGGGCTGACCGATGAGCATCGGCTACGAACGCGGCATGATAAAAACACGACCTTGAACGCAAGGTTCCGGAATGGCGCAGAAGATGCCGAGCAATTGGGATGCTAAACGTCGCTTGCCCCCACCCCGAAACGGGCGCGTACTGCCGAGGCAGTTGGCGGGGGGCCGGCGATGTATACCGGGAAAGGCCTGCTTGTCCTGCGGGACGGCCGGACGCTCC
>NZ_JBFRDM010000028.1:0-2412 GCF_052113585.1 Allobosea sp. TAF32 | reverse complement strand
GGCCTGGCATGCGCGGGAATGCCTTCGCCAAGCGCTGAATCGATGTCGGCGACCTGCTTGCCCCCGGCCTTGCCATGGCCGCCTCCCACCTGGAAGGCGGACCAGCCGGCGCGGCCGCCGATATAGCCGATCAAGCCGGCCACCAGAATGACGAGCGGGAAGGGCGCCTGGAACAGCGCCAGCGCGAGGAAGGCGGCTGCGGCGAGGCCGATCATCACCCCGTTTCTGAGGGAGCGCCGACCGATCCGCAGCACGGCTTCGAGCACGATCGCCAGGACCGCCGCCTTCAAACCGAAGAACAGGGCCTGCACGCTCCCGACATTGCCGAAGATGGCGTAGATCCAGCTCAGCGCCATGATGGCGATGAGACCGGGAAGCACGAACAGGGTTCCGGCGACGAGGCCGCCCTTCGTCTTGTGCATCAGCCAGCCGATATAGACGGCCAGCTGCTGCGCCTCGGGGCCAGGCAGGAGCGTGCAGTAGTTCAGCGCATGCAGGAAACGCGTCTCGCCGATCCAGCGCTTCTCCTCCACGATAATGCGGTGCATCACCGCAATCTGCCCGGCCGGGCCGCCGAAGCTGAGCGCCGCGACCCGCGCCCAGACGCGCAGTGCCTCGCCGAACGAAATCCCGTGATCAGGTGCTGTGCTCGGTGCGGAAGGCGCGGCGTCGAGGGGCTCGATCTTGCTCATGGTGTTCCCCGGCCGTCAGCCGCGCTTCGACCTGAAGTACTGGTAGAGGTTGTCGAAGACAGCTGCGCCTTGCGCAATGCGTTCTTCGTCCTGAGGGTTGGCGGCGCAAACGCCCGAAATCAAGCTCGCGATGCCTGCCGTTTCCTCGCGCCCGAACTTCCCGTCCTTCAGATCGGTGTCGTGGACGATCTCGGCAATGGCCTGAAGCGCAGGATCGGAGAGCCCCGCGCGTGTCAGCAGAACCTCGAAGCTGCAGTGATCGCCTTCATGGGTAATCTCGCCCTCGAACATATCGAAGCGCAGCTCTCCGGGATCGGGCTCGTATCCCTTGCCTGGGACGAAGCGGATGACAGCATTGGGGTCGATGAAGCGGCGGATCAGCCAGCTGCAGGCGATGCGATCGACATGCGCGCCCTTGCGTGTCACCCAGACGCGTCCCTTGAAGTCCGCCGCGGTCTGCGGCGGCGTTTCCGGTGATGTGTCGGTCATGGCGCTATCCTTTGCGAGCCTGCGCTCCAGCTCCGCGATCAGGCTTTCAGCCACGAGACGGCCCGTGGCCGCGAAGAAATCGACGGCCGCGATACCCGCCAATCGTTTGCGCAGGCGGTTGACCTGCGTGCGGACCTCGGCGGCCCCTTCCGGGGGGGGCGCCTCCTCGAGACGGCCTGACAGGGAACGCGCCTCCTTGGAGATCTCCTCGTAGTCTTCATCGCGAGCGGCATCGAAGAGCGCACGCGCCTGGGCGTCGGACAGGCCGTCGATGAGGCGCGCTTCGCAGATCATGGCCTCGCCGCCGCCTTCGATGATCTCCTTCAGCAGCCACTCGAAATCCTCCTGCGTCTCGGCATTCGCCGGCAGGGCATAGACCGTGCTCTTCACCGCGACCGCGCCGATGCCCTGCAGTCGGCGCCAGATTTTCACCCGGAAATAGGCCGGCTTGCTCGGCAACTGATGGATCAACAGCAGCCAGCGCTGTTCAGCCAAGATTGCATCACAATTCATGTCGTGACCGTATCATTACAAACTGAAAAAGCAACACTTGTATCATTTGCAATTCGAGCGTAGCGTCCGGCCGTTGCGTATCCTGGAGAGGGTGCCATGCATCGGATCATGCCCTTGCCCTTCAAGCCTCCGCGCCTTGACGGGCTTTCCGAGCGGCTTCTGGCGAGCCATTACGAGGACAACTACGGCGGCGCCGTACGACGCCTCAACGCCATCGAGCGCCGCCTCGACGAACTCGACTGGAGCCGCGCTCCGGTCTTCGACATCAACGGTCTCAAGCGGGAAGAGCTTATCGCCGCCAATTCGGCGATTCTGCATGAGATCTATTTCGACGGGCTCGGCGGCAGCGGCGATGCTGCGGGCGACCTCGCCCTCGCGCTGGAACGTGATTTCGGCAGTGTCGCCGGCTGGCGCTCGAAATTCTCGGCTTGCGCGAAGGCTCAAGCAGGCGGTTCGGGGTGGACCTTGCTGGTTTGGTCGGAACGCCACGAACGCCTGATGATCCAATGGGGGCAGGATCACACGAACTGTCTCGCCGGAAGCATCCCGATCATGGCGCTCGATATGTTCGAGCACGCCTATCACATCGATTTCGGAGCGAAGGCTGGCGCCTATGTCGACGCCTTCATGAAGAACATCCATTGGGAGCGCGTTGGTGCTCGCTTCCAGCGGCTTGCCATGAACCGTCGCATGATCGAGCCGAATACGCCTGCGGCGT
>NZ_JBFRDM010000027.1:0-2415 GCF_052113585.1 Allobosea sp. TAF32 | reverse complement strand
GGCCTGGCATGCGCGGGAATGCCTTCGCCAAGCGCTGAATCGATGTCGGCGACCTGCTTGCCCCCGGCCTTGCCATGGCCGCCTCCCACCTGGAAGGCGGACCAGCCGGCGCGGCCGCCGATATAGCCGATCAAGCCGGCCACCAGAATAACGAGCGGGAAGGGCGCCTGGAACAGCGCCAGCGCGAGGAAGGCCGCTGCGGCGAGGCCGATCATGACCCCGTTCCTGAGGGAGCGCCGACCGATCCGCAGCACGGCTTCGAGCACGATCGCCAGGACCGCCGCCTTCAAACCGAAGAACAGGGCCTGCACGCTCCCGACATTGCCGAAGATGGCGTAAATCCAGCTCAGCGCCATGATGGCGACGAGGCCGGGAAGCACGAACAGGGTGCCGGCGACGAGGCCGCCCTTGGTCTTGTGCAGGAGCCAGCCGATATAGACGGCCAGCTGCTGCGCCTCAGGCCCGGGAAGCAGGGTGCAATAGTTCAGCGCATGCAGGAAACGCGTCTCGCCGATCCAGCGCTTCTCCTCAACGATAATGCGGTGCATCACCGCAATCTGCCCGGCCGGGCCGCCGAAGCTGAGCGCCGCGACCCGCGCCCAGACGCGCAGTGCCTCGCCGAACGAAATCCCGTGATCAGGTGCTGTGCTCGGTGCGGAAGGCGCAGCGTCGAGGGTCTCGATCTTGCTCATGGTGTTCCCCGGCCGTCAGCGGCGCTTCGACCTGAAGTATTGATAGAGGTTGTCGAAGACAGCCGCGCCCTGCGCGATGCGTTCTTCGTCCTGAGCGTTGGCGCCGCAGACGCCCGAAATCAAGCTCGCGATGCCCGTGGTTTCCTCGCGCCCGAACTTCCCATCCTTCAGATCGATGTCGTGGACGATCTCGGAAATGGCCTGGAGAGCGGGCTCAGAAAGACCGGCGCGGGTCAGCAGGACCTCGAAGCTGCACCGATCGCCTTCATGGGTGATCTCGCCTTCGAACATGTCGAAGCGCAGTTCTCCGGCCTTGGGCGCGTAGCCCTTGCCCGGAACGAAGCGGATGACGGCATTGGGGTCGATAAAGCGGCGGATCAGCCAGCTACAAGCGATCCGGTCGACATGGATGCCCTTGCGCGTCACCCAGGCATGTCCCTTCAGATCGGCCGCGGTCTGAGCCGAGGCCTCCGGCGTTGTACTGGTCATATCGGTATCCTCCGCGAGCTTGCGCTCGATCTCGGCGACCAGGCTCTCGGCGGTGAGACGGCCCGTCGCTCCGAAAAAATCGATGGTGGCAATATCTGCGAGCCGTTTCCGCAGGCGCTTGGCCTGCGAGCTGAACTCGGCGCTTTCGTCGTCGGTACCGGTTGTCGTGAGGCGGGAGACGAGAGCTCGCGCCTCTTTGGAGATTTCCTCGTAGTCCTCGTCCCTAGCCGCATCGAACAGCGCGCGGGCCTGGCCATCCGAAAGGCCGTCGATCAGGCGCGCCTCACAGACCATAGCCTCGCCACCGCCCTCGACGATCTCCTTCAGCAGCCACTCGAAATCCTCCTGCGTCTCGGCGTTCGCGGGCAACGCATAGACCGTGCTCTTCACCGCGACGGCACCGATCCCTTGCAGCCGGCGCCAGACTTTCACGCGGAAGTAGGCGGGCTTGCTGGGCAACTGGTGGATCAGCAGCAACCAGCGCTGGTCTGCCGAGGAGGCGTCATCGATCATATCTGCACCGTATCATCAAATAATCAGAAAGCAACACTTGTATCATTTTAGATTCGGGCGTAGCGTCCGCTTCCGTCGCGTATCCCGAAAGAGGGTGTCATGCATCGGATCATGCCTTTGCCCTTCAAGCCACCACGCCTCGAAGGGCTCTCCGAACGGCTTTTGGCGAGCCACTACGAGAACAATTACGGAGGGGCCGTACGGCGCCTCAACGCCATCGAACGCCGCCTCGACGAGCTCGACTGGAGCCAGGCGCCCGTCTTCGACATCAACGGCCTCAAGCGGGAGGAACTCATCGCCGCCAACTCGGCGATCCTCCACGAGATCTATTTCGACGGCCTCGGCGGAACCGGCGATGCCGCGGGCGACCTCGCCCTCGCGCTGGAACGCGACTTCGGCAGTGTCGCCGGCTGGCGCTCGAAATTCTCCGCCTGCGCGAAGGCGCAGGCGGGCGGGTCGGGCTGGACCCTGTTGGTCTGGTCGGAGCGCCACGGGCGCCTGATGATCCAATGGGGGCAGGATCACACGAACTGTCTCGCCGGAAGCATCCCGATCATGGCGCTCGATATGTACGAGCACGCCTATCACATCGATTTCGGAGCGAAGGCTGGCGCCTATGTCGACGCCTTCATGAAGAACATCCATTGGGAGCGCGTTGGTGCTCGCTTCCAGCGGCTTGCCATGAACCGTCGCATGATCGAGCCGAATACGCCTGCGGCGT
>NZ_JBFRDM010000026.1:0-2766 GCF_052113585.1 Allobosea sp. TAF32 | reverse complement strand
GCAACGGATTGCCCTTGCGAGACCAGCACATCGACCTGACGCAGCTTTGCGACGATCTCTTCGGGCTTGTGGCGCTTCTTCGGCATATCGGTCCTCCTGTCTGCCAAAAGACATACTTCAGGGTGGACCAATTCAACGGGGGTGGATCATTCCTCGCCTCCTTCGATGAGGCGACCGTCGCCTTCTTCATATCAGGTATCGAAGGCAAGACGATCACGCGAAAGCTATTCGAAGACATCGACTACAACCTGACCCCCGTCATTGCTGCGGCCTCAACCGTGATGGTGGCGCTGTCGCTCGTCCTTATGGGCGGGGTCGAGTGGCTACGTTCGCGCTCTGCGCGGACAAGCATCTGACCCTCTTTCTTTCTTTCTTTCTGTAAATCAGCGATTGCCATGCTCAAGCTCAATGATCCGTCTCTCCTGAAGTCGCAGTGCCATGTCGACGGCTCATGGATCGGCGAGGGTGTCGATGCCGTCGACAATCCCGCCACCGGCGAGCTGCTTGCCAAGGTGCCGCGCTTTGGCATCGACGGGACGACCGCGGCCGTTGAGGCAGCATCGAGGGCGTTCAAGCCCTGGGCAAAGAAGCAGGCGAAGGAGCGCTCCCAGATTCTTCGCAAATGGTTTGACCTGATCGTCGCCAATCAGGAAGACCTTGCGCAGATCATGACGGCGGAACAGGGCAAGCCGCTGGTGGAGTCGCGCGGCGAGGTGCTCTACGCCGCCTCCTTCGTCGAGTTCTACGCCGAGGAAGCCAAGCGCATCTACGGCGAGACCATTCCCTCGCCTTTCCCGGGCTCGCGCATCATCGTGCAGAAGCAGCCGGTCGGCGTCTGCGCCGCGATCACGCCGTGGAATTTCCCCGCAGCGATGATCACCCGTAAGTGCGCGCCTGGCCTCGCCGCAGGATGCACCTTCGTGGTCAAGCCCGCGCCCGACACCCCGTTGACAGCGCTGGCGCTGATGGAGCTGGCGATCCGCGCCGGCTTTCCGAAGGGCGTTATCAACATGGTGACGGGAGATGCGGTCGCGATCGGCGGTGTCATGACCAGCCACCCGGCTGTGCGCTTTATCGGCTTTACCGGCTCGACACCGGTCGGCAAGCTCCTGATGCAGCAGGCCGCCTCGACAGTGAAGAAGGTTGGGCTGGAGCTGGGCGGCAACGCGCCCTTAATTGTCTTCGACGATGCCGATATCGATGCGGCCGTGCAGGGCGCCATCGCCGCGAAGTTCCGCAACATGGGCCAGACCTGCGTCTGCACCAACCGCCTCTTCGTGCAGGAAGGAGTGCATGACGAGTTCGTGGCGAAGTTCGCCGGCGAGGTCGCAAAGCTCAAGGTCGGCAACGGCGCTGAGGTCGGCGTTGTTCAGGGGCCCCTCATCAACGCGAAGGCGATTGAGAAGGTCGAGCGTCATGTCGCCGATGCCGTCTCTCATGGAGCTAAGGTCGTGGTCGGCGGCCGGCGACATAGCCTCGGGCGCACTTTCTATGAGCCGACGGTGCTCTCGGGAGTCACAACTAAGATGCTCGTTACCAACGAGGAGACCTTCGGCCCGATTGCCCCGGTCTACACCTTTAAGACTGAGGAGGAGGTCGTGGCGCTTGCCAACGATACGCCCTTCGGGCTCGCGGCCTACTTCTACACCAAGGACCTCGGGCGAGCATTCCGTGTGGCAGAGGAGCTCGAATACGGCATGGTCGGCATCAACTCGGCAATGCTCGGCACTGAAGTCGCACCTTTCGGCGGCGTCAAGGAATCCGGGCTCGGCCGCGAGGGCTCACTCCACGGCATCGAGGAGTTCGTCGAAATCAAATATTTGCTCATGGGAGGCCTCGGAGCATAGGCCGTTAGCTTCCGGGCTTCGTGAGATTGTTGCGATCGCGGTCGTTGACCTGGCCATGGTGCGGGTCGCGCGGCCTTCGCCCGCAGCACACAAACGAAGCGCCCGCCGGTTGGTGGCGGCGGGCGCATGCAAATCGGCAGATAGTTCGAGCGCTATCTGGCTTTGAGGTTATCCGCGGACTGCTTGCCTGACCTCTTATCGGCAACGAGTTCGTAAGAGACTTTCTGGCCGTCGTTCAGACCACGCAGGCCAGCGCGCTCAACCGCGCTGATATGAACGAACACATCATTCCCGCCGCCATCTGGGGTGATGAAGCCATACCCCTTGGTCTCGTTGAACCATTTCACAGTGCCGCTAGCCATAGTCGTCTCCAACGTGGAGCGCCAGCATGGGCCAACGTCACTTTCTCGGCAAGGTATGGACTAGCGCAGGAACTTCTTGATCTCGGCGCAGTCTCCCTAGCAGCACACATTGGAGCCGCTCGATGACCAACAGCCAGGATCCGGATATTCGCGAGACCAACGCACGAGCCGACAGGCAGACGGAAGGCCCTGGCGGCGGGGTTGTCGCACCGATGCGCCCTGATAAGCATACGCCCCGGACTACGTCGTGAATGCAGGCGGCATAATCAACGTCTGCGCCGAGTACCTTGGCGAGGGTCAGACCGAAGTCGATCAACGCGTTCGAGCGATTCCGGATCGTTTGATTTCGATCCTCCGGGAAGCTGACGCTTCCCACCGCGCTTCCAACATGGTTGCGGACGATTTGGCACTGATCCACCCCCGTTGAATTGGTCCACCCTGAAGTATGTCTTTTGGCAGACAGGAGGACCGATATGCCGAAGAAGCGCCACAAGCCCGAAGAGATCGTCGCAAAGCTGCGTCAGGTCGATGTGCTGGTCTCGCAAGGGCAATCCGTT
>NZ_JBFRDM010000025.1:0-3731 GCF_052113585.1 Allobosea sp. TAF32 | reverse complement strand
GAATAGGATCAATGGCGCGACCAGATAAAATTGCCATTCAAGCGATATGCTCCAAGCCGGCATGTTGAAGGCGTATTCGGAATAGCTAAGGATGTTATTTGAAATGGCGCCATGCATCATGAAAAGATGAGAGAATACATGCATCGGCAGATGAGCTCGATCGCTCGATGCGACCTCGTTCACTACTCTTGCGAACTCTGGATCGCCAAAACCCGGTGCGCTGAGGGCCGACGCAAGCAACTCACTTGTGAAGAAACCGAAAAAGCATGTCACCGCAAACAGTGGAAAAATTCGAGCAAACCTTCGAATAATATAGGGGGCATAGCCCTCCTGCTTCTCCAGAACGACATGGGTTATGACAAACTCACTTATGATAATGAAGACCAGCACGGATGGAAGACCGACGGCTCGAAGAAGCGAGCTCACGCCATTGCCGTTGAACGCCGAGATGTAGGCGAGGTGAGAAAATACGACCGACCAGGCAAGGATGCCTCGAAGTCCTTCTATAGCCACAAACATTTTGGGCCGAACGGTCAAAGGTAACCCCCGAAGAAAGATTGATATTATTAGCTTTTGATTGTCATATCAATAACATATGTCAGATTTTGACTCGAAATAATCTTCCCTTCCTTTGCGAGATGTTCCTGGGCGAGACGAGAAAGCAGTCGCAAACGAATGGAGCGAGAATTGGCTCCCTATGGAATCGATCAGTTCGCGCGAGGTACGAAGGCCGGGGTCCGCGGGCCTCCAGCCCTTGGCGTAATCCGATCGGCGGCCGATTTCACGTCGTGAAACTGGAGCCGCAGCCGCGACGAGCTAGCGAACGCGGTGCTCGCAGCTTGCGAGATAGCGACATAGGCTGAGCTCCAGCTCGGCTCGCTCACGTCCTCATCTTCAGCGGCGATATCGATGCATCGCAAGCGCTCCAGCGCACCGCGAAATTGCTCGGGCGTTTCGATAGGTTCCGCTGCATGCGATCGGCGGGTTTCTGGGAGGATCCGCATCAACTTCCTCCAGTGCTACATTCACTGGCAGTTGGTCCGAGCTATCAACCATCGGTGACCGTCTGGCCTACGTGCCCGATCACTCGCAGCCGGGACAGCGACTCGCTCATGGCCGGCGGTAGAGCAAGGAAGCCACCGGTGCCGGTGATCTTCGAATTCGACGCCTACGGAGTTCATGGTCCCGCGTGCGAACACATGGCAGCGTTGGCCCTTTCGGCTGCAGCGATCCCAGCGATAGATGTAAATTCGATCGGAATCGGCTGCCGATGCTCGGGGCCTGGGAGCACGAACGTCGGCAGCCCGCGCACCCGCCAACGCTACCCATCGGATGGCGAGCGGAGCATGCGGCAAAACCGGGATCATGTTGTCCTTCATTTGGAGGGCAGCATCACAGCAACCTCCCGGCATGGTCCTCAGCGTCGGCGCGCTGGCGATACTCGGCTTCCATTTCCTCGACGATTCCGATTTGAAACAAAGCAACCTCCTGCTTCATCCGGCCTTCGGCGATGCGGGTCGCATAGACGCGGCGGCGGAATCCGAGTTCGCGTGCGAGGGCCTGCTGCTTCTGGCGGGCGGTGAAGCGGTCAGCCATGGCGGCGATCCCGATCGATGCTGTTGCGCAATGGAACCGTGATGTTCGTCTGGCATTGAACATTCAGGGCGTTGTGCGTCGGCGTCCTGCCGCCAGCGCTTGCCGTTTCCAGATCCCGAGCCCTCAAATTCACGGGGCAAACAGCCATGGCTTTCATTCTCGATGAGCACACCGCGCCTGATTGCGAGCGCGCGAGACAAAGCGTTCGCTTCTGCATGGTCGATGGAGGCGAAAGGGCGATCTGCCAGGTCGGATATACGACACTGAGCGATCTTGCCGCTGAGGCTATCGAAACAGACGAGGACTGCCTCGACCGTTTTCAATCACATCGTTGGGAGATTGCCGCTGCCGCCGCTCGCCTTCTCGAAAAAGGAGCGCACAAGGGCGGAACGATCATCCAGATCATTCGGGCGAACTTGCCCTGAAGATCGGGAACGCGACGCAGCTTCAAGCGCACGCCGTCGATGTCGAGATAGAGCCTGGTCATGCCGCCGCCCTCCGCTCAAGCTCGGCGATGACGCCGTCGATCTCCTGACGCTGCTTGCGGGCGATGGCGAGCTGTTCGGCGAACTTCTCGCGCGGGAAGCGTCCGGTCTTGATCTCCCGGACGGTGAAGCCGAGCTTGCGCATGGGATCTCGCCGATGCGCGCCCGGTCGGCTTCGGTGTAGACGCGATCCACGCCATCACGGCCGGGGGCGAGCAGGCCGCGGCTTTTCTCGTTTCAAGCGAACTCATGCCAGCTACTGGACGCGCGAGATTTCCCGTGCTTCCCAGAATTCATTGTGCTGCAATATTCATTGATTTTAATGTTAGGTGAAGCGCATCATTTTGTAGCCTTGGGGGAGGCGAGCAATATGAGCAAAATTACTTCAAATTGTTTCCTGCCGCATGTTCAGTGGGAAATTTCCGAGGGCAATGCCAGTTCTATTGGCGCCGAAATAATCGGCTTTCTTAGCTCGACACTGACATCATACATGGACGAACGAGTCCCGGTAATCAGCAGATTGCGAAGACAGCAGGGCTCAGTATCAGAAGCCTCCAACGCAAGCTTGCCGCTGCCGGTCTCACCTACTCACAACTGGTCGAAGCGGCGCGCTTTGAAAAGGCAATTGAGCTTCTCGGCACGACCGACGCCAAAATAATCGAGGTGGCATTTGCTGCCGGATACAGCGACCCCGCTCACTTCGCACGCGCATTCCGCCGAATGGCAGGAACGACGCCGAGACGATTTCGCAACGAGAGCAGGATGGCCGCTCGCTCCCGCTTCGGCAGGCTCGTATAGGAGGCGTCCCTCGGCGTGGCGCCGAGGCGATGGATCGCGGAAGCTGCGCTGAGTTCCGGTCCGAGATATCGTGGCGAGCCCTTCTAAATTTATCCTTCGCAAGTGTCCTTTTTGGAGGGAGGGAGACATGCCCTTTTCGTCGCTGAGTGACCCCACCGATCTCGCTCGGGCTTGCGCGGCGCTGGAGGTTGCGTGGAACGAAATCAGATCGAGCATTCCCCCTGCGTTTGAAGAGCGAGAACGCACCAGACTGGCTTACATCGTGGCAGCGCTGGTGGCCGTCGCGGGAGATGAAGAGGAACTGACCCGGCGGGCCGTCGACCGTTACCGGCAGTCCAACGCCGCATGATTTCGGCCCCGCTGGCTTCGGCTGGCGCGGCCTTTTTCATGATGTGGAGGTCACTCGAGGCGAACGGCCCCTGATCTGAAATTTTTTACCGGAAACTCGGAACCGAGCGGGCGAACTGATCGTTGGCAGTACACCACTGGCGCGGTCAGCTGCGAGGTGGGGATGGTTCTTCTGCCAAGATGGCCATCGAAGGGAGTCGGTCTAGCCCCCCAGCCGCCGGCTCCCTTTTTCTATTGCGAGACGCCTGGCGCGGATACCCGCCCGATGACAGCAAGGTAGCGGTCGCTGGAATGCGCGACTGCAACGACGAGATCTGTGCCGTCGTCACAGACCACGCGGAGCCTGTAGAAGAGCGCGGCTGGATCGACGTCCGAGAGATCGCAGAAAAGGTACCCGGCGCGGGTATCGTCGGAGTTGCTGCCAAATTGGTAGGTGAGCGGGAGCGTCCGGCCGTCCCGCAGGACAAGCAGGCCTTTCCCGGTATACATCGCCGGCCCCCCGCC
>NZ_JBFRDM010000023.1:0-6214 GCF_052113585.1 Allobosea sp. TAF32 | reverse complement strand
CACAAAAGGCCGCAGGCCAGTACGCCGGGGCGGGTCATCAATTCCGTACGTGATGATCGGCTTTGGCGGGGTGTCTCCCACGGCCCGGCTTCGTCCAGCACCGGCGTATCGATAACACGCCAGCGGAACGCGGGAACATAGCTCCCCTTTGCCACCTGAATAACCACCGGATCGCATTTTCCATCGAGAAGGTAATATCTTTCCAGCGCGCGCCGCAGGCGACCGGCCTCGA
Organism: Allobosea sp. TAF32; assembly: GCF_052113585.1. Classification (NCBI taxonomy): domain Bacteria; kingdom Pseudomonadati; phylum Pseudomonadota; class Alphaproteobacteria; order Hyphomicrobiales; family Alloboseaceae; genus Allobosea; species Allobosea sp. TAF32. The sequence goes on along the minus strand of NZ_JBFRDM010000023.1, from coordinate 5,982 downwards.
TCCGCACCACCGGATCGTTCATGGCGTCAAAATCCGCTCCCCGACCAAATACCTCATTCGCAATCGTGAAGGCCTTTAATCGCTTTTCTTGCCCCGAAAGCTTTTCTTCGACAATGTACTGTAGAAAGTGTTTTACACGCGCAGGAACATTGAAATCTGCACTTCCCACGATCCGCGCGAGCTCTGACCTTACCGCTTCCCCCGCTGGTTCGGTCAAAGTACCAAAGCAATTCGACGCTTGCACGGTGACCCCCTGTGCGAACGCAAATACGAAACCTGCTTCTTTCCTACGATAGAACCGCATCGCTCAGTGGCAACAAGTAATCGTGGTGAGAACAGCAGCCTGACACCAGGGACAATATCGCGAACCCCAACGCGTAGTTAGCCTGTACGGGGGATTTCGGCAGGCGCCATGACGCCAGAGCAAAAAGCAGGCCTGGCACGATTGATGCCCCGCTGGCCTCACGGGAAGATCCAACTCAGGCTTGCTGCCGGCGGCCGATTTTTTTTGGTCTCATCAGCCAGGGACCGCCGCAGTTGCCATTGCGGAAGACTATCATCCTGGAGCTTGAGCAGGAAATTGTCGCCGCGTTGCCGGCAGCTGGGAGATGATCGACGCCCGAGCCACACACGCCCTGGGAGGGGAAAGACGGCAGCTCGGCGCCACGCATTCGGGGGGAGCGCTACCAACACGCGGATGATCTCTGCGTCGAGCAGCTGCAATCGGCGGAGGCACCGGCCACGGATTTGGCGTCTTGGCTGTTCGCCTGGGCTTCCGGCGCGAGGACCATGAGGGCCTGGCAAGTAACCTCATTAGCGTCGGCGAAGAGGCCGCGCAGCGCTTGCCGCGTTTTCGGGTTCATCGCGATGTTCGCTTGCCCTCAAACAAAGGAACGCGCCGGCTGGGGGAGAACCGACGCGGCTCCGGTGATCGAGACGCTCAAACAATCACCGCCGCAATCCGAGAGAGGCTGGGGCCACCGATGAGGAGTTCATCGGCTACGAACGCGGCAGGGGAAGAACAGGACCTTGAGCGCAAGATTCCTAAAGGTGACGCAGAAGATGCCGAGCCATTGGGACGCTAAACGTCGCTTGCTCTAGCCCGGACTCGGGCGCGTACTGCTAAGGCAGTTGGCGGGGGCCGGCGATGTATACCGGGAAAGGCCTGCTTGTCCTGCGGGACGGCCGGACGCTCCCGCTCACCTACCAATTTGGCAGCAACTCCGACGACACCCGCGCCGGGTACCTTTTCTGCGATCTCTCCGATGCCGATCCGGCCGCTCTGTTCTACAGACTCCGTGTGGTCTGCGACGACGGCACAGATCTCGTCGTTGCAGTCGCGCATTCCAGCGACCGCTACCTTGCTGTCATCGGGCGGGTGTCTCCGCCACCCGATCCGCTATAAGAAAAAGGGAGCCGGCGGCTGGGGGCCGACTCCCTTCGATGGCTCTTTGGCAGGGGAACCATCTCCACTGACCGCTCAAGTGGATTTACCGGGAACGATCACTCGACAGTCTGGTTCCGCTGCACCTGTCAATAAATTTAGATCAAGGGCCGTTCGCCTCGAATGACCTCCGCATCATGAAAAAGGCCCCGGCAGCCGAAGCCAGCGAAGCCGAGCTCATGCTGCAGCAGATCGTCGGTAGCGCTCGACGGCCCGGCTCGTCAGGTCCTGTTCATCTCCGGCGACGGCCACCAGCGCAGACACGATGTAAGCCAGCCTACTGCGTTCTCGCTCTTCAAACGCAGGGGGAATACTCGATTTGATTTCGCCCCACGCAGCCTCCAGCGCCGCGTCAGCCCGAGCGAGATCAGTGGGGTCACTCAGCGACGAAAAAGGCATGTCTCCCTCCCTCCAAAAAGGACACCTGCGAAGGCAAATTTAGGAAGGGTTGCAACGATCTCAACGTCATTTGACATGCCCGACCTCCGCGCACCATCCGCGGTGACATCTTGCGGGAGGGGTACTCGAGCTCGGCGCCATGCCGCAGTACGCCCCCTGTGCGAGGCCGGCAGCCAATCATGGAACAAGCGCGCTCCATCGGTGTTTGCGAAACCGGCGGGGGATCTGAAAGAGGAGAATCTCGATGCGCTATCCAGTCCTGATCTCTCTGGTTGCAGCACTGACCTGCTCCGCGGCAATCGCGCAGACATCGACTACAACCACCACCATCACCACGGATCAGCAAAGCAAGGTCCGGACCTATATCATGAAGGAACACCCCGCTTCCGTGAAAGTGACCGAGTCGGTTGCTGTCGGCGCCGCCCTACCGTCATCGGTGACCTTGCACACGTTGCCTTCTGATGTTGGCGTCACGCAGTACCGCTTCGCTGTGGTCAACGATAAGACGGTTCTGGTTGAGCCGAGCTCCCGCAAGATCGTTCAGATCATCGAGTGATCTCTGCATAGCAAAATGGCCCGGCCCCCTTTCGGAGACCGGGCCAACTTAAGTGGAGACGCAGCCGACGGACGATGCCGATGTCGCTTCTCTGCGTTTCTGGTCAGAATCCGCCGAATGAAAAATTGTGATCTGACGGTACTATTGTGATGCGGTGTCGGGCTTGACGGGCCAGGTTAGCTGGGGCGCGGTCGCTTCGAACTCTTCGACCGCCTGTTCAACGACGCAACTATGAACACCCTGTTGCCAAAGCGACGCGGCTATATAGGCAAGCCGCTCCCGTTCGCCTGGCGCTTTCAATGGATCGGATCCGTGCCGGTCAACGACCATCGCCCAGGCTCTATCCAGCGATCGTTGAAGAATATCCAGCTCTTCCGGCGACGCGAAACTAGAGCGTTTCCGGCTTAATCCGGGTCATATCCCGCCGCTCTGAAGTAGTTTGCGCATTCGTTCGGCGAGAAGAGGTCGACGATTGCTCCAACAGCTCCCCAGAGGGCGGGGATGGTGCGTTCGGCCTTGGCCCGCAGCAGGGATTTGAGCTTGGCGAATGCGTTCTCGATCGGATTGAAGTCCGGGCTGTAGGGCGGCAGGAACGAGAGCGTGGCAACGGCGCGTTCGATCGCCTCGCGGACACCGGCAGGCTTGTGCGCCGGGAGATTGTCCATGACGACGATATCGCCCGGCTCCAGCGTCGGAACCAGGACTTGCTCGATATAGGCCAGGAAGACCGTGCCGTTCATGGCACCGTCGTAGACAAACGGCGCCGTCATGCCGCCGAGGCGCAGCGCTCCGGCAAAGGTCGTGGTCTTCCAATGTCCGTGCGGGATGCCGGCCCGGCAACGCTCACCGCGAGGGGCACGGCCTCGCAAACGGGCCATCTTGGTCGACAGGCCGGTCTCGTCGATGAAGACGAGGCGCCGCGGGTCGAGATCGGGCTGGGCCTCGAACCAGTCCCGGCGCCGCTTACGTCACGGCGGCTTAAAGCCGGTCCGCCCGCGCGTCGAGTGGCGGTTCTCGACCACGCGATCCAGCCGTTCGTTAATGCTGCCGACGTCGCTTTGGCACATCGCGGACAAGGTCGAGCACCTGCCCGACCTTGTTCGCGCAGGCTCGCCTTGCTGACATAGTGCTCATTGACATGCACTCGGGTTCCGCAGTCCTGTGCCCCATAGCGTTCTGCAGAGCTGCTACCTGACTTGCCATCGACAACAAGCGAATAGCCGAGCGCAACCAGCGCCCGCTGAATGGCGGTCGTGTCCATGAAATGCTCCGGATGCGACGGGAACCACACCCAACGAGGTGGGGTTAAGCTGAAGATGGCTTGATCTCCGCGGAGGTCCCCATGCTGATCCCGGTGAAGCTAATCGCGACGCTGCTGATTGCAGCCACAGTGTGTCTCGTGACGCTGGCCATTTCGACCGGAACGAACCGGCACTGGCCTCGCTAGGCCCATCCTTCGTGCGAGCCTCGCAGTGCCCGCGAAGGCCACCGGTGGCGCCAGCGTCGGTCGAATCGGCGATGCCCTTTGGCGGGGAGCGGCTTGCTTGGCCGGTGGTGACCTTGGCATTGCCATAGAAGGCCGGCTGCAGCCCAACCGAGCCAACCCAAGCCTGCCCGATCTGCTTCACCTTTGCCACGCGGCTGCCCCAGCCGCGCCAGAAGGTGCCCCATGTCAAGGCAAGGTGCCGGCCGATCATCAGCGCTGGTCGTGGTCCTGACGAGTGGGCGGTCTCGCTCACGGCTTTCCTGCGCCAGTTGCGGCGGCGGCGAGATCCGCATCACCATGTCTCGAAGAGCGTTGGGCCATTGAAAGTGCTCGATGATGTCAGCCTGGCGCTGAAGCCTGGCAGCGTCACCGCCATCATCGGCCAGTCGGGGTCCGGCAAGTCCACCCTGCTGCGCGATCAATCATCTGGAGCGCGTCGATGAGGGCTTCATCGCCATCGATGGAGAACTGATCGGCTACCGGCAGGATGGGGGATAGTGGGGGGTACGATTGCGCTCTGACTAGGATAGTAAGGCCGCAGCCAAATGTCCGGCTCGAAGCTCACACTAAGACCCTCGCCGACCTGGAAGCTCTGTTGGCCACAGCAAGCACCGAGCAAGCCAAGTATCTCCCAAGTCATTAGAAGCCAGCACGGCTAGAGTTGGAAGCTCGCCTAACGCCAAAATAGCGCAGGGAATACAATCACAATCGCCAACACGGCGATGATCAGCGTTCTCGCCCAGACGGCTCGCGACCGGCTCGAAAAGATCCAGGGCCCCTGCATGAACAATCACCAAAGCCGCACCACATAGACGCATTGAACCGGGCAATATGGCGGAGGCAACTCGATCGTCGTGGAGAAGCTGCCTTGTTTCCCTCATTCAACAGGCATAAGCCGTCCATAGGTTGTTGATTCCTAGCCTTCCGATTGCCGCACATATTGATCCAGGAGAAGACAGTGGCAGAAGAAACCGAAAACCTCATCGGCCTCGTTGCGGATATCGTCTCAGCTTATGTTTCGAATAACAGCGTCCCGGCGGGTGAGCTCCCGGCATTGATCGCTACGACCCATGCGGCGATCGCGGGTCTTGGTTCGGAGCCGCTGGCGCCCGTTGAGGAGAAGCCGACGCCGGCGATTTCGATCAAGAAATCCATTACGCCGGATTTCCTGATCTGCCTCGAGGACGGCAAGAAGTTCAAATCGCTCAAGCGCCACCTGCGCACGGCCTACGACATGTCGCCCGAGGACTATCGGGCGCGTTGGGGCTTGCCGCCTGACTACCCGATGGTCGCACCCGCGTATGCTGAGGCCCGCTCGACGCTGGCCAAGAAGATGGGCCTGGGACAGCAGCGGCGGAAAACGCCTGCGCGGGGCAAGACCGCCAAAGCCAGCTGACATCAGAGAGGACGATTTCATGACCAAGAACGAACTGATTGCCGCGATTGCTGAAGACGCGTCCAAGTCCAAGGCCGACGTATCGGCCGTTCTCGCTGCGCTGGCTGGTGTGGTCTCGACGACGCTGAAGTCGGGCGGCGACGTGACGCTCGGCGGCGTCGGCAAGTTGTCGTCCGCTAAACGCGATGCACGCCAAGCGCGCAACCCCTCGACCGGCGCCATGATCGACGTGGCCGCCAAGACCGTTGTGAAGTTCAAGGTTTCCAAGGACCTCGCTGATACGGTCGCCTGAAGCTTATTGTACGAGGGTGAGAAGGAGGCTTCGCGATCTCGTTAGCGAAGCTTCGCCTGCTCCGGGCTTCCCCGCTAACGTAGCAATCCCTCCGCCTCCAACTCTTCCCAGCCTTCAGACTCGAGCGAGAGCTTGGCGTCGGGCGCAGTGGCAGGCATTTTCGATTTGGCAGAGTTAGTGCTGCTTTAGCCGCCGCGCGACGACGGTTGTCGATGCCCTCGGCTTCGCCGGGCAGCACTGGCAAATCGGCAATCCTGGCCAAGCGCGACTTGCGGCTGTGTGATCCTATCCGACCGCCCGCATCTGGGCGAGGAGCTTCTGCCGGAAGACTTCCGCCGGGGTTTTGTAGCCCGGGTTACTTTCGCGGTGTTGTGTTCAAGCGCTCGCAGATGTCCTTCAGCTCCTGGTC
>NZ_JBFRDM010000022.1:0-7558 GCF_052113585.1 Allobosea sp. TAF32 | reverse complement strand
CCTCTGCAACGGGGTAGCCCCGCTCGGTGATCTGCGCGACCGCATCACGCTTGAAATCGTCCGTAAAATGTCCGGGCCCCATCATGGCCTCCTTGCCTCAAAATTAGGGAAGAAGGCGTCCAGGAATCTAGGGGCTATTCAAACGATTGTGGGGCATCGAACGTCATGAACCCTCGCGTTCGTATCGAGCCAATTCGGCCGTAGCTTCTGCGAAGAGTTCATCCGGCATTGTTTCGAGCGTTCCAACGTTCCGTGCACTGTCCTGAAGCTGCATCTGTTCATGGTCACAAAGTCCGGCATTCTTGTCGACGCCGAGGGGCGCGCCAGATGGTTGCTTCGTAACGTTCCACTGAGGAGCAGCCTCAATGCCAGCGGCCAGCCTCCACGCGTGCTTGGGCCGCTCGGCGACCCTGCCGTTGCGTTTGAGGCGCTTGCGCATGGCGTTCATTGATGCGGTGACCATTTCCTGCGTCGGAGCTAACGGAACCAGCCGCCAATGAGCGGCATCAAAGTCCTCGAGTAGGAAACGCGCCAACCGAACCGTGTCCTCCTCAGGAATCTTGTGATTGAGCTGATGAAGGTTGTGGCGGAGGCGGTTTGTCACCATTGCGAGGATGGTGTTGTTCGTCATCGCTCGGTCCTCCATGTCCCTTTGCCACTCCTTTTGATCAGAAGGGCTGACATGCACGAGTCAGTGATGAAGCTCGCCGTCTTCGGCCTGAAATTTAGTTCAGGCCGGGCGGATGCCGGCCCGTGCGACAGGTGCCAAAACGCTATCCGCTTTTTAGGTACGCGCAGTACGGCATTGTGGCCATGCGATCGTAGCTGCCAAACTTTGCGCCAATAGGTGCCACGTTACCGCTTGTGGTGCCAATTTCAGTGCGCTCTGAGATCCAGAACGACGTCGGCAGCGTGAATGAGCGACTAGATCGCGTCATTGAGACCCGACCGCACGCTGCCCCGCACGGGGGATCCAAGTTGGCATGACAAAATCGAGCGGCTGACCGCCACAAGATGTCCGCCGGCCTAACCGGCTCCTCTCTAAACTTGGCCCCGTCAGATCCCGCTGGCGGTTGCTTCGTCCGGCGTCCGAGATGGATGGTTACCGGGCGTGCCGATCCATCGGCGTTAGTATCTGTTCGCGGCCTCATAGCGTGCATCGCCGCCGGCGACCCGCCACTGGAGCGCCTTCACGCGGTCACCGTTCTCAGAGTCCGAATTCATTTCACATTGATGTCGCGGTGGATTATATAGTCTTCGGGCGGCTGGTTGCTACGTTACCTCAAATATCGCTCGAACAGACTTGTTTCCGTAATATTCACGCCAACTGCTCCGTCGCAAAAAGTCGAAATCAAAATCCAATGGGTACTTCTGCAGATCAAATCGAGATCTGCGGAAGGGCTTGTTTTGCGCTTATCGAATAGGCCTGCATTCATCAAATCTTACATTCAGCAAATGTTGGAGATGAAAATGGCACCTGAAATCGAGATGCGTGGACTTTCTGACGTCAAAGAGGACTTGCAGCGCGCCTTCTGTGGCTGGTGCGGGCGAACCCGCGCGGGCCTGCTCGGCGCCACCGCACTCATCGCTGCCGCGGCAGCGACGCCGACCATTGCGCAGGCGCCGGCTCCCGCCCAGGCGCCGTCCAAACCGAACATCCTGTTCATCATGGGTGACGACATCGGCATCATGCAGACGAGCATCTACCACCGCGGGCTGATGGTCGGGGAAACGCCCAATATCGATCGGATTGGCCAGGAAGGCGCGCTCTTCACGCATTACTACGCCGAGCAGAGCTGCACGGCCGGCCGCAATGCCTTCTTCACCGGCATGCATCCATTGCGGACGGGGATGATCCCGCCGCAATTGCCCGGCAGCCCATCCTACCTGCGGCCCGGCACCCCGGCGCTGGCCAAGTTCCTGCTCGACCTCGGCTACAACACCGGCGAGTTCGGCAAGAACCATCTCGGCGATCATACCGACGCGCTGCCGACCGCGCACGGCTTCCAGGAATTCTGGGGCTATCTGTATCACCTCGACGCGATGCAGGGCGTGAGCTTCCCCGACATCAACAAGACCCCTTCCCAGCAGACCGTTGCTCCGCCATGCATCAACACGACGATCCCGGGTATTCCGCCGGTTGCCGGCGCGGTGGACCCACGAACCTCGGTCTGCCTGACGCCGCCGCGTCCGGTGATGTTCTGCACGTCATCCGATGGCACGGCGGCCAACCAGACCTGCCGGGACGAAGGGCCGCTGACATTGGAGCGTTCGAAGACGGTGGACGAGGAAATCTCGGCCAAGGTGGTCGACTTCCTTGAGCGCAACGATCCCCGACGGACCAACAAGCCATTCTTCGCCTGGTACAACCCGGCGCGCATGCACATCACGACGGTTCTGTCGCCGAAATACGAGGCGATGATCGGCGAACCCGGCGGCAAGGATTGGGGCCTCAACGAAGCCGGCATGAAGCAACTCGATGACAATATTGGCGTCGTGCTCAAGAAGCTCGAGGACATGGGTCAGCTCAACAATACGATCGTCGTCTTCACCACCGACAACGGCGCCGAGACGATCACCTTCCCGGATGGCGGCACCACGCCGTTCAAGGGCGGCAAGCTGACCACATGGGAAGGCGGCATGCGCGTACCGCTGCTCGTCCGCTGGCCAGCCGGTGGCATCCGCGCGGGGACGGTCAAGAATGACATCTTCGCATCACTCGACTGGCTGCCCACGCTCGTCAACCTGGCCGGCGGAGACAAGGGTGATGCTCTGAACCAGCGCATCAGGGCTGGCAGCTATCCCGGCATCGTCAAGACCACGCTCGATGGCGTCGACCAGACCGAATACCTGCTCGGACGGTCAGAAAAATCGGCGCGCGACACGTTCTTCTACTATTCCGGCAAAGAGCCGTCGGCGGTGCGCTACAAGAACTGGAAGATCTACTTTGCGATGGTGTCGGATTCGCCCGCCGGCTTTGTCTCGGGCGTGCAGCCATTTCACTGGGCCCAAGTCGTCAACATCAAGCGCGACCCGTTTGAGACCTCGATCGGCTCGCAGTACAAGACGCTCATGGGTATGGGTGGTACGATCGGCTCGCCCTCCACTGCCTACATCTACGATTGGAACATGCTGCCGATCGGCCAGGCGCTGTGGATGAAGGAACTTCTCTCCTACAAGGAGTTCCCGCCGATGCAGGACCCGGCGAGTTACAACCTCGATCAGGTCATCGATCAGATCAAGAATGCGAAAGGCCGGTCCGACTGATCGCCAGCAAAAGCTGCCCAACTGGTCGCGCGCCGGGCGCTCGATCCTTCAAAGTTTCAGAAGGATTTTCGCGTGCGGCGCGGCCGGAGACTAAGGATCGGGTCGATCGCGCACCGGCCGATCGTGAAATCGAGCGGCTGACCGCCGCAAGATGGCTGCCGGCCTAACCGGTCCCTCCCTAAACTCGGCCCGGTCTCCGAAAGGGGATCGGGCCTTTTTGTTATGCAGAGATCACTCGATGATTGTGCGCGTCGGGTTCTTAGACCGGGCTGGGCGTCGACACCGTCAAGGGGCCGCCGCTCAGCCGCCGGCAGAAGATCGAGCGCGAGCTCTTCACCGATCCCATGCCTGAACGCGTCGAGCCATGCCTGGCGCTATTGAGCCGCAAGATTCCGCGCAGCGATGACTGGTCGTACGAGGTCAAATGGGACGGCTATCGCTTGGCTGTAAAGGATGCCCAGGCCCTCGGTTTGGACAGTGCGATCTTCGACGGAGAGGCTGTCGTGCTGGACAATCGGGGAGCGGCGGATTTCAGCGCGCTTCAAAAAGCTCTTGGTGGACGAGGGGGGAAGTGCTCCCGCCTCGACAGCAATTCTCTATGCCTTTGATTTGCTCTACCTTAACGGCCATGACTTGAGGGCGCTGGGCTATGGTGAGCGGCGCGACATCCTGGCGGACGTCCTCAATGGTGCAGCCCATGGTGCGATTCGCTTCAGCGAGGATGTGAGGGCCGATGGCCCCGCTTTCCTGATGCTCGCCTGTGAGATGGGGCTCGAGGGCATCATCGCGAAGCGGCGTTCGGCTGCCTATCGATCTGGCCGCGGCGGGGAATGGCTCAAGATCAAATGCGTCCAGTCCGAGAGCTTCGTCATCATCGGCTATGAGCCGTCGATGGTCGCGCTCGGCGGGGTGGGCCGGCTGCTCCTCGCAGCTCGCCAAGGGGACAACCTTGACTATGTCGGAGGAGTCGGAACTGGCTTCACGGACGCCAGCGCAAGAGCGCTGCGAAAGCAGATGGAGCAGCTCATCGTCCCGAGGCCAGCCGTAATCATGAAAGGGCACACGAAGGGCCGCCTATGGCTGGCGCCGGCCCTTGTGGCCGAGATCGAGTTCCGCGCCTGGACCGATGAAGGCAAGCTACGGCATGCCTCCTACAAGGGGCTGCGAGAGGACGCCAATCATGTCGACGTCTACCAGATCCGCTAGCGGGCCTTGCGCACCCGAAAAATACTCGGAACCGCTTCAATCATGGTCAGTTTCTCTACCACCGCATGCCGACCGAAATTGTACCAACCCGAGGGGAGCGACAATGAATCGGCGAACTTTCCTCACAGCTCTGATAGGCGGAGCTGTAACGAGCGCGGTCGCCGCAGAGACCGCATACGCGCAGTATTACGTACCCTATGATCGTCGGCCTCATGAGTGGGAAGACGACAGGGACCGCTATCGCAGGAACCGGTACGAACGCGAGCGGGATTGGGAGCGGGAGAGGAGGCGTCGCGACTATCGTCGTCGCTGGGACGATGAAGAGGACGACTGAGCGGGGGGTTCTGCTAGATCTTATGCTGGGCGCGGGCAATCGGCCCAACCTGCGGTAGCGCCGATTTCAGGCGCCTTCTACGCCACCCGTCGACATGCTAACCGCACTCGATCAGCGTGATGTAGCGCGTCCCGTTCTCGCGCATGTTGGCGATGGCCATCATCGCGATAAACCTTCCGGTCCTACAGAGCCCTGATCTGCTCTTTGAACTCCTCGGCAATCGCGCCATGGCGGGCGAGGACGTCGATCGAAGCGACTTCTCCGGTTTCATCGTCCGCGACCACATGCACAACCGCGACGCCCTCGGCGGTGCGGCCCAGGCGCTCGCCCTCATTCAGCGCGTGGTATTTCGTTTTCGCCGGGACGCGCTGGGCCGGAACCAGCTTCTTCCGATGGGTCTTTGAAGGGCTGGAGGAAGAAGGTGTCGATGTTCATGGGTTGACTCCCGGAAAGCCTGTTCTCATTTTGTTCTCATATCTCGAGGACAAGAGCAATGTCAGGCCGGCCAGCCGATCAGCATGGTGAAGACACCACGCTGGACGCGGAAATCACCGGCATCGTCTCGACGCGGCTGGAGGAACACGGCAGCAAGGCGGGGGCCCTGCGCGCCCTGGCGCATGACTTCCTCGTGCTGCTGGCGGACGCCGATCGCTCGGTCTCGCGCGGCTTTCTACGCGGGGTGTTCTCTCAGGGGGCGCGGCCGGTTCGCGAGCCTAAACAATGACCGAGCATGAACCCGCCGAACAACCAGACCGAGCTGCGGGATTTCGTGCGCTTCCGCTGCCATTACTGCCAGCGTAGTGGGGACGCTCGGCTGGCTTCGTTGGCCTGGCGCTACGGCGCGCATGCGACGCTTGCTCGGCTCGTCGCGCTGTTTCGCAACCCATGCCCTTGGCGGTACGACAACCCGGTCCGAAAGCCGCAGAAATACGGCATGAAGTGCGGAGCCTACTGCCCGGATATCGGCCGGACCTCCCGATTGGCCCCCGCCAATGATGGGGCTCAGCTCGTCGAGGCGATGCGAAAGCTGTTTGCGAAGTTCGACGTGGCGGCGCAGGTCGTGCCGCAGCCGGGGATCTTCCCGGATTATTCGGCGCCGATTATTCGCAACGAGGGGAGCGCTCCGACGCTCACGATGACGCGGTGGGGCATGCCGTCGTCCAAGAAGGCGCAGCTCACGCCGCGACCAAGCGCGCCGACAAGCTACGGGCGAAGGGCAAGGAGGTCGACTTCGACCAACTCCTTCGGATGGAGCCGGACAGCGGAACGACAAACGTCCACAATATCTCAGGCTCGCATTGGAAGCGCTGGCTCGGCGTCGAAAGCCGATGCCTTGTGCCGTTCACCTCGTTCAGCGAACTCGACTGGGGCTCGAAGCAGGATGTCTGGTTCGCGTTCGGAGAGGAACGTCCGACAGCCTACTTCGCCGGCATCTGGGCGCCGCAATGGACCAGCGTCCGCAAGATCAAGAACGGCGAGGAAACGATCGACCTCTACGCCTTCCTGACGACTGATCCGAACGCAGAGGTTGGCGCCATCCATCCCAAGGCGATGCCTGTGATCCTGACGACGCCGGAGGAGTGCGAGGCTTGGATGACCGCACCTTGCGAGGAGGCGAGGGCGCTCCAACGGCCACTGCCCGACGGGGCACTGAACGTCGTGGCGCGTGGCGTGAAGAAGGACGGCGGCGAACCCGAGGCCAATCAACCGGCGACATCCTTGCTCTAGAAGCTCCGCGGCGCGGGCGAAGCCAACCCCCAGAATTTGGCCCTCCAGGGCCGGCGGGCGGCTTTTCATCGGCCTTCGACACTCCTCTAAACGTTCGACGGCAGCTTCGCTCGATGGGCTGAGAACTAACGGAGTTGTGACCCCGCCGGATTCGCTTCCCTCCGCTAAAAGGCGCAAAGCTTCCTCGCCGCACGTGCCTAATGCTCGTGTTGCTGGCGAAGGGTGGCCACCGTCCCGCCAGGCAGGCCAGAGATCTTCCCGCTTTTGAAATGACCCGGCTCAGTCTTGAGCTGCCGCGTGGAAGCGCACCACGCAGTCGATACACCAGAGGTCGGCCTCATGCACACGCTCACGCTCGTAGTGGCTGGCCTCTCTCTCGCCCTGGTCGGCGCCAGTGCTCAGGAATTGGATGAATCGTCGTTTGAACGGCCGCTGACTGACCCCGCAAGCCCATCTGGCTCCCTGAGAAACCAACCAATCGCAATTGTTGACATTAGTTTGCTGCCAAGGGCGAAGCAGGTGCAGATCCGTCGTGACGTCGCGGAGAAGGGTGAGGCCGAACTTCAGAAACTTAGGATTGCGATTGAGGCAGTCCCGAGCATTGTTTCCGCTCTTCGGGCAAAGCAGCTGTCGCCAACGAATGTTCTATCGGCAGAGACCAGCCCCCGCGGACGCTTAACACTCCTGATTGCCAGACGATAACCCTAGCCTGCCGCTCGCCTCGAATTTCGTCGTCCATCGCCCTCGGGTCGGCGGCCGCCCTAGGCCCACCGGGAAAGTCCGGGTGGCGGGCTGAAGAGCGGACTGCGGTTCGGCTCACCGCCACGCCCCGCTCGGCCACCCGTAGATCACAACGAACACGAGCGCCGTTAGGGCAAGGGTGGTTGGGTGCGGCGGGGAACGTGCTGAGCCCCCGCACGTTCGATTCGTTTTCGAACATGAGGAGCACACAATGGACCATTCCAGCCATATTCGTCTCGCCAGCAGTCAGCTGACCGCGCCTATCCTTGAAGGGGCCGGGCC
>NZ_JBFRDM010000021.1:0-10763 GCF_052113585.1 Allobosea sp. TAF32 | reverse complement strand
TCAGCGCTTGGCGAAGGCATTCCCGCGCATGCCAGGCCGCCGCTGAGCTGGTCGCTGAAGGTCGCCGCCATCGGCTTCTTCCTCTGGTTCGCTCCGGTCATCGCCTTGCTGGCGACGCTCGGCCGAGGCGACGTGTTCACCGAGATTTCGATCTTCTTCTCCAAGATGGCGATGGTGACCTTCGGCGGGGCCTATTCGGTCCTGTCCTATGTCGCGCAGCAGGCGGTCGAGCACTATGGCTGGCTGAAGCCGGGCGAGATGCTGGACGGCCTCGGCATGGCCGAAACCACCCCCGGGCCACTGATCATGGTCACGCAATTCGTCGGCTTCATGGGCGCCTATCGTGCACCGGGTTCGCTCAACCCGCTGCTGGCGGCCACGCTCGGCGGACTGCTGACGACCTGGGTAACCTTCGTGCCCTGCTTCCTCTGGATCTTCCTGGGCGCTCCGTTCATGGAAACGATGCGCAACAACAAGGCGCTGTCCGCCGCGCTCGGGGCGATCACAGCCGCCGTCGTCGGGGTGATCCTGAACCTGTCAATCTGGTTCGCCATGCACGTCCTGTTCGCCGAGGTTCGGCAGGTCAAAGGGTTCGGCATGGAGATCGACGTCCCGGTCCTGAGCACGGTCAACGTCGCCGCGCTGCTGCTGACGTCGGCCGCCATGGTCGCCGTCTTCCGCTTTAAGGTCGGGATGATCCAAGTCATTGCAGCCTGTTCGGCAATCGGCGTGCTGTACTGGCTTGCAACGGGTGGAATCTGAACTTCGATTTTCGGTGCAAACAAGAGCCAACGCCTTTCGGCCGGATTAGGGTTCCGGCCGAAAGACGCGAATGGAAGCGGCTTCGCCGCCACCGGCCCGCATTGCCACGAACAACCGGTCGAGTTCGGGCACGTACAATGACGTGCGAGCGCCCGGCCGGGTCGGGACCTGCGCCAAGCGGACGTAGGCGGCATCGTGGCGCTCGAAGACATCAACCACGCCTTCGCCGCAGCTCACGTAAATTCGCTGGCGTTTGGAATCGACAAACAGATCGTCGGCATCCCCGCAGGTGCCGACGGCGCTCGCCCGGCTCCCGTCTTGGGCCGAAAAGGCAACCAATCGAGGCGGAGAACGGGTGACGGTGAGCACCTGATGCGCGTCCGGATCAACGGCGAGCGGGAAGTTCGCGCCCAGATCGGTGAGCGGCAGCGATTTGACCTGTCGCTTTGCCGCCAGATCGACGACCGCGACCTCGTGGTATTGGGCACATTGACGAAGGCGTGGGCTTGAGCCTCGTCTAGCTGAAAGCTCTCGGGGTGCGCCTTCAGGGCAACATCACCGATCTTGCGGAGCGTTTTGGGATCGATGACGGCCAATGCGCCACTGCCGTATCCGACGAGGATGTGGCCGGACTCTCGATCGATCCGGATGTTATCCGCGTCGGCGCCGAGCTCGATCCTGCCGACTGGCTCCAGGTCTTCGCCGCGAAAGACACGCACGGACCCGTCACCGCCATTGGCGACATAGAGCGTGTCGGTGGACGCGACATAAGCGAGGCCTTGCGGCTCCTCTAGCCCCTTCAATGGTGCGGAGCAGCTTTCGCTCGCGCAAATCGACGACGCCGATACTGTCGTTGCCCAGTTCCGCCACGAACAGCCTCTAGCGCGGGCTATCGATCGAGAAATGATCGATGCGCCCTCTGACCTCACCAAGCGGAATTTCGCCGTCGAGCCGTAGAGGCGCTGGTTCAGCGGCCGAAGCGGCTCCCGCAAAAGCGATGGACACTGCGAATAGGAGAGATCCGACGCATAGCATGGCTTCACCTGGTGCACCACGATGATGCGCCGCGTCCTCGCCAAGTGGAAGCGCTTGATGGGTGAAATACCCCATCTTTGCAGGCGCCGAACTACGGCGCTCGATCTGGTTCCTGCTGTCAGGACAGCAGATGCTCGCGAAGAACGATAGAGTGCTTTTGTCGTCCGATCAAAACGCCGCGACTAACGCTATTCCTAACTGAATACAGCGATCACAATGGTTGCACGATGCAAGCGAATTGCGGCGCCGGCTTCCAAGGTGAGCACTATGATCACAAGGCGCATCCTTCTGGCGGCAATGGCGGCAGGAACGATTGGGGTGGGCGTGACGAGGCGCCCGCGCTCGGCAAGTGCAGCAGAAGACTACACCGTTAAACACAGCGAAGCGGAATGGCGCAAACTGCTGACACCGGAGCAATATGCGGTGCTGCGCCAAAGCGCGACCGAGCGCCCCTATACGAGTCCCCTCAACCAGGAGAAGCGTCGGGGTACATTCGCTTGTGCTGGGTGCGACCAGGAACTGTTCTCCTCCACGACCAAATTCGAGAGCGGCACCGGCTGGCCGAGTTTTTGGGCACCGATCTCCGATAAAGCCGTCGGCACCGAGCGCGACACTTCGCTGAGCATGGTCCGCGTCGCTGCGCATTGCGGCCGCTGCGGCGGCCATCTCGGCCATGTCTTCGATGACGGGCCGCGGCCGACGGGTCTGCGCTACTGCATGAACGGGGTCGCCATGGCCTTCAGGCCGCTGGCGGCCTGAACGAAGACACGACGCTTATGACCTTGCTTCTGCTCGCCTATCTTGGCGGCGTGCTGACGATCGTCAGCCCCTGCATCCTGCCTGTCCTGCCCTTCATCTTCGCGCGGGCGGGCCAACCTTTCCTGCGCAGCACGCTGCCGATGCTGCTCGGCATGGCGCTCGCCTTCGCAGCCGTGGCGACGCTGGCGGCTGTCGGCGGCAACTGGGCCGTGGAGGCGAACCAGTACGGCCGATTTGCTGCCATGGCGCTGCTCGCCCTGTTCGGCATCGCTTTGCTGTTTCCTGCACTGGCAGACCGATTTGCCAGGCCGCTCGTTGCACTGGGTGGGCGGCTGTCGGAAACGGCTTCACGACAGGGTGGCGGCTCAGGGGCCATCGTCCCCTCGATCCTACTCGGTCTCGCGACCGGATTGCTCTGGGCGCCCTGCGCCGGTCCGATTTTGGGACTCATCCTGACGGGGGCGGCCCTGCAAGGCGCGAATATCGGGACGTCCCTGTTGCTGCTCGCCTATGCGGCAGGCGCCGCGACATCCCTTGCGATCGCCTTGCTCGCCGGCGGCAGGGTCTTTGGTCTGATGAAGCGTTTGCTCGGAGCCGGTGAGTGGCTGCGCCGCATTGGAGGCGTCGCGGTTCTCGCGGCCGTGGTAGCGATTGCACTCGGCCTCGACACCGGATTCCTGACGCGGCTGTCGCTGGCAGGCACGAATGCCGTCGAGCAGCATCTGCTCGACCGCTTCGCAGTGTCCACCGCACCGGCCCCGCCAACAGGGAGCGGCCCGGCCATGATGAGCGGTGGCGCCAATACGGGCAGCAATCCTGCGATGATGAGCGGCAATGCGCCGGCCATGATGAGCGCCAATCCGGCAATGACGGGCGCCAATCCAGCCATGATGGCGGCCAAACCCTCCGGCGCGGAAACCGAGCTTCCCGTCGAAGGCGCCCTGCCCTCGCTCGCTGGCGCCACCGCCTGGCTTAACGGGCCGCCGCTCACGGCCGAGAGCCTCAAAGGCAAGGTGGCGCTGATCGACTTCTGGACCTACTCCTGCATCAACTGCCTTCGCGCAATCCCCTATGTCCGGGCCTGGGCAGAGAAGTACAAGGGTCAGGGCCTAGTCGTTATCGGCGTGCATTCGCCGGAATTCGCCTTCGCGAAGCGCATCGACAATGTGAAGCAGGCCAGCGCCGATCTTCAGATCGGCTACCTGGTAGCGGTCGACAACGACTATGCGATCTGGCGCGCCTTCAAGAACCGCTATTGGCCGGCGCATTACTTCATCGACGCGCAAGGCCGGATCCGCCACCACCATTTCGGCGAAGGCGGCTACGCGGAATCGGAAAAGGTGATCCAGCAGCTTCTTGCGGAGGCAGGCCGCGGCGATGTCGCAACGGGCACCGTTTCTGTCAAAGCGTCAGGTGCTGAGATGGCCTCCGCCGAAGCGGATGTCCGCTCGCCCGAGACCTATCTCGGTTACGAGCGCGCCGAGAACTTCGTATCCCCGGGGGGAGCAGTAGAGGACTCCGTCGGCCGCTACGAGCCCGGCACGCCGCGCCTCAACGAATGGGGTCTCTCGGGCCATTGGACGATCGGCAAGGAGCATGCGGCCCTCGAAGGGCCGGATGGTGCCATCACCTACCGCTTCCATGCCCGCGACCTGCACCTCGTGCTTGGCCCGGGCGCAGATGGTAAGCCAGTGCGCTTCCGCGTGATGATCGATGGCGCGCCGCCCGGTGTCGATCACGGCATCGACGTCGACGCCGAGGGCAATGGCACAGTCGCGGGACAGCGTCTCTACCAACTCATCCGACAAAGCGGCCCGATCAAGGACCGCACTTTCGAAATCATGTTTCTCGACGCCGGCGCCCAGGCTTATGCCTTCACCTTCGGCTGATCACGGAGATACCGTCATGCCCGTCAAAGCCCGTTCGCCCCTAACCATGTTGAGCCGCCGGGCGCTGCTCGGCGCTGCCGCAGTCGCTCTCGGCGCCGCCGTACTGAAGCTATCCCCTCTGGCCGCGGCTGAGGAGGCTCGTATCATTCCGCCTCCGGCGACGGATGAGGCTGCGGCTTCAGACACATCGCAGAAGGTCGCGGTGCTTGCTGGCGGCTGCTTCTGGGGCGTCCAGGGCGTCTTCCAGCATGTCGACGGCGTCAGCGCTGCCGTGTCCGGCTACGCCGGTGGCGAGAAGGCCACGGCCGAATACGAAAAGGTCGGCACTGGGCGCACCGGCCATGCCGAAGCGGTCCGGATCACCTATGATCCGCGCAAGGTCAGCTACGCGAAACTGCTTCAGATCTATTTCTCGGTCGCCCATGACCCGACGCAGCTCAACCGGCAAGGGCCGGATTCGGGCACACAGTACCGCTCTGCCATCTTCCCGGTCGATGCCGAGCAGGCGCGCGTCGCCAAGGCCTATATCGGCCAACTCAATCAGGCCCGTGCCTATGACGCAGCGATCGTGACAAAGATCGAGCCGGAACGCGCCTTCTACCCGGCCGAGGCCTATCATCAGGACTTCCTGACGCGCTACCCGACGCACCCCTATATCGTGATCAACGACATACCCAAGGTCGAGAATCTGAAGCGGGTCTTCCCTCAGCTCTATCGGAACAAGCCGGTTCTGGTTTCCCAGGCGTTGAACTAGGAGACCCACCTACCCGTCGCGTGAGGGGCCGCCCCATCGACATCAACGGCGAGTACGCGAAAGCCTTTCCTGGAGATCCGCCGGCAGCGCGCACACCAGATCGCATCTATCTCAACGGCAAGGAGCTCCGCCTCCCTCTCTGGTTCCTGAACGCCGAAGAAATCTGCGCCTGGCTCAGCGCAGCGGAACAAACGCAAGAACCCGTGCTGAAGGATTGGTGGGCACTCGATCAGCTCTTGAGCGAGCTGACGCGAATCAAGAAGAAGGCGGCTGGCTCCTATTGCGATGCCGTGACCGGCCATCTCGCCAAAATCGAATTGATACCGCGAGGTTCGAGGCGCTGTTTACCGCGCACCGCGCGGTCGCGAGCCCAACGCCCAAGCGAGATCAGCCAGACCATTATCAGCCAGTGCGCCAACTTCATCGGCCATCGGCTCCAGAATCCCGACGACATAGACCATTTCCGTCGCATCATCCCGATGCAGGCTCGAAGATTGTTGGACCAGGAGACGATCCTGTCATCGGGGGAAGCAATCGTTTTCGGGAGTGCCTTCCATATTTTGACGCGGGTTGAATTCGATCGCCCTGAGCCAGGTCCGTATAGCCAGACCGCTGCGCCGTTCCACGAATGGTCAAAGGAGAAGGCGCCATTTCCGCTGACCAAGGTCATTGACGCGTGGGTTGGCTCTGAAGCCCGGCCGAGTGTCTATCACGGCCCATCGCGACGCTGCCATCCCCAGCAACGCTGTCGCGGAACTCCGGGATGAAAGATTGCGTTGGCGGTTCATGGAGCCAGCGATGATGACGTTCGTGCCACGCGCTGTTTTTGAGCTGCTGAGGAAGTGCCAGGCAGCCTTGTTGTGTGGATGCGTATTGCTAGCGCCGGTAGCCGCGCACGCCCTCACCGCCGACGAGGTGAACCGAGCGGGTCCCCCGACCACCACGAAAAGCAAGGTGCCGCGCCCCAACGCTTCGATCGTCAAAGCCCAAGTCCTACTGGCGCGCCAGGGTATTTCTCCCGGGGAGATCGACGGGCTGGATGGCGACAACTATCGGAAGGCCATCTATCAGTTCCGTCGCCGCCAAAATCTCGGAGCCGGCGATATCATTGACACTGCGACCTGGCAGGTCCTCAAAGGGGACGTCAGCTCGGATATCGTCTCGGACTACGTCGTGACGAAGGAGGATATCAAAACCCGGTACGTCAGGCGCATTCCTCACGATTACGCTCGTCAGGCCCGGATGAAGCGGCTCGGCTACCGGAGCGCCCAGGAGATGTTCGCCGAACGCTTTCACATGAGCGAGGGTCTGCTCAGGACGTTCAACCCGCGATCGCATTATGGGAAGCGCGAGGAAACTCTGCACGTTGTCTCGGTCGGACGAACCGCTCCTTCCGACGAGGCACGGACAGTGGAGGCCGACAAGACGAACAGCATCGTTCGAGCGCTGGATGCCACCGGAAAGGTCATCGCGATTTATCCGGCCACCATCGGCAGCGAGGACACCCCCTCGCCTGAGGGCGAATATCAGGTGGTGAGGATCGTGAAAAACCCGACCTATCACTACGACCCGGTCAAGAATTTCCAGCAGGGCAAGAACAAGCGTCGCCTGGTGCTCCCCAGGGGTCCCAACAACCCGGTCGGTTCGGTCTGGATCGAGCTGTCGAAGCCGACCTTCGGCATTCATGGTACGCCGGAGCCTTCGAAGATCAGCAAGGCCTCATGGCATGGCTGTGTCCGGCTCACGAATTGGGATGCCGAGGAACTGGCCCAGATCGTCAGGCCAGGTACGACCGTCCGCTTCATCGAATAGGCGATATCACCCGGGCTGCCGGGCTGAAGCCGTGCACCAGTCGGGATCAGGATCGTCGGTCGATGGCCGGTCGCGAACGCAACGACATCGAGATTCGCGATGATGAAGAAGGCGCGGGTGCCATCGTCTCCTTCCCGTTCGACGCCGCAGTTGCGGAGCGTTTTCGCGAAGCCTTTCCGCGAGCCCGCTGGAGCGATCGGTTGTCAGCCTGGAAGCTGCCGGGAACGACCGCGATGCTTCGCGCGGCACGATGGCTCGATCGCGAGCTGCCGAGTGCATTTACCCTCGCGGATGAGCGCGGTCGCGATTCCTTTTCGTTCGAGCCGATCGTCAGCCCATATCTGGAGGCTGCCGATGAGATCATCGTGCGCACCCCGTATTCACGAACCGTCGTCGAGGAATTGCGCGCAGTACCATGGGCCTGGTGGAACGGCGAGGACAAGGCCTGGCACGTTCCGTTCCGATCGATAGATGAACTTCGCAGGAGATGGCCGGCGATCGAAGCCGCCGCGGAACGCAGCGAGCCGGAAGCTCGGAGGCAAAGGCGCGAAGCGGCAAAATCCGAGCCCGAATACGAAGGCACGAAAGCAACGGCGGCCGAGCACCGACGTCGACGCTATCCCGTGCCTGCAAGCGAATTGCCGCCGACCGACCGGGTGCTGATGTCACATGAGGGGCCGCTCGTCGTCCTTGAGGTAACCGGCGAGATCGTGCCCATGGAAACCGCCGCCCGGCATTATCCTTGGAGCTCTGGACAGTCAGACGATCTGGTCTGGGCTTTGTGGCGGCGTGCGACCCATGAGGAACTGGTCAAGACCTGGCCTGCGCGACGCCCGACCACGCCGGACGCCTTCCTTCGCGGATGGTGGCAGCCCACGCTCGAGGAACTGCGTGCCGCCCGGCGAGCCGCGAGGTCCTTGGACCGTGCGCAGGAAACGCGCCGAACGAGCCGCTCAACTCAGGAATGATTTCGCACAACGAAGGAGGCGCTGTCGGCGAGGCGTGCTTGACTCGCTATTCCGTTTGTTCTCTCTATGTTCTCTCAATAGAGGGCATGACCGATGGTAGCAGTCGAGGCTTCCCGCCCGCCTGAACCAGACCCGTTTGCCGTTGCCGATGAGGAGGTCGATGCGGTCCTGGAGGAAGCTAGCGGAGATTCCCGGGAGGCGATCCGGATGATCCTCTGGGATCTTGCGGTGATGGCTGCCGATGCCGATGCGGCCTCTTCCAGAGGGTTTCTTCGCGGCCGCTTTTCTGAGGGGCGGCGGCGCCCTCGCCTTGTCGACCAAACATGAGACGCAAGGGTGAGCTCTCTCCTGCGGAAATTGACCGCCGTTGGCCTCACCAGGTCGCAGTCGAGATCCCGCCGGGCCATGGGCTGGGCATCGTGCCATCGACTGGCCCGTTGTCCTCCCTCGCTCCCCGAGGCCATGAGGTTGTCCACGAAGGAAGGCGCTTTCGAGTTTTCTGCTTCTCCGATCCGGATCAGGCCGCGCGCTTCAAGGACATCATGGGCGGGTTCGAATTCGATCCTCGAGATCGCGGCCGCGGAGCCTATTGGGGAACATGGTACCGAGGTCGTGGAGCCGCGCGCGATACCAAGCGTCGGCAATCCTGACGCACCCATATCATCCGACATGGTAGGGTCGAGCGAATCACTGTCCAGCAGATCTTCATGAACGCCGTTGCCCCGATCAGCTATCTCGACACCCTCAATCCGGCGCAGCGGCGCGCCGTCGTCCACGGCGTCGGAGCGGTAGCGGCCTCCCCTGGTAATCGCGGCATTCGGCAACAAAGACCACCAAGTGCTCTGGAGACGAATGGCTAACTCAGCTTCCCTACAGCCCACAGCAGTGCAAGGAAGCGTCACCCGATTCCCGGGATGCCCCTACGCTCCGATTGCCCGCAGACGATGACGGTCTCGATCCGCCCTTGATACAATTTGCTGGTGCATAGAACGCCCTCGAGACGGTGGAGCGCCTGCTCTTCGCTGCTTTGCGAAAGTTCGGTCTACTTCCGGCGCGGGCCAACAGTGGTCATTCCACCCCTCCAACAAACTCCTCCAACACCCGCCTGATCGCCTGTTCCGCCGGCACGCCGCGTGTGAAGGCCCACCACGTATGCGCGCCCTGCCAGAGGCTCGCCATCTGCCAACCGAGGCGTTCGCCTCGCGTCCGGTCCTTCGAGAGGCGGCGGCCGAGCGCTTCGGCCAAGCGATGGCCCCAGGAAGCGCCACGGGCGCGGAGGACGGGATTGCGGATGTCCTCCCTCAACAGCAGCAGGCCGTTGGTGGCATCGAGTTCCGCGGATTCGGGCGGCATCAGACGAATCAGAAGGTTCATCGCGCCTTCGGGCGTCGGTGGTTCCTCCGCGTCCGCCGCCTCTGTCTCCGCGTCCAGCCGGTCCCATGCCCGCAGGAGAATCGCCTGAACCATGGCCTCACGGTTGCCATAGCGCTGTACCAGCGTCGCCGGCGAGAGCCCACAGCCGGTCGCGGCGCGGGTGAAGGTGAGGCCGTCGGGCCCGCTCTCCATAAGTGTCCCGAGGAGTTTGTCGAGTACTTGCTCGTCAGGGATCGTCTTGTGCCTAGCCATGAATATATATAAACATATATTCATTTATAAATCAACACGGGACCACCATGGCTCGAATTCTGGGATATATCGCCACCAGCCTCGACGGGATGATCACGGCTGAAGACAACAGCCTCGACTGGCTGTTCAAGTACGACGACATGAACCTCGGCGAGCACGACTACCGCACCTTCCTCAAACGAACCCGCACCGTAGTGATGGGGCGCGGTACGTATGAGTTCATAGCGGGGGATTCCTCTCCCTGGTCATACGGGGACAAGCGCGTGATCGTCGTCACGTCGCGGCCGATCGACAATCCGAAGGGGCCGCTGGAGGTTCGCAGCGACGTCGATGCGGTGATCCGCGAGCTGCGCGGACTGGACGATGGCGATGTCTGGATGCTGGGCGGCGGGCAGTTGCAGATGGCCTTCCTTGAGCGCGGGGCACTGGACGAGATCGAAATCTACGTCATCCCGGAAATGCTAGGCGGCGGTCGGCCGCTCTTTCCACTCAGCGGGTTTCGCGCGAGCCCGACACTGATCAGCGCTCAGGCGATCGACAAGGGCTGCGTGCGGCTGCACTACCGATTTTAGGCGTAATCCGGCGGGCACGACACGTAAGCACGTCCCACGGTCCGCACGAGAAGGTTCTCAGGCCTTATTTCTCTAAAATATCATAATCAATCGGTCATAAGTTCAGCTACTCGCAGGATCGTTGGTGGTCTTTCCTGTCCAATGCCCGGATAATCGCGGGCGCCGGATGCGAGGCCGCAGCGAGGCGCGCGGAGCGGATGAGGCGCTATCGACGGCGACCCAGCAGGCGACCCATGGCCTGATGGCCCCGTTTATCGGCAGCTATTACAATGAAGGCAGCACGGACGCCGCGGCGGACGCGCCAATCCCGACCGTGCCGACGAAGGCGCGGTTCAGCCCGGTCCATTAAGCGGCAGATTGTTGCGGGCGTCGGCAGTCGGCGACAAAAAGCCCGGCCTCGCATAGCGAGACCAGGCGCGCGGTGGCAGTCTGATGGCGAAGGGCTGAGATCGACCGGTCCGCGGAGCTCAAGGCGGGTGAGCACCAGGAACCTTCCGCAAATTCCGAGCGTTGCCGCAGCACCGCTATCGAAAGAGGGGCTGCAGATGCGTTCCATCATACTTTGGCTTGTAGGCGTTCCGATCCC
>NZ_JBFRDM010000020.1:0-20514 GCF_052113585.1 Allobosea sp. TAF32 | reverse complement strand
ATCTGGTCATACGCCGTGAACGACGCGCCGCCGGACTCGGCCAGGACCTTCGTGATCGCAGCCGTCAACGACGTCTTGCCATGGTCGACGTGACCAATCGTGCCAATGTTGCAGTGCGGCTTCGTACGAGCGAATTTCTCTTTGGCCATCGTAGCCTCCGTCAGATCTTGTTCAAATGTTCAGTCGGTTCGGTGCGGAGCTCAGGCGTACTTGGCCTGAACCTCGGCGGCGACCGCCGACGGCACCTGCTCGTAGTGGTCGAACTGCATGGTGTAGTTCGCGCGGCCCTGCGAGAAGGAACGCAGCTGGTTGACGTAGCCGAACATGTTCGCCAGCGGAACCATCGCGTTGATCACGACGGCGTTGCCGCGCATGTCCTGGCCCTGGATCTGGCCGCGACGCGAGTTCAGGTCGCCGATGACCGAGCCGGTATAGTCTTCCGGGGTCACGACCTCGACCTTCATGATCGGCTCAAGCAGCACGGAGCCGCCCTTCTGCAGACCTTCGCGCAGCGCTGCACGGGAGGCGATTTCGAAGGCCAGGGCCGACGAGTCGACTTCGTGGAAGGCGCCGTCGATCAGCGTGACCTTGACGTCCACGACCGGGAAGCCGGCGAGAACGCCCGAGCCGATGACCGAGTTCAGGCCCTTCTCGACGCCGGGGATGTATTCCTTCGGCACCGAACCACCGACGACCTTCGACTCGAACTCGAAGCCCTTGCCGGTCTCGTTCGGCTCGATGACGAGCTTGACGCGGGCGAACTGGCCCGTACCGCCGGTCTGCTTCTTGTGGGTGTAGTCGATCTCGGCCTTCTTGGTCAGCGTCTCGCGATACGCAACCTGCGGCGCGCCGATATTGGCGTCGACCTTATAGGTGCGCTTCAGGATGTCGACCTTGATGTCGAGATGCAGCTCGCCCATGCCCTTCAGAATGGTCTGGCCGCTCTCCTGGTCGGTCGACACGCGGAAGGACGGATCCTCGTTCGCGAGCTTCGACAGGGCGAGGCCCAGCTTCTCTTGGTCGGCCTTGGACTTCGGCTCGATCGCGATCGTGATGACCGGCTCGGGGAACTCCATGCGCTCCAGGATGACCGCGTTGGTCGGATCGCAAAGCGTGTCGCCGGTGCGGACGTCCTTCAGGCCGGCCAGGGCGACGATGTCGCCGGCGAAAGCCTCCTTGATGTCCTCGCGGTTGTTCGCATGCATCAGCAGCATGCGGCCGACGCGCTCTTTCTTGTCGCGGGTCGAGTTGATGACGCCCTGGCCCGCCTCGACCTTGCCCGAATAGATGCGGCAGAAGGTGATCGTGCCGACGAAGGGGTCGTCCATGATCTTGAAGGCAAGCATGGAGAACGGATCTTCGTCCGTCGGATTGCGGACGGTGGGCTCTTCGGTCTTGAAGTCGATGCCTTCGACCGCGCCACGATCAACCGGCGACGGCAGATAGTCGACGACGGCGTCGAGCAGCGGCTGCACGCCCTTGTTCTTGAAGGACGAGCCACAGAGAACCGGGTGGAAGGCGCGGCGCTGCACGGCGGTGCGGACCAATCGGCGCAGCGTGTCGGCGTCGGGCTCGGTGCCTTCGAGATAGGCCTCCATCGCGGCATCGTCCATCTCGACGGCCGCCTCGACGAGCTTCGAGCGGTACTCGGCGGCCTTCTCAGCGAGATTGGCCGGAATGTCCTGCTCTTCGAAGGACGCACCGAGCGCCTCGCCGTTCCAGACGATCGCCTTCATCTTCACGAGGTCGATGACACCAGCGAATTCGGCCTCGGAACCGATCGGAATCTGCAGGCAGACGGGCTTGCCGGCGACGCGGTCGATGATGTCCTGGACGCAGCGATAGAAATCGGCGCCGATCTTGTCCATCTTGTTGACGAACACGATACGCGGCACGTCGTACTTGTCGGCCTGGCGCCAGACGGTCTCGGTCTGGGGCTCGACGCCCTGGTTGCCGTCGAGCACGCAGACAGCGCCGTCGAGCACGCGCAGCGAACGCTCGACTTCGATGGTGAAGTCGACGTGGCCGGGGGTGTCGATGATGTTCAGACGGTTGTCGCGCCAGAAGCAGGTCGTCGCAGCCGAGGTGATCGTGATGCCACGCTCCTGCTCCTGCGTCATCCAGTCCATCGTGGCGGCGCCGTCATGGACTTCGCCGATCTTATGGGACTTGCCGGTGTAGTAGAGGATGCGCTCGGTCGTCGTCGTCTTGCCGGCATCAATGTGGGCCATGATGCCGAAGTTGCGATAACGGTCGATGGGATGGGAACGGGCCATGATCGTGCTCTGTGTCTCGGGTCAGCGCGCCGCTTACCAGCGGTAGTGCGAGAAGGCGCGGTTGGCTTCCGCCATCCGGTGCGTGTCTTCGCGCTTCTTGACGGCGTTGCCGCGGTTGTTGGCCGCGTCCATCAGCTCCGCCGAGAGGCGCTCGACCATGGTCTTGTCGTTGCGGCCGCGCGCGGCCGAGATCAGCCAGCGGATCGCCAGCGCCTGGCGGCGCTCGGTGCGAACCTCGACCGGAACCTGATAGGTCGCGCCGCCGACGCGGCGGGAACGAACCTCGATCGCCGGAGCGACGTTCTCGAGCGCCGACTTGAACACGCCGAGCGGCTCGCTCTTGGTCTTCGCCTCGATGATGTCGAAGGCACCGTAGACGATCCGCTCGGCGGTCGACTTCTTGCCTTCATACATCACGGAGTTCATGAACTTGGTCACGACGATATCACCGAACTTCGGGTCCGGGATAACTTCGCGCTTTTCGGCACTGTGGCGGCGGGACATCGTCTAGTCTCCGGTCAAATCTTCAACGCGGCGGATCGGCCTGGGCTCATCGCCCGGCCGATCGGGCCGAACTCACTTAGGACGCTTGGCGCCGTACTTCGAACGGCGCTGCTTGCGGTTCTTGACGCCCTGCGTGTCGAGCACGCCGCGCAGGATGTGATAGCGCACACCGGGAAGGTCCTTCACGCGGCCGCCACGGATCATGACGACCGAGTGCTCCTGAAGGTTGTGACCTTCACCCGGGATGTAGCCGATCACCTCGAAGCCGTTCGTCAGACGAACCTTGGCAACCTTGCGGAGCGCCGAGTTCGGCTTCTTCGGGGTCGTCGTATAAACGCGCGTGCAGACGCCGCGCTTCTGCGGGCACGACTCGAGCGCCGGGGCGGTGTTACGCGCCTTCACGGGCGAGCGTGGCTTGCGGATGAGCTGGCTGATTGTCGGCATTCTGGCCTCTCGCCCCACTGAGCGTTTGGAAATTCTCTGATCAATCTCCCAGCCCGAACTACGCCATGACATAAACGAAGCCGCGCCATCGGCTCCCGTCGAGGGGCCTCAGGCGCGTTCGCCAGCAGAGGAACACGGGAAGCCCGCGTTCATGCATCCTGCCATGTCGTCATTCGACGCTGGAATTCCGACGGAGTTTCGGTCGCGAAACTCGCTTGCGAATCTGGCGCAAGCGACAAACGTGTCCGACAGCCGTCGACAGTGGCGCGCTTATGACTCACCCAGAGATTCGCGTCAACCCCGAAACCGCCGAAAATGGCGGGGTTTTGCGGGGTTGGAGCAGGTTCGCCCCCTGCCCGCCTCTCCTTGAAACAAAAAGGCCGCCCTGACGGGGCGGCCTTTCCGATGATTACCGAGGATCGCTCGCGGCCGAGACTTACTCGGCGGCGGGGAGCACGGCGGCAGCTTCCTTGGCGGCCTTCGCCGCCGCATCCGCCTTCTGGCCGACGATGAGATCGTCGCGGCGCGTGGCCACCTGCTTGATGCGGGCGACCTGGGCGCCGGTGCCGGCCGGGATGAGCGAACCGACGATGACGTTCTCCTTGAGGCCTTCGAGCATGTCCGACTTGCCGTTGACCGCCGCCTCGGTGAGGACGCGGGTGGTCTCCTGGAAGGACGCCGCCGAGATGAAGGAGCGGGTCTGCAGCGAGGCCTTGGTGATGCCGAGCAGGACCGGCACGCCGGAAGCCGGCTTCTTGCCCTCCTCGCGCAGCTTCGCGTTGACCTCTTCCAGTTCGATGCGGTCGATCTGGTCGCCGGTCAGGATATCGCTGTCCCCCGACTCGGTGATCTCGACCTTCTGCAGCATCTGCCGGACGATGACCTCGATGTGCTTGTCGTTGATGGTCACGCCCTGGAGGCGATAGACCTCCTGGATTTCGTTGACCAGATAGGCTGCCAGTTCCTCGACGCCCTTGATCGCCAGGATGTCGTGCGGGGCCGGGTTGCCGTCGAGGATGTAGTCACCGACCTCCACGACGTCACCTTCCTGGAGATGGATGTGCTTGCCCTTCGGGATCAGGTACTCGACCCCATCGGAACCATCATGCGGCGTCAGCGTCACGCGGCGCTTGTTCTTGTAGTCCTTGCCGAAGCCGATCACGCCCGACTTCTCGGCAATGATCGCAGCATCCTTCGGACGACGCGCTTCGAACAGCTCCGCCACGCGCGGCAGACCACCGGTGATGTCGCGGGTCTTGGCCGAGTCGGTCGAGACACGCGCCAGCACGTCGCCGGCCTTGATCAAGTGGCCCGGCTCCACCGAGATAATGCCGTCGACCGGCAGGATGTAGCGGGCCTCGCCACCACGGGCGAGCTTCGCCACCTTGCCGTCCGCGCCGAAGATCACCATCGCTGGCTTGAGATCGGCCGTACGGGCCGAACCGCGCCAATCGATGACGACGCGCTTGGAGATGCCCGTCGCTTCGTCGGTCGTCTCGGTGATCGACATGCCGTCCACGAGATCCTCGTAGCCGACCTTGCCGTCCACTTCCGCCAGGATCGGGCGGGAATAGGGGTCCCACTCGATCAGGCGCTGGCCGCGCTTGACCTTGTCGCCCTCGTCGACCCGCAGCTTCGAGCCGAACTGGACGCGATGGACCGCGCGCTCGGCTCCATCAGGCCCGACGATCACGATGGCGATGTTGCGCGCCATGGCGATCAGGTCGCCGTCCGAGTTCCGCGCGACGTTGCGGTTGCGCATCTTGACCGTGCCTTCGAAGTTCGACTCGACGAAGGACTGGTCGGCGATGGTGGCCGCGCCGCCGATATGGAAGGTACGCATGGTGAGCTGCGTGCCCGGCTCGCCGATCGACTGCGCCGCGATGACGCCGACGGCCTCGCCCATGTTCACGGGCGTGCCGCGGGCCAGATCGCGCCCGTAGCAGGTGGCGCAGACGCCGTTCTTGGTCTCGCAGGTGAGGACCGAACGGATCTTCACCTCCTGGACGCCGGCGGCATTGATCTTGGCGATGTCGCTCTCTTCGATCACCACGCCCTTGGCGACGATGACCTTGCCCTCGACATCGACGATGTCCTCGGCCGTCGCGCGACCCAGGATACGCATGCCGAGCGAGGCCACGATCTGGCCCGCATCGACGATGGCGCGCATCTTGATGCCGTTATCCGAGCCGCAATCCACCTCGGAGATGATCGCGTCCTGCGCCACGTCGACGAGGCGGCGTGTCAGATAGCCGGAGTTGGCCGTCTTCAGCGCCGTGTCGGCGAGGCCCTTACGGGCGCCGTGGGTCGAGTTGAAGTACTCGAGAACGTCGAGGCCTTCCTTGAAGTTCGAGATGATCGGCGACTCGATGATCTCGCCCGACGGCTTGGCCATCAGGCCGCGCATGGCGGCGAGCTGGCGCATCTGCGCCGGCGAACCACGGGCGCCCGAGTGCGACATCATGTAGATCG
This sequence comes from Allobosea sp. TAF32, assembly GCF_052113585.1. Taxonomy (NCBI): domain Bacteria; kingdom Pseudomonadati; phylum Pseudomonadota; class Alphaproteobacteria; order Hyphomicrobiales; family Alloboseaceae; genus Allobosea; species Allobosea sp. TAF32. Next base: position 14,818 of record NZ_JBFRDM010000020.1, on the reverse strand, counting down.
AGTTGATCTGCTTGTCGCGGCCGGTCTCGTCCTTCTGGACGGTCGAGATGCGGGCCATCATCTCCTGGGCGAGCTTGTCGGAGCACTTCGCCCAGGCGTCGACGACCTTGTTGTACTTCTCGCCCTGGGTGATCAGGCCGTCCTGGTACTGCTGCTCGTAATCCTTGGCGAGCGCGCGGGTCGTGTCGACGATCTCCCACTTGTTCTCCGGCACGACCATGTCGTCCTTGCCGAAGGAGATGCCGGCCTTGAACGCGTGGCGGAAACCCAGCGCCATGACGCGGTCGCAGAAGATCACGGATTCCTTCTGACCGCAGCCGCGATACACGGCGTCGATCATCCCCGAGATTTCCTTCTTGGTCATCAGGCGATTGCTGACGTCGAAGGACACGGCCGGATGGTCCGGCAGTGCGGTCGAGAGGATCACGCGGCCCGGGGTGGTGTCATAGATCTTCGTGTACGGCTTGCCGTCCTTGCCGGTGCCGGTCCAGCGATACTTGATCTTCGAATGCAGCGTGACGACCTTTTCGTGCAGCGCGTGCTCGAGTTCGCCGAAATCGCCGAAGACCTTGCCCTGGCCGGGCTCGCCGTCCGAAACGATCGAGAGGTAGTAGAGGCCGAGCACGATGTCCTGCGACGGCACGATGATCGGCATGCCGTTCGCCGGGTGCAGGATGTTGTTGGTCGACATCATCAGCACGCGCGCTTCCAGCTGCGCTTCCAGCGACAGCGGGACGTGCACGGCCATCTGGTCGCCGTCGAAGTCCGCGTTGAAGGCGGCGCAGACCAGCGGGTGGAGCTGGATCGCCTTGCCCTCGATCAGCACGGGCTCGAAGGCCTGGATGCCCAAGCGGTGCAGCGTCGGTGCCCGGTTCAGCATCACCGGATGCTCGCGGATGACCTCGTCCAGGATATCCCAGACCTCCGGCTTCTCCTTCTCGACGAGCTTCTTGGCCTGCTTGACCGTGGTCGAGTAGCCCTTGGCGTCCAGGCGCGCATAGATGAACGGCTTGAACAGCTCGAGCGCCATCTTCTTCGGCAGGCCGCACTGGTGCAGCTTCATCTCCGGGCCGACGACGATGACCGAACGGCCGGAATAGTCGACGCGCTTGCCGAGTAGGTTCTGGCGGAAGCGCCCCTGCTTGCCCTTCAGCATGTCGGCGAGCGACTTCAGCGGGCGCTTGTTGGCACCCGTGATGACGCGGCCGCGACGGCCGTTATCGAACAGGGCGTCGACCGACTCCTGCAGCATCCGCTTTTCGTTGCGGATGATGATGTCCGGCGCGCGCAGCTCGATCAGCCGCTTCAGGCGGTTGTTGCGGTTGATGACGCGGCGGTAGAGGTCGTTCAGGTCCGAGGTTGCGAAGCGACCGCCGTCGAGCGGCACGAGCGGGCGCAGATCCGGCGGGATGACCGGAATCTGGGTCATCACCATCCATTCCGGCTTGTTGCCCGACTCCTGGAAGGCCTCGATGATCTTGAGGCGCTTCATCAGCTTCTTGGGCTTCAGCTCCGACGTCGTCGTCGCGATCTCATGCTTGAGGTCGGCGTTGATCTGGTCGAGGTCGAGCGCGCGCAGCATCTCGCGGATGGCTTCCGCGCCGATCATGGCGGTGAAGGTGTCCGCGCCGTACTCCTCCTGAGCCCGGACGTACTCCTCCTCCGACAGCAGCTGACGGTCCTTGAGCGGGGTGAGGCCCGGCTCGATGACGACGTAGCTTTCGAAGTACAGGATGCGCTCGAGGTCCTTGAGCGGCATATCCATCAGGAGGCCGATGCGCGAAGGCAGCGACTTCAGGAACCAGATATGCGCCACCGGGGCGGCGAGTTCGATATGGCCCATGCGCTCGCGCCGGACGCGGGCGAGCGTGACTTCGACGCCGCACTTCTCGCAGATGACGCCCTTGAACTTCATGCGCTTGTACTTGCCGCACAGGCACTCGTAGTCCTTGATCGGCCCGAAGATGCGGGCGCAGAACAGGCCGTCGCGCTCCGGCTTGAACGTGCGGTAGTTGATGGTCTCCGGCTTTTTGATCTCGCCATAGGACCAGGACAGGATCTTCTCCGGGCTCGCGATCGAGATCTTGATCGCGTCGAAGGCCTGCTGGACCGGCTGCTGGCCGAAAAGGTTCATGACCTCTTGCTTCATCGCCTGTCTCCTTCCGCCGGCGGGGGCTAGGGCCGCCCTGCCCGGCTCGTAAATTCCGTCGGCCGGCGGCGTCAGTGCCGCCGGCATCTATACAAGGCTTGGTTAACGGCTCACTCGGCCGCTTCGGCCGGCGGCAACTCGCCCGGCTTCGCCTTGTTGTTGATGAGCTCGACGTTGAGGCCGAGCGAACGCATCTCCTTGACGAGAACGTTGAAGCTCTCGGGGATGCCGGCCTCGAAGTTGTCCTCGCCGCGCACGATCGACTCGTAGACCTTGGTGCGGCCGGCGACGTCGTCCGACTTCACCGTCAGCATCTCTTGCAGCGTGTAGGCGGCGCCGTAGGCTTCGAGCGCCCAGACCTCCATTTCGCCGAAGCGCTGGCCGCCGAACTGCGCCTTGCCGCCCAGCGGCTGCTGGGTGACGAGCGAGTACGGTCCGATCGAACGCGCGTGGATCTTGTCGTCCACGAGATGGTGCAGCTTCAGCATGTAGATGTAGCCCATCGTGACCTTGCGGTCGAAGGGCTCACCCGTGCGCCCGTCATAGAGGGTCGACTGACCCGACGAGTGCAGGCCCGCCTGCTCCAGCAGCCGCTCGATGTCGGCTTCCTTGGCACCGTTGAAGACCGGGGTCGCCACCGGCACGCCACGGCGCAGGTTCTGGCCCATCTCGACGAGCTCGTTCTCGTCCATCGAGGCAATGATCTCATTGTCCTCGTAGACGGCATCGAACTGGGCCTTCAGCGCCTTGAAGTCGTGCGTCTTCTTATAGGCATCGAGCGCCGCGCTGATCTGCCTGCCGAGACCGGCGGCCGCCCAGCCCAGATGGGTCTCCAGGATCTGGCCGACGTTCATGCGGCTGGGCACGCCGAGCGGGTTCAGCACGATGTCGGCATGGGTGCCGTCCTCGAGGAACGGCATGTCCTCCACCGGCACGATGCGCGAGACCACGCCCTTGTTGCCGTGACGGCCGGCCATCTTGTCGCCGGGCTGGATCTTGCGCTTCACCGCCACGAAGACCTTGACCATCTTCATCACGCCCGGAGGCAGCTCGTCGCCGCGCTGCAGCTTTTCGACCTTGTCGAGGAAGCGCTGCTCGAGGCGCTTCTTCGACTCGTCGTACTGCTTCCGCATCGCCTCGATCTCGGTCATCAGCGAGTCTTCGGCGGTGGCGAACAGCCACCACTGCGAACGCGGGAACTCGCTCATCACCTCGCGGGTGATGACCGTGTCCTTCTTGAAGCCCTTCGGGCCGGCAAGGCCGGTCTTGCCGGTCAGGATCTCGGCCAGGCGCGCAAAGGTGTTGCGGTCCAGGATCGCCTGCTCGTCGTCGCGGTCCTTGGCAAGACGCTCGATCTCCTCGCGCTCGATCGCCTGGGCGCGCTCGTCCTTGTCGACGCCGTGGCGATTGAACACGCGCACTTCGACGATCGTGCCCTGCACGCCGGGCGGAACGCGCAGCGAGGTGTCGCGGACGTCCGAAGCCTTCTCGCCGAAGATGGCGCGCAGCAGCTTCTCTTCCGGGGTCATCGGGCTCTCGCCCTTCGGCGTGATCTTGCCGACGAGGATGTCGCCCGCCGCCACTTCTGCGCCGATATAGACGATGCCGGCTTCGTCGAGGTTCTTCAGCGCCTCTTCCGAGACGTTCGGAATGTCGCGCGTGATTTCCTCAGGGCCCAGCTTGGTGTCGCGGGCCATGACCTCGAACTCCTCGATATGGATCGAGGTGAAGACGTCCTCGGAGACGATCTTCTCGGAGAGAAGGATCGAGTCCTCGAAGTTGTAGCCGTTCCACGGCATGAACGCGACGAGCACGTTACGGCCGAGCGCGAGCTCGCCGAACTCGGTCGACGGGCCGTCGGCGACGATGTCGCCCTTCTTGACGACGTCGCCGACGCGCACCAGCGGACGCTGCGTGATGCAGGTCGACTGGTTCGAGCGCTGGAACTTCTGCAGCCGGTAGATGTCGACGCCCGGCTTCGTCGGATCCATCTCCTCCGAAGCGCGGATGACGATACGGGTCGCGTCGACCTGGTCGACGATGCCGGCGCGGCGGGCCGCGATCGCGGCGCCCGAGTCACGGGCCACGACCGCTTCCATGCCGGTGCCGACGAAGGGCGCGTCGGCGCGAACCAGCGGCACCGCCTGGCGCTGCATGTTCGAGCCCATCAGCGCGCGGTTCGCGTCGTCGTTCTCAAGGAACGGGATCAGCGCCGCGGCGACCGAGACGAGCTGCTTCGGCGACACGTCCTGGAAGTCGACCTTGTCGACCGGCGTGACGATGACTTCGCCGGCGCGGCGGCAGACGATCAGGTCGTCGGTCAGGCGGCCTTCCTTGTCGACGGCGGCATTCGCCTGGGCGACGTTGTACTTCGCCTCTTCCATCGCCGAGAGATAGATCACCTCGTCCGTGACCTTGCCGTCGCGGATGCGGCGATACGGGCTCTCGATGAAGCCGTACTTGTTCACCCGCGCGAAGGTGGCGAGCGAGTTGATCAGGCCGATATTCGGGCCTTCCGGCGTCTCGATCGGGCAGATGCGGCCGTAATGCGTCGGGTGCACGTCGCGCACCTCGAAGCCGGCGCGCTCGCGGGTCAGACCACCCGGGCCAAGCGCCGAAAGACGACGCTTATGCGTGACTTCCGAGAGCGGGTTCGTCTGGTCCATGAACTGCGAGAGCTGCGAGGAGCCGAAGAACTCGCGCACGGCGGCAGCCGCCGGCTTCGCGTTGATCAGGTCCTGCGGCATCACGGTGTCGATATCGACCGAGGACATGCGCTCCTTGATGGCGCGCTCCATGCGCAGCAGGCCCAGGCGGTACTGGTTCTCCATCAGCTCGCCGACCGAGCGGACGCGGCGGTTGCCGAGATGGTCGATGTCGTCGATCTCGCCCTTGCCGTCGCGCAGATCGACCAGCGCCTTCACGACCGCGAAGATGTCCTCCTTGCGCAGGATGCGCACGGTGTCCTCGGCGTCGAGGTCGAGGCGCATGTTCATCTTCACGCGGCCGACGGCCGAGAGGTCGTAGCGCTCGGCGTCGAAGAACAGCGACTGGAACATGTTCTCAGCCGTCTCGAGGGTCGGCGGCTCGCCGGGACGCATCACGCGGTAGATGTCGAACAGGGCTTCCTCGCGGCGCGAGTTCTTGTCGACATTGAGCGTGTTGCGGATGTACGGGCCGACCGTGATGTGGTCGATGTCGAGCACCGTGATCTCGTCGAAGCCGTCATCGGTGAGCTGCTTCAGCAGCTTCTCGGTGATCTCCTCGCCGGCCTCGGCATAGACTTCACCCGTCGCCGGATTGACCAGGTCCTCGGCGATGTACTGCGTATAGAGGTCCTCGTCCTGCGCACGCAGGAACTTGAGGCCCTTCTCGGCGAGCTGGCGGGCGGTGCGGGCGACAAGCTTCTTGCCGGCCTCGACCACGACCTCGCCGGTGTCGGCGTCGATCATGTCCTCGGTGGCCTTGAAGCCCTTCATGCGCTCCGCATCGTAGGGAACGCGCCAGCCTTTGGCGTCCTTGGTGTAGGTGATGTGGTTGTAGAAGCGGTTGAGGATCTCCTCGCCGTCCATGCCGAGCGCGAACAGCAGCGAGGTGACCGGGATCTTACGCTTCCGGTCGATGCGGGCATAGACGATGTCCTTGGCGTCGAACTCGATGTCGAGCCAGGAACCGCGATAGGGAATGATGCGCGCGGCGAAGAGCAGCTTGCCCGAGGAATGGGTCTTGCCCTTGTCGTGGTCGAAGAACACGCCCGGCGAACGGTGCATCTGCGAGACGATGACGCGCTCGGTGCCGTTCACGATGAAGGTGCCGTTATCCGTCATGAGCGGCATGTCGCCCATGTAGACATCCTGCTCCTTGATGTCCTTGACCGACTTGGCCTGGGTGTCCGGATCGATATCGAACACGATCAGGCGCAGCGTCACCTTGAGCGGCGCAGAGAAGGTCATGCCGCGCTGGCGGCACTCGTCGACGTCGTATTTCGGCGGCTCGAAGGTGTACTTCACGAACTCCAGCAGCGAGGCGCCGGAGAAGTCACCGATCGGGAAGACCGACTTGAAGACGGACTGAAGGCCCTCGTCGGGCCGGCCGCCCTTGGGTTCGTCGACCATCAGGAACTGGTCGTAGGACGCCTTCTGAACCTCGATGAGGTTCGGCATCTGCGCCACTTCCTTGAGTTTGCCGAAGAACTTGCGGACGCGCCTGCGACCCTGGAGCGAATTGACCATGTTGTTCCTCGCAATCTCTTCGGACGGCTCACCCGGTGGTCCGGGCAAGGACGGCACCAGGCCGCCGGGTGAGCCGTTCGGCGCAGCATCGCGCCGACCCCGCATTTCCATCGAAGCTGCGCCGCACGGTTGCAGCAAACTTCGACAACAACTCCCGCGCATCTGCGCGGAAACGACGCAACAGCCCCGGGGGCGTAGCTGCCCCGGGACTGTCTGTTTTGACTACGGTCGGACCGGCATCAGCCGGCCCAAGCTCACTTGAGCTCGACCTTGGCGCCGACGGCCTCGAGCTGCTTCTTGAGCTTCTCGGCCTCGTCCTTGCCAACGCCTTCCTTGACCGGCTTCGGAGCGCCTTCGACCAGGTCCTTGGCTTCCTTGAGGCCGAGGCCGGTGATGGCGCGGACTTCCTTGATCACCTCGATCTTCTTGTCGCCGGCGGCGGCAAGAACGACGGTGAACTCGGTCTGCTCTTCAACAGCGGCGGCGGCAGCGCCACCGGCAGCCGGGCCAGCCGCAACGGCGACGGCGGCAGCGGCGGAAACGCCCCACTTCTCTTCGAGCATCTTGGCGAGGTCAGCGGCCTCGAGAACGGTGAGCGACGAGAGATCGTCGACGAGCTTGGCGAGATCGGCCATGTTTAACTTCCTGTTTTAAGAGGTTCGAACGATAAGGGTTTGCTGGCTTCAAGCCGCATTCTTGTCGGCATAAGCCTGAACCACGCGTGCCAGCTTGCCGGCGGGCGCGTTCGTGAGCTGCGCAAGCTTCGTAGCCGGGGCCTGGATAAGGCCGATGAGCTTTGCACGCAGTTCGTCGAGCGAGGGCATCGTGGCCAGAGCCTTGACACCATCGGGGTTCAGGGCGGTCTTGCCCATCGCGCCGCCCAGGATGACGAGCTTGTCGTTCTCCTTGGCGAAAGCGCTGGCGACCTTCGGCGCCGCGACCGGATCGTTGGAATAAGCGATCAGGGTGGGACCCGTCAGCAGATTGCTGATGGACGCGACGTCGGTGCCTTCAAGAGCGATCTTGGCCAAGCGGTTCTTTGCGACCTTAACAGTGGCGCCATTCGCCTTCATCTCGCGACGAAGCTTCTGGAACTGGGCCACGGTCAAACCCGCATAGTGGGCCACGACGACGACCGACGTGTTCGCAAACACATCGTTCAGCGACGCGACGGCATCTTTCTTTGCCGCTTTATCCACTGGGCTCTCTCCGGTAGGCGACAAGCTTTTGAGGGCTCGCCGCCGGTTGCAAATGCCGCTTCCTGGAACCCCGGTTGACACCGGCGTCCCGTGAAGCGACGCTTGGTGCCCTGTCCCCGCTCCCGACCCCTTGAGGGTCACGACCGGGCGAGATGGTTCGAACCGTCTTCTCCGGATCTCGCGATCCGGGACTAAGCTCTTGCACCGTCTATGCAGGCCTCTTGGCGAAATTATGCTCCCGGACGAACCGGGAAGGCACCTGCAGTCTCAGACAGGACTGGGTGATTCCTGCTCGAAAGATCTCTCTCCCGACCCTGAAACACCCATTTCTTCAGCGGAAACCCGCCGAAAAACGCGAAACGGACCCCTTCGTGTCAAGCACGCCGGAGCCTCGTCACTCATGGAAACAGGCGTGCGTATAGCGCTTTCGCCTGCTCCTGCCAAGTAGGCTCTTGACTTCACGAAATCAAGAGCGGGTGGACGGCCGGCGATCCGGCCGCCCTTCCCTGATATCAGCCGCCGATGACGGTGTTCGGCTCGACCTTGACGCCCGGGCCCATGGTCGACGAGATCGCGACGCGCTGGATATAGGTGCCCTTGGCGCCGGCGGGCTTCGCCTTGGCGACCGAGTCGACGAACGCCTTGATGTTCTCCGAGAGCTTCTCGGCCGAGAACGAGGCCTTGCCGACGGCGGCGTGGATGATGCCGGCCTTCTCGACGCGGAACTCGACCGAACCACCCTTCGAAGCGGCGACCGCGGCGGTGACGTCCATGGTGACGGTGCCGACGCGCGGGTTCGGCATCAGGCCGCGCGGGCCGAGCACCTTGCCGAGACGACCGACGAGACCCATCATGTCCGGAGTCGCGATGCAGCGATCGAAATTGATCTCGCCCTTCTGGACGGACTCGACCAGTTCCTCGGCGCCGACGATGTCAGCGCCCGCAGCCTTGGCTTCGTCAGCCTTGGCGCCGCGAGCGAAGACGGCGACACGCAGCGTGCGGCCCGAGCCGTTCGGCAGGTTGCAGACGCCGCGGACCATCTGGTCGGCGTGACGCGGATCGACGCCGAGATTCATCGCGATCTCGACGGTCTCGTCGAACTTGGCGTTGGCGCGCTCCTTGACGAAGGTGACGGCCTGATCGAGCGAGTACAGCTTGGTGCGGTCAATGCCTTCACGGCCCTGAACGACGCGCTTTCCGGTATGTGCCATTGTCAGCCTCCCCTCAGCCCACGACTTCCAGGCCCATGGACCTGGCCGAGCCACGGATCATGGCCGAAGCCGATTCGACGGTGTCGCAGTTGAGATCGGCCATCTTCTTCTCGGCGATCTCGGCGATCTGAGCGGCGGTGACCTTGCCGACATTGCCGCCACGGCCCGGGGTCTTCGAGCCGGCAGTCAGGCCAGCGGCCTTCTTCAGCCAGTAGGACACCGGCGGCTGCTTCATCTCGAAAGTGAAGGAGCGATCCTGATACGCGGTGATAATCACCGGGATCGGCATGCCCTTTTCCATCTGCTGGGTCTTCGCATTGAAGGCCTTGCAGAATTCCATGATGTTGAGGCCGCGCTGACCGAGCGCGGGACCGATCGGCGGCGACGGATTGGCCGCGCCCGCCGGAACCTGAAGCTTCACGTAGCCCGTGATCTTCTTCGCCATGATGGCTGCTCCTGCCGTCCGCTCCGCTGCCTATCGGAACGACGACGCCCCTGCCTGCCGACGCTCTCCGCCGGGGCTGGGGTGGTTGCAGTGCGTGGTGCGACGTGTTTGATCCGGCTGGCGACCGGCGCGTCTCCCACGCGGTTGAGGCCGGGCCTATCGCACAGATGGGCTGGAAAGGGAAGAGGGCTTTGCGGTCGCAGGCAGCGTCTTCCCGGCATCGATCCGGGCTGCATGCTGGATATCGTCGTCGAGCGCGAGGCAGACATGCAGGGCGACGAGCCCCATGAGCGTGAAAGCCAGAATCGCGTGGCTGCGGAACAATATACCCGCATAACCGGCGCCTTCCGGCCAGATCGCTGGCAGAGAAATCCCGCCATAGATCTCCCGTGCGTCGAAATCGGACACTCCCGCCAATCCGAGCAACGGGATCACGATCAACAGGCCATAGAGCATCCTGTGGACCGCCCTGCCGCCCGCCGCACGGGGCCAATGCCCGCCCAGGCGCGCCAGAAGCCGATAGGCGAGTCGAACCGCAACTAGAAACAGCAGCAGGGAACCGGCCGTCTTGTGGAAGGTCATGAGCGCGTCCATCCAGCGGCCGCTCCCGACCTCCTTCATCAGGATTCCAACGCAAAACAGCACAAGGACGAGCGCCGCCGTGCCCCAGTGCAGCACCTTGGCGAGGCGCGGAAAGCCAAGATCGCCGCCCCGCATACGACGGGCCTTCGATGAGCCTGGGGAATCGACCGGCATCGTCATGCGCGCTGCACGCCTTGTGTCTCGGTCATGAAGCTGTCGACCGCGTGGCGCAGGGCTGCGGCTTGCCCGTCGATGTCGGCGGAGGTCCGCGCCATCCGTTCCGTCATCCGCCGCCAGTCTTCGATCATGCCGGCGACCTGCTCGACCTGCTCCGCCATGCCGCGCACATCCCCGGCTGTCTGGGCGGTCCCGATATTGATCGAGCGGGAGGTGTCGTCCTGTCGGCGCGCCAGCTCCGCAATCGAGTCGGCGGCGGTCTCGACGGCATTGACCGAGGCGACCAGTGCGCCGATACGGCCGATGATCCGCTCGGCCGCGGTGCCGATCGAGTCGAGCCCTTGCCGCACCTGCCCCGTCGCTTCCGCCGTACGATTGGCGAGTTGCTTGACCTCGGCGGCCACGATCGCGAAACCACGACCGCTTTCCCCGGCCCGGGCCGCCTCGATCGTCGCGTTGAGCGCAAGCAGATTGGTCTGGTTGGCGACGGTGCTGATCAGCGTCACCACGGCCGAGATCGATCCGACCGCCTCGCGCAGCAGCACGCTGTCATCCGTCGCCTCCACCACGAGCGCCTTCGCAGTATTCGCGATGTCGGACGTCCGCTGCGCCTCCCCGGCCGTCGTTGCGAGGAGCTCGGCAATCTCGTTCAGGGACGAAGACATCTGTTCGACATGATTGGCCGCGCGCTGGCTCGACTGCGCCGCGGCGCCGGCATGCTGATCCACGAAGCCGGAGAGCTGCGAGAGTTCGTTCGATGCGTCGGTCATGCTCGCGGCGTGAGTTTCCAGCGCCGTGGCGATGCCGGCGATGTTGCCCTGGAAAGCCTGCCCTCTGACACGCAGCGAACGCTGCCGCTCGACCTCTCCGGCAAGCGAGGCCAGCCGCTCCTTCGCGGCCTCCTGCCTCGTCTTTTCCTCGGACAGATGGGCATGCAGCGCCCGGCCGAGCATACCGATCTCGTCGCCGCGACGCGCGAGTTTGCGTACCCAGCCGGCATCCTCTCCAGGTGCAGACAGGGCCATGGCCATCGTCGAGATCGGACGCACTAGCCAGCGGTGCTCGAACGCGATGATCAGAGCCACGACAAAAAGGCCAAGCGCCGCCAGAAGCATGGTGTTCTGCCGCGAGTTCTCGACATGCGCGCCGAGCGCTTCGCTGACGCTCGCCACCGCCGCGTTCAACTGCACGCGCAGTTCGTTGCGCTGCTCGACAGCTTTGCGCAGTGCCGCGCGCGCAACCGCAGCGTCGGCCCCCAGCTTCGATGAAAACTCCTGCAGCCCCCGGACGGCATCGTCCGCGCGGGCGGCAATTTCGCCGTCGCTGCGCGCCGCGACCGTTTTCATCGCGGCCTGCATGGCTTCGATGTCGACTGGCAGAGCGCCGCGATCGGCTCCCGAGACGATCGTCACGACGATGCGGCTCAATGCAGCGTCCGTTTCCGAGAGCACTGCCACCGCATCGGTATGGGCAGCAATCGCCCTGGCGAAACCGGCGAGCTTCACGGAGCCGATGAACTCGGCTGCACCTAACACGCAAGCGAGGATGCCGAGCATCAGCGCCCAGAGCGTCAGCCGCTGGCGGACCGTAGCTTTGAAGAATCTGGGAAACATCGCGCCCTGCGTCGGATTACCGACGCAGAGCCTTGGCGCAGTTGTGTTAAAGGCCGATTAACCTAACGGAAGCCGCCAGGAACCGGCCCGAAACAGCCCGCTGGCTCAGAGCTTCTCGACCTGACCGTATTCGAGCTCGACCGGCGTGGCGCGGCCGAAGATCGAGACCGCGACCTTGAGGCGGGCACGGGCGTGATCGACATCCTCGACGACGCCGTTGAACGAGGCGAAGGGGCCGTCCGCCACCTTGACCTGCTCGCCGACCTCGAAGACCACCGTCGGCTTCGGGCGCTCGATGCCCTCGGCGACCTGGCCCTTGATCCGCATCGCTTCATGCTCCGGGATCGGCATGGGCTTGGCCTTGTCGGCACCGAGGAAGCCGGTGACCTTCGGCGTGTTCTTGATGAGGTGGTAGACCTCGTCGGTCATCTCGCACTTCACCAGCACATAGCCCGGGAAGAACTTGCGCTCAGTATCGACCTTGCGGCCACGGCGAACCTCGACGACCTTCTCGGTCGGCACCAGCACCTCGTCGAACTTGTCGGCGAGATTGCGCTGCTGCGCCTGATCCTTGATCGACTGCGCGACCTTGTTCTCGAAGTTGGAATAGGCGTGGACGATGTACCAGCGGGTGCTCACGTTCGTAATTCCGTTCAACGGGCGCCGAGGATGATGCCGAGCACCCAGCGGATGACGGTGTCGGTAAAGAGGAAGAACAGGCTGGAGACGACCACCATCGCGAGCACCAGGCCCGTGGTGATGAGCGTCTCGCGACGCGAGGGCCAAGTGACCTTGGACGCCTCGGTGCGCACATCCTGCAGGAACTGGAAGGGATTGGATTTCGCCATGAACCACCTCGGGTTCCGACCCCGCCCGCAGCCCCGCTGCGTGCCGAATCGGCCGTCCTGAAACATTCGCGGCGCGGGACCCGGGGAGGGTCGCGCGCCGTCATTGCAAGCCTCTTACATCGCTTGAGGCCTTTAGCCAAGACCCTTTCGGCTCGCGGGCGGCTCAGCTCCGGCTGGCGGCGACCAGCAGGAAGAAAGGCCGCTCGCGCTCCTTCGCCCAGCCTGGCTCGGCTGAGACCTGCTCGGGGCTCGGGGCCCATTCGACGAGCTTGCCCGGCGCGAAGCCCGCCCCCCGCAGCAGATCGAAATAGGTCGCAATGGTGCGGTGGCGCTTGACGACACCTTCGGCCAGCCAGTTGCTGACGCGCTCACCCTCGTCGAGATAGCCGTTGACCGGCCAGGTCGCCCGCCCGTCCGCATCGCTGAGCCATTCCTGCCGCACCGGCGCCGTCATGATCGGATGTTCGACCGAGCAGACCAGCGCCCCACCCGGCTTCAGCGCCGCATATGCCCGCGCGAACAGGCCAGCGAGGTCGACGATGTAGTGGAAGGCGAGCGAGCTATAGACGAGATCGAAGGCTTCGGCCGGCGGCGCATAGCTTTCGAGATCGGCCCGCTCGTAGACGACGCTGGCGTCGGCCGTCTCGCGCCGCGCGCGCTCCAGCATCTTCCCCGAAACATCGATTCCCAGGACGCTCCGGGCGCCCTCGCCCGCGGCGAAACGGCAGAACCAGCCGAATCCGCAGCCGAGATCCAGCACGCTCTTGCCGGCTAGCTCCGGCAGCATCGAACGCAGCACGGGCCATTCCGGCGCCCCGTCCAATCCGTGGACGGAACGCGGCAGCCGGCTGTAGCCAGCGAAAAAAGTCTCGTCGTCGTAGATGTTCTGGGTCATGGCGCTCGAAGAACCGCGTTGCGGTCTGCGCGTCGGCCGCTCAAAGAGCGACTGGCAGGGGCGGTAGGGCTCGAACCTACGACAACCGGTTTTGGAGACCGGTACTCTACCAACTGAGCTACACCCCTGCAGGTGGGCGTGATGTGCCCCAAGGCGCGTCACATTTCAAGTCGAAATCTTCAGGCATCCTCATTTGCTGTAGGGACCGAGTTCGCGGGCATAGCGCTCGACCAGCTTCTGGCCAAATTCGGTCGGCCTCAACGCCGGCCCGCGGTCGTGGATCGGAATGCCGGCGCGTGCACCGAAGATGCGCTTGCCATAGCAGAGCAGCGTCTCGATCGACTGCATGATGAAGGTGATCGCAGGCAGCACCTCGCGATAGGCCGCGTCCGCTCCGGCCTCGTCGCCCCCTCGGTAGCGGTTATAGGCCCGCAATGCGTAGTCGATCGTGTCGGGCGCCAGGATCATGCCGCTGCAGCCGGCCCGGAAATTGTCGATGAGTTCGAGCCCGCCGCGCCCGTTCAGAATAGGTAGCCGGCCTTCGGTCACCGCGATCAGCCGCTCGATTTCGATCACCGAGCCCTCGCCCTTGATCAGGCTGATATTCGGGTGCCGGCGCGTCAATTCGCGAATGTCCTCGGCAGACAGGCCGCGCCCCATATAGGCCGGCGCATTCTGGATCGCGACCGGCAGGGAGGTCGTGTCGGCGATGCGGCCGAAGAAGCGGATATACTCGGCCGCGGCGAAGCTGCCGACCATCGGCGGTTGAAGAATCACCCAGTCGGCGCCGTTCTTCTCGGCGACCTTTACGAGTTCGGCCTGCTCCGCGACGGAGGAACCGAAGATGGTGAAGGCTAGCGGCTTCCTCCCCGCGACATCCTCCGCCATCCACTCCATCACCGTGCAGCGTTCGCTGAAGCTCAGCTTGGAGACCTCTGTGGCGAGGCCGAGCGCCGCCATGCCCTGAACGTCGAGCTCGACGCTGATTTGAGCCTGCTTGCGCATCGCCGCCCGGTCGAGCCGCTCATGCTCGTCGAACAAGGCGAAAACGATCGAATGGATGCCGGGAAACGGCGGCTTGAACGACATGGGCAGGCTCCTCCTCCATGATCGGAGCGGCTGATCCGCTCTCTCCAGGCGATTGAGAGCATGGAACGGATGAGCCTCACAGACCGCGGGGCGAGGCTAGCCTTGCGTTCAAGGCATGCGCACGGAGCTGCCGCGCCCAAAGAAAAAGGGCGGTGTCGCCACCGCCCCTTCCCAAATCGCTATGCGCGTCGATCAGGCAATGATCGAAGCAACAACACCTGCTCCCACCGTGCGGCCGCCTTCGCGGATGGCGAAGCGCAGCTTCTCTTCCATCGCGATCGGGGCGATCAGCGTCACCTCCATCGAGATGTTGTCGCCCGGCATCACCATCTCCGTGCCTTCCGGCAGGGTCACCACGCCGGTCACGTCCGTCGTGCG
>NZ_JBFRDM010000019.1:0-34848 GCF_052113585.1 Allobosea sp. TAF32 | reverse complement strand
GGATACAAGCCTCCCGCGCCAGAGGTCTTCATCCCCGCCATGACCGCGAGGGCGGCTGCGCAACCCGGACCAGCTACGCCGCCCGCGCTGGTGTCGAGACCAACCGTCCACTAACAATCACCTTGGACCAGCCGGCGGGGGCGGATCAGGACCACCTGGAACCCGCCGCCAACATCCGCCGCGGTAGGTCTGGGATCTCTCCGAACTCGCCATTCGATGCGGTCGAACTAACCCGCGGCCTTGAACGTCGCGACTTGCATGACCCAGGCTGCGGATCCTGAGAGCGATGCGGTGGCGCCATAGCTTCCGGTTGTCGTGACGAACCTGTCTTCGGCAATGTCGAGATCCGGTGCCGTGATGATACGCGTGGTGAAGCCGCCGCCGGCTGCGGAGAATCCTCCCGCCGTGGTTCCTGCGCCGAAGATGAGTTCTCGTGCTGCCGTCGTGCTGACCGTGCCGCTGTTTGCCGAACTGCCGGTGCCCGATGCCGAGGCGCCGGCGTCGAACGGGTTGACGGGATCAAGGCCGCTGTATTCGAGAGCGCGGAGATCGACGAACTGCGTGGGAGCATTGAAGGTCACCGTCACCGCGTTGGTCCCCGCGGCGGCGGCCTTGATGTTCTTCGCGTAATAGATGGCCTGACTGACGCCGCTTCCGCGCGCGGTCGGGACAGCGAGTTCATAGACGTTGCCCGCAGAATCGGTGACGGACGCAATGTTGGATGTCGTGTTGTTCCAGCCGATGACGAGAATATTGGTATTCCCGGCCACTTGCGCAGCGGCGTAGGTGACCGGGACCTGCGTCTGGTTGGTTTGCGGCGTGGCCGCATTGGCTTGCACGAATGCAAGTGGCGCGGATGTGGTGACCGCGTTGTAGGTCGCCGTATAGGTGGCGCCGCCGGCCGGCACGACGAGGATGTGGTCCTGCGCGCCGCCATCGGACCATGAGACGAAGTTGTAAGTGGTCGACCCGACCGTCGCGTTGCGCGCTTCGATCTCATGATGAAAGCCGATGAGCGTGTCGTATGTGAACGGGGTGGTGCGCGCGATGCCGTCGAGATAGAGCGTGACGCCGGCGGGCGCGGTCGCGAAGTTGAGATTGACCTTGTCAGGGAAGATCGTGACAGCCTGGCTCGATTGCAGCCCGCTGGAGTCCGTGACCGTGAGCATGATCCGGTAGCGCGTGAAGCCGCTGAAGTCATGCCCGGAGGTCGGGATCGTAAAGGTTCCGCTGGTCACGCCGGTGATCGGGATGCCCGGATGCACATGTCCCTCATGCAGGAAATCGATGTTCCAGGTGTAGGCGCTGGCAGGCAGTGTGCCGTCTTCGGCATCGGTCGCGGTCCCGCTGAAGGAAATGACATCGCCTGCCCTGAAGACCGCGCCATCGGTCGGCGAGGTTATGGTCGCGACTGGACGGGTGCCCACGGTGATCGCGATCGGCGTCGAGAGTGTCGCATTGGTCCCGTCGGAAACCGTGAGGCGGGCCTGATACGGGCCGGCGACCGTATAGATGTGCGACGGGTTGGCCTCGGTCGATGTCGTGCCGTCGCCGAAATTCCAGGAATAGGATAAGGGCTGTCCCTCCGGATCGGAGGAGCCGGCGCTGGAGAAATTAACGGCGAGAGGCGTCGGCCCCTGCGCGGGCGATGCGGAAGCGCTCGCGACCGGCGGCAGGTTCGAATCGATGAACGAGATGCGCCGGATCTTGCTCACGCCGAATGTGCCGCTGATATCGGAATAGCCGAGATCGAGATAGTAGAGAGCCCCCTCGGGCCCCTCCGTCAGATAGACGATGTCGCCATAGGGGCCATCGACGGATCCATCCTGCGGCTCGAAGTTGATGACGCCGGTAACCTTGCCGTTGGCGTCGAATGTCAGGCGCTTGATCCAATTTTGCGTGTAGTCGGCAAAGAAGAAGCTGCCCTGGTACTCGCTGGGGAATTGCGTGCCATGATAGACGAACCCCGCAACGACAGCGGCGTCCCGTCCATTATGCGGATAGTAATAGGCCGGCGCGGTGTAGGCGGGGTTGCCGTTGGGTGTTTCGACGTTGGGCCACCCGTAATTGGCCCCCCTGGCGCCGATATCGATCTCTTCGATCGCCGTGGAATAGGTGTTTCCGCCGACGTCGCCGATGATCAGGCGCCCGGTCGGCGCGTCGTAATAGGCGCGGAAGGGATTGCGCAGTCCGAGCGCCCATATCGCATCGAAGTTGGGGCCCGCACCGTCATAGAAGGGATTGTCGGTCGGGACGGTGCCATCCATGTTGAAGCGCAGGATCTTGCCGCGCGGTTTGGTGAGATCCTGCGCCTCGCCGGCGTTGAAATGCTCGCCGGTGGTGATCAGGATCTTCCCGTCATTGCTGAAGTTGATCGCGCCGCCATGGTGTTCGGCATTGGCGATCTCCGAATCCTGGTAGATGACGAATTCGCTGCCGGCGACGGTCCCCGTCAATGTCGCATTTGCGGTAAACCGCGAGAAACGATCGACGTTCGGCGAGCCCAGCGTGTAGAAGATGTAATAATAGTGGTTGGCGCTGAAGTTGGGATCGAGTGCGACGTCGTAGATGCCCTGCTGAACACCGGCCGAGCCGATATTGCTAAGCTTCAGGAACGGCGTCGGATCAGGCGTCGTATAGGGCGCCGGCAAGACCTTGATCGTGCCGGCCAGTTCCACCAGCAGCATGCGCCCGTCGGGAAGGAATTTGATCGCGGTCGGGAGATCGAATCCGGTGGCGAGAATTTCATTCTGAAAATTGCTGGCATTTGCCACATTCACAGCGATTGGTGCCGACACTGCCGTGTGGCCGTCGATATCGGTCGCAAGCGCCGTGATCGTGTGCGAGCCATTGTTCACGGTTCGCGTATCCCAGGCCAGCGCATAGGGGGCGCTGGCGTCAGGGGCGCCTGCTAGGACTCCGTCGATATAGAACTGGACAGTGGCGACGCCGGTGTCGTCGGTTGCGGTGGCCGTTACATTGACGATGCCGCTAACCTGCGCGCCGTTGGCCGGGACGTCGATCGAAACCTGTGGCGATCCGGCGGCCGGACCACCAACGGCTATGGTCATATCCGACTGGATCTGTGCCTGGGTGAGCACGCGGCTGTAGATGCGCAGGTCATCCAACAATCCCTTCTGGAATTGTTTGCCCGAGGCATCCGCTCCGATATTCATGGCGTTGCCGCGCGCCGTAATCGATGCCGAGAGCGCCTGCGTGTTGACGAGAGCGCCGTTGACATAGGTTCGCACCTGCGCGCCATCGAAGGTGATGGCCAGATGGGTCCACTGGTTGAACGGCAGCGTGGTGCCCGCCGTGGCGACACGCGGCCCGCTGCTTGTCCCGATGTAGAAGTCGGTCTTGTTGCCGCCGCCGAGTTCCAGGCCATACTGGTAGTAGGGCGAGGACATCGTCGTATTCCAGAATTTCCCGATAACAACCGAATCGCCGCTCGCCAGTGGCTGGGGATTGATCCACATCGACAATGTCAGTGCATTGCCGGAAATATTGGTCGAGGTTGAATTCGGGATCGTAATGTAGTCGTTCACGCCGTCGAAGCTCGCGGCCTTGCCATGCTGGCCCGCCACCCAGGCAACGCCATTGACCAGCGTCGCTGTATTTCCCTGGCCAGAGGAATCACTGGCAGTCGCGCCAACTCCCTCATCGAAAGAGTAGGCCGCGGCCAAGCCGACAATTTGCGCATTGGATACTGTCACCGTGACAGGTGCAGAATCCGCGGTGTTGTTCGAGGTGTCGCGCGCGCGCGCGGCGATCGTGTGGACACCGTTGGGAACGGTGCTTGTGTCCCAACTGACGCTATATGGAGCCGTCTTGTCCTCGCCTCCGCCGATCGCGACATTGTCGACCAGGAAGGTCACGCCGCCGACGCCGATGTTGTCGGTTGCATTGGCACTAATCGTCACCGTGCCGGAGAGCGGCGCGGATCCGGTCGGCGCGGTAATGGTCGCAGAAGGGGCGATCGTGTCGGGGGCGAGCGTGGTAGCGCTCGCAGGCGCCGATTGTGCCGAAAGATTCGCGGCCGCATCCACTGCGCGCACGGTGTAGCTATACGTGGTTCCGGACGATAGACCGGTGTCGTTGAACGTGGCTGTCGTCGCGGTTCCAACCTGCGTGTTGTTGCGGAAGACCTGATAGCCCGTGACCGCTACATTGTCCGTCGAAGCATTCCACGAGAGGTTGATCTGCGTCGGCGAAATGGCCGTGGCAGCGAGGCCAGTCGGGGTGGAGGGCGGCGTCGTATCTGCCGCAGCGGTGGTCTTGAATGTGCTGTTCGCGCTGATCGCTTCGTTGCCGGCGGCGTCGATAGAGCGGACACGATAATTATAAGTGGTGTTGGAGGCCAGACCGGCGAGCGCGACGCTGTGCGCAGTCACTAAGGTCGGGTCAAGCGTCGTCGTCGTGCCGTAACTCGCCGTGAGTCCGTATTCAACGCGTGAAGTCGCTGCTTCGTTGGTCGCCCAGGTGATTTGCGCCGAATTGCCGGTGATGTTGGTGGCCGTTCGTGCTGAAATCGTTGGGGCAGTCGTATCGAGGGTGATGGTATCGGTGACGGCTGTCGACCAGTTGCCCGCGGCATCGTTGAACTGGACATAGACGGTCTTGGTGCCGGCTCCACTGGAGAGCGTCCATGTCTTGGAGGATGCGAACGCCTCAGCGGTCGAAAATGAGGTGCCGTTGTTGGAGAACCGCATTTGCGTGACCGAGGTGACCGCATCGGTTGCGGTCAGCGCAAGCGTGACGGTCGTGGTGTTGGTCGCGGCCGCTCCTCCGTTGATGACGACGGTGCCGGTCGGCGCCTGGTTGTCTACGGTAACCGTAGCCGCAGTCGATGTGGTGATGTTGCCGGCAGCGTCGCGCGCCTGGGCCGCAATCGTGTGGGCGCCGTTCGATACTGTCGTCGTATTCCAGGAAACGCCATAAGGCGACGTGGTATCCTCGGATCCGATCGTAGCGTTGGCATCAAGCAAGAACTTCACGCCGACCACGCCGACATTGTCGGAGGCCGTGGCTGCAAGGTTGACCGTCTGCGAGAGGATCGATGCCGGCGGCGTGAGCGCTACGGTCGGCGGGGCCGTATCCGGTGGTGGCGGGGTGGTCCCCCCCAGCGGGGTTGTCATATCCGTCTGGATCTGCGCCTGCGTGAGCGCATGATCGGCGATGCGGACATCGTCTATCCGTCCGGGGAACTCGAAGCCGGTACTGCCGGAGCGACGGCCAATGGTCACGTTCGCTGTCGAGTTTTGCTGGGAATTGCTGACGGTGCCGTTCAGCTGGCCGTTGTCGAGGTTACCGTTGAGATAGACATCCAGCGTCTGGTTGGTGGCGTTGTAGACGCCGGCGATATGATACCAGGTGTTGAGCTGGAGCGTCGTCGCGCCGTAGCGAAACATCGCACTGCCGGAGTTGGTCGTGAGCTTGAAGCCGATGGTGCGAGGGCCGGTATCCTTGGTGAGATCGAGCTGGTATCCGGATTCGCCGGAGGTGCGCTTTGATACAACTGCCGCGTCATCGGAGGGAAACGAGCTGACATAGACCCAGGCGCTGACGCTCATGCTGCCGGTGAATTGCAGCGCAGCCGGGTTGCCGAGATTCACGAAATCATTCGCGCCATCGAGCGCCACGGCGTTGCCGTACTTTCCCGCCGTGAAAGTCGGACCGTTGGTCAGCGTACCCGTAATGCCGTGGCCCGATGCATCCGCCGCTGCGGTGCCGGAAACTTCGTCGAAGGCGTAGCCGGCGGTAATACCGAGGGGATCTGCCGCCAGCAGCAGCCGCGGTTCGAGCGTTTCAAAGATAATCTGCGCAGGGGGAGAGGAGGGCTCGCTGTCTCTGCTCCCTCGACGGGGGCGCCGATTGGCAAGTCGCCGCGTCACCCGGTTGAACAGGCTCACAGAACTCGACATCGCGCACTCCCAACGTCAAGCGACGGACTCTTGGGTTCGATGCAATGCGCTCTTCAATACCACACCGTTCTGCGCTTGTTAATCATGCCGGTATGGGCGGTTTTAGTTTAATTCCATCAGGATGTTAGTGCAGAAAGAGGGCGCGCAGAGGCAGTCGATCTGGCCGCGATAGATGTTTATTCGTGAATTTCTTTGTCATTCCGTCCCCGYGAAGCCGAGAATTTTGCTGACCCGCTGATCTTCAGCAACAGCGGCTCGGCGAGCGCGCCGGTGCAGACGTTCGGCCGCGCGTTGACTGCAGTTACGTAGAGCGCGTGCGATCGCGGCAGGAATTGGTCGATCGGGTGACAGGCTTCGAGTGACCAGTTGGAGCAGCCTGCGCGCGGAAAAGCGTTGAAGGAGTTCATCATCAACAGCGACGATGGCCTCGTAGCTGCCCGGGTCGCCTTGCCGGCCGGCGCGCCCGAAGAGCTGGCGGTCGATGCGCCGGGATTCATGGTACTCCGTCAGGATGACATGCAGACCGCCTGCCTCGCGCACCATCGCATGCAGTTGGATGTCGGTGCCCCGCCCGGCCATGTTGGTCGCGACCGTGACTCTGTTCGGTTGACCCGCACGCGCAACAATCTCCGCTTCCTCGCGATCCTGCCGCGCGTTGAGGACCATGGGGTCGAGCCCTGCCTCGTGCAGCAACCGCGAGATATGTTCGGATGCCTCCACCGATCGCGTTCCGACCAGGACGGCACGGCCCGCCCACGTCGCCGCGCGAACGGAGCGGACGACCACATCCCATTTCTGCTCTGCGGTCGGCAGCATGCGCGTGCCGGCGTTCAGACGCCGCAACGGTTTGTTCGTTGGAATGCGAACGATCGGCAGGCCGTAGGCGGCGTATAGTTCGCCTGCCGGCTCGATCGCAGTTCCGGTCATGCCGCAGAGATGCATGTAGCGGCGAAAAAAGCGCTGATATGTGATCTGTGCCAGCGTCTTGCGCCGCTCCGTGATGGCGCAGCGTTCCTTCGCTTCGATCAGCTGATGAATTCCGCTTTCCCAAGAACGGTCGGGCATGACGCGCCCGGTATACTCATCGACGATCTGCACTTTGCCATCGGCAACGATGTACTGGACGTCGCGCCGGTACAGATGCTGGGCAGCAAGCGCATGCTGGACGAGCTCCTCGCGGGCGCGCCGGATCGCCCATAAGCCGGGCAGCCCGGCGGAGAGCTTGGCGATCTCGCTTTCGCCGTCCTTGGTGAGGCGTATCAATTTTTCGTTCGGCAGGATCTGAAATGCTTCGCCGGGCTCCAGACGGCGCGCGATCTCGAGCGCGGCCTCGTAGAGACCGGCCGCGTTCTCAGCGCTTTCCTGCGCACCGGACAGGATCAACGGCGTGCGGGCTTCGTCAATGAGCACGCTGTCCGCTTCGTCCACGATCGCAAAATGCAGGCCGCGGAGGAGCAGCGGTTGATGGCTGCCGATGTGTCCGCCCTTGAATATGCGGCCGACAAGGAGCTGCGTGCTCGCGCGGCGCGCGCCGAGCGCCAGCCGGTCGCGGAGATAATCGAACACGAGTTCCTTGTTGGTGCAGTAGGTCACGTCGCTGGCATAGGCGCTCCGCCGTTCCTGGGGCGATTGCCCGTGCTCGGCGAGCCCGACGGTAAGGCCCAGCGCATTGTAGACCGGGCCGAGTTGCTCGGCGTCACGGCGAGCGAGATAGTCGTTGACGGTGATGATATGAACCGGACGGCCCATGAGCGCGGCGGAGATCGCCGGCAGCAACGCCGTCAAGGTTTTGCCTTCGCCGGTTTCCATTTCGGCGATAGCCCCTCCCATCATGGCGGCGCCACCCAGCAGTTGAACGTGGAAGTGGCGCATGCCGACGTGACGACGCGCCACTTCGCGCGCAAGGGCGAACGAAAGGGCCCGTTCGCGCGAGTGGAAGCGCGCTGACAGCAATCCTGCGCGCAATTCATCCGCACGCTCGCGCAGCCGGCGATCCGGCAGGTTCATGACCTGCGGCTCCAGGGATTCGACCAGCCGCGCGAAGCGCGAGAGCCGGTGTCGCCTGATTGCAGACAGCAGATAGGGCGAGATCTGGCCCCAACCACCAAGCAGCGCGCCATCGAAGCGGCCCTCCTTGCGGCTGGCGCGTTCAGCGTAGGGCGCATCCATCGCGAGCGAGCCCGCATCCATGATCTGCCGCCGGCTGCGAGGATGCGACATCTCGTTGTCTCAGATCTGCAGCCGGGACAGCAGCAATTGGCGCACACGACGCCACATCTGCCAGCCTATCGGCTCCCAGACATGATCGAAGCGCACATAGGCGCGGCTGCCAAATGCGGCCGGTGGCGTGGCTTCTGCGGACAATTCGACGTCAACCTGGAAAACACGTTGCAGCGCCCTGGTTCCTTGCTGGTCTGCCGGATCGACAGTGAGCGCGCCGCCGCCCGCACCCCCCAAGGCCCTGCTGGGGAGATTGTTGTGCCCCGCCGGAACTTCGCGAACGATTGTCGCCGGCAGAGTTTCATCGAGGCGCTCGGCGAGCTTGACCGTGACGCCGCGCAATTGATGACGAAGGAGATCAATATCGTCCTGCCGGACCGTCGCGCGGATGGTGCGCGCGTCATGGGGGAGCACGTAGCCGATCTGCAGACCCTCTCGCACAAAGCGCCCGGGCAGATCCTGCGATTTCATCACCGCGAAGATGCCATCGCTTTGACTGCGTACAATGAGCCGCGCCGCGCGGCTGGTTGCCGTCGCAAGTTCGGCGCGCGCTTGCCCCAGTTCCGTGGTTGTCGTCTCGGCCCGCATGCGATCGGCAAAGCGCTCAGTGGCAAGACGAATCTCGAGTTCAGCGACACGCGCCCGCAGGATTTCGAGTTCGGTCCTGGATGTGGGGTCCTCGCTTTCGATCAACGCATCGCCGACGCCCACCCTTTGGCCGGGCTCGATCAGGAAGCCGTGCACGAAACCGTCCGCTCCCGCGCGCACTATTGCGTGTTCCGGCAGCCAGACCACACCTTCAGTCGTGAAGTAGAGCGGCGCCGGGACCAGAAACAGGACGATCCCCACGGCCAGGATTGTGCCGAAGGTCGCAGTCATTGCGCGGTTGCGATTGCGATGAAGGCGCGGGCTTGTGAGCACCAGCCACAAAGCCTTGCCGATCGGCAATGCAATACCCGTCAATAGACTCCAGATCGCAACCGCGATCCCCACAGCGAAATACTGGGAAGCGATGAATACGGCAATCGCAAGCATCACCGCTTGACGGTAGAGGAAGGCAGCGGGGCCGTAGAGGAGGAACCAGATGCGCTCGCCATCCGTTGCAACGAATTCTCTCAATCCATCGGTGCGAAACACATATCGGTCGACCAGATAGCCCCAGTAGCGGGTAGCGCGCTGCGCAAGGTTCGGAATTTCCAGCAAGTCGGCAAGAATGTAGTAGCCGTCATAGCGCAGGAGCGGATTGCCGTTGAACACCAGGGTGGAAACACCTGCGACCACCATGGCGTTGAAGGCGAGTGCCCGAGCAATTCCAGGCTCGACCGCAAGCCAGACATAGAGTGCAAGCGCGGCGATAAAAACCTCGACGATCATTCCGGCCGCGCCGACAAGCGCACGCTGCCATTTGCTGCGGAATCCCGACGCCGCCGAGGCATCGACATAGGGTAGCGGTGCAAATACCAGAAACATCACGCCGAACTCGTGCACGGCTCCCCCGAATGCCTTGACGGCAAATCCATGCCCGAATTCGTGCATGACCTTGAGCAGCAGATAGGTCAGGGCAAGCGGTACGATGTTGTCGGTGGCGAGGATACGGTCGGTGGCATCGGCACTGAGGTCTTGCCAGTGCTGCGCGGCCAGCAGCAGCGCCGGCAGCACCATGAGCAGCCACAATGCGGCTCCCGGGCGGCCAAACAGCCACCGGGCGATTGGCAGCGTGCGCTCGAAGAATTTGTCAGGGTGCCAGCACGGTATTCTCACGGCCAGCGGATAGAGCACATTACCCAGCCACCGGGATCGTCCTGTTCGCGCGGCACGCTCCAGCAGCGCACTTGAATCGGGTGTAACCTCGGTCTGCAGCAAGTCGGATGCATTGAGTTCCGCCAACAACCGGATCACGTCGTCCTGACTCGGCGCCTCGTCTCCGAGCTTGGCTCCGATCTCATGCCAGAGCTGGTCGACAGTGCGCACGCCATCCATGGCGGCAATCATCATGCAGCTCGCCGGGGATAGGCGGTGTACGCGGCCGTTGGCATGATCGTGCACGACAAACCAGACATTGCCGCGATAGCGGTGGCGTAGGACCGAGGTGTGGTCGCGCAGCTTTGGCTTGCGGAGCGCGACGCGATACCAGGAGGAGCTCAGGAACGGGGCGACGGTCATGTCGGCGTCTCAGGGCAGGTACTTCCATGCAGTTAGGTTTAGCCAGTCGAAAATGGGGTGCATCCAGATCCAGACGAGCGAGCGTCGTCCGGTTGCGATCTTGGCGACGCCTTCCATCCCGGGGCGCAGACGCAGGCCAGGTTCCGACAGGCGCGCCTCGATCCGGAAGGAGTTGCGTCCCTCCTCGGCGACCGTCACCGGCGTGATCTTGCTCAAGATCAGCGGCAGCGGGCTGCCGGGTTGGCCGGCGAGGGCGACGGTGCCGCTCTGACCGACCGCGACATAACGCACGTCGCGCTCGTCGACCTGAACGATCAGGCGATAAGCATACAGAGGAGCGACTTCGAACAGAACCTTCCCCTTTTCCACCGGCGAGCCGAGCATCTGAGTCAGATCTCCCGACACGACGATGCCGTCGAAGGGCGCAAGGATGCGTGCTCGGACGAGCTTCTCGTCCGCGAGTGCCAACTGCGACTCGGCTTGGCGAATCTGCGGCTCAAGCAGGACAAAATTGTTGCGATCGTGCTTGGCGAGCGCTTCCCGATGCCGCTGCAGCAGCTTGTCGCGCTCAGCACGCCATTTCAGGCGCTCGAGAACGAGCTCGCGGTCCTCGAGCGCGACCAGGAGATCACCGCTCTGCACGGTATCGCCGGCGCGCACGGGAGCGGTCCGAATGTATCCGTCGAACGGGGCTATGGCCGCGCGTTGCAGCTCAGCTTCGAGCACCGATTTTGCGGTGATGCGATGCTCGCCATGCGCGAAAGCTGCGGTCAGCGTCAGCGCAGCCAGAGCGATGGCGCCGAGCTTGAAACCGGGTCGCCGTGGGCCGAACAGCGCATCGACCCCGTCGCGAAGGCGATCGATTATACGCCCCGTGACCCATCTGTTCGCTCGCAACTGCAGCCCGATTTGCGGCCCCAACAGAGCTGCGATGGTTTCCGCCAGTTGCAATGTATCCGTGGTGAAGGGCTCGGCGCGATGGCGTTCGAAGGTGAGCGCGCCGATCGGCTCCCCGTGGTGGCCGTTCAGCACAACCGACATGGTCGTCGCGCCGACGGTTTTTGAGCCCTCCGCCAGCGCCTGATGAGCAATGTGCACGGCGTAGTCCATCACGAGCAGCAGCGGATAGGCGACGCAACGGCGTTGCTCGACCGCTTCATCCATCGCGTTCTCGATTGCATCCGCCAGGCGGCTCTCATGTTTGAAACTGGCGGAATGCGACATCGCCTGGAGGCGGACCGTGCCATTCCGCTTGACCACGCCCATCGATACGCGATCGCATCGCAGGCGCGTTGCAAGCTCATTGGCGATGCTGATCGCCGCCTCGGGCAGTCGCGGTCGCGCCCCAACGGACGCGAGGAGATCGAGGCACGATGCGGCGCGCGCAACATCAAGCGAAAGATCCTTGGCGCGCCGCGCCCAAGGCAAGGTCTCGAGCCAGCCCGCACCCCAGCGCAATTGTTCGGCAACCGTTTCCGGGGCGACGGCGGATGTGCCGGCGGTTGTCGTCAAGGCTATGGCCGCAGCGGCGATTGGCGTGGTCGCGCCGAGCGGCAGGGCCACGACAAGGGCAACATGTTGCGCAGGACTGGCTTCCGGCCCAACGCGACCGGGGGCTACGATGACACGGCGCTCCGCAAGAGCCTGTTCGGCAAGACGAGAAAGATCGCCGACCTGAATGTCACGCGCTGGCCATGTCAGGGACAGGCATTGCGCGTCGGAAGCGACCGGTCGGATGAGCAGGAGACCGGCGGCAACGCCCGCGATGCGGCTGCATTGTAGAGCAAGCCAGGCTGAGCCAAACGCCGCCTCATTGCTCGCATCCAGGAGTCCGCGCCAGTGCGCCGCTGTGGACGGCTCTGCCGGTACCACATGCAACTGGAGCGCTGGGTCCGCATTCCCCGCTCGGGCTCTGTCTGGCTCAGACATGCGTGGCGTCCAAAGCGCGTCGACAATGATACTGCCTGCACTACGGAGCGGCCGTTTTGCCGGGTCGCCCGACGAAGATGGGTAACGATGCTGACCTTGAGCTCGATTTTAGTTCGAAAACTGTGACCCGCCTGCAATCCCCGATGCAGTGTCTAGCAAATTTGGCTGCTGATCTTAGGCCTGCTTCTTTCGATGAGTCAAAGAGAGGTGTCGCGTGTTATAAGAGCAAAGCCAGTCAGAAGCTGCATGGCGGGATTACGTATGGCGGCATCAAATGGCACGGTATTCCATAGAATTCAGTGGCTTCGTTGCATCGCATGGTGTGCGTTGTGGTCGCTGGGGTCCTTCTTCCTGACCGCTTCTCCAGCGAGGCCGCAGACACCGGCAGTGCCGCCCGCCGCTGGACAAGAGTTCGAGTGTGTGATCGAGCCGCAGCAGGTCGTCAAACTCGCGAGCCCGGTGGTCGGCTTGATCGCACGCCTTGATGTCGACCGGGGCGATATCGTCCGGCAAGGCCAAGTCGTCGGCAAGATCGAGGATGGCATTGAGGTGGCGAATCTGGCGCTCGCACGCGCGCGTGCGACCAATGATGCGGCAGTTAAATCAGCGGAAGCGCGGGTGCAATTTCTACGCAGCAAGTACGATCGATTGGATAAGCTCCACAGTAGGGCGGTTAGTTCGCTTGCTTCTCTTCAGGAAACGGAGGCAGAAGTCGATGTTGCTGAGCAGCAACTTAAGGAGGCGCGGCTCAACTTAAATATCGCTCAGCTCGAAGTGGCCCACGCGGAAGAAGTATTGAATCAACGAACGCTGCGAAGCCCGATTGACGGCGTGGTGGTCGAGCGCCTCCTTGTTCCAGGCGAGTACCGTAACGACCAGAGTCCGGTTCTCACGCTTGCGCAGATCGATCCGTTGAGGGTTGAAGTCTTCGTGCCCTCCGCATACTTCGGGCAAATTCGGATCGGCAGCAAGGCCGAGGTGCGTCCGGAGCAGCCGATCGGCGGTGTCCATACCGCGCTTGTTTCCGTGGTCGACCATGTGCTCGACGCCGCGAGCGGTACGTTCGGGATACGCTTGGCTTTGCCGAACCCGCATTTGACGCTGCCTGCAGGTATTCGCTGTAGAGTCACGTTCTCAACGCAGATTCCCAGCGCTCTCCCAGCCGTAGAAGCTAACGACATGCCGCCGAAGAAGTAATTGTAGAGCGACAATATCGACATCTTCATCCTGCAAGCGTGCCGAGCCACGTTCGCTCCGACAACGTCCAGAATTCATCGCGAAGGCCGTACGGACACCTCGAAATGCGGCTTCCCTGAAGGGGCTTCTTGTGATTCCAGGGTGGTATCCGCACCTTCGTGAGGCCCATTTTGGAAACCGCCCTGACGGCTTCCGATGCCTATATGGCTGCTGCTGCATCAGTGCTGCCGAACCCGAGCAAGTAAGCGGGAGCTGTTCAGTAGCCGTTCAACTCAATCGGCGCGATCATTCACGATCCGACAGCCGACCCGGCGACTGCCTGGACCCGATCCTCCGGGTTTGACGGACAACGCCATGAACCTCTCACGCAATCTGCTGCCGCTTGCCGCGCTCGCGATGATGACAGGCTTCGGCTTCGCGCAAACACCGGTGCAAATGAGCCCGGATACCAAGCCGGCCGTGACCTCGCCTGCGCCCGCGGCGCCTGCCAAGAAGGCTACGAAAACCTCAAGTGAAAGAACCGCAAAGTCGAAGGCTTGCTCGGCGCAGGCTGATCAAAAGGGACTTCACGGCAAGGCCCGAAAGAGGTTCCGCGACGACTGCAAGCGGAGCTGACCGAATCGCCGCTGCCCGATTTGGTGAAGTCCTTCGGCTTCTGCCCGATTTGATCGACAAAGCCTGGCGGCCAGCCTTCCCGCGAGGCGGATCCTCGCGGTGGGGATGCGTCAATCTCGCGCCTCGAGCTCTTAAAACCGGACCCAGACCACGCAGCGCTCCCACCTGCATCGGTACGGCGGGACGGGCGAGCGCTCGTCCGTCACCTGGGGTCGGTGAGCCGGGATGCTATGCGGCCTTGCGGTCATGCCGCCCTTCGCGGACTTCCTCGATGATCTTGGCCACGAAGGCCGGCAGATCATCCGGCTTGCGGGAGGTTACGATGCCCTCGTCCGTAATGACCTCGGCGTCCTGCCAATTGGCTCCCGCGTTGAGGAGATCCTGTTTCAGCGTCGGCCAGGAGGTTACCTTCCGGCCCTTGGCTATGCCGGTGTCGATGAGGAGCCACGGCCCGTGGCAGACTGCGGCGACGACCTTACCCTGATCGAAGAAAGTCTTGATCAGCGATAGCGCCTTGTCGTTGCCGCGCAAGGTATCGGGGTTCATCTGGCCGCCGGGGAGCACGATCGCATCATAGGCAGTGGCGTCGATCGCATCGAGCGCCTTGTCGACCTTGACCGCGCGCCCCCAGTCCTTCTTGTCCCAGCCCTTGATTTCGCCGCTCTCCGGTGAGGCGACCTGCACCGTTGCGCCAGCCTCCTTCAACTTCGCGAGCGGCACTTCGAGCTCGGACTGCTCGAAGCCGTTGGTGGCGAGAATGAGGATATTTTTGCCTGTTAGGGCACCCATGTGAAATCTCCTGTCCGGGGGCACTTCCAGACCAACAGAACAGGCGGCGATGCGTTCCACGGTTCACGCGCGGTGTCGTGGAGCTCTATCCTGAATCGTTGAGGTTCCACCCCCTGACGGACCGCCGGTGACGTTCCATCGTTTTAGGGCGGAAGTCTGCGGGCTGTACCCCCCGAAAAAGTGCTTTGGCGAGCTTTGTCATTAACTGTCGACCAGGTGGCGCTGCCGGCCTGAAGCAGGGCGTTATGCTTCAGATCCTCTTCATCCAGCGCCAATGGTGCACATCGGGCAACAAGGTACCCGAGATTCATTCGCTTACGTTCCTGATCGCGCCCCGCAAGGGAGGCCTTCACCTGACTCCCGACGGCCTCGAAGGCAGCAAAGGCCCGGGCGAGATCGGCAGGGTCGCTCAGCGATGAGAAGGGTATTTCTCCTCTCCCAAAGAAGTGGGCTGCGAGGAGATCGACCGATCATCGCGCCAACCCAGATGTTTGGCCGCCCCGACATCGCGGTCTCGGCCGACACCTTGACAGGCAACTCGGTTCACCCATAGCATATCATATAATAAAATGGCATTTCATTATTCAAAACGAAATGCGAGGAACGCCTTTGTCGACAGAGCCGCCAAAAGCCAAGGGGAAGCCCGCGCCTGCCGGCACCAGCACGCTCGATCTCGCGCTTCACGCGGTCGACTACCTGGTGCAGCAGAGCCGCCCGGCTTCGCTCGCCCAGATCGCGGATGCCCTCTCGGCGTCGAAGGCGACGATCTATCGGCATCTGGTGACGCTGCAGCGTCATGGCTTCGTCCGCCAGGAGGTCGAGACGGGCCGCTACGAGGCGGGGATCAAGCTGATGATGCTGGGCGAAGCCCTGCGTCAGCGCTTCGATATCGTCAGCGCCGCGCGCGAGGAGTTGATGACCTTGCGCGACCACACCGGCCAGGCGGTCACGGTCTGCGCCGCGATCGACGACGAGCTGATCGTCCTCGAACTGATCCAAGGCCGCACGCTCATCGAATTCTCCACGCGGCCCGGCACACGGCTCGCCTTCCACGCCAGCGCCCACGGCAAGATCTGGCTCGCCTTCGGCTCGCAAGAGCGCACCGCCGCGATCGCCAACGGCCCGCTCGAAGCCTGGACGCCGGCGACCATCGTTTCAACGCAAGCACTGCTCGCCGAGGTCGACGCCGTTCGCGAGCGCGGCTGGGCCACCGCGCCGAACGAGGTCATCACCGGCGTCAACACGCTCGCCGCCCCCGTCTTCGACCACCGCAAGGTTCTCGTCGGCTCGATCGCCATCGTCGGCGCGACGCAGTTCATTCCGCCCGTTCCCGATCCCGAACAGATCCGTGAGGTCGTCGGCAGCGCCGCACGCATCTCGCGTGGCTTGACCTGGAAAGACTGAGAGCATGACCTATTCGCTGGCCGTCGATATCGGCGGCACCTTCACCGATATCGTCCTGCGGGACTCCCGCGGGGGCTTGAGCGTCGACAAGACACTGACCACGCATCACGACCTGCTGGAAGGTTTCTTCCGCGGCGTCGACTCCGTTCTTGGCAAGGCCGGCATCGCCGCGGGCGCGGTCGATGGCGTGGTGGTCCATGCCACGACGGTCGTCACCAACGCGCTGATCGAACGCAAGGGCCTGCCGACGGCGCTCGTCGTCACCGAGGGCTTCAGCGACGTGCTCTCGATCCGCAACGAGCACCGCTACGACATGTACGACCCGCAGATCGAATTTCCCGAGCCGTTGGTCACGCGCGAACTGACCTTCGGCCTGAAGGAGCGTGTCCTCGCGGACGGCACGGTGACGCTTGCGCCCAACCCCCAGGACATTGCGAGACTCGCGGCCGATATCCGGGCCAGCGGCGCGCGTGCCGTTGCGATCTGCTTCCTCAACAGCTTCGCCAACCCCGACAACGAGGCACTGGTCGCGGCCGCCCTGTCGCGCGAACTCAACGACGTCTTCATCTGCACCTCCTCGGAGGTCGCCCCGCAGATCCGCGAGTACCAGCGGGCATCGACGGCGACCGTGAACGCCTATGCGATGCCGATCTCGCAGCCCTATCTCAAGCGGCTGAGCGACCGGCTGCGCGTCGAGGGCTTCGCCAACACCCCGCTGATCATGCTGTCCTCGGGCGGCGTCGTCGGCGCCGAGACGGCGGGCCGCAACCCCGTCCGCATGATCGAGAGCGGACCTGCCGCGGGCGCGCTCGCGGCCTGTCACTATGCCGAGCTGCTCGGCATCGACCGGCTGATGTCGTTCGACATGGGCGGCACGACCGCCAAGGCCTGCCTCATCGAAAACCGGACGCCGCTGATCACCGGGTTGTTCGAGGTCGACCGGCGCTACCGCTTCCGCGAGGGCAGCGGCCTGCCCGTCACCGTGCCGTCGATCGACCTGATCGAGATCGGTGCCGGCGGCGGCAGCATCGCCCATGTCGACGATCTCGGCCTGCTCAAGGTCGGCCCCGAAAGCGCCGGCTCCAAACCCGGCCCGGCCTGCTACGGTCGCGGCGGCCGCAACGCGACCGTCACCGATGCCGACCTCGTGCTCGGGCTGATTGATGCCGAGAACTTCCTCGGCGGCGACATGTCGCTCGACAAACCGGCCTGCGACGCCGCCATGACGCGGCTCGGCGAGGCGCTCGGCCTCAGCGCCGTCCAGGCCGCGCGCGGCATCTACCGCATCGTCACGGAAGCCATGGCCTCGGCGGCGCGGACCCATGCGACCGATCGCGGCGTCGATTATCGCGGCCTGCCGCTCTTCGCCTTCGGCGGTGCGGGACCGCTCCATGCCTGCGGCGTCGCCGAATTGCTGCAGAGCACCAGCGTGATCGTACCGCCGCAATCGAGCGTGCTCTCGGCCTTCGGCACGCTCGTCACCCCCGTCCGGCTGGATCTCGTGCGCAGCGACCTGACGCGGATCGACCATCTCGACTGGGAGCGCGTCGACCGCGTTATCGGCGACCTGGAGAAGGAAGGGCTGACGGCGCTGGGCGAATCCGGCTGCGCGGCTGCCGACGTCACGATCCTGGTCGGCGCCGACATGCGCTATGTCGGCCAGCAGCACGAGGTCACGATCATCTTCGAGACCGATCCGCGTCAGAGCCGCGACGCCGCGGCGCTGACGGCCCAGTTCGAGGCGGCCTATCGCACGCTCTACGGCGTCAACCCCTCGCATGTCCCGATCGAGCTGGTGACCTGGCGTGTCGTCGCGCGGGGCCCCCTGCCGCATTTCGATGGCCAAGCCCGGTCGCAGATCGCAGCCGGGGCGCCCAAGCGCTCCCGTCCCGTCCACGCCTGGGAGGATGGCCAGTCCGTTCCCGTCTACGAGCGTGCGACGCTCGCCACCGGCCAGACCATTGCTGGCCCCGCCATCATCGAGGAGCGCGAGACCACGACCGCGCTGCCGCCCGGCTGGAGCGCGACGATCGACGCGCTCGGCTGCATCGTCGCCACGAAAGGTTAAGTCCGATGGCAAAGTCACCTGCGATGGCGAAGTCACCTGAGATGGATGGCGTCGAGCTCGAAATTCTCTGGTCGAACCTGATCGGCATCGTCACAGAGCGGGCCAAGGCGCTGCAGCGCATCGCCTTCAGCCCGATCGTGCGCGAGGCCGGCGACCTTGCCTGCGCGCTGTTCGATCAGCGCGGGCGCATGGTTGTGCAGGCCAATACCGGTACGCCCGGCCATATCAACTCGCTCGCCTTCGCCGGCGCGCATCTGGTGCGCCTGTTCGAGGGGCGCTGCGAGCCCGGCGACGTGCTGATCACCAATGATCCCTGGCTCTCGGCCGGGCACTTCTTCGACATCACCGTCCTGACGCCGATCTTCGACGGCGAGAAGCTGCTCGCCTATATCGGCTCGACCATCCACCACACCGACATCGGCGGCTACGGCATCGGCGCCGGGGCTCGCGACGTGCATGAGGAGGGCCTCTGGATACCGCCGCTCAAGCTCTATGAGCGCGGCAAGCCGAGCGCGATGTTGCACGACATCATCCGCCACAATGTCCGGACGCCGGATGCCGTCTTCGGCGATCTCTCGGCACAGGTTTCGTCCGGCGAGGCCGCGGCCGAGCACCTGATCACGCTGTGCGAGCGCTACGGCATCGACGACATCGAGGCCTTGTCGGACGAGATCATCAACCGTTCCGAGGAGGCGACCCGCAACGCCATCCGCAAACTGAAGCCGGGCACCTTTCACGGCGAGGCGGTCTTCGACGTGCCCGGCGGCGAGGTCATCACCCTCAAGACTGCGGTCACTGTCGATGCCGAGACCGGGTCGATCATCGTCGATTTCGAGGGATCCTCGCCGCAGACCACGACCGGCATCAACGTGGTGCTGAACTACACCCACGCCTATTCAACCTTCGCGATCCGCTCCTGCCTCAATCCGGATCTGCCCAATAACACCGGTTCGCTAGCGCCGATCGAGGTCCGCGCGCCCGTCGGCTCGATCGTCAACTGCGCCTACCCAGCGCCGGTCAATGCGCGCCACGTCGTCGGCATGTACGTGCCGATGCCGATCCTGAAGGCACTGCATCAGGTCATGCCGGAACGTGTGCTGGCCGAAGGATCGGGCGCGGTCTGGACCATCCAGATCCAGGGGCGCAAGCCTAGCGGCGAGCCCTTCACCTCGTCGATGTTCAACTATTCCGGCGGCATGGGCGCCCGCGCCGGCAAGCCGGGACCGAGCGCAACATGCTACCCGACCGGCGTCGCGGCCGTGCCGATCGAGATCCTGGAAGCGGCGATGCCGATCGTCTTTGATCGCAAGGAATTGCGGCCTGGCTCTGGCGGCAAGGGCCGGATGCCGGGTGGCGACGGCCAGATCATCCAGTTCCATATGCGCACCGACCACGCCTGGCTGCTCAACGCCGTGCCGAGCCGGCTCGAGCGCGGTCCCGACGGCATCGATGGCGGCCTCTCCGGCGCGCCCGGCCGCTTCCTCGTCAACGGCAAACCCGTCAGCGAAGCCAAGAAACTGACCATGCAGGCCGGCGACGTCGTGCTGCTGGAGACGCCCGGCGGCGGCGGCTACGGCAAGCCTGTGGCCTGACGACGAGCGCCATCAGACTCAAAATCCAGAAAAAGGCGGGACCTCGCATGGAGGTCACCAGCCGGGATCGAACAAACCGGGAGGATCGATGATGAAGCAGACCCTTTTTGCGGCCGGCCTTGCCGCGGGCATCGCGCTGACCGGCGCGATGCCGGCCAGCAGCCAGGAACCCTACAAGATCGGCGTCTCCGCCGGCTTGACCGGCTATGCCGCGACAGTCGACCGTGCCTGGCGCGACGGCGTCGAGCTCGCAGCCGCCGCGGTCAACGCCAAGGGCGGCGTGATGGGTCGCAAGATCCAGGTCGTCGTCGAGGACAACCGCTCGGAGCCTCAGGAAGCGGTGACCGTCTACCGGAAGATGTTGAGCTCGGACAAGGTCGACGTCTTCGTCAGCGGCTGCGTCTCGGCCGGCAATTTCGCGGCCGCCGGCCTGCTGCTGCGCGCGAAGGTGCCGATGATGCTGTGCTCGATCCTGCCGCAGCAGCCCGAGCATCTGGCCTGGGCCTTCACCACGCTGCCGCCTGCCGGCTTCGAGATCGACAAGCGACTGGAATACCTCAAGGAAAAGACGCAAATCCGCAAGATCGCAGTGCTGCACGACCCGACCCCTTACGCCAACCTCCAGAAGAGCGTGGCCGAGCGCAATGCCGCGAAATACGGCCTCGAGGTCGTCTCGGTCGACCAGTACAAGCAGGACGATGCCGATCTGAGCGTGCAGATCAGCAAGGCCCGCTCGGCCGGCGCCGGTGCGATCCTGAAGATCGGATTGGGCGGCACGACGCTGACGGCGGCCAAGAACATCAAGCAGCTCGGCGCCGACATGCTGCTGCTGACCAGCCTCGAGGATCTCGCCGTGTTCGGCCCCGTCGCCGAGGTGCTGGGCGACAAGTTCTTCTTCGTCGCTTCGCCCTCGCAGGTCTACGAGGCTTTGCCCGAAGGCGCCCTCAAGAGCGGCATTAAGACCTTCCTCGATCCCTGGCGCGAGAAGTATCGGGATCGCGATCCCAACTGGGCCTCGCGCGGCTGGGACGGTGTCATGCTGACGGTCGCCGCGATCGAGAAGGCGAAGTCCTTCGAGGGCGAGAAGGTCCGTGCGGCCTATGAGGAATTGTCCGGCTTCCAGGGCACAACAGGCATCTACAATTTCCGGCCGGACCTCCATCAGGGCATCACCGAAAACCCCTTCGTCCTCGCCACGATCGAGGGCGGCAAGGTCAAGGTGGTGCAATGATCTCGGCGGTCGCGGCCAAGATGCAGGCCGGCGCTGTCTCGCCATTGGCAGGCGCGGCTCCGCCGAGGTCAGCACGTCCAATTTTGGCCGCGACCGGCCTTTCGGCCCGCTACGGCCACATCCAGGCGCTGCACGGGGTCGATCTGCGCATCGGCGAAGGCGAGCTCGTCGCCGTGCTCGGCCCCAACGGCGCCGGCAAGTCGACCCTGCTGCGCGCCATCATGGGGCTGTCGGCCAATAGCGGCGAGGTCCGTTTCCGGGGTGAGGCCCTGCCAAGGCAGGATCCGGTCGCGGTTGCCGCGCGCGGCCTCGTGCTGGTGCCGGAGGGGCGCGGCCTGTTCGCGCCGATGAGCGTCTCCGACAATCTCGAACTCGGCGCCTATCGCCTGCGCGACAAGGCCGAGTTCGCCCGCCGCCGCGAGCGCGTGCTGACCCTGTTTCCACGCCTGAAGGAACGACTCGGCCAGGCCGCAGGCTCGATGTCCGGCGGCGAGCAGCAGATGCTCGCGCTCGGCCGGGCGCTGATGGCGGGGCCGAAGCTCTTGCTGCTGGACGAGCCCTCGCTCGGCCTGGCACCGCGCGTCACCGGAGAAATCCTGGAGACGCTCGGCCTCCTGAACCGCGAAGGCCTGGCGATCGTGCTGGTCGAGCAGAAGGCGCCGCTGGCGCTCGAACTCGCCAGCCGCGTCTACCTGCTTTCGCTTGGGCGCATCGCCGCCGAACTCGATCCGCGTGACATCACCTCCCATGACGATCTCGCCCAGCATTACTTCGCCTGAACGGCGCCCGCTCCGGCTGGTCGGCCTGCTGCCCTGGCTCTTCGCCGCGGCGGTGATCGGCTACGCCATCGCCGTGGGCGGCTATGCCGCCACGGTCGTCTCCTTCGCGCTGATCTATGCCGTGTTCGTCACGGGACTGAATCTGTTCATGGGCTTCGCCGCCCAGGTCTCCTTCGGCCAGAACGCCTTCGCCGCGATCGGCGGCTACACGTCAGCCGTGCTGACGGCGAGCCACGGTTGGAGCCCTTTGCCTGCCATGGTGCTCGGCATGGTCGCAGCCGTGCTCGCCGCGGCGATCATCGGCTATCCGACGCTCAGGCTAAAGGGCCACTACCTCGCCATGGGCACGCTGGCGATCGGGCTGATCACCTATGAGATCACGGTCGAATGGCAGTCGGTGACGCAGGGCTATCTGGGCATTTCCGGCATCCCGCCCTTCGGTATCGGCTCCTGGGAGGTCACCTCCGACAGGGGCCAGCTCATTCTGCTCTCGCTCGTCGTCGCCGCCTGCGCCTTTGCCGCCGCGCGCATCCGCCGCTCGCGCTTCGGCCGCGCGCTCTCGGCGGTCGCCGGCAGCGAGGAGGCGGCGACCGCGCTCGGCATCGAGGTCTCCCGCTACAAGCTCGCCGCCTTCCTGCTCTCGGCTGGTTTCGCGGCTCTGGCCGGGTCGCTCTTCGTCCACGTCGTCGGCTATGTCAGCCCGGAGGTCTTCGGACTGCACATGGTGATCGTCACCTTCACCATGCTCTATGTCGGCGGCATCGGGACTGTCGCGGGGCCCCTCGTCGGCGCGCTGATCGTCAGCCTGCTGCCCGAGACCTTCCGCGCCTTCAAGGAGTATCAGGACCTCGCCTATGGCGCGGCGCTGATCCTGCTGCTGATCTACGCGCCGCGCGGTCTTTCCAGCCTGTTCGCCCCGCGAGGCCGGTCATGACCCGGCTGCGCCTCGATGGTGTGACACGACGCTTCGGCGGGCTCGTCGCCGTCGACGACATCTCGTTCGACGTGCCGGCCGAAGGCGTCACCGCCGTGATCGGCCCCAATGGCGCGGGCAAGACGACGCTGTTCAACCTGATCTCCGGCTTCCTACCGCCGAGCGCCGGCCGCATCACCTTCGAGGGCAAGGACATCAACGGGCGCCCGCCGGCCGAGATCGCCAAAGCGGGATTGGTCCGGACCTTCCAGCTCGTGAAGCTGTTCGAGGATCTGAGCGTGCTCGACAACGTCAAGGTCGGATGTCACCTGCGGGGCAGAGCCGGCCTGCTCTCGGCGCTGCTGCGGCCGGCGTCGGCTCGCCGCGAGGAGGCTGCCGTCGAAGCCCGCGCACGCGAACTCCTCGTCTTCGCTGGCCTCTCCGCCTTCGCGGACGAGCCGGCCTCCGGCTTGCCCTATGGCCGCCAGCGCATGCTCGAACTGGCGCGGGCCATGGCGGCCGGGCCGCGCCTGATCCTGCTCGACGAGCCCGCCGCGGGGCTCAACACCGATGAATCGGCCGCCTTGTCGCGCATCATCCGGCGTATCGCCGAAGAGGGCACCAGCGTGCTGCTGATCGAGCACGACATGACGCTGGTGATGAACACGGCCGACCGCGTCGTCGTGGTCGATTTCGGCCGCAAGATCGCGCAGGGCACGCCGGCGCAGGTTCGCGCCGATCCCGCGGTGATCGCGGCCTATCTCGGCACGGGCAAGCCTGCTGCCGGCAAGTCAGCCACGCAGGAGGCGGCCAATGGCTGACTGGTCCTATGTCCCGCAGGTGCTCGTCAGCGGGCTCGGCATCGGCTGCGTCTATGGGCTGATCGGCATCGGCTTCTGCGTCATCTACAACGCCAGCGGCATCGTGAACTTCGCTCAGGGCGCGTTCGTGATGCTCGGCGGCATGATCACCCAGGTGCTGTTCGCGCGGAACGGCGTGCCGCTGCCGGTCGCCGCGCTGATCGCGATAGCGGCGGTCGCCATGCTCGGCGTCGCGATCGAGCGCGTCGTCGTCAGGCCCTTGTGGAACCGCAAGGCGACAATGTTCGTCATGATACTGGCGACGCTTGCCGCCCAGATCGTGATCGAACGCCTGACGTTGATCGCGGTCGGCGACCAGCCCAAGACATTGCCCGTCTTCACCGACCGGCCGCCGCTGATGATCGGCTCCGTCGCGCTTGGCTACCAGCTCATCTGGATCGTCGGCGGGTCGCTCGCGATCGTCGGTATGCTGGCCGCCTTCTTCGGTCTGACCCGCACCGGCAAGGCGATGCGCGCCTGCTCGATCAACCGGGAGGCAGCTGCCCTGCAAGGCATCCCAGTCTCGCGCATGCTGGCGCTCGCCTTCGCGCTCAGCGCCGCGCTCGGGGCCATCGCCGGCATCCTGATCACGCCGACGCAGTACACCGCCTTCAATGTCGGTGTGCCCTTCGCGATCAGCGGCTTCATCGCCGCGATCGTCGGCGGCTTCGGGCGTCCCTTCGGCGCCTTCCTCGGGGGCTTGCTGCTCGGGCTACTGCAGGCGCTGGCCATCGTCGGCTTCGGTGCCGGGCTGAAGAACGTGGCGGCACTTTCGGTGCTGCTGCTGTTTCTGTTCATCCGGCCCTCGGGAATTCTCGGCGCGGCCAAGTAGAGATCCAAGCGACCATCGGAGAACCGGCATGGACATTCACAAGATCGACTGGAGCGGGATTCCCTGGACACCGGTGCGCCCGGGTGTGGACCGAAAGGCGTTTTCGGGCAGTGCCGCCACGCTGGCACTGCACCGGCTGATGCCTGGCCACGAGCCGAAGCCGCACAGCCATCCCCATGAGCAGATCGCCTATATCGTCAGCGGCACGATCCGCTTCGTCATCGGCGGCGAGGAGCATCTGATCGGTCCCGGTGGGCTAGTCGTGATCCCGTCGAATGTCGAGCATTGGGGCGAGGTCGTGGGCGATGAGCCGGTGATCAATCTCGATGTGTTCACGCCGCGCCGGCCCGAATACGCTTGAGCTGGATACCCATATGATTTTTCGTCAGCAACGGGCCGCCATTAGCGGAACTTGGCTCGCCGCTTGCAAGCCGACACTCCGCGGTCGGGCCAACTCATGCCCACCGCAGCATTCCTTGAAATGCGAGCGTCCAGCAGCATCAGAGCATTAGCCTCGCTAGCAAGCGGCCTTAGGCTACTCATTCTCAAGGGAGATGCGGGGGATCCATGGCCTTTCGGCTCTCCAAGAGCAATCCATATAATTTTGATCATTTCGATGAGCGCTAAACGATCCGACAATCGAGCGTTTCTGTCAGAACAGCCTGAGTTTGTCACCGGGTGTTTAAATAATTCAATTACTTAGATGAAATGAGGCGTTGGGCTCTGTCACCGCACGGCGTTGAAATTGTCACCTGCTGGCGCAGAGCGGAAACCAAAAAGCCCCGGTCTGTGCCGGGGCTTCGGGAGAGTCGTAATGTTTTCGGAGGATTCTGCGCCGCGTCCTCTCAATGGGCAGCTTTTTTTGATCTCTTTCGAGCTGAAGGTGGGCGGAAGTGTTTAGGCCAGCTAAATCTCTTTTCTCTCGACACGAACGGGAATAGCCCAGCGCTTAGAAGCCGGGAGGCGGTTTGTTGTGCCTGCAGGTGAGCCATGCTGATGACGATCCGGTCCGACATCAATCTGCGGTCGGCTAAGACATGGAACACGCGGTCAAACAAACCCCGTCGACAGCCACGGGTAAAGCGTTGGAGGAGTGCCGCCGACGATCCATATGCCTTGGGAGCTTCCTCCCAGTTAAGGCCATGAGCTATGACATGTACGATACCGCTGATCACTAGTCGGTCTGCTTTCCGCCGGTATTGAGAAGGAATGAAGCGGTTCACGCGCTCCATCTGAGTATCGTTCAGAAAAAACAAGCCTTCAGGGGGATCTTGCCAGACCCCATCAATCAGAGAGCGTCCAAATTTAATTTCGCCAGATCCAAGATCTGATCTATAATAAAACGCATGCCCCGCTTTAGATCGGGTAAGGGCGGGAGTAACGTTGTTTCCAGATAATAAATTTTCGGCTCCTAGAGTGTTGGTGCGAAGATGTCTTTTAATTGATATAAAAGATCTGTACTTACGAGAGAATTCATCTATGTGATTTTTTTCAAAAAATCTCTGATTCTTGCCAATTTTTGGATTAAATAAAACGGTCGAAAGGATCGTATTTGACCGAACAATGGCTCTCGTTGCGCTCTGGTCAATCTCTAGTTTTTGGGTGACTTCTTTGATGGTATATTTGTTTTCAATATCATGGAGAAAAAATGACCGCACCTCGTTGGCGTCAACGAGGATTGCCGTGAAACTGAGGGGGCCGGCCACACGGTGCAGGGTTTGCAGCTCGCTCCTCAAGACGAGTTCGAACACCTCAAGAATGGGAGCGTGGGCGAGCCGGGCGGCAGTCGACAAATCGACGAGGCCGGTTTGATTGCCATGGTTGACGATTGTTGCTCGCTG
Source organism: Allobosea sp. TAF32 (assembly GCF_052113585.1). NCBI lineage: Bacteria > Pseudomonadati > Pseudomonadota > Alphaproteobacteria > Hyphomicrobiales > Alloboseaceae > Allobosea > Allobosea sp. TAF32. The sequence goes on along the minus strand of NZ_JBFRDM010000019.1, from coordinate 8,491 downwards.
GAAAAGTTTAATGAGGAAACAATCGAGCTCGCGCGGCGAAAATAGGTGTTGGGGAATCCCGCTCTCGCTCGAAGCGCGTACAAACGGCTTTATGAGCGAAGCCTCGACAAGTATCGGAACGAGCTCTCGTGGAGTTCCTAGATAGGTACTGACGGCCGAAGATGGAATTGCATTTCGAATATCCTCAAGAAGGACCGAATGCTGTTTCGCATCGAAGAGCGACCAGCTATCAGGCTTATCGTTAGTTGATGCATATAAACAGCCGGAGGCTCTGAGGATTGGTCGAAGCTGCTTTGGAGGAATGCGGAATTCCACGCTGGCGGACCGGATCGAGTGAACTTTGCGCTCTTTTACGACTTCGCCAAGCAAGACCTCGCCAGCTCCGATTGGCATTGATGCCACGATGTGTTCTCGCAGGAGATCGCGAACGGGAGTGAAGCAGGCATCCCCGCGGCCGATCGCCAACCATTGAAAAAAGCGGCCGTATACGGCATAGGCGCCGTCCTTCGAGGTTGGCTCGAAACGTCGTTGCAATTCTAACAGAGCGGACTGGAAGCCGCCCGCTTCGCTAGCGTAGCCAAAGCCGAGCTCCCCTGCGTTAAGCCAGTCCGTATGCGAAATAGTTTCGAGTTTCCGGGCCTTTCCAAACAGGAGGGTCAAGCCCAGGATTTCGCAAAGGCGAGCTGCGACATGAAATTCCAGCGAGTCCAGAATGCCCGCGTTAGCTCCTTTTTTGTCCAGCCGATCGAGTAGATATCTCTGGAAGCGGTACTCCTGCGGGACATGCCGGCGCGGCAACGCTCCTGGAGCGTCTAGGTAAGGAGCGATCCTATCGGTGAAGTCGTGCTCACCATGCTTCCCGACGAGCCGCAGGGCTGGGAGCTCGAGTCGATGATCCGGGCAAATCCGGATCGCATCGAGCAGCCATTGGCTTCGGCAATAAGCCGACGCCGCCGGAGGCAAGTCGGACGAGTTGATGTCCTCCTGGATACAGGCTGGACAGACATGTAATCGCCGCCTGCGGAGTGACGACGCCAACAGGCGTTCTCCTCTGATCGACCAGGACCGATCATGCCGCCGTATTACACCGAGGTCGAAAACTGATTGGTCAACTCCAAGTAAGTCAGCAAACCTGGCAACTTGCTCCTCGAGCCCATCGATAAGGCCGTAATAATTCAAGCCAACATCGGTGCAAAAGGCGCTCACGCCCTTTAATTGTTCATTTAGTACCGCATTGCGGCCGGCGTTGGATATTGGTGTCTCACAGCGCATTGGCGTAGCGTTAGGCCACAGACGGGGCTTCATCTCGCCTCTCCCTTGCGCGCCGTCTTAGGGCGAGCTACCGGCCCTGGCCGTTCATTCCTCGCTAGAACGTGCGTCGTGTCAATGTCGCGCCAACGTTCGGCAAGATAGGGGTTCAGGCCGGGATCGCTCCGGGATCTTTTCGCGTATGACGAGGCGAAGTGATTCAATTCGAGCAGGTTTGAATCGGCACGAAGGGCTTCGCGGATCGCATCGTGGATTGCTTCGGCGATTACGCCGAGTTGATAGCACCCAGCGTGTATGAGGCGAGGGACCAATCGCCTGACCTCATCGGCATTGATTTGGAGAGTAGCTCGCTCGGCAAGTTGCCTGACGAACGAACCCACCATTTTTCCGTGAGTTGCGGTCGACAATGACTCGAACTCGATCCACGCCCCTGCACGCCGGGCCACCTGACGATCTAGCTCCATCAGTGGCAAAACTAGAGGCGTTCCGGACACGATAAGGGCAATCGGATTGTGTGGGTCGACCAGCATGCCCTTGAGATTATTTCTAACTTTCTGGAGCTCGGGCCCGTTCACGGTTTGAATTACGTGCTGCATTTCGTCGAGATGCAACACGAGGATCCCGAGCATCCGGATGCGTTCTCTGACCATCCTCCAGACGAGAGGCGCCGGCAGGCGCCCTCTCATCAAAGGATATCCAAGCGCAATGAGGATCTCGCGGCCGAGCTCAGCTAGGTTGCAAGGGGAGGGCGCCGACACAGAGAATATTAGTGAACCGGGCATGTTCAAGTCCCCGTTCGTCAAAGGATGAGCCCTGATGAGGCGGCGAATTGAGGTCGATTTTCCCGCGCCACTCGCGCCCACCACGACGATGGCGTTTCCTTCGCCACGATTTTCGGAACTATGGGGAGCCGTGGGGCTCCGGCGTTCAGCCAGGTCCTCGAGCAGTTCGTCGAGAGCGACGCTGAGCAAGTGATCCCGCTCGAGAACGGCAAGAACACATCGAACCGACTCCATGAGTTCGGAACGCCGGCGTGTTTTTTCAGACTGAAGGTCGCGGATGCGCGACGTCGGATCTGAATGGATGACCGGCGGAATAGCCTTCGCTTTGGATTTCATGGCGATCACCCTTCGAAGCTGAAATCGTCGGAGTCGTCTATTGGGGTGTTGTCAGGGGTCTCGTCGTCGTCGACCGGCGGATCCAACGGAGGCAGAACAATGCCCCCGGTTGCGAATCCGCCGTCGAGGAGGTCGCCTTCGCAGACGGGCTGATCGCTCGCGCTTTTTGGCATTGAGAAGCCGAGGAAAACTTCGTCCTCGAGCCTCGCCAGGTCCTCTGCGCTATACTCTTTGGTGGCGATGTTCTCGCGAACCCGGGAAGTCTCCGCCGTTGTCCGGATCGTCCGCATGGCTCTCCGTACGATTGGCGCGGTGAGCTTATTTTCGGCCGCGAAGCTCTGTCTAAGATCGTGGATGGTTTGCGACCATTCCGACAGCGTGACGCCGTCAAATCCCGATTCCGTACACCGCGCCTCCAGCCACAAATCACTCAATTTGTAGGAGATTGAGCCAATGTCCGACGGGTTCAGACGGATTTGGAGCTTGCTAGCGCCGCGCCTGAGGAAGTGACGCCCCAGCTCCTCGGAGGAATAGTGAAGGCCGAGTGCCTTTAGTCCCTCGCCCGACAGCTTGCGCTCAAGCTTGATGCCGAATACCTCGCGTAGCGTGCGGCTGTCGGGCACAGGGCGCAAACCCACCGTTCGCGACAGCCGCTTCCAGGCGTTTGCGGGGGTCTCACCCCGCAAGGCCACGGAGGGCGTGTTGTGATAGACGTCGACAATCCAAAGCACGAGCATCTGGGCGAGCTCGTCCGTCGTCAAATGCGCGAGTTCCTCAGGCTTATTGAAGACCTTGTGCGGGGCGCCGAAAGTCCTGCCGCTGAACCATGAAATCAGGCCAGTCTCGATTGTTCCGAAGGAGCGCTCCAGCGTCCCGCGCATCCAGGGCATTCCGCCTGGCGCGATCTCATGACCAGAGAGGAGATCGTGGATCGCAAAGACGAAGTTCGTTTCAATGTTCGCTGGTCCGCCATCAGTCGCGACCGTGTCGGGCGCACACACTGGTTCCAGCTCGACTCGGCTCCCGCGGTCGCTGCCAAGTCAGTTTTATCGGATACAGCCATCCGCAGGACACGAATGGTATCCGCGGCCGATGGGACTTCGGAAAGGCATGCTCCGAGGATACAGTTTGTGGCGACGTCGATTGCGGCGCAGAGCTGCATCCGTTTGATGCGCTGCTGCTGTTGCGGATCCAGTGCTGCCCACAACCCTTCGCGCTTCAGTATCGTCATCAGGTCAATTTCGTGATGATCGATTTCGACCCGTTGACCGGGCCGAACGATATCAGGACCTTGTCCAGTCCATATCGAGCGCCTTTTTGCTTCTTCTGAGCCGTAACGGCCCACCAGAACCGCAAATCTGCTTAAGCCGGCAACAAACCGCCTGAGGCTGTCGATTGAAGGGCAGGCAATCTGCCGATCGATTGGTATGTCCTGGTTGTGCTTTTCAACCTCGTCATCCATCTCCAGGTGGAGTTGGGCAAATGTCGGCCTGTCTATGGTCGCATATTTGGCGCCATACTTCGCGACGAGTTCGCACTGCTTCTCGCATAACCGCCGGCCTCCTCCCGAATTTCGGGCATTGGACCGCAGCGCCCAAGGCACGCAGCCGCCGTCAAAGAACTTTTTCCGCCAACGGAAAAAATTCCGAACTGAAGGCGGCTCGATACGCAGCACCGCCGTGCCGCCGGGAAGCTTTGTTGCGCTTCCGCGTCCTCCCACCTTGATCTGTGCTTTGTTGCGCTCCATGATCGCTTGCATCCGAGCGCAAGCCGTAATGTCGTCCGTAATACGATGAAGTACTAGCGCGACTTGTTCTTTGCTAAGGTTTGATTTTCCGGAGGCGCGATACTCCTCAAAGCGCGTCAGGACCTGCCACTGGAAGAAAATTTGTGCTGTTTCTTTCTCTGCTCGTGCTCGAGACGAGCACTTTGATGCGTCTGTCGGCCGTGCTCGGCGTGTTCGCAGACCTCCGACGAGTTCTGGGCGCTGCGTCGCGCGCGCGAGATGAGCGTAGGTGGCTTCTCGAACCCCAGCAGCTTCCGCCTTTCAATGGGCGCCGGCCGCTCGAAGTCCTGTCAGAGGCATTTGAAGAGCAGATGACCGTTCGCCGGTATCTAGCTGCCGTAGCCGGGAATGCCGATTTCTTCCACTTGTTAGACATGGAGGCGCTTTCGCCGTCCAAGAGCGCATGTTTCGACAACGACGCCGGCGTTCGCGAAATCAAGGCTGTCTGCTTCGACGGGTTTGGTACGGTCGTGGAAATTGGCGACAAGCGTCGCCCATTTCACGCTCTGCTCGAACGCGAACGTTCGGAGACGCTCACTCGCCGCGCTATCACGCAACCAATGAGCCTTAGGCAACTGTCGGAGGAACTGTCAGCTCCTATTACAGAAGAGCAGCTTGCCGATATCGAGGCCGATCTCGAAGCCGAACTGGTATCAGTCCGACTGAGGCCGGGCATGCGCGCGGCGTGGCAAGCGATCCGTCAGGCAGGACTGAAAATCGCGGTCTGCTCCAATCTCGCCTCGCCGTATGAGGCGCCATTAGTGGAGCAGCTTCCCGGCGAGCCGGACGCACTCATACTTTCTTTCCGGGCGAAGTTGATGAAGCCGCAGCCTGAAATTTACGAGCTGGTGTGTGGTGAGCTGGGTCTAAGGCCTCGTGAGGTCCTGTTTGTCGGCGACACACTTCATGCCGACGTGATTGGGCCGAGCACGATCGGCGCGTTCGCGATGCCCATCTCTGAGTTTGAGCGATCGTTCGAGGGCGGTGCTTCGTTTTTCGCGCCGCACCTGATTGCCGAGCTTTTCGGCCGGATAAAGCGCGCCGAGCACCGATAGCGGCCTGGTCATTCCGCCCAATCCCACCCAGCTCTCTGATCGGAGGCAGCATGCGCCTGCTCGTTCTCAGCGATCTGCATTTGGAATTTGGGCCCTTCAAATTCCCGGCCCAGATGCCCGAATTCGACGTGGCGGTTTTCGCGGGCGATATCGGGCAACCCATCACCTCGGCGATTGAATGGTTCAGTGAGCAACAGGGTGACCACGGGCCGCTGGTGGGTCGACCGATCGTCTACGTGCCCGGAAATCACGAGTTCTACGGCCGCGAATTCAAAAGTAGTTTGGCTGAGGGCAGGGAAGCCGCTGAGCAAGCTGGTGTAGAGCTGCTCTTTCGCAGGACTGTCGTGACCGGAAACGTGCGCTTCATCGGTTCGATTTTGTGGACCGATTATCGGCTTCAGGGAACGCCCAAGCCTTCAATGGTCTATGCTGGTCAGACGCTGAACGACCACCGCCTGATCCGCTATCGGCAGGACGATGGCCATTTCAGCAGGCTTATGCCCTGGCATGCGGCGGCGGAGCACAGGCTCGACCTGGCATATATTCGCCGTGAGCTTGCAATACCCTTCGACGGGCCAACGGTGGTGGTCACGCATCATGCGCCGCATCCGAATTCGGTCCAAGAGCGACATCGAGGAGGCCAACTGACACCGGCCTTTGTCTCTGACCTCGGTCATGTGATCGAAGAGCTTCAGCCCGAGCTTTGGATCCACGGCCACGATCACGGATCACATGATTATTGGATCGGGAGAACCCGAGTTTTTGCGAACCAGGCTGGCTATCCAAATTTGCATGGCGATCGGGAGAACCGTGGTTTTGATCCCAAGTGCGTTATCGAGATTTGACGCAGGCCGGCTTAATACCAGGATGACAGACGGCTTCATGGAACCAAGGTCATGGCCTGCCCCCATCAGGCGGCCCGGTTCTAATCTAATGCATGGTGGGCTTGGCGGCCACGGTTGAGATGGCCGGCGAAGTGGGTTGGGTTTGTGCAGCCGGCCAAAGCACGGCGGGCGGTGCTGGCGGCTTGTAGCCGAGCGAGGAGTGCGGGCGGCGGGTATTGTAGTGCTGACGCCAGCCCTCGATGACGATCCGAGCCTCGGCGAGGCTGTAGAACAGCTCGCCGTTCAGGAGTTCGTCGCGCAGCTTGGAGTTGAAGCTCTCGCAGTAGCCGCTCTCCCAAGGACTGCCAGGCTCGATAAACGCCGTTTTCGCGCCGACTGCCACGATCCACTCCCGCAGCATCCTCCAAAGGCTCAAAAAGCCTACTTCAGGGAGGGCCACTTTTCAGGAGGCAGGCCACGGCCAGGACGATCGTCACGTATCGCGGCGATGGAGGGCGGCGGGAGCTCCGGAATGCCTTTCAAGCTGCTAGCGAGGTCGGACAGGCTGTCGATGGCCGGCGTCGGCCAGAAGCTGCGGATCGCCTGCAGGACGACACGCGAAGCCCGGCTCAGCGGGCGCTGCTGCGTCGCCATCGCCGCAGCGTAGCGGATCAATTCGGGCTCGCCGATCTCGCTGCCGATGAGACCCCTGGCATGACCGGCGCCGTCCAGCGCCTGGGCCGCGACGACGCTGTAGCAGCCGCAGCGGCCCTGGCGGCCGGCGCGGGCTTCGGCCTCGAGCTTGTTGACGAGATCGACGACGTTGAAGAAGCGGCCGCGAGCACCGGCACGGATGCAGGCCCGGGCGATCGCGATGGCGAGATGGGTCTTGCCGGTCCCAGTCCCGCCGACGAGGACAACGTTGCGCTGGTGCGCCAGGAAGTTGCCGCCGGCGAGATCATGAACGAGGGTCTCGTTGATCGGGGTTCCGTCGAAGGCGAAGTCGGCGACATCCTTGGCGAGCGGCAGCTTGGCGATGGTGATATGATACTTGATCGAACGGGCCTGCTTCTCGGCGATCTCGGCGGCGAGCAGATCGCCGACGACGCGCTGCGGCTCGTACTGGCGCTTCACCGCCGAGGCGATGATCTCGTCGAAGGCGGCCTTCACGCCATAGAGCTTGAGCTCGCCCATGGTGGCGAGAATCTCCGAGCGTTCCATCACACGGCTCTCCTGAGGCTGTCGTAGCGGGCACAATCGGCGGCGGGCTCATGGCGCAGGCGCAAGGCATCGGGCGTCATGATCGTGATCGCTGCCGCCGGCTCGCGGCGCCGGGCCAGGATGTTGATGATCACGTCGGCGGAGTGGACGCCTTGCCGCAGAGCGTCCGCGCAGGCGGCTTCGACGGCGGACAGTCCGTCGCTCAGCACCGCCGTGAGGATCTCGACCATCTGCCTGTCGCCGTCTTGAACGGCCGCGAGCTTGCGCCGGACCCGGTCGATCGCACCGGGCAAGACCCAGTCCTTGAAGGGCGCTCCGTTCCGCAGGGCGCCCGGCTTGCGAGCCAGTACCGGGACATAGTGCCAGGGATCGTAGATGGTCTGGTCGCGGCCATAGCAGCGGGGATGCTCGCCGACGATACGCCCGTCCTGGCGCAACTCGATCCGATCGGCATAGGCGCGGATCTCGACGGGGCGCCCGACCGCACTCGCGATGACCGAGTACTTGTTGTTGTCGAAGCGCACGAGACAGGTCTTCGACACCGAGGCAGGCAGCGTCGAACCGCCCCGCGAAAGGCACCAGGCTTGGGCGCTCGGCTTCGAACATCTCCCAGATCGTACGGTCACGTTGCTCCGGATGGCGGTGGGCCTTGGCGTAGCGAAGCACCTGATCCAGCAGCCAGGCGTTCAACTCGTCGTAGTTCTTGACCCGCAGGCGCGGGGCGAAGAAGCGCTCCCGCACGAGCCCGACCCAGCGTCAGGCGCTCGCGGGCCGGTTTGCCGTCGTTCGCCATCAGCAGCCGATCCAGCTCAGGGGCGCCAGGGCCCGATCTTCGGCTGCGGCTGAACCTTCCGCTCATACTCGAAGGACGTCGCGCCAGAGCGCAGCACCTTCCGAACCGTGTTCCGAGAGACATGCAGCTCGCGGGCGATCTCCTTGATCGTCTTCCCGCGGATCGAAAACTCGCGCCGGATCCGCGCAATCGTATCCACGCCCTTCATCCCCCGCCCGCCCATCCGAAACCAGGACGGGCAGTCTCACCGAAACCGGCTCAAGGGGGTCAAASTTGGGGTCTGACTCAGTTTCGCTGCAGGTTGGGGCTGTTCTGACGCTGGTTTCCAGAAGGAATCAGCATGATGAAGCAGCGATTTCGGCCAGCCAACCTGGTTCCTTCAGGATTGATGGTCGACGAGATCGCGATCGAAGGAGATCGTGTTG
>NZ_JBFRDM010000018.1:0-38932 GCF_052113585.1 Allobosea sp. TAF32 | reverse complement strand
TGAATAGCCCCTAGATTCCTGGACGCCTTCTTCCCTAATTTTGAGGCAAGGAGGCCATGATGGGGCCCGGACATTTTACGGACGATTTCAAGCGTGATGCGGTCGCGCAGATCACCGAGCGGGGCTACCCCGTTGCAGAGGTGTCGAAGCGGCTCGGGGTGAGCCCGCACTCGCTTTACGCCTGGAAGCGCAAGTTCTCGAAGCCGCCGGTGTCGCCCAGCGTTGATCAGGCTGCGGAGATCCGCCGCCTGAAGGCAGAACTGGCGCGGGTCACCGAGGAGCGCGACATCTTAAAAAAAGCCACCGCGTATTTCGCCAAGGATGCAAAGTGAGATACGCGTTTGTGGCCGAGCATCGCCGCCAGTTCCCGGTGCGGGCGATGTGTCGCTGCCTGCGCATCCAGCCCAGCGGTTTCTATGCCTGGCTGAAGAATCCGTTGAGCCGCAGAGCTCGGGAGGATGCGCGCCAGATCGAGCTTCTCGATAAGGCCTGGAAGGAAAGCGGTCGGGTCTATGGCTACCGCAAGCTGCATGACGACCTGCTCGATCAGGGCGAGACCAGCTGCGCCAACCGCGTCGCCCGCCTGGCAAGGTTGGCCGGGATCAAGGCCCAGATCGGCTATCGGCGCCGGCCGGGATCTCATGGCGGCAAGCCGTCGGTCGTGGTCGACAACACCCTGGCCCGACAGTTCGATGTCGGGGCGCAGGACAAGGCGTGGGTGACGGACATCACCTACATCAGGACCCAGGAGGGCTTCGCCTATCTGGCCGTGGTGATCGACCTGTTCTCCCGCCGCGTCATTGGCTGGTCATTGCAGAGCCGGCAGGTCACCGATGTCGTGCTGCAGGCATTGCTCATGGCGGTGTGGCGACGCAAGCCGAAGACCACGGTCCTTGTCCACTCGGATCAGGGCTCCCAGTTCACCAGGAGGCAAGGCAGGACGTGTTCGACTACATCGAGATGTTCTACAACCCAAAGCGCAAGCACGTCAGGAACGGGATGCTGTCACCCGTCGAGTTCGAACGGCAGCACCAGATGTAGCCCGACGGCGTCTACGAAACTCGGGGCTATTCAGATAGACCTATTCATGACGTCCCCGTTGAGTGAGGTCAGCTGGTTGATGGAAGCGGGCCCCACACCGGGCGCCCGCCAGGTCGCTATCGGCAGCGGTCGATCGGACAGCCTTCGCGCCGTTGGCCTGCTCGCCGGCCAGCGGCCGGCCGGCGAGCCACCAGCAGGCGCCTATTTCATTTGGATTCCCAGCTTGGCGCGCTCATCCTTGAACACGATGGCAAGCGCGTCGATGATCTTCTTGTCGGGATTAGCCTTGCAGTAGACGATGACCTCGTGCTCGACGACCTTGCCCTTCTTCAAGTCGAGAAAATGCTTCTTGGCGAGGCCGTTATACCAGCCACTATACCAGGTAGACAGGGCATCGGCGTCCTCCTGGAAGGTTCCTGCCAGCTGCGCGCAGGTCAGGGTCTGGACGTCGATGAACCCGTTGGCATCGACGTAGCTCGTGAGCGGAACTTGGGCGGTCGCCGCAGACGAGGTGGCGCAAACGATCGATACCGCCATGGCGGCGAGAAATTTGGACATGATGATCTCCCGTTTTGAAATGTAAGAGCCGGAGCTCTGGAGGTGGAATGGAACCGGAGGCTTTAGCGCAACGATCTTGCAATGAAGAGGCGCGCGAAGCTTTCAGCTTCTACGAGACCCGCTTCACGCCTGGTGGCTGCCATGTCCCTTCGCCCGCAGGCAGGATAGACGGCGGCGTAGTCTTCGGCCAATAGAGGCGCATCACAAGGTAGATTTTGTCATCCGGTGCCGGGAGCCAATTGGCTTCCTTGTCGGCGCCGGGGCTGTCCTTTTGGATATAGAGCGTCAGGGAGCCATCCGCGTCCTTTTTCATCCCCGGTAACATCGGTGAATTGATCAAGTAGCGATTGATCGGATTCTTGACCAAGAGCTGGCTCTTGCCGTCATACATCGTCACGGACCAGAAGGCGTTCACGGGCGGCAATAGGCCCGGCGGAAAGGTGAGTGTGTACTTGTGCTTGCTGCCGTCGAGCGGCTCACCCGTCGCGTCCTTGCGCGTGAGGGGATACGTCGCCTCTACGGCATCGTTGCCATAGATGCCGGCCTTGGCAGCTCCGGCCCGCTTCAACCAATCGCCGTTGTAGAAGGCCTCGTCGCCCAGCAGCGAGCTGACGTTCCAGCCGTTGATCTCCTTGCTGCCACTGGCCAGCCATTTGCCGATCTTGTCGTCACCCTGCTTCATGGCGACCAGGATTTCGGCTTTATGTTCGAGCGACAGATCCTTGAACGCAAAGGTCTTGCCGGGGCCGATGCCGATCCTGGCAAGCTTCGCGCGAACTGCCTTATCCCTCGGCGTCTCGGGGACGAATTGTAGGGCTGCGTCGAGGTACTCGAAGAAGTTGTCCTTGATCCCCGCCGTGGTAGCAGGGACGAACGCGATCTTGGGTGCAGCGGCCGGAGCTGCTTGTTTGAGGAAGGAAGAAAGCGGCTGCGCTTTGTAGCCAGCCTGCACCTTTTCCACGTTAGGCATATCGTCGGCGTTGATAAGCTGGGTCCGGAAGTTGGCGAACACGAACGGGGTAGTCGAGGCAAAAACCTGCTTAATCCCGGCGGGCGTGCTGCCTTTCCAGTTGGGGCCGACGACCAGATAGTCGCCCGGCTCGGACCCAGTGGCGCGTGTGCCGATGTAGCCGAAATTGTAGGTATTACCGTCGATGAGCTGGACCGAGTAGTAGCGCTCCCTTTCAACTGCGGGCACCGTGATAACCATCGGCTCGGCCCGCAAATCCAGCCAGAGGATGGAGTAAGGGGTGTCGCTGTTCGGCGTTATGACGGCCGTGTCCGCCGGGGTGGCGACATGGTGCATGTTGTAGATTTCGTTGAACGGCGCCTTGAACTGGCCCGAATTCCTGTCGACGGCAAATTCGTGCATGACCGCATAGTTCATCACCAGCGGCAGGCCGTAGATGAAGCCTTCTTCGGCGATGTCTTTCGCCTCGAAGAGGTTCGGCCATTCGGGCTTCGTTTGCGCAAAGACGAGGCTGGACTTCATTGTGGCCGCGGCAAGGGTGGCCATCGCAGCAGAGCCAAGCAGATCGCGTTTCGTCAGCATCTGAAAACTTCCTTCCGGTTCGCAACTTGCGGTCATGCGCGTCGATTGCGGGGCGCGGTCGCACAACTTATGCGGGTATAATACAGTGCGGGAGCGAGCAGTCGAGACTGCTTGCATGCCCGTCTTTGGGCTCGAAACGGCGACGCTTTCGCTAGCCGCCGTTTAGTTTAGTTTCTGACCAGCTTGGCGCCGGCGGGGATCAGGGTTGCAGCTCGATCTCGCCCGGCTTCCATGTCTTATTGAACCATGGTTCCAGCGGACCATAGAGGCGAAGGAGCATGAACCAGCCCTTGCCCGGGATTGTCTGCACCCAGTTGTTCTCCATTCCCGCCGGGGCCTTGGGTCCGAAGTAGACATCCGTCGAACCATCCGCATTGACCTTGACGCCCTTGCTCTGGCTGCTGACGCTGGGGGCTCGCTGGTCGGTCTGCACCATCGAGCGGCTCTGGTTGTCGTAGACGATGACCGACCAGAAATCCTTGACCGGGATATTGGGAGGCAGGCGCAGCTTATAGTTCTTGCCACCATCCAAGGGATCACCCTTCGCATCCTGCACCGACCAAGGATATTGCGAGCCCTTGCCCACCATTTCTTCCTCCATCGCCGGGGTCACGGCAATGGCGAAGTAGTAAAAGAAGACGGCACCGTCCAGGTTACTGACGCCGGGCGCCGTCTCGAACTTATAACCGCCCAAAAATGGCAGGCGCCACGCACTGTTCGGATAGAAATACGCATCCTTCGGGCGAATCTTGAAAGCGATGGTGCGCGCCGTGACGGCACCGATGTTGGCGGCGTCGGTGAGAATCTTCTTCATCCGCTCGTCGGGAGCGAAGGGTTTGCCCTTTTCGATGCCGATCGAGGCGAACAGGCCCAAGGTGGTGGGATCGGATCCGCCCGCCGGCTCTTCCTGGATGACCTGGTTCAACAGGCCCCAAAACGAATAGTCGCCCGGAGAGACGAAATTCGCCGGAATTCCGGAGGCATTGACCATTTTCATCGGCGGCGGATTGGCGGCCTCGGCCAGAGGATAGATCCGCAGGTTCTTCTTGACCGAATCGATCGCAGGTTGGGTGGAGCCGTCCACAAGGAAAGCGCGAAAGACGAAGTAGCTGCCGAAGGTGTTCGGCCGCAAAACGTGATACCCCGATGGTATCTCGCCCTTGAAGCCGGGCGGCAACAAGAGGTACTTGCCGCCCTCGCCCTTGTCGGCCCCGGTGATGCCGATGTCGCCCACCCACTTGTACCAGAAGTCGTCGACCGTCCCGAGCACCTTGGGCGGAACCTCGGCGACGACGGGACCCTTACTCGTGTCGACCCACATGAAGTTGTAGATCGTGTTGTCGTTGCCCGTCAGCGCGACGGTCTTCGAATCCATCAGACTTTCCCAGATCACGTTGGTCTGGTTATCGGGTCCGAACTTGCGCAGCGACTCGCGCATGCCGGCCTGATTAACGATCGGGATCGCCAGCAGATAGGCTTGGAGCGCGCGCGAACGGTCGAGGTTGTCGTAGATTTTTTCAACAGTATCGGCGGACGGGTAGCCGTAGTTGAGGTTCAACGCCCCGATCGAGGATTCGATCTTGTCCGGCACGGCGACGCCCGGAGCGAAAGGCGTCGTCATCTGGTAAGTCTGTGCGGAAGCAACCGTGGCAGCCGCCGCGAAAATTGCACCAAGAAATAGTTGGTTCATTATTTTCGGTCCCCTTGTAGATCGATTAGCGCTTGGGATTACAGGGCTAACGATCATCAGTAACAGGGCGGGTATGGGTAATACCCGCAAACCGGTCGATAAGCATATGGTGCATAGTACGCTGCGGCACCGAGGGCGCCTGCGCCGGCGATCGCCGCACCTCGGTAGTAGGCTCCACGAAATGCCGTACGCCGTGCCACGCCCGCGAAGGACAGTGGCGTGAAGGGCCGGCCGATCAGATCGATGAAGATCGACGCGGCGCCGTCGCCGCCCGCAAGGTCACCCTCCATCACGTCGACGTCGAATGTGACCTGGTCGCCTTCGAGTTTAGGGCTTTTCAGAACCACGACCGCGTCACGAATACCCGAGCCATCCCGCATGAAAGCTGACACGGTCGCGTTCGGCGGGTCCTTGTAGAAGCTGTCGGGGCTTTGGTTGCCGGGCAGCCACTCCTCAAGGATATGCGCCGTGAGTTCGTGGCCAGCGGACCTCACTGGGCGGTCGGCGAACACGATGGAGTTAGGCGACAGACCGCTCAGCACCAGCTTCCCGCCCTGCAAGGTCGCGCCGCGAGCGCTCAGGACAAAGAGCGACGGCACGAGCTCGGGTTTGACCGGGGTACCGATCGCCTTTTGAAGCGGCACATGCGGGGGAGCGGTCGGAGTCGCCTGAGCTGACGCGGAGTTGGACAGCAGCGTCAGGGCAGAGACCGCGCCAGCATGGAGAAAGAATAAGGCAATTGCATTTCGCGCTGTTGTCATGGCGCACTCCCCTCGTTTGACTTCGTTGGTGCGTCTATTGGCTCTACTTCGGGAACAGGAACTGAAGCTGGGCCCTCAGCTGCCAATCGGCAGCGCCGCTGGGCTTTGCCACATTGTAATAGGCTGCGATCTGCGCGTTGACGGGCTGATGACCGATCTTGAACACGCGCCCGAAACCGCCGCCGATCGGTACTGTCCAGCGATCGCCGTGGTCGGCCTCCCAATTGGCAGTGATGACCGGGGACGACGTCAGGTACCAGCCGCCGTGAAAGTTGTAGTTCACGAAGGGCTGCAGCGTCATCGCGTTGACCGCGCTGCGATTGCTCTTGCCCGCAAACGACCAGACATTGTTGACGAGAACGCCGACGACCCAGGGTCCTTGAATCGTCAGGGCGACGAAGGCCGGGCCCGCCGAATACTTGCCGGAGGTGAGGGTCTTGTCGGTGCCAGTGGGAAGCACGAAGGTCGGCCCGACGCCCCAGATGATGCCGTGCGTTGGTTGCTTCGGCGAAAAGAAGAAGCTCGGGTTGATGTCGCCAAGGCCGAACTCCCTGTCGCCATTCACAGTCAGAGCCGGCTGCGAGATCACCGGGGTGATCCAACGCGTGATTAGGTTCCAGTCCTTGTTCAGCGTGATCGGGATCACGGGCTGGATGTTGAGGACATTCTGAAGCTGCTTATGCGGCCCGACATTGAAGTTGAAGTTGTTCTGGAACGGCACGCTGATCATGTCGGCAACGGGATTCTGAGCCGCCTTGGCCAGATCGCCGGCGCCGCCGCTCGAATCCTCCGCCAGTGCTATTCCCGAACACCATAGGGTCGCGAAGAGCGTCAGGTTGAATAAGCGGACTACCGTCTTCGCGCTCACGACCGAAAGTTATCCCAATAAGAATTAAATCAATAACGCGCAAAAACGGGTTCTTCCGTTTGCGCACAGAACTTATACTGTGAGAATAAGCAGCAATGTAATTTCGCTGCCACTCATTTTGCGCCAACATTGCGGAATTCCGGAGGGGCCTGCTCGTGTCTGAAATTCCCGTCATTTCGAGCCACATTCTTTACGGCCTGCCGGCATTCCTGCGTCATGAACTCGGAGAGAAAGCGCTTCTGCGGGCGAACCGGGCAGCAGGTCTCGATATCGAGCTTACCGAAGGTTGCAATTGTTTCATCCCCCATGCCGCCGTCATCGGCTTCGTGAGTGCAGCCGCCAGGGAGGTCGGCGAGCCCGATCTCGGCCTCCTGATCGCTCCGACGATGAATGTCGGCAACTATGGCTGCTATGGGCGCTATATCCTGGGAGGCGAGACGCTCGGCCAATCCATCGAGCGGGCCATTGCGGCTCTTTGCTATCACAGCACCCACGACCGGATGTCGATCGCCATTACCGGCGACGAGGCGCGCTATAGCTACGTCTTCGCCTTGTCCGACCACGCTGGCTACGAAATGATCGCCGGTGCAGCGGCCGGCGTTCTGCTCAGCGTCATGAGAGCCTATTTGCCGTTCGACTGGCGGCCGCTGCGCATCGAACTCAATATCAACAGGCCGCGCCAGACTGGGCTGTTCGAAGATCTCTTCCATTGCCCGGTCCTGTTCAACGCGCCGGCCGTGACGGTCGTCATCGAACGCCATCTCTTGTCGGCTGCTCCGAACCGCGGGTCACGGCCCATTGTCACCATCGAGGATGTGGCGCGAGACCGGCCCGGCGGTGCGCCACGAGATCTGCTCGCCGTCCTCAGGGCGCAGATTCGGGCTCAGCTTCTCACGGGGGGCGTATCGATCGATCGTGCTGCGGGACCAATGGGTACCAGCGTCCGAACGCTGCAACGCGAGCTCCATCGGGCCGGCACTGATTTTCGCAGCCTGACGAACGCGGCGAGGATTGAGAGAGCGACAGAGCTGCTCCGGCATACGGACGGCTCGATCACACGTGTTTCGGCGGAGATGGGATATTCCTCTCCCGCCAATTTCGCGCGCGCCTTCCAGAAGGCGACCGGCTGCACACCCGGAGCGTTTCGCTCCAAGTTGTAACACGAAGAACGCCGCCGGGACGGCTGCCCGCTGCAACAGGCTGCTGCCGATCCCGGATCATTGTCTCGAATTTAGCGGACCCATTCTAAACCCGCGGCGCCGATACGCCTGGCGGTTGGAGTTCGGCAAGCACTTCCGCCGGCGATTCCCGGAATCAGAAAAACCGCCCTCCCTGACATCGGAACGTCTCGTATACTGCGGGCGCAGGCTCGCGGCGGAGGAATGGCGAAGCTGGCGGCGCGCGTCGGCCTCAATCTTCCGAGCGGCCGGGCGGGCTCCCTTATGCCGTGGGATGCCAATCGGAATTCTTGATTGCGAAGACCGTTGGGAACTTCGCCCGGCTTCTGCCATAGGAAGAATGCCGCTTGGTCAAAGGAGGCGTCCCGCGGCCTTCTACAGATCTGGCGAGCATCAAGTCTGAAAGAATCAACATGCTTCCCAATCTGCCATCAGTGAGCCACCTCTCAGTCGTCATCACGCAGGCAGCCGCGCCTGCTTTTTTGCTTGGCGCCGTCGTTGGTCTCATCTCGGTCCTGATAAACCGCCTGGAGCGCATCCTCGACCGATCGCGAATGCTCAATGGCCTGCAAAAAGACGGGGCAGTTGCGCCGGAACTTAGAGCGGACCTTCCCCGGCTCGAAGAGCGGGCTGCTTTGATCAATAGCGCAATATTTCTGGCAATCTCTAGCGGGGTGTCGACCATCCTGCTGATGGCCCTGGCATTCGGTTTAGCATTCGCGGAGTTGCCGCATGAACGGGGTGTTGCGCTCCTTTTCATCGGTGCCGTCGGACTTTTTGGCGCTTCGCTCACACAGTTTCTGCGCGAGGTGCGGATCGCACTGCGAAATACGGATCACCTAAGGTAACCGAAAGATCGGAACTTTGCATCGTCGTCCAAACGCGAGGTCGAACCGTCCACGAGGAAAATTCGCCGGACAACCACCTCCTTTCGGGACTGCGCAGCGCTTGCCGGCAAAAGTTATGTTCGGGGTGACAATGCCGACCATCCCTTCCGTTCATGGGTCAGGCCAAGCCATGGTCGGACCCACGAAGGACTCCGTCGAAAGCCTGCCCGAGGCATGACTGCGGTGGTGGCACCAAGGGTGAACGGCTTGACGACCGGGTCTATCACGATCCCGCCGATCTCGATGCCGCCTTCACCGGCGTCCGCACGCGCGGGTATCCTCGAATCAGAGCGGCCGATTCGGTGCAACGCGATCAGCCCCGGCGTGACCGAGACGGCAGGGCTCGACGAGCTCTTCGGAGGCGGTGAGCAGGCGAAGGGCACCAAGGACTATCTCGCCAGCCTGATCCCTGCAGGCAGGGTCGGTCAGCCCGAGGAAATCGCGAAGGCCGTTCTGTTCCTCGCATCCGATGAGGCGAGCTTCGTCAACGGCATCGAGCTCTTCGTCGATGGCGGCCAGGTCCAGATCTGAGTTGCAGACAGTCATCAGACAGCCGCATCCGGCGGCAGCCCTATCCATTCACAGATTAAATTCAACAGGCGTTTCCAGTCATGCTGACCAATGAAGACACCATCCGCAGCCTCTACGCCCTAGCAGAGGCGTCGTCCAAGGACACGGACAAATTCATCTCGCTGTTCGCCGAGGACGGCTATTTCTACGATGTGCCGGGCGGCAAGAAATACTATGGCAAGGAGATCGGCCTGCCTGTCGACGCGATGGTCGCGGCGTTTCCTGACATGCATCGCGAGCTGTATCACATCTACGTCAAAGACGACGTCGTGATCGTCGAATTGGCCCTGCAGGGCACGCACAAGGGCGATTTCTACATGGCCGGCGGGATCTTGCCCGCAACCGGCAAGAGGATGGATGCGCCGTGCTGCGACGTGTTCCATCTGAAGGACGGGAAGGTCACCTCCTTCCATTGCTACAACCTGCCGTCCGTCATCCTTCAGCAGCTCGGTGTTCTCGAAGACCTGGGTGCTGCGTTGAAGCGCTGAGGAGCGACTTGCAACCAGAAATCCGCAGGCGAAGCGTCTCGGATGTAGGGGGCGACGATCGCAACCTGGACAATCGCCCGTCATTCCTTCCAGGGGAATGACGGACTGCTTTGGTCTCCTCTGTCAGCCAGTATTCACCGCAGCAGCAGCAATGATACCGGGAGTAGACGATCGCATCAAAACCTCGCCGGCAACTGCCAATACCGCTAGGATCTCGCCAACTCTCAGCGCCAGAAGCAGAAGTTGGCGTTTTGCTCGATAGCAGACATTCACGGTAGGGCGCGAAGCGTCATCCTGACAACCGCGGCATGGTCGTTCATCGGTCGCGGCCGGCGGCTATTTTGTCGCTTCTCCGCTTGCAGTATCGAAATCGAGTGTGTGATCGACCACCACCGCTTCGTGAGCGACGAGACTCAGCTGCCTATCGACGGCGGTCCGAATTGACCACTGACCCGTGGCCTCCGGCCGAAGAGATATTAGAATTACTGATAGTATGCGTCTTTTGCTTTCGCTCGTGGAACCAGCGCGTTAATCCCGGAACAGATAAGGGCGAATGCCCAGTTGTCCGCGCTTGCGGTCCGGGGAAACGATGATGACACCGATCGTAACAATGAGGGATTTGCCGCTTTCCGATCGATTTCGGCGGGGCACCCAGCCATGCTTTCCGGCGATTTTCGAATGCGCAGCAATTCGGCGCGCGGATGCATGGTGGTCTGGTCTGTCAACGGCGGAACACGCTTCGCTCGGAACGCGAGAGGGCTGACGTCGTGTCCGTCGACCGCATCCTCGACATGAATGCGGTGCAGGTCTTCCTGACGGTTGCCGAGGAGGGCAGCATGTCGGGCGCGGCTCGCCGATTGGGCGTCACCCAGTCAGCCATCTCGCAAAGCGTGCACCAGATGGAGCAGCTATTGGGCGTCCGGCTTATCGACCGCGCGCGCAGGCCGATGCAACTCACGCCGTTCGGCGTCGCGCTCCGCCACAAGGGCGCCCGCGTCCTGATGCAGGTGGCCAATCTCAAAGGTCAGGTGCTGGAAGCGGGTTCCGGCGTGAAGCCGACGCTTCGTCTCGGCCTGGTGGATTCGTTTGCCAGCACATGCGGCGCCGCCCTGACCAAGGATCTCTTCGAGCGGACAGCCCAGCTTTCCGTTCGCAGCGGCCTGTCTCCCCAGCTTGGCGCCGCCTTGCACAAGCGCGAGCTGGACATGATCGTGGCGAGTGAACCGCTCGAGGCCTATGCCGGGCTTGAGCGCTTCCGGCTGTTCACCGAGCAATATCTGATCATCGTGCCCCCGGACGAGCGGCATGGAACCATCACGCTCGACGGCATGAAGCAGCTCGGCAAGCGGCTGCCCCTGATCCGATACAACGGGAAATCGCAGGTCGGCATCCATATCGGCACGTTCCTGCGCCGCCATGGCATCACAACCTCGAACCATCTTGAACTCGACAATGCCGCCACCGTCGCAGGCATGGTCGCCGCCGGCATCGGCTGGGCCATGACGACCCCGATGTGCCTGATGCAGAACGAGAAAACGGCCTTGCGCGTCAAGACGCTTCTTCTGGAACGGTCGCCCCCCGAACGCGCCCTTTTCGTCATCGCCCGCCAAGGAGAATACGATCAGTTCTTCAAACATGTCTGCGGCATCGCAAGCAATATCATCCAAACGGAATATCTTGCGAGCCTCAGGCAGCTATCTCCCCAATTGGCCACGCTGGTGACGCCAGGGGAAAAAGATGACGTTGCTTGATATGACGATCGAGGCGGCAACGTCGCAGCAAGCTTATTGCCTACGAAAACGAATATGTGCGGATGGCCGACAGTCTTCAGCCGGGGCAGCAGGCCTCGGTAGCCGCATACTAGGCCGAATCCGCCGAAGAACACCTAGACCGTAACGCAAGGGTAAATCCCGGCGCCGTGTCCCATTGCTGCCACCAGCGGCAGTGATCGCGAACCCGTGCGTCGATTTTCGACGATCGAGCTGCGTTGCCCCGCATGACGGCAGCAACGGAGCTCAGGTTTTGAGGAAGTCCGATGAAGATCAGTGACGTCGTTTATTCCGCAGGCCGGTCAGGTTACTTCAACAAGGACCTGCTGGCTTTGAAGAGTCACGGCCGCAACAACGGCAGTTTTGTCGACGGGGAGCCCCTGACGCCCGGCTACAAGGCCATCGTCCAGCCGGGCGCGATCCTGTCGGTCATGCTTGTCCTGGAAGACGGCTCGCTGGCCATCGGCGAATGCGCCGACGTGATCTTCTCGGGCCTGGCCGGGCGCGACCCGCTCTTCGCACCGGCAGAGCACCTGCCGGTGCTGCAATCGACCGTCCGCGCCTGGCTGACGGGGCGCGATGTGACGGTTTTTCGGTCCAATGCCGACGATATCGACCGGCTGGAGGTCGAAGGCCACCGGCTGCACACTGCGCTGCGCTATGGTCTCACCCAGGCTCTCCTGGCGGCCACGGCCCTCGCGGCGCGAAAGACGCCGGCCGAGGTGATCGCCGCGGAATACGGCTCGACGCTCGGTACGAAGCCTGTTGACCTGCTGGCCTCCTGCCATCGCGGGGACGCGCTCCAGCTCGATCGCGTCATCATGAAACAGGCGGCCGTGCTGCCCCACGCCTCGTTCACCCTGGCCGAGGATCTCGGACCGAACGCCATCGTGCTGACGGACTATGTCCGGTCGATCGCCAAGCGCATCCGCGAGGTCGGCGCGCCCGGCTACAAGCCGCGCATCCATCTGGATCTCTACGGGACGCTGGGCGACCTGTTCGGCGACGATCTCGAAGGCTTGGCGAATTATATGGCGGGTCTCGTCAAGGAGGCCGCACCGTTCGAATTGCTGTTGGAGTCGCCGGTCGTCGCTCCGACGCAGGCAAGGCAGATCGACGTGTTCAAGACGCTCAAGCGCCTGCTGGCCGAACGCGATGCGCCCGTGCGATTAATCGCCGACGAGTGGTGCAACACGCTCGAAGACATCCGCCTGTTCACCGAGGCCGGGGCCAGCGATTACGTCCAGATCAAGACCCCAGACCTCGGCGGCATCAACAACAGCATCGAAGCGGTGCTGTTCTGCAAGGCCAACGGCATGCGTTGCTGCCTCGGCGGCACGGCCAACGAAACCGACCTGTCGGCGCGCTTGACCGCTCAGATCGCGCTGGCGACCGGGCCGGATTTCATGCTGACCAAACCAGGCATCGGCGCCGACGAGGGCATCATGATTCTGACCAACGAAATGCTGCGCACCCTCGCCATTGTCGAGCACCGCAACTGACGGTCCGTTGCGCGGCCCAAGGACTTGCATGGAGACACGGATGAAACTCTTCCATTCCCTGTCGGAATTGTCACGGCGCCTGCTTCCCGTCGGCCTCCTGATGGTCGGCTGCGCGCCGATAGCCGGGCTCCTCGCCACCGATGCCAGGGCGGAGAGCCCGCGGCGTGGCGGCTCGGCGGTGATGGTGCTCGGTTCCGAGCCGCAGGCGCTGAGCCCCGACACGACGAACTCCGTGCCGGACGTGGCCGTCGGCTGCCTGATCTATGACGGGCTGGTGCGCTTCAAGCCGGGCTTCGAGATCGTGCCCGGCCTGGCCAAGTCCTGGGACATCTCCAGCGATGGCCTGACATACAAGTTCGAGCTGGAGCCCGCCAAATGGCATGACGGCCAGCCTGTCACGTCCGCGGATGTGAAATTCACGCTGGAGGAGATCAGCAGCAAATACGGGCCTCGCTTCAACGCGGCCGGCAAGTTCATCGAGCGGATCGAGACGCCCACGCCCCAGAGCGTCACGATCAAGTTGAAGAAGCCCTTTGCGCCCTTCCTGTTCTCGCTGGCCTGCGAGCAGAACGCGGCGGTGATGCCGGCGCATATCCTGCGCGGCTCCGATATCCGCAACCATCAGGCGGTCTTGACCAAGCCTGTCGGCAACGGCCCGTTCAAGGTGGCCGAATGGGTCCGCGGCAGCCACATCACCCTGGTCCGCAATCCCGACTATTGGCGCAAGGACGAACCCTATCTCGATCGTGTCGTCGTCCAGATCATGCCCGACGCGTCATCGCGGCTTCTGTCGCTGCGCGCCGACGAGATCGACTACATCGTCCCCGACTACATGCCGCTCAGCGCCGTCAGGATGTTGCGGGAAGACCCGCAGTTCCAGGTCCATGAAGTCAGCTATCCCGGCAGCGACCTCATCATCCTCAACACGAAGAACCCGGCGCTGTCTAAACCCGAAGCACGCCAGGCTCTGCTTTTGGCGGTTGATCGCAAGTTCATCCACGACAAGGTCTTCTTCGGCCTGGGCAGCGTCCCGCAGAGTTCGTTCGACACCCGCCTCTGGGCTTACAACGAGGCCGTCGACTATGAGCGGATGTATTCCTACGATCCCGCCCGCGCCCGTGAATTGCTCGATGCCGCCGGTCTGAAGCCAGGTGCGGATGGCACGCGGCTGACCGTGCGCCTGCTGTTCGAGTCGGGCCGCCCCGAATGGCTGCCGGCCGCGCAGGCGCTCCAGCGCTTCTGGGAAGCCGTGGGCGTGAAGGTGGTGCTGGAAGCGGCCGAGCGGGCCGTCGTGCTCAAGCGCGTCTACAGCGACTACGATTTCGACGCGACGCTGCAGACATATACCACGCTGGGCGACCCGGCTCTGGGCATCGCGCGCACCTACACGACGGAGTCGATCGCCAAGGGCACGTTGTTCAACAACGCCTCGCGCTACTCCAACCCCGAAGTCGATCGCCTCTTCAACGAAGGACGCGATGCCCCGCAGCAGGCCGACCGCAAGCGCGCCTATGACCGTGTCCAGGAGATTCTGGCGCGCGACCTGCCGGTGCTGAACCTGCATCAGCAACCGCAATTCGCGGTGGCCGGCCCGCGGCTGCGCGGCCTGTGGCAGGCGGCCAACCAGCAGTGGTGGGGCAGCGTATGGACCAGCCAGAAATGACCTCGGTCCCTTCGTCGAGACATCGGCCGATCATCTCTGAGCTTGCTCTGATCGATCGCCGACAGGTGCTTTCGAGCCTTCCCGCCAGCTGGCATCGAAAAGCTTCGTAAGCGCCGCCGAGCCTAAAGGCCCGGCATCCGGTTCCACCGCCGCCAGAACGGTTCATGCGACCCGGTAGTTCCGGGCTGCCGAAGACTTCGGAAGCTGCGTCGCAAGGCCACCCTCGGAGGAAAGACAACAACAATGGGTCGCTATCTCTTGTCTCGTCTGGCGTGGGGAGCACTGATCGTGCTTGCCATCCTGGTGCTGAATTTCCTCATCGTGCATATGGTGCCGGGGGATCCTCTCGACGCGCTGCTCGGCGATTTTCCGGTGCCGCCGGCCTATGCCGCGCAGATCCGCGCCGATTTCGGCCTCGATAAGCCCCTCTCCACTCAGCTTGGTCTGTACCTGGCCAACCTGCTGCAAGGGCATCTCGGCTTCTCCTTCGCCAATCGCATGCCGGTGCTGGACCTGATCCTGAGCCGGCTCGGCCCGACCATGCTGCTGATGTTTCCGGCGTTGCTATGCGCGACGGCTCTCGGTGTCCTGCTGGGCGTGACCGCCGCGCCGCGCGCCGGTTCCGCCCAGGACAGCGCGATCACCGCGATATCGTTGTTCGGCTATTCGGTGCCGGTCTTCTGGCTCGGCCAGATGCTGATCTTCGTGTTCGCCATCCGCATGGGCTGGCTGCCGGCTCAGGGCATGACGAGCGTGCGCGACCAGTACACGGGTCTGCCCGCCGTCCTCGACGTGATCAGGCACCTCGTGCTGCCGGCCTTCTGCGTCACGATCTTCTACATCGCGGTGATCTCGCGGGTCGCGCGTGCGAGCGTCGCCGAGGCCCTGCACCACGACTATGTGCTGACGGCAAAAGCGAAGGGCCTGTCGCGGCGCAGGGTGCTGTGGACGCATGTGCTGCCCAACGCGATCATTCCGGTGATCACGGTCGTCGGCTACAATTTCGGCCTGTCGGTGACGGGCGCGATCCTGGTCGAGACCGTGTTCGCATGGCCGGGCATCGGCAGCCTCTTCATCGCCTCGATCACCAACCGCGACTACCCGGTCCTGCAGGGCATTTTCCTGCTGACCGCCGTCTTCGTCGTCCTGGTGAACATCGCCACCGATCTTCTCTATGCCTTCGTCGATCCGCGCGTGAGGAGCAGCCATGAAGCGCGTTAAAAAGACCCTCCGGAGCGTATTCAGCCATCCCGGCGGCATCGTTTCAGGCGCGTTCATCGCCCTTCTGGTGGTCCTGGCGCTGACCGTCGACATGGTTCCCGGCCTCAACCCTCATCTGCTGAGCGATGACGCCTTCGCCGCGCCATCGGTCCAGTTCCTGTTCGGGTCGGACGAGCTTGGCCGCAGCGTCGCGGCGAACCTGGCGCACGGCACCCGCGTCTCGCTCACCGTCGGCTTCTTCGCCGCGATCATGGCGACGGGACTGGGCATTCTCATCGGCTCGGCCGCGGGCTTCTATGGCGGCTGGATCGATGTCGTGGTGATGCGGATCTCCGAGTTCTTCCAGGTCATCCCCAGCTTCATCCTGGCGGCCGTGATCGTGGCGATGACCGGCACCGGGCTCGCGCAGATCATCGCCGTCGTCGGAATGCTCGCCTGGCCGCAGGTGGCGCGCGTGATGCGCGGCGAGGTAATGCGCGTCAAGCAGCTCGAATTCGTCGATGCCGTGCGCTGCCTCGGCATCAGCGAGCGCCATGTGCTGTTCGGAGAGGTGATCCCCAATGCGGTGGCGCCCGTGGTGGCGGTCGGTACGCTCATCGTCGGCCAGGCCATCCTGGTCGAGGCTTCCCTGAGCTTCCTGGGCCTCTCCAGCGCCGAGCTGGTGAGCTGGGGCCGCATGCTCAACAGCGGCCAGCGCTTTCTGTTCAATGCGTGGTGGCTGTCGTTCTTTCCGGGCGCCGCGATTTTCCTGACGGTGCTGGCGTTCAACCTGCTCGGGGATGCCTTGGGCGCCGTCCTCAACCCGCGCAATGCGAGGTAGTCCGATGAAGCACCAACAATCGGCCCATCCGGACGGCGCCGGCATGACGGCTCCGCCTCTTCTGGAAACCGACGCGCTGCGGGTCGACTACACGTCGGGCCACGGCTCCGTCACTGCGGTGCAGGACGTGTCGATCCTGGTACGTGACGGTGAATCCGTCGCTCTGGTCGGCGAATCCGGCTCGGGCAAGTCGACCGTGGCGCGCGCCATGCTGGGTCTCTTGCCCGGGCGTATCGCGCATATCCACTCGGGCCGCATCACGCTCAACGGAACGGACGTGACGCACTATAGCGACACCCAATGGGAGGGCATGCGCGGTCATCCCGTGGCCATGGTATTCCAGGATCCGCTGAGCTACCTCAATCCCGTCATGCGCGTGGGCAAGCAGATCGCCGAGAGCGTCAAGCGCCACGACAAAAGCACGCACGACGTGCCGGCGCGTGTGGCCGAGCTGCTCGAACTGGTGCAGCTACCCGCTTCGGCCGCGCGACGTCACCCGCATGAGCTGTCCGGCGGCATGCGCCAGCGCGTCCTGCTCGCCATCGCCTTGGGCTGCCGGCCGCGTCTGCTCATCGCGGACGAGCCGACTACCGCCCTCGACGTTACCACACAGGCCGAGATCCTGGCGCTGCTGCGCGACCTGCGGCAACGGCTCGGAATGGCCATGCTGCTCATCAGCCATGACCTGGGCGTGGTCTGGAACGAGTGCGAGCGCGTCTACGTGATGTTCCGCAGCCGCATCGTCGAGCAGGGCGCGACACGCGAAGTCTTCGCCAAACCGTCTCATCCCTATACCGCGGGCCTGGTGAAGGCATCGCAAGCAGCGCGCAACAGCGAGGGGCGGTTCGAAACCATCACGGGCGAGTATTCCACCAACAGCGAAGGACGTTTGTCATGACGATCGGGCAGCCCCTGCTGGAACTCGCTCAGGTCGGAAAGAGCTTCCGGGTGGCCGGTGGCGATCTGTTCCATGCGGTGAAATCGGTCGACCTGACCGTCCATGCCGGCGAGATCGTCGCGCTCGTCGGCGAGAGCGGCTCCGGCAAGTCGACGCTTGGCCGCATCGCGCTGGGCCTGATGGCGCCCGACAGCGGCAGCGTGACCTTCGATGGACAGGGTCTGACCGGCATGTCCCGCGGCACGTTCCGTGACGTGCGGACCGGAATGCAGCCGATCTTCCAGGACTCGACCGCCGCGCTGAACCCGCGCAAGACCGTGCGTGAACTCCTGATGCAGGCGCTGTGGAAGCGCCCGGGGGAGGGCGAGGCTCGCTGCCTGCGCCTGCTGGAGGATGTCGGCCTGCGTCCCGCCGACAGATTCATCGAGCGCTATCCGCACGAGCTTAGCGGCGGCCAACGCCAGCGCGTGTCGATCGCGCGCTCGCTGGCCATGGAACCCAGGCTCATCATCGCCGACGAACCGCTGTCCGGCGCAGATGTCTCCATCCGCGGCCAGATCCTCAACCTCATGCTCGACATACAGAAGGCGAGCGGCATGGCCTATCTTATGATCACCCACGACATCTCGATCGCGCGAGCTTTCGCCGACCGTGTCGCCGTGATGATGAAAGGGCAATTGGTCGAGACCGGTCTGGCGAAAGAGGTTCTGGGCAACCCAAAGCACGAATACACACGGCGTCTGGTGGCGGCGGTTCCAGCGCTTGGCGGACATTAGGATGGGTTTTGATCTGAGCCGACTGGGTGCACCGCGAGGTCCGTTTTAGCATCAAACGGTTGATCACAAGAAAAGGCAGCCTCTGCATGTGGACGCGGAGCTGCCATTAACCGTGGTCGCGCGAACTCTGCGCCACTTGCTGACATTGGATGACTGCCTGAAACCGGACTCTCTACGCGGGTTATCTTTGCAAGCGATGGTATGCCGATGCCGTCGGGCATGACTATACGGAAAGCCGTTATGATCGTCGGCGACGTACGGGGCGTGAAGGTCAAGGCGATACAGTTTTAACAGTTCGGATCAGCCGGAATTCCTCATCGGCATCGATGATATGTCGTGGATCCCCGCTCGCTGCTCCACACAACCGCGTTCGGCCGAACCGTCAATCGCACATTCGCCAGCCACGTTTCGCCGTTAGCCGTACATTGCCCGCGCGCTCTCCAAACTGACGGGTTCGCGGCGTCTCGTTGCACGTCGTCAAAATTGCAGATGCCGCCGAACGCTTCCGCGCGGCGACTGCCCAGCGTAATCGGTGGTTGGCCAGCCGTGCCGGTCGAGCATTCAGCCGCAGAAGCTGCAAAGCCACCGATAAATGTTTGGGCAGCACGTATAGGAGCGATCCCGGTCAGAGCTTGCTCAGTCGCGGCGTCCCAAGCGTCATCCGCGGGCAGCCCGTTCATCGCCCTGAAATCGCGCAGGGCATCTCTGGAAGCCGGTCCCCAAACTCCCTCGCCGTCGATACCGTAGAAGCCCAATTCTCTCATACGAGCTTGGGCCCAAAGCGCATCCGCTCGGTTAAGCGGGTTACGCGATGCGCCTTCGGGCGGAGCATACGAAGCCTCTACAGCCGAAGCGAGATTGAGAGGCAACGGTAACATCGCCAATGTTATCCATGAGCCCCCGCTACCGTTAGGACAATCAAGGGCAAGCCCTAGATCCCCACAGCACAATGCCTTCAGCGCGTCGCCGGCGGATGTAGTCGGGTGTCGAGCGCAAACGGTTCCTGGGCCTTCAGCTCGTACCCCGACGAGCCAGCCGTGAAGAGCAGATTCCAACTGTGCGTCGAAACAACGCTCGGAATGACAACAAAGGCGTGCTCGCGTAGCAGGCCATCGCCGAACGCTTGCTGGCCTGCACTCGGAATCCCAGGCCGAAGCCAATTTGGATTTGGTATCCGATCTGGCGTGACGACATGAACGCCAGCGATGTTTGAGATGGTGGCCGCGGTCATGACATGTGGGACCATGTCGAGGACGCGAAAGCCCTTGTGGACGGCAACTTCGAGAATTGCGGTCGCAGGATCCAGTGCGCAGTAGATCACCCGCACGCCGGCGCTATTCCAACGCCCGCCGACTCGGTAGGCCCCCTCTCCGCAGTCCCATGTGGATGCGAAAATGGCCTGGTCGAGACGCCAAGCCACCAGCTCGGCGCCTCCAAGTACGCTCGGCAAGGGCGTCACGCATACACACCATAGTCAAGGCGGGTCAGGTACTCTTCGACCAGTTCAACGCCGGCTGGCGTCGCCAGAAGATCGATAGGGCGACGCTGATCAAGCCCGATCGCCGGACGCTCCAGCCATTGCTCCGCTTCCGCCTGAGACCCAAACACATCCGTCGCCTTGGACAGAATCTCAGCAAATTTCCAAGCCCGCCCGCTCTGCTCCTGGCTCAGTGGTTTCGCCGGTGCGTCCTTCCGTCGCTGGTAGGTTCGGAGACTCATGCCGAAAGCCTTCTCAAGCGATTCCGTCTTGTGAATGTAGGTGAGCCGCCCCACCAGGTGGTCCAGCGCCGAAGGCGGCAAGCCTCGCAAAAGCATCTCATGCGCGTCGAGCGAGCTCGTGACGTGCCACGCCAGGAGCTTGGCTCCGCCCAAGAGCTCAGTCACCCTATGTAGCGTTCCACCGGTGTCCGGTGGCATCTTTTCGGCCGCAACCGCCATAGCCCACCTCATCAAGTCAACTGTCGTATTTAAATATGACGGTTGACGCGAAGAGATTCAAGCGTGCGAGGCTCATGAGCCCTCGCGATCGTAGCGAGCGAGCTCGGCCATTGCCGCCTCGAAGAGCTCGTCCGGCATTGCAGCGATTGTGCCCACTGACCGCCTAAGGCTGGAACTAGTTTCTCCGTCCCCGTCGAGTTCTCCAGCAGCCTTAAGCAGTCGGCCGGCATTTTCGGGATTTCTCAGGAGATGACGTGTTTCCTCGGATGAAGCTCCGAGGGTTGGAGCCGCATCGAGCTGGAGAGCCTCGCGAAGCCGCATGACGGTCTGACGGCTGACGTTGAAGCGTTTCGCCAGTGGTGCAACTTTCTGCCCATCCAGCAGCGCGGCTAGAACTTCCGCGCGCTGGGAAGAGGTGAGGGCGGCTGGCCTTCCGAGTTTTCGTCCCTCTGACTTCGCGCGGCGCAGGCCGGCGTTGGTTCTCTCAATGAGAAGATCTCGCTCGAACTGAGCGACGGCATTGATCACGTTCATAGTCATCTTGCCGGCCGGGCTCGCGAGGTCGACGCCGCCCAGCGCCAGGCAGTGAACCCGAACACCCATCTCCTTGAGCCTGTGCACGGTGGAGCTCACGT
Organism: Allobosea sp. TAF32; assembly: GCF_052113585.1. NCBI lineage: Bacteria > Pseudomonadati > Pseudomonadota > Alphaproteobacteria > Hyphomicrobiales > Alloboseaceae > Allobosea > Allobosea sp. TAF32. The sequence continues at coordinate 18,117 of NZ_JBFRDM010000018.1, read as the reverse complement.
CGATCGCGTTGCGACCGAGACGATCCAATTTGGTGACGATCAGAATATCGCCTCGCTCCAGCCGGTCGAGCAGCCGGGTAAAACCCGGGCGGGCGGAAATCGCCACGCTCCCGGATATCGTCTCGGAAATTACCCGGCGCGGTTCCACCCGAAAACCGGCCGCTTCAATTTCCTGAATTTGATTTTCGGTGGTCTGCCCATTTGTGGAGACACGGACATAGGCGAAGGCGCGTGACATGGATTTTCGTCCGAAAAGGGTAGGGCGAGAATCGAACATGTCCGGAAATAGAGCAAGCTATTTTATGAACACGGGCAGGAAGGGGTGTCCGAAATCGCTCGAAAATGGCGTTCTACGAGCTGCATGCAGGGGTTAGATGCGCCATAAACGGACCTTGGCGCGTTGCCCGAAAGCGGACCCAGCAGATCGCTGACGTTCCAGTTTCGTCGAGAAGCGGAGGCACCTTCATCCGAGAGAGCGCATCTACACGTTCTGGAAATACTGGCGGAACTCGTTCGAACGCGACGCCGGCCTTCGGCTCGACCACCTCCTGCTCGGCCCTATCTTGGCGGCCCGGTTGAAATCCGCGGAGGTCCGACGCGCTCCGCGAGGCTGGGAGCACACTAGCGACCACGCGCCGGTGATGATCGAGCTTCTGGCGGCATAGGCTTGGGTGCGCCAGAGCTTTCAACGCTTCACCCGCTCTCAACACAACGGGTCGCCGTTAAGGCGCGAAAGCCCGGCCCCACTGGAAAGGGCCCGGCTTCCTTACGCGGCGAGCACACGCTGGGCAGCGAGGGGCTCAGTCGTCGGTGATCACCATGTCTGGCGATTGTACCAGGTGTCGACGTCGGTCTTCTCCTTGTCCTTCTCGATGCCGTAGCGCTCCTGGATCTTGCCTTCGAGCTGATCGCGCTTGCCGGCGATGACGTCGAGATCGTCATCGGTCAGCTTGCCCCATTTATTGAGCACACCCCGCTACCGCATGAAGAACCACAGCAGGATAATGATGGGAATCGGCACGCCGACGAGCCAAAGAACGATGGAACGCATTTTCAGCCCCCGTTTGATAAACGGTGCTGTGGCAACGCTCAGAATTTCACGGAGGTTCCTGGCGTCATAATCATTAGCGAGCTTCGACCTCGCCGAGCGCCCGTCAGGTATCTCAACTCGGCCAAGATTTTCGCGCCCCGGTCGAGATAACAATCATTGCGTAGCAAGTCCCGCGCCCGCTTTGCCCGATGAGTTTCTGCTGACACTGTTCGATTGCTCGATGGCCGTGAGCAGCGGTAGCGCTCTCGCCATTCGGCCGGCGAGCTCTGCGGCACTTTCGCCCGAGATAACTTCAAAGCTCGACGCAACTGACGGCGAGTTCGCCGAGTATCATTATCACGACAGGCCCGTGCGCCGCTGCCCGCCGCCGCACTCTCGCGATCGAGGTCCGAGATCGTACTGGCGCCACAGGCGCGATCCGCCACATGACTACTACCGCCCGACACCGCCGCTACCATCGCCACCGTCGCTGGCCAGCATTCGCTCCGTCGCCGGACCGGCTGGCGGAGCTTACTGTTTTGTCTCGCAGCGGAACTGATTGCTCTCAGGCGGTGTTGCTCCGGCATATTCCAATCAGCGGAGGTCGCAATGAACGGCGTTATCTATATCGTGGGACTTATTGTCGTGGTCCTGGCAATCCTGTCGTTCCTCGGTCTGCGGTAGCCAAGTCCCTATCCGGCACGGATGTCGTTGTCGCTCCGGTGAGCGTCAGCAAGGATAATCGCTCCTATGTACAATGGGGTGCGATCATCGGCGGTGCGGTGATCGCAACCGCGATTTCGACCATCATGACGGTATTCGGTTCGGCGATCGGCCTGTCGATGGCCTCCGCCGATTTCGAGAGGAGTTCGAGCGCGACGGCCCTGGCGATTGCCGGTGCTCTCTGGGCGCTCTGGGTCATGGCTTCGGCAACGATGGCCGGCGGCGACTCGGCCGGGCGGATGCGTCACCCGAGCTTCGATGCGAATGCCGAGGAGCGCAAGGTGCGCGACGCGACGCACGGTCTGCTTGTCTGGGTGACCGGAGCTCTTCTGATCACCGTCGTCGCGACCTCGTCGCTGTTCGGTGGCGCCAAGACGGCAGCCAGCGGCGTCGCCAATGCAAGTTCGGGCATGGCATCGCTGGTCTCCCAGAACGTCGACCCGCTCGCGATGCCGCTCTACAACATCATGCGCGCGAACGGCCAGCAGCCGCCGACGGCCCAGGAGCGCGACGAGGCCTCTCGGGTCTTCGTTCAATGGCATCGCGGCTGGCGGCGCGCTTGGGCATCAGCGAACAGGATGCGCAGAAGCGTATCAACGACGCCTATGCGAAGCTCTCGCAGGCCAAGGAAACGGCCAAGCAAGCTGCGGAGCGTGCGCGAAAGATGGCCGTGTTGACCGCCTTCCTCACGGCTGCGGCTCTGCTCGTCGGCGCGGCTGCCGCTCCCTGGGCCGCCACGCTCGGCGGCGAGCATCGCGACGAGAACCTTCGCGTTCAGACAGCGGTTTAGCGATTGGCCTACGCTTCGTTGAAAGGGCCGCCGGCGATGACTCGCGCGATGAAGCAGCTTAGCGCCGTGCAGCATGACGAAAAGCGGGGTCGCATCGATCGTCCCGCAATAGCGGGCGAAGGGCCGATTGCCTTCCACGCGTAGTTCGAGGCGGGACAGGAAACGCGTGCCGCGGAAATACAGGCCCTCGAGTGTCGCAGCAACCCGGAATGAAGCAGCACGGCGGATGCAAGCCCCGTGACGCTGACCACTTGTCCGGCGATCAAGGTTCCGACGACGAACGCCGCCGAGCCGGCGCCGCGCCCCCAGCCATACTCGAAACCCCCATTCCCCGGCCCGGCCGCTTTTGCTCCGTGGCGAGATGCCAGCGCGTCGGCCAGAATCGTGACGGGCGCTAGCACCGCTGCCTGCGCAAGACTCACCCCCAGCAGCAGTAGAAACCCATCTGCCCGTAACAAGCCCAACACGAACAGCGCCGACAGCCTGGCGAGCTCGCGGGGCGTCAGCATCCGCATGCCGATGTCCCAGACGATGATGCCAGGTGCGATCTCGACCAGGACGTCAGGATCGTGCCAGACGCCAGGAGCATGGAAGAAGCGGGCCACCATCTTGGCGGGCTCCCGGCGTCTCGCAATGGGTGGAAAGCGGACCCCATTTGATCGCCACGAAGCGAGCTTTTCGAAGCCAGTCCGCGGTCCATCACAAAGACGCTGTTCGATTAGCAAAGCACAGTAGGCAAGTTTGGCAACCGATGTGAATAGGGTGTAAGTTCCTCGTCGCAGGTTACGGTCGCCGCGGCAGGGCGAGAGCCTGGAGATGACCCTAGCCTCCGGCCGCCCAGCAATTGGTGGAGGTTGTCATGAGGAAACTCGCAACCCTGGCCAGCGCCGCTCTAATCTTGACGGGCAGCGTCTGTGTGGCCAACGCACAGTATTGGCGTGGCGGCGGCTGGGGGTACCACGGCGGCTATTATCGTTACGGCTGTTGTGGCGGCGGCGCGATCGCGGCCGGGCTTATCGGCGGAGCGCTATTAGGAGGTTTGGCCACTGCTGCTGCAACGGCACCCGCATACGGGTATGGATATGGCTATGGCTATCCGGCCTACAGCTATGCGTATCGGTATCCCGCTTACGGGTACTATTACCGGCCTCGAGTTTATTATGCCCCCCGCTACTATGCCCGACCGATTTACTACGCGCGCCCGTATTACGGATGGCATCGGACGTACTATGGCCCCTGGATGGGGTATCGCCGGTATTATTGAGGTCTCAGACTCTCTTCCCTTGAAAGTTCGCTTCGGTGGGCAATTGAATAAGAAATTACACAGCGTCCACGCTCCGATAATAGTATCGGACTGGATGGTCGCCGCTACGATCTTGAGCGGGTCGGCCGCCCGGCTGAAAGGGATCAAAAAAGCTAGGCCTAGGGCAAGCCAGGCACCCAGCACATGAGTTAGGCCTATCTCGGCAAGAAGCTCGCATGCGCCTGCGGAATACTCTCACGGCCCCATCCGTTGCGAGGGCAAGGCTCTTAACGTGCTGTCGGGCCTCCCCACGGCGTTCGGCGAGCACACCAGCACATTGGGCTGCTTCAGCGTATTGTCCTCAAGGACAGCTCGCTTTGGCAAAAGAGGCACCGGAGCACGTCTTTCGCCGAAATCACTCATCCCCGCAAAGGCCCTAATCCGGATCTCCCCTCAGCCAGGCCAAGGCGTTGGCTTTCTCATTTGCCGGAAACCGTTTGATGTCGGCCGCCACGAAATGCTTCGCGACGTGGGGAGCGAACTTCAAGAGCTCGCTGTCCGAGACGATCGCCACACGCGCGACCTTGCTATGATGGCCCATGACGAATTTGAGGTGGGAGACCAGCGCGCCGATGTCCTCCCAGCCGGGAAAGGACGCGGCATCGACCATGAGCCCTTTGAGTACCCCGTTTGCCTTGATGTAGGGGTCGACGACGCCGGACAACCGTTCGAAATCCGCCTTGTCGAGGGGGCCATGAGGCGCCAGAATCACGATGCCCTCGGCGAACAGTTCAATCTGCAACATGCGCCCCCTCCGTCAAGACGCGACCTGAGCGGTCGGGTTATTTGGGCAGGCACTCGACATTATAGGCGACGATGATCTCCTTCGGCCCGACTTCGTTCCAGGCCGCTTCCAGTGCAGCCTGGGTGCGGGCCAGGTCGACCGGATCATTCAGCGATGAGAATGGCATGGTTCCTTCCCGCGGCTATTGCATGGCTTGATTTATTCGGGCTTTCCCTATCGCCACGGTCCAATCGTGAACAAAACTGACCTTCAGCGGAACCGGTGGGCTCTCGGGAAGCTCAACGACAATTGAGCCGCGTGCCACTACAGGATCGGATGCCCGCCGGTGACGGCGATGGTAGCCCCTGAGACGTAGCTCGAGAGCGGATCCGCCAGCATCACATAGGCCGTCGCCAGTTCCGCCGGTTGTCCCGGCCGCTTCATCGGAACCTGCTTGCCGAATTGCGTGACGCTCTCTCCCGTCATCGTCGAGGGGATCAGCGGCGTCCAGATCGGCCCGGGCGCGACGGCATTGGCCCGGATACCCTTCTCAGCCAGCAATTGTGCGAGACCGCCGGTGAAGTTCTGGATCGCGCCCTTGGTCGTGGCATAGGCGAGCAAGGTCGGATTGGGCTTGTCGGCGTTAACCGAGGCCGTGTTGATGATGCAGGAGCCAGGCTGCATGTGCGGGACGGCGGCCTTGGTCAGGTAGAACATCGCATGGATGTTCACCGCGAAGGTGAGTCGCCATTCTTCATCGGATATGTCGCCGATTTCCTTGAAGCTCGCCTGATGGGCGGCGTTGTTGACGAGGATGTCGATGCGGCCGAATTCGGCCACGGCCCGGTCGACGATCTGGCGGCAATGGTCGGATTCCTGGATGTCGCCAGACACCAGAACGGCTTTCCGTCCGGCCCGCTCAACCCAGCCGCAAGTTTCATCGGCGTCCTCGTCCTCGTTCAAGTAGGAGATCAGGACGTCAGCGCCTTCCCGCGCGAACGCGATGGCGACAGCCCGCCCGATACCGCTATCACCGCCGGTGATGATGGCGCGCTTGCCCTTGAGGCGGCCAGAGCCGACATAGCTTTCCTCGCCATGGTCCGGCCGCGGCGTCATGGCGTCGGTCCGTCCCGGCATGGGTTGCTGCTGTTCCGGGAAAGGCGGTTCGAAGCGTGACGTCATCCCTGCCTCCTCGAAAACCCGGCGAGTCAGTGCTTGCTCTTGTGCTCGGGCTTACCCTTGCGCTTGGTCGACGCCATCTTCTCGAGTTCGCTCTCGCTCATCGATTTCTCCATTGATTTCGATGCGCCCTTGAGTTCGCTCTCCTTGATGTCCCCGCGCTTGGCGGCGAGTGCGGCGCCGGCGGCCTTCTGCTGAGCGGCTGATTTCGCAGGCATGGCATCCTCCTTCCTTGGAATGGGCGCCTGACGGCCTCGATCTTGAAGTCGTCGCGATGTGAAGACGAACACGCCGGCCGTCGGCAGGTTCCCTCTGAACGGTCGTCCATGCGCGAAGCGCATCATCAGCGCGCCGGATCGTGTCTCGATAGCCCGGCCAGTAGGACTTCGACGACAAACTAGACGACGGGGTTCTGCCGCCAAATCGTCGGCCGCGAGGACCGCGTTGCCTAGCTCTTTCCGATCGGGCGGCGCGGGTTGATCGGATTCGAGGAAGACGACGGCTTGCGTTCGCCATCCTCGGACGAGGGAACCTCCGAGTGTTTGGGCGGCTTGAGCTCGGGAGTTTCGGAGCCCGGGCGGGGTCGACTATCGGTCGCGCGTTTGGGCTGGCCAACAGTTTTGTCCGTGGGTTGCGACATGTTGCTTCCTCCGCAGTTTCGCGAGGAATTGCGATCGACACCTTTGGTTCCATGCGGTGTGGAAAGATCTCGACCATTTGGGAGGGCGGCCGACGGGTCGCGGGGACACCCTTGAAAGACGTCGCCGAGGTCTTCGGCTCCGACTAGGCCTGCCGCATGGAGGTCGGCGGCGGCAATGAGGTCATGACCCGTCAACGTCAACGGCGTCTGGGGTCGTGCCACTGCCTTCGTGCTCGCGGCCACCGTCCATATCGGGTTCCACCTTATCGCGGTCTATCTGAGCTTGCTCAAAATGCCGTTGCTATTGCCAGGCCATTGCATTGCGGCGCTACAATCCCGGGCTGGTAACTGCGGTCCTGCTGTTCATTCCCCTCGCAGTTGTGACGCTATGGACGTTCGCCGCCATCCCGGGAGTGACGCTGTCGGACCACTTCATTGGATTCGGCGACGCGATTTTCATTCACGCCGCGATCCTCACGCGGGCACTTTCCCGCAAGCGGCATCTTGGGAGAGCCGCTGGCACGCAAGAGGATGGTCGCCTTTTCGAAACCCGCGAGCGAACCGATCACGCGCTCTGCTCGTTTTGGCGGCTTGCTTGCGGGAAGTCTCCTCGAGGCGGAACGGGCTTCTTTTGAAGTCGAATGCCCCAAGTCCAGTACCACAGGGGGGAGCGGACGGCATTCCCCCAATCAGCGCAGGATCGGGGCGGCGGCTGCCAGATCATTGCGGATCGTCGTGGCCGCGACGCCAGCCTCTCCCATCGCATGACTAATCTGGTCCAACCCGACAACGACGTCACCGGCGGCGTAGAGACCTCGGATGCTCGTCCTCTGGTGGGCATCAACCTTGATGCATCCCTCGTCCGTCAAATCGGCGCCGAGCGCTCCCGCCAGCTCCGAATGTATCTCCGAGCCCAGAGCCGGATAAACGGTGTCGAAGGTCATTCGCCGTTGGCCCACGGTGACATGAATGCCGGTGCTGCCCAGGGCAAAATCGCTCGGATACCCGCGGACGATCGCAATGCCTAGCGCTCGGGCACGGTCGATATCCTGGGCAGCCATAGCCGAGTCCTCCTCGATGATCAGCGTGATCCGGACGGTGAAGGACCTGAGAAATGTACACTCGGTCAGGGCGCGAGGGCCGCGGCCGATGACCGCGACATTCTGGTCGGTTACTTCAAAGCCATCGCACACCGGACAATAGCGCAATCGTCCTTCGCGCAACGCTTCCGCGTGCGTTGCCTCGGATATCTCCGGCCGTCTGTTGGTGACCCCGGTGGCCAGAAGGACGGTTCGGGCACAAGCGATGCTCTCGCGACCGCGGGCCTCGAAACCGGCCGCGCTCACCGCCAATCCATCGACGCGCGCTCCGATCAGGCTGGCGCCGTATTTCAATGCGTGATCACGCATGCGATTCAGTAAATCAACCCCGGCGATGCCGTCCGGAAAACCGGCCTGGTTGTGCGTGCAGGGGATTTGCCGCGCCCGGCTGTTGCCGTCGTCGGCGACTGCCACGGAGAGATGAAAGCGCGCCAGGTAGATCGCTGCGGTCAGTCCGGCGGGACCTCCTCCAATGATCAGGCAGTCCAGTGTTTTTGCCATGGGGCGCCTTTCAACCGTACCGCTTATTCCCGGGTCTGGTCATTCCTACTCGGCGGGTTTGGGCTCGGGAGAGCCGCGCTGCCGTATGAAAAGTGGGCTGCGCCTGACGGCGCAAAAGACCAAGTGCCTTCCCGAAATGGGTTGGCGTCGACCCCTTGTGATGCCTCAAGCGTTGCCATTAGGAATAAGTTCGAAGGCTTCGTGCTTCCTGAATGCCGATCAGCGAGTTGCGAGCGCCGTCATATGCCTTGATCAGTTCGCCGATCTTGGCCTGTAGAGCGGCGCCGTCGCGGTTTTGGGTTGCTTGCAGAATAGGAAGAACCAGGAGCGTCACGGCGCTGATCGCCAGGCTCGCACCGCCAGGAAATGATCGCTCCCGGAAGGCGAGCGCGCCTAAGAGAGAAAGCCCGATGGCGATCAGAAGCATCGCAGAGCGCGCCCGGCGAAGCGAGCGCAACCGGTCGAAAAATGGCCACGCGCGTGAAGAGAGAAGCTTTGCTGTTCTTGTGAAGAATGTGATCGTAGCTCGACATGGCGCACCTCGGTCCAGGCGCTCGCCACGGCCCGTGCGGTTCAAGAGAATGAGTTGGACGGGCAAGCCGATTACCTTCTTTGTGGCCGTAGGCCTCATCATCGCCTGGGCGGCGTCCGGCCTGACGCGAGTCTGGAGGCGCGAAAGTTTCCCGGGGATGCAACCTTTCCCCTCCCAGCGCGGTTGCCCGAATTTGGGGCGGTGACGTGCGAATTCCGGTCTTATTGAAACAGGTCGCATTGACGATCTCCACGGGTACGGCTGCCGCGATGATCGCGGCGGGAGCATTCTCGCTGATCGTGGGCCCGGGCCGTCCTCGAAATCGTGAAGGCGGAGGATCTGGCGAAGGCGTCGACGCGGAAGCGCCGACCGATATTCCTCCGCCCGGCTGGCGCGACATCCTCTGGCGGACATACGGCGAGGTGAGCACCGACAGGGTCCTGGCGGTTGCAGCAGGTGTGACATTTTACGGGTTGCTGGCCATCTTTCCGGCGATCACGGCCTTCGTATCGCTGTACGGTCTGGTAGCCGATCCGGGAACTGTCGCCGAACAGCTCTCTGCTGCGCAGGGCGTTATGCCAAGCGGGGCCATCGAGGTTGTTCGCGACCAGATCACACGAATCACGAGCGGTAACGACACCAAGCTCGGGTTTGCTTTCGTGATCGGGCTCGCGCTTTCAGCCTGGAGCGCCAATGCGGGCGTCAAAGCCGTCTTCGATGCCCTGAACGTCGCCTACGGCGAGCACGAGAAGCGCAGCTTCATCCGACTGAATTTGACCTCGTTGGCCTTCACGATCGGAATTCTTGTTTTCGCGGTTCTTGCGATCGGCGCGGTCGCAGCCATTCCGGTGATCCTCGACCGCGTCCATCTGGGAAAGGCCGTGGGATGGCTTCTGTGGCTCGGACGCTGGCCAGCCTTGATCGTGCTGTTGATGGTTGGCCTGGCGGCCCTCTACCGCTATGGGCCGAGCCGCGATGATGCCCAATGGAAATGGGTGAGCCCCGGTGCCCTATTCGCAAGCGTCGCGTGGTTGATAGGATCGATCCTGTTCTCCTGGTACGTCGCCAGCTTCGAGGACTACAACAAGACATACGGCACGCTCGGCGCCGTCATCGCCCTTCTCATGTGGATGTGGCTGTCAGCCACCATCATCCTTGTCGGGGCCGAACTGAATTCCGAAGCCGAGCGCCAGACGATGCGCGACACCACAAAGGGGCCCCCTCAACCGATTGGGCTGCGGGGAGCGGATGCCGCCGATAACAAGGCGGGCAAGTCAGACCCATCACGGTAAACCGGAAGCCGCTGAGATCATGGGATAGGATTCGATTTGGAGCGGAACCGCCGCCTGCCGGGCCGGTTGAAACCGCATCGGATACACTTGCACGAAATGGCGGGAGAGCGAGATGGCAGACGACAATGAAACCGAACGGACGGCCGCTGGCGGCGCCGGATCGCGCTCGAAGGCATCCAGGGAAGGCGGGGAATCCGCAGGCCAGGCTGTGTCCGACCTGAAGTCCGTCGGCATCGATACGGACCGGATGACCGAGGCTGCGGGTGAGCAGGTTAGTGAGTTGCAGCGGCTTGTGATCGAGGAGGTGAGGGCCCGTCCCCTGCGTGCGCTGGCGTGGGCCGCAGCGGCTGGCGTGGTCTTCGGCTTCTGGGCGGCGAAATAGGCGGTGGGGGCGCTTATCGCCCAGCTCACGGGGGCCGCGACGGCGGCCATCAAACGAAGAGCGATCGTTTATGGCCTCGGGGCCGCAAGCGGTCTGCTCGGGCTTTTCGCCGCGGCTTACGCGGTGGATGCCCTTTACACGTTTCTCGCATTACGGTGGGGGCTTGTCGCCGCCAGCCTCGCCGTTTCCGGCGTTCTCCTTCTCAGCGCTTTCATAGCCGCCTTAGCCGGTTATCTCGCCTCCAGGACGCCGTCCAAATCTCTTGCAGCTCGCGTGCAAGCATCTTCGGAAGTTTCGGCGGCAAAGAGACGTCTAGCGGGGTCAAAGAGATCGCTCGCGCCCACTTTCGCCGGGGCGCTTGCCGGGGCCGTGGCGGTGATGACACTCGCCTTTCTCAGGCGCGCCGGGTCACTGACCGAAGCGCGCGAGAAAACGCGCTCGAAATAACCCTGGTTCGCGACCCCAAAATCAGCCGGACCTGGCTCAGGCGACTGATGGCGAAAGACAGTCTCCCATCGTTCACCGAGAGTCGCGGCAATCATAATCCAGACTGCCATGGGGTTCGCGAAGCGCTTCCCTTAGAAAGCGAATGGGAAACTGGATCGCTTCGGCATTGGCTTCCGAAAGTTCCGTGGTGCGCTGCGACACTCCCTCCTCGGCACGAGCGAGAGCGTTGTCCAAGTCGGAGGACTGAAGCACCCCTTTTCGCTTCAATTCAGCAAACGCGGCGGCGACAGAAAGGAGCAGACCTTCGAGTTGCAGGTTAGCTGTGTTCACCGGGGAACTCCTTTTTGGATAAAGCGCACGGCTCAAGCGAGAAGGAGGGGAGTTATTTGCCGTGATGAGTGACTGCCTCGCTCTTGTTTCGGGGTCGAAAGATAAAGGCGCCGTAGTAGTTCGGATCGTATTCCGGCGGCGGGCCCGGCGCGCCAGCGTCCGTCCCGCCGTTCTGCAAGGCGACCCGATGAAATTCATGACCTAGATTCGGCCGCCTGCATCGAATGCGATGTGGACACCGTTTCGAGCAGAAGCGGGTTTCCCGTTCACCGGCGTCTCCAAGCTGAAGAGGACGATGGACACGCCATAATCCGAGGAGTCCTCCGATTCCTTGAGTAGGACGGCGTCGTAAAACCTCCGGCTCCGGGCGACGTGGTTCGTTCCAAGACAGACATGATGAATCATGACGAGGCCTCGACAACCGCGAGAGGTCCGATCGCCGGCGCGTTCAGGACGCTGCCGTCGGGCGCGAAATGCGATCCGTGGCAGGGGCAGTCCCAACATTCCTCGAACGAGTTCCAATGGAGGTGACAGCCAAGGTGCGTACACGCCGACTTCTCGATGACGGCCCCCTTCTCGGTCCGATAGGCGGCTATCTTGCTCAGGCCGCGCCTCACGATCGCACCTTGGCCGGGCTGGAGCTTGTCGACCGAGGACAACTCTCCAGGCGCGAGATATTCGCGAAGTTCTTTACCGCCGTGATGTTCTCGCTGACATAGGTCGTCGCCGCCTTGATCGGCTTCCGATCAGGGTCGTAGACCGCAGCGAATTCATTTTCCCGGCCGAGGATCAGGTCGGGGATGAGCAAGCTGGCGCCCGATGAAGCCGCAATAGTCGAGCGTGTCCATGACCTGCCCCGACCAGCGATAGCGCTCCGAACCGAGATCCGGGATAAGGGTCTTGGCCCAGGAGGTGAGGGCGGCGAAACGCGCGTTGGCGTCGTCGGCCCCACCCGTCTTATGGTCCTCTCCACCCACAATCACGATGTCCTTGCCGTCCCTGCCGGGCGTCAGACGAACGTAGTGATAGGGTTCCTCAGTGTCCCAATAAAGGGCGTCGTCGAGCTTTCCCGCCTCGATCTCGAATCCCATGGCGTAGGTCCGATAGGGCGCCTGCTTGGTGTGCAGGGCGACGAGATCGTAGATCGGGGAATTCGTCGCGATCACGGCATGCCCGGCCGTCACCGTGTGGCCGGACTCCAGCTTGAGCTCCACGCGATCCTTCTCCTCCTTCACCTCGATGACGGCGGAGTTCGGGTGCAGGCGTGCGCCTTTCTGGGCCAGCGCCTCGACGACGCCGCGGAGATACTTCAGCGGATAGAAGGTCGCCTGATCCGAATAGCGCAGGTAGGGACGGTCCTCGAGCGTCCGCAAGGGCAGGCCTTTGCCGCGCTCGACGGTGACGCCGATGTCCTTCGCCGCTGAAATCTCATCGTCGAGGACGCTCTCCACACTTTCAGGATCGAGGAAGAGAATTCCGGCAAGCCGCCTGAACTCGCAGTCGATCCCGAGTTCGCCTTGGAGGGCCTCGATTCGATCGACGGCGCGCTGGCTCGCTTGAAATCCCTTCGCCAGGCCCTGTCCGCGCATTGACAACAGCTCGCTCAGGGAATCGTCGCAGATGGGGGCGAGATGAGCGGTCGTTCGCGAAGTCATTCCGCCCGCGATTTCGCGGCGATCGAGGACGACGACCGACAACCCACGCGCCGCGAGTTCATAGGCAATCGACAGGCCCGCGATCCCGGAGCCGACGATGGCTGCATCAGCGGTGTGGTTCGACCGAAGAGGTTCCGCCGTCGGCGCTACCTCGACATCCATCCAAACCGAACGGCTTCTCTCGCGTTGCGCGTTCATCGCAGACCTCCGCAGTGTCTGCGTGCAACGTTCTCGGATGGATTATGTTCGAATGGGCGCTTACGGAGAAACGGTCCGGATCAGGTACAGGGCACATCCGAAAATGTGACGTCTCCGGATTCGAATGAAATTCGGCCGCGATAGATGGTGCGATCACCCGCCTGGACCAACATGGTCATTTCGCAATTGTCAGTCTCGGTGAGCGCATCATGGGCAGCTTCAGCGAACGCCGCCCGAGCTTCCTGCCGAGCAGCCTTGTCGTCCGGAAAATCCAAATCGACGAAGTGCGATCCACCGTTATTCGTGATGAAGCGGTACATAGGCATGGGCAGTTTCCTGAGGAGGTCACCCCTCTAATCGGAACGCCCCAGTCTTGGTTCCCCACGATGCCCTTCGCATGGAAGTCGGAAAGCGGCGCTTTTGCCCGCACGCGTTCCCAACTTGCGATCTCTGGAGCGTCTTATTGGGGGCTAACTCCCGGCTGTTTGGCTGGATGTCGAGCGCGTTGGGCCTCGTCACGGGAATTGTACGCGCGCCGATGAAGCTGCAACCCTTCCGAGTCAGTTGCTTTCAGATGGTCTCTCTGGTCTGCGCCGCTGCCGCACCGTTGCGCGCTGGTCCTCGGCTGTTCGGGCGGGTGGGTGATCCTTGGACTTTCAGCATGCGTCAGGAGGGTTTCGAATCTGACGCTTGCGGAGCGGCAAGCGTGCGTGTTCCCGCGGATCTCAAACCGAACAGCGACGTCTGCTGCGGGGGATGTTCGCGACGGCTTGCGACGTGGTCAGAGTACCGGGCGACGATCGCGTTGATGCTGCGCGATCGGGGTCGACCGATCGCGGATCCGCTTCCGCGCTGAGCCGATCTCACCGCCAATTAGCTAAGACCTCCGCGGCGCTTGAGGCTTCGATCTGCTCGCTGAAGCGGTTGAGGTAGAGTTCCATCAGTGCGTCGTGGGTGGAATCCGCAGAGCTACAGAGTGCGTCGGTCACGAGGACGACGCGAAGCCCTCGATCGACGGCGCCCAGGACGGTCGCCAGGACGCAAACATCGGTCTCGCCGCCGGTGATGATAGCCGTGTCCACGCGCTTGGCGCAGACGAATTGATCCAGGATTCCCTCGGTCCAGGGCGAATAAACCCATTTGTCGAGAACGATGGCAGGTGGAGTATAGCGCTCGAGCGCCGGGTGAAGTCGAACGGCGTCAGGACCGACGCTTTCAAGCGTTACTTCCGACCATCGTTCGTAATAGCGCCGCCAAGTTCCGCGGCCCTGCCCGGGGCGCTCGACGGGGATGAAGCGCGTGAACAGCGTACGATCCGGATGAGATCCAGCTATTGCCTCGATCGGTGGCAAGACCTTTTCCAGCCACGGAAAGGCCCAAGGATAGCCGGGGCCAAAGAGCCGCTGCATGTCGACGCAGAGATGGATGCAGTTCTCCCCGAGAGCTCCATGCACCAAGCCGTGGGCAGCCATCGCCCGCCTCCCTTAAATAAGCTAATCAATCGCGAAGAGAGCGAGTTTCGTTCGCGGAAGCTTCCTGATGCTTCTCCGCCGCTAATCCATCGGGATTGCCCTGCTCGAAGGGAGCAAGCGGACCGGTGGGATTCGTCGACCGCGGATTGGGACCCGGGCGACGCTCGTCTCCGGCCCGACCTGGCCTTTGCGGGATCTGGCTCCCCGGAGTCGAAACATCGCCCTGTGCGAGTGGTGAAGCCGGTGCTTCCCACTCCTGGACGGCGGCGACCAGTTCGGCCAACTCAGTGGCCTGCGGAGTGCCCTCTTTTACATCGGCCAGACGATGTATTTCCGCGGCCGCTTCTGCGTATTCCTGCTGCGTTGTAATGCGCATCCTTGGCTCCTCGCCGTACTGCCACCGGTTCACCGCGCCCTTGATTACTTCCTTTGAGGGATGAACGTGGTGCGCCTCGGTGACGCCGTCGCTCAGCGACCACTCAGGACCCGCTCTACGGATCACAAACGTTGCCGACATATCGTTCTCCGAACGCCTCCCGGAAACGAGCGACCGCTTAAGCTCGTTCGGTTATCCGGGAGGCGAATGGGCGTGACGCCGAGATCAGGCGGCCTTCTTATTCGCCGAGCCGATTCCGATCTTGGACAGGAGTTGGTCTGTCTTGGTTTCTTCGGTGAGCGTCTGGTTGAGCAGCCCGACAGCATTCGTCAGACCGAGTTCCCCGGCCCAGGTCTTCAGCGTGCCGTAACGAGCGATCTCGTAGTGCTCAACCGCCTGCGCGGCGGCGACCAGGCCCGCATCGATTGCCGGGCTGCCCTCGAAATCCTCGATGATGCTCTTGCCCTCCTCGATAATGCCGAGGATGGCGTCGCAGGTCTTGCCCCGCGGGGCCTTGCCGAGAATCTCGAAGACCTCGGTGAGCCGCTCGACATGGGTTTCGGTTTCGTCGCGATGGGTTTCGAACGCCTTCTTGACCTCCGGCGAATTCGCGGCGCGCGCCATCTTGGGCAACGCCTTCAGAATCTGCTTTTCGGCGTAGTAGATGTCCTTGAGCGTATCGAGAAACAGGTCGTCGAGCTTCTTCGGTTCGGTTGCCATGAGAGCCTCCCTTGGTGGGTTGAAACTCCCTAAACCGAAGGGGCTTTCGCGGGTTCCCGCCTTGAGGAGCGTTCTCCGTGCCCGGGGCTCCTGAGGCATCCTACGCCTGCCTCATCAGGCCACGCTCGGCATGGTTGTCGTCGAGCCGGCGGCGGTCGCCCTAGCCGATCGGACAGAGGCGCTTTAGGGAAAAACGACCGCGCGTTGTTCCCAGAGGCGCCTCGTAATTCAACTACGCTTCGCAGCTAGCTTCAGCCAAGGCCACAATTGCCAAAGGCCGATAAGCACGGCCAGGCTGGCTGTCGCCATGACAAGGGAATGCTTGTGCTGGCCGGTGATTTTGTAGGCGACGACATATGTGTCGCCCGAAATGCCGAATGCCAGAAACGCGGTTGCCAGGAGGATGAGCCTGCTCGCCATCCGCTGAAACGCTGGGTCATCGTGCCCGGCGTAGGCGATGCGATGGAATGCGGCGGGGGATACCAAAAGAGCGGTGGCAATGACGATGAGCGCCAATGCGGCTCCGTGAACGAGCTTCAACCGCTGATCCATCTCGGCGAACGATTGCGTCAGAACGATCGCAAACTGAAAGCCGAGAAGGGCTTGTGCTCCGGGAAGGATGACGCGGGCCTCGGTCAAGACATAGTCGATCTTCGCGGCCATCGGTGTCTTCTGATCGGGAGTAGGCATGTTCCTTTCCTTTCTTCGAACCAGCCAAGGTCCAAGCCAAAGCGCCCCGCACACGGCCAAGCCAACGAGACCGGACACGACGCCCACTGCCGCTCCGGCAATCCGCGTGCCGACTATGCCGACATCCAGCGCCATGGCGACGGCAAAGCCAGCCAACGTCGCCAGCATAATCCGGTCGATCATCACCAGGATTTCGCCGCTAGCCTCGCCGAACAGGACGATCCGATGATACGAACTCGGCATTATCAGAAGGGCGACGACAGCGATCGTAAGCCCCAGCACGACGAGCTCGATTTGCTTTTCTTGCGGGGAGAGGGAAACGAAGGCATTCTGAAATGGCGCCTGAAACTGGAAACCCAACAGGATTTGGGCTCCGAGCATCAGCATGCGAGATTCATCGAGCGCCGTTTTGGTTTTCTCGACAAGGGACATCTATCAACCCTCGTCGCGAGGCATTGCGTTCAGGATCGACTCCACCGCGAGCCCGAGCGCGCCCCCTGCCAAAACATCGCTGGTCCAGTGCGCCAGCAACGCCACCCGCGTGAATGAGATCGCCGTCGCCGCCATCCACGCGATCGCCGTAAACCTCGGAAATGTCCTGCTCACCGCGCTCGCCAGAGCCGCCATGTGAACGGCATGACCGGAGGGGAACGCGGCGTATGCATCTCCCGACTTCGGCACGCCGTGCCTGCGGCCCCTGACCTCTATCCGATCTGGGCGTTCCTGCGCGAAGCACTTCTTCAAGGCGTGCGGCAATATGGTGGCCACGAATGTTGTGCGCACGATGTGGTTGGCAGCCTTTCGGTCGCGCGTGCCCGGGTCGGTCGTCAGCCAAAAGCACACGGCTGCGAAGCAAAGAAAGCGCTCGTCCGCCAGGAGAGTTGCCGCACGCAGCGGTCGCTCAAGTTTTGGGGTTGCGTGGCTGGCAACGACAGAGGCGATGGCCTGGTCTGTTGGTAAGGTCGGTATTCGCAGACGGCGCATGGCTGAATCCGGTTCTCAGATGCGAGATTTGCCGGGTTGGCTCTCGGATCGAGTCCAACATGGATTCGAGGTCTAGATCTCGTGAGCCTCGTCTGTATCGCGGGTTCTATCCGGTAATTCGCGAATCGCCTCCTCGGCGCCCTGGTCCTTGTGCAGCACACCCTCCCTCAACACCTTGGTCGCGGCGTCGACCTTTTTTCCCGGATCAACCGAGATCGGCATCGTATCGGGCGTTGCAGTCAGTCCGATCTCTGTGGGCTTCCTTCCTTCATTCTTCGCAGACGCCGAAAAGGTAGCAAGGAATTCCGGTTGCTTTGCCATGGCGCGCTCCTCCGATTGGCTTAGCAACTTGAGATTGGTTTCCGTGTTCCTTAGCCGCCTGTTCAGCGTTCGAATCGAACCGGGCAGCCTACGTGGCAGCGGCCGGTGCTCGCATCGCCGGAACGTCACAGATTGTCGCCGACTGCCGACCCCCGCAACAATCTGCCGCTCGGGAGTTCTTTCCTAAGGCTGCTTCTTTGGTCGGAAGAAGCCTATTTTCCTTAACTGCAGCGCCCGCTCCCTGATGGTTTGCTCGATATCGTGGCCCGCGGCGTGAAGAAGGACGGCGACGATCCTGAGCTCAAAAAGCCGGCGCAGGCGTCGCTGCTCTGATGGGCCATTGGCACCAGATCGGCCGCGACAATGCCAAGGAGGGGGAGAGGATGGCTGCGCTGGCGGCGTGGCGGCGTGGCGGCGCGCACATCTGCCCGGCGTTGCTGGTCGCGAGCGCCGTTCATCTCCCGTTGAACTTCGACGCGATTAAGTGCTCCTGACAAAGGAGTTCCTATGAGGAAACTGTTGGCTATCACGGTTATTGCCGCAGGCGCGGCATTCTGTGCCCCGGCCTTCGCGTCGGACGCGCTGCCGCCATCCATGGCTCAGCACCTCGACCAGAGCAGCGCGGAGTTCACGGGCCACTACGGACGCCGTGGCTACTATGGTCCTCGCTATGGCCATCGCCACGGCTATCGGAGCCATTACGGCTACGGATATGGCCGCCGCTACGG
>NZ_JBFRDM010000017.1:0-42539 GCF_052113585.1 Allobosea sp. TAF32 | reverse complement strand
ACCATCGAGATTAGCCTGAGTTCCGCGCCTCTACGAAACCAACGTTCAGCTCCAGCGTCTGCTCGCTGGCCCGACAATATAGGCAGTCCCCCCACAAAAAACGGCCCGGCGCCGCGGGAGCAGGCCGGGCCCAGGTCAGGGATCAAGCCGCTCAGGCCGGCAGCCATCTTGCGGCGGTGAGCCGCTCGATTTCAGGAAGGACCAGTGCGCGAGCGGCCCTCAAGCCAATCGATCCTCCGCTGCATGTTCAAGAGAGCGTCCCGAAGGCTGAAGGTGTCGCCGATCCGAGGCAAATCGATATCGCCAAGGCGCTTCGCAGCGCCCTTGAAGGTCACCAGACAATGCTCCAGGAATGAAAAAGCCCGCGCGCGGCGGGCGAGGAAATCGGGCGCGGCCGGTCACAGAATGATCGCGTCAGCGCTGCATCGGGATCACCCAATGGCCATCGCATGCGCCTCTCATTGGCCGATCGAAGGATCGGAGAAAGCGTATGACCTATGCCTGTGCCGTTGCCGGCGTCGCGATCAGCCTTCTGCTCKTGACCAACAAGGGTCTGCCGACGAAGAAGGAGAGCTGCGCCAAAACGCCGAAGGGGTCCGTGGTCGCCTTATTGGACTGCGGGCCACGGCCAACAACAAGCGAATAGCCGGCGACCAGCCCCCGGCGTGCTGCGGTCGTGTCCATCAAATGCTCCGGATGTGATGCGGAACCCCACCCAACGCGTGAGGGTTAAGTTGAGGAGATTTCAATGATCGCAGCGGAGGTCCGCATGCTGATCCCGGTAACGCTAATCGCGACGCTGCTGATCGCAGCAACAGTCTGTTTCGTGATCCTGGCCATTTCGACCGGAACGAACSGCCGCTGGCCTCGCTAGGCCTGGCCCTCCCCTCGAAGTGCCCCATGAAGCGGCCAAAGCTCCGACTTTGGAGAGCAGCCAGAGACCTRGCGGGACTGTCAGCTCACGACCCATCTGCGACCTTTGGAGCGTCTGCTTTGAGACAAGTCGCCCACCTTCAGTGGCCAGTGGATACCAGGCGAGGCGGATTGTGTTTCGGCCCTTTAATTGCGGGGAGCTGTCAACTCAGATTTCGCGCCGTCATCGCCGGGGTCATGGTCCTTTCCGAGGTCGAGCGCCTCATGATGATGTACGGGTCGGGTGCCTCAACGTGTGCAACGACGTTCCAGTGGACGTCAGCCGAAACAACGAGGTCACCACAACCGCCGTCCCGGCGGGGACATCGCGAGTGCCGAGAGTGGCGCCCGTGAGCAGGTTGACGCGGATAACAACTATGCCGTCTTTTCGCTTCCCCATTCAAAGCTGGTGCCGTCGACCCAGATGCAGTGGAGGAGCACGGCCATCTTGCGTGCGACGGCCACCTTGGCCTTCTTCATCCCGATCCGCTTGGAGAGACGTATGCCCCATGCTTTCAGCGTCGACCATTTCTGGGTTCGATGCATCAGGACGCTGGCTGCCTCGTAGAGATAGGTTCGCAGCAGACGATCTCCCCAATGCGAGACACGGCCGCTAACATCCGTTTCCCCGGATTGCTTTCGCCACGGAGTCAGACCCAGGTAGGCACCGACATCGCTGGCCGAGGAGAAGCGCGAGGGGATCATCGATCGTGTGGCGGTAGGTCAGCGCCGTCACCACGCCGACGCCAGGAACCGTCATCAGCCGGCGCGTGGTGCAGTCGTCACGAGCGAGGCGCCGGACCTGACGATCGAGTTTCTCCTGTTCCTCGCAAGCCTGTTCATGGACGCTGAGGAGCGCGCCAATCACGGATCGGAGCGGATGACCCTCGACAACCAGCTCCAGGACCTTTCGCCGGAACTGCGCACCAATCGATCGGCTGAACTGCAGCCCATATTCCTTCAGCATCGAACGGATCTGGTTCTCCAGATCGCGGCGGATGGCGACAAGCCTCGAGCGTGCGACGAGCAGGGATCGGGTTGCCTGACTCTCTGCACTCTTCACTTTGACTTCTCGGTACCAGCCGACCCGAACCAACTCCGCCAGGCCTTGGGCGTCGTTCTCGTCGCTCTTGTTCATTCGAACCGACAGCACGGCTTTCGCGTGCCGGGCGTCGATGCAGACGACGGGCAGGCCGATCCGGTTGAGTTCATGCCACAGCCAGCTCGACATCGCGCCGGTCTCAAAGCCGATCCGCTCGGCGCTCGGCGCGCGCTTGCTCAGCAGTTCAGCCAAAGCACCGGGATCGGACCTCGCCCTGCCTTGAAAGACGACCTTTCCAGATTCATCGACGACGCAAACGCTGGTCTCTTTCTGCGATACATCCAGCCCGACATATTGTTTCATGATGACCATCCCGTGCTCGGGCCGGCGCCGCTGCCTGCCGTCCGTCACTCTGAAGTCAGGGGCTCAACGGCAGTAATTACGTCATCGTGTGCAAGTTTGGGTCTGACGCAATCTCGCTGACGTTCGGGATCATTGCGCTCCGATGAGGCGCGCCTGGAGAAGGTCGATCTTTCCGCGGCCGTACATCTGGCGTTTGACGAGCTTGAGACGGGTGATCTGGCCTTCGGTCTGGCCGTTTGACCAAGTCGAGAGGATTACCGCTCGCACGGCGGCTTCGTCGCGCCGGACGCCATTCGCCAATGAGGCGACCAGGCTTTGCGACGCGCGCTCGATCCAGGAAGCCATGGGCTCGGCCCGCCTCGACCTGATCATGGCGTGGAAGCCGGCGACGATTTCGCGGGCCTCTACCAAGGCCGGTACGCCGTTCTCGATCGCCGCGATCGTAACAGTCTCGGCCTTCGTGAGATTGTCGCGACCCGTGGTCATCAACCGCGCGATGGTCCGAGCCCGGCTGAACTGCTCGGCAGATTGCCGGCCGAAGGAAAAGACCATGTCGGCAACTATTTCGGTCGTTATGCCGCCGAAACCCATTGGCACTTTTCAGCCGCCCTCGTGGAAGACACCCCGCTGTTCTGGTTACGAGTCCAGACAAGCCCGATGGCGCGCCGCGTTATTTCATCTTGATCGGCTGGGATCGCGGCAAGGTTGCTGCGATCCGGGACTTCCTGTTCGCGGACTATGTCACGCACGACCTGGTGTATGCGCGACTGTAGCGTTCGGCGGCGGCAAATTCAGAGCAGTTGGCGGATAGGTAGCTGACAAGGGGATAGGCCGAGCCATTTTATGCCCCGCGCACCACCTCCACGCGCCCGCCGAATCCTGAACGAAAAAGAGCCTCGTGCGCGGCCTGATCAGGATCATAACAGCAGTCTTCGACCAGGCGCAGATCGTAATCTGCATCGCTGGCCCAAGCGACGCTCGAAAGAACAACGCCGGTCGAGCTGATACCGGCCATGACGAGCGTGTTCACACCGCGCGTCCGTAGGTCGGCGTCAAGCGACGTGCCATAAAACACGCTGGCTCGGGGACATGCATAGAAGATGTCTACCGGTTCCACCGCCAGCCCTTTGGCAGGCAGTCCGGTCCGAAATCGCCCGGTCGGGAGATATGGGGTGATCTGACGATTGCTTGTCGGTGGCGCATGTTCATGGCCGCCGCCTAGAGAAAAATTCGGGAAAAATATCGGCCGGCCGGTGGAACGCCAACGTCGGATCAAGGCGTTGCAACGACCCAGCAAGGGTGATGGCTGCTCGCCGAACAGGATGTCGAACACATCCACCTGATAGTGCATGACGACAAGGGCCGCTTTCTCGATGAAGCTGCCCTGGAAATCGACCGTCATCGGAATCTCCTCGCGTTAGATTGGGACCAGGCCTTATGGTTCGAACGCGAACTTCGGCCTGAGTTCAGGAAGCGCTCGCTGACGCGAGGCTGCGACGCCATGCTGTCAGCTGCTCTACGGTCGCTAACGCCCCGCCGCAGATTATGACCAGAATGTTCTGGAAATCGGCGAGTTCCGCCACCTGCTCGTAGATCGCGGCGATGCTTGCCCCGCAGGCCGGCTCGACGAGAATACGAAGATCGTCGAGGAAGCGCAGGCAAGCGTCGACTGCCTGAAGATCCGACACCACGGCGCAGCCGATGCGATGCTTCGACAGCAGAGCGAAAGCATGCTCCGCCACCTGGCGGGCGCCGAGGGAGGTCGCGATGCTGTCGATCGCTGGCAGGACGATGCGCTCGTTCCGGGCAGCCGATTGCGCAAGGCAGGAGGCGCCCTTCGTCCCCACGGTCAGAACGGGGGTCGTCAGCTCGTGGCGCTGCAGGCCTTCAACGACACCGCTGAGCAATCCCCCGCCGCCGACGGAGAGAACGACGAGGTCAGGCCGCACGCCATCCTCGACCACCTCGTCGATGATCGTCGAATGCCCTGACCAAACTACCGGGTCGTCGAAAGGGTGGATAAACGCATTGCCGTCTCCCAGCATCGCGAGCGTGTGCTCGTTCGCCTCCTGCCAGGAGGCGCCATGCACAAGGATTTCGGCATCCATGCCGGAGATGAGGCGACGCGCCCTTGCCGGTGTCGTCTCGGGAACGACCACCCTGACCGGGATGCCAAGCTCGCGCCCGGCATAGGCGGCGGCGATCCCGGCGTTGCCCCCGGAGGAGCTGACAAAGCGTTTGGCCCCCCTCCGTGCATAGTGCTGGCACGCAAGGCCGATGCCGCGGAGCTTGAACGATCCCGTCGGCTGGAGAGATTCAAGCTTCAGCCAGACCTTGCGGCCGCTCGCGCGGGAGAGAGCCGGTGAGTAGCAGGCGGGCGTTCTGACATGGAGGGGCGCCACGGTCTTCTCCATAGTGAGCGATCGGGCTCAGACACGCCCCTGGCGGCCCGAACCATTCTCGCCACCCGTGCCTAAAGGAGCGGTAGAACGCCGGACCTTGAGCTGCATCCCGACAGTGAGACGCTCCGGCACAGTCTCGGGCTGCTTGTCGGACATTTTCTTCAGCAGGAGATTGGCCGCGAGCTGCGCCACTTTCGTGCCGTTGCCGCGTACCGCCGTGATCGAGGGCGTCATCACTTCAAGGATGCTGGCGTCACCGATCGAGACGATCGACAGGTCGCGCGGCAGTATCAGGCCGCGGTTGGCGCAGAAGAGTAGAATCGCGGGAATCTCGTCGATATTGGCGATGATGGCCGTGATCGGCCGTTCGCGACGCAATAGCGCTTCCAGCTCGCGCATCTTGAACGGACCAACTTCGAAGACCAGACCCGCCGCAGGATCCAGCCCGTGGTCCGCGAACGCGGCATCGAAGCCCGCCTTCTGCTCTCGGCCGACCCAAGTGTCGAGATGACCGGCGACGAGCGCGATCTCGCGGTGTCCCAGTTCGAGAAGATGAGCGGTCGCGCTGCGGGCGCCGTCCCGATGCTTGGTCAGAACAGTGTCGAAGCCGCCGCTCGGGCTGCGTTCCCACAGCACCATCGGGATGTTGATCGCGGCGAGCCGCTGCGTGACATCCGGATCGTTGTCGCGATTGACCAATAAGAGCATGCCATCGACGACGCGGTTCTGCATCAACGACAGAAGCTCGGTCTCGCGCTTGTCGTCGAAATGGGTGCTCGCGACAATCAGCGTGTAGCCGGCCCGGCCCAGCGTCGTCTCCGCCGCTGCGATCATTTCGGCCGCGATCGGCTGCCGAATATCCGTGACGAGGCAGCCGACGGCGTAGCTCTTGCCGAGCCGCATGGAGCGGGCGACGGAGTTGGGACGATAGCCGAGCTCCTGAACGGCCCGGAAGACCCGGTCGCGCAACTGGGGCGCGACATTCTCATTTCCGTTGAGGACGCGCGAGACAGTGCCGAGGCCGACCCCGGCCCGGCTGGCGACATCCTTGATCGTGACGGTCCTGGGCTCGCTCGTCGCTTGCCCCGCCCTTTCTTCACTCACCCGGACCGCCCCTCTCCTGCGCCTCATCGACATACACATGTGGCAAGCACCGTGCGAGCCGGGGAACCAGTTCGATGACGGGAATGCCGATCGCTTTGGCGAGATCGTGGATCGAGATTTCCTCGGTTCCCTGCAGGCCGAGGACGACGATCTCGTCACCCAGTGCGACATCGCCGAGCGCAGTCACATCGAGGACCGAATGCTGGAAGGTCCGGCGGCCCAGCACAGGACAACGGCGGCCGCGGATCAGGACTTCGCCCAGTGGCGGGATATGGTTCAGCCCGTCCCAGAAGCCGATGGGCGCGACTGCGGTGCGCATGCCGTGCGCGATGGCGATCGGCGCGCCATAGCCTATGCCGAGCACGGTGCCGGGAGGGTGCTCCTGAATCTGGATGATCCGGGATTTCACGGCCTTGAGCAAAGGCGAGAGAGCGCCGATCTCCATCCAGTTCTCGTCGAGCCCTCCGCCATAGATCAGCCGCCCGGGATCGACCGCATTGAAGAGCATGTCCGGATAGGCCAGCACCACACGGCTCGATGCCAGCATGAGCGTGAGGTCGTCATGTCCGGCTGCGGCGGCATCGGCCGCGGCCTGCCGGAAGAGCTCCGCCTGGCGACCGCTCACATCCGGATCGTCGGGCGTGCTCAGGTGCGAGTACAGGCCCCGAACCGTGACGTGACCAGCGGCACGAAGGCGCTGCAGCACGCCTGGCCATTGCTCGCGGCGCAAGCCATAGCGGCCAAGGCCGCAATCGACCTCGACGAAGACCTCGATCGCCTCGCCTGCGGCGATCACCACCTCCGCATCGGCGATGCTCTGCACCGTCACCGTGGCGCCGAGCCGTGCCGCAGCCGGCAGGTCGGCGGGAAGAGTGGACGCGAACAGCAGGACCGGGAGTGTCGTGCCGGTGCTGCGGATCGAGACGACCTCATCCGGGCTGCCGGCGCAGAAGCCGTCGACTCCCGCACGTTCCGCAGCCTTTGCGACCGCGGCGGCGCCGAAGCCGAAACCATCGCCCTTGCATACGAAATAGATGCTGACATCCGGGCCAACCCTCTGGCGCGTCGCGGCGACATTCCGGCTCAGCGCGCCGAAATCGAGCTCCGCCCAGCTCGGGCGCAGCAGGCGAGCGCGATCGTGCCGGAGGCAGTCCGTCCGCGTCTGGGCGGGATCGTAACCCGTCAATGCTGCATGCACGGTCATGCCGCCTCTCCTTTTCGTTCGGTGTTCGAGGCAATGCTCCGATTGCGGTCCATGAAAAGTCGAAGTTGCGCGGCAGCAAGTCCGGAAGGATCGGCTGCCAGGCAGTCGCGGCGGGCCTTCGTCGCGCTGGGATCCACGCGGCCATCCGCATCGATCACGACGCCATAGACATCGCGCGCAAATGCCTCGGTGAAGCGCCCGTCACGTACATCGGCGGCCACATGCGCCGGATCGCGCTCCAGCGGATCGCCATTGCCGCCGCCGCCGGGCGCGACATGCGTGAAGAGATCGCCCTCGTGCAGCGCGAGCGTCCGCATCGGCATCACTGGCAGGAGATCGGCTTTGCCGTCGTGATCGAGAATATTGAGGGATGGCGACCCCGGGCACCCGCCGAACAGCCCCGGTGGAAGATGCGCGCGGCGGTCCGAGCGGACAGTGAGGGCCGCGGTCTTCCCAAGGATGCGATAGGACCGCGTGATCGCCATGCCGCCGCGGCGTTGCCCAGCACCACCCGAATTGGCAACCAGGCCATAGCTCTCGATCCGTAGCGGGTAGCGCGCCTCGATCAGCTCCACGGGCATGTTCGACAGGTTGGCGCCGGGGTTGGCGATTCCGTCGACACCATCCTTGGTGGCACGGCCGCCCCAGCTTCCGAGGATTCCGTCCGTGATCAGCCAGGCCTTGCCGTCATGGACGCCGCTCAGCGAAATGGCTGAAGGCCCTCCTTCGCCAGCGGCCGGCATCCGGTCCGGCACGATCTGGGCGAAGGCGTTGAACAGCACGTCGAGCATGCGGTAGGCCATGACGCCGCGCGCAGCGCAGGCGGCGGGCGGACGCGGATTGACGATTGTGCCGAGCGGCGCCACGACCCGGACCGGGCGGGCATAGCCCTCGCAGTTCGGCACCGCCGCCTGAACGGCGCAGCGCAATGCGGCATAGGCGACTGAATAGGTGATCGCGACGGGCCCGTTGATGGCGCCCGGCACCTCTCCGCTGGTTCCGGTCCAGTCGATCTCGATCTCGTCGCCGGCGACCGTGACCGCGACCTTGAACCGGATCGGGCCATCGACTTCGCCGAGGCCATCGATGAAATCCTCCGCCTCGTAGACGCCATCCGGCATGGCGCGGATTTCGTCGCGGACAAGCTGCTCGGCATAGTCGTGCAGCTCGGCCAGCATACCGCGCATCGGCAGCACGCCGTATTTCGCAAGCACCTTGCCGAAACCCCGTTCCGCCGCGGCGCAGGCGGCGACCTGAGCCCGCAGGTCGCCCAGAACCTGCGCCGGAATGCGCGAGTTCACCTCCAGGAAGGCGAGAAGGTTCTCGTCCATCCGGTCTTCGCGCATCGCCCTGATCAGCGGGATGCGGAGACCCTCCTGGTATATCTCTGTCGCATGGAGCGCCATGCTGCCCGGCGCCATGCCGCCGAGGTCGGTGTGGTGGACGAGGCTGGCGACGAAGCCCTGGACCTCACCGTCATGGAAGACCGGCTTGACCAGATAGACATCCGGCAGATGCATGCCGCCGGCACCATAGGGATCGTTGGTGATGTAGCCGTCGCCCGGCTGCATCGTCCCGCCGAAGCGCTTGAGGATATTCGCCATCACGCTCGGGAACGAGCCGAGATGCACAGGGTTGGTGAGGCCCTGCGCGATGATGAGTCCGTCCCGATCGCAGAGCGCCGTCGAATAGTCCATCGAGTCCCGGACGATCGGCGAATAGGCGCTGCGCAGGATGACGAGCGCCATCTCGTCGGCGATCGAGGCAAGGGCGTTCTTGACGATCTCCAGCGTCACCGGATCAGAACGCGTCCGATCGGGAACAGAATTCGTGGCAAGCATGGCGTTACCTTTCGGAGGCTGTGAGCACGAGGTTGCCCAGGTCATCCAGACCCGCGGTCCAGCCGGGCGGCACGACGCAGGTGGCGTCGTATTCCTCGACGATCAGCGGGCTCTGGCGATCGCCGGCGGCGAGGTCCCGGCGGGTGATGACCGGCGTCGGCAGGTGGCCCCATTCCGCGCCGAACCAGCAGGTCCGCGCCGGCAGGGCACCGGACGATGCCGCGGACGCTTGAGGAGCTGACGGCCGGTAGGTCGCGGCGCTCTCGCTATGAGGGCGACCGGTGACGCGGATATTAACGATTTCGAGCGGATCGCCCGCCGAGGCATGGCCGTAGGTCAGCTCATGCTCCCGATGGAAGGCCTCGCTCGTGGCCGCTATGTCGATCGCGCCGTCAGGATGGCGGGCGACCGCGATCGTCAGCTCATAGGCCTGCCCGGCGTAACGCAGGTCGGCGAGCCGGTCGATCTCGATGTCGTCCTTCGCGAACCCGTCCGCCTCCAGACCAGCGATCATGCTGGTCTCGAGCTTGCTATAGGCAATGTCGAGCTCGTCAGAATCGATGCCATCGAGGGCGCAGAAATAGGTCTGCATCAGGTCGTGCTCGGTCGTCGAATAGAGCAACCCGAGCGCGCTGAAGACGCCGGGATGGGACGGGACGACGACGCGCTTCATGTCGAGGAGACGGGCGATCTCGGCCGCCACGGCCGGGCCGTTGCCGCCGAATGCGAACAGAGTGAAGTCGCGCGGATCGCGTCCGCGATAGGTCGAGACCGCCTTGACGGCGCGCATCATCGTCGATGCCGCGATGGCGTAGACGCCATGCGCCGCGGCCTGGAGATCGAGGCCCGTCGGCACGCAGACCTGCTCGCTGAGCGCCTGCCGGGAGCGCTCGGCATCGAGGCGCACGGCGCCGCCGGCGATGTATTCCGGATTGATGTAGCCGAGCGTGACGAGGGCATCGGTCAGCGTCGGCCGGGATCCGCCCGCGCCATAGCAGGCCGGGCCCGGAGCGGCGCCGGCGCTGTCGGGGCCGACCTGGATCAGGCCTCCGGCATCGACCCGGATGATGCTGCCGCCGCCGGCGCCGATTTCCGAGACGTCGATGAAGGGCAGCTTCACCGCATGTCCGCCGCCCTTGATCAGCTTACTCGAAATATTGATCCCGGCCCCGACTTCGTACTCCGTGGTGCGTGCGGGCTGGCCCTGCTCGATGATCGCGGCCTTGGCGGTGGTGCCACCCATGTCGATGGTGATGATGTCGCTGGAGTTGCCGGCCGCACCGATGCGGGCCGCCGCAATCACCCCGGCCGCAGGGCCGGATTCGATGATGCAGGCCGGCTTCTCGCTCGCCGCCAGCGCGCTCATCACGCCGCCACTCGACTGCATCACCTGCAGCGGAGCGTGAATGCCGGCCTCGCGCAGCCGGGTCGTCAATGCCCGCAGATAGGAGCGCACGACCGGCCCGAGATAGGCGTTGACCACCACCGTGCTGGTCCGCTCGTATTCGCGGATTTCCGGCAAGACGTCGCTGGAGCAGCTGACGAAGATCTCCGGGCCCAGTATCTCCGTCAGGATCTCGCAGGCCCGCCGCTCGTGCTGCGGATTGGCATAGGCGTGCAGGAAGCTGACCGCGACCGCGCGCGTGCCCTCGGCCGCGATGGTGCGCGCCACCTCGGCCACCGCTTCCTCGTCCAGAGGCAGGACGATCTCGCCACGCGCCCCGATGCGCTCGGGAATTTCGTAGCGCCTGTGGCGCGGCACCAGCGGCGTCGGCTTCTCATAGTTGAGATTGTAGAGCTCCGGCATCCGCAGCCGGCCGAGTTCGAGGACGTCCCGGAATCCGCGCGTCGTCAGCAGAGCGGTCGTGGCGCCCTTGCCTTCCAAGATGGCGTTGGTCGCCACGGTCGTGGCGTGCACGACCTCCTCGATCTCGCTCACCTTGCCCCCGATGCGCTCGAGCAGCGCCAGGATGCCGTCGACGATGCCGCGGCTATAGTCGTCCGGCGTCGACGGGTGCTTGAAGGAGTGAACCGTCTCGCCGTTTTCGAGGAAGGTGATGTCGGTGAACGTGCCGCCGATATCGGCGCCCACGCGAAACGAGCGCGTTGTCATGGGTTAGTCTCCGCGATGATGGGCCGAGATGGCGCGAGATGGCAGGCGACGAGCCGCTCACCGAGACGAACCTCGGGCGGTTCGCTTTCCGCGCAGATCGGCATCCGGTTGCTGCAGCGAGGTTCGAAGGGGCAGCCGCCATGACGGGCGGCTTCTGAAAGCGGCGGTTCGGCAGGGCGATTGCGCCCGGCGAGCCCGCGTGGGATGGCGGCCACCAGGCGCTGCGTATAGGGATGGGCCGGTTCCGCCAGGATCTGCGCGGCAGGCCCTGTCTCGACGATGCGCCCGGCATACATGACGAGCACGCGGTCGCAGAACGCCCCGACGAGCCCGAGATCGTGGCTGATGATCACCAGCGTCAGCTGCCGGTCGCAGTGCAACTGCTGCAGCAGCGCGACGATCTCGCTCTGCACCGAGACGTCGAGGGCCGATGTCGGCTCGTCGGCGATCAGCACCTCTGGCTGGCGGGCCAGGGCACGGGCGATCCCGATGCGCTGCTTCTGTCCACCCGACAGTTGATGCGGCAGCCGGTCGAGCAGCTCCGGCCCGAGACTGACCTGTGCCAGCAAGGCGCTGAGTGCGTCCGGCGCAGGCTGGTCCGGAAAGGCTTCGCTCAAGCTGCGCGCAACAGTCTTGCGGGGGTTCAAGGCGGTGTGCGCACCCTGGAAGACGAACTGGACGCGGCTTCGGAAACGCTGCCAGTCCGTGGCCGCAAACGAGGACAGATCGCGCCCTTCGAACAGAACCCGGCCGCTGCTCGGGCGGTCGAGGCCGACAAGGAGTCGCGCGAGCGTCGACTTCCCGCTGCCGCTTTCGCCGACGATCCCGAGGACATCGCCGGCCCGCACCTCCAGGCTCGCCCCGAGAAGGGCGGATGTCGTGCGGCGATCGAACAGCCGCGCCAGTGGCGAATGCGCGACGGGGTAACGCCGGCCAACACCCGCGGCAGCAAGAAGTGGCGATGGAAAGTTCTCTGCCTGCATCATCTCAGGCACTCCGCCAGCAGGCGCACAAATGCGAGCCATCGCCCTGCAAGGCAGGCCGCACGCGGCAATCCACATCCGCCAGGGAACAGCGGGGAAAGTAGTCGCAGGCCCCTTCGCCGGGGCTTTCTTGCAAGCGGCCCGGCAATGCCGCTCGCAGCAGGCGGCCAGGTCGCGGGATGGCGTCGAGCAGGAGCCGCGTATACGGATGCTGCGGCGAGCCGAAGATCGCTTCCGTGCTGCCGGATTCCACGATCCGGCCGCGATACATCACCGCGATCCGGTCGCAGAATTCGGCGACCAGATCGAGATTGTGCGAAATGAACAGCAGCGCGATCCCGAAGCTGGCGCAGATGTCCCGCAGCAGCGCGACGACCTGGGCCTGAACGGTGACGTCGAGCGCTGTCGTAGGCTCGTCCGCGATCAGCAGGCGCGGCCGGCAGGCGATGGCCATCGCGATCAGCACGCGCTGGCGCATGCCGCCGCTGAGTTCGTGAGGATATTGACCGCTTCGACGGCGCGGGTCGTCGATGCCGACCTTGCCGAGGAATTCTTCGGCTTGGAGGCGCGCGGCCTTGAGGCCGGGATCGTCGTGGCTGCGAATGACGTCCACGAGCTGCCGTCCAATGGTGAAGGCCGGATTGAGGGCAGTCATCGGGTCCTGGAAGATCATCGCCACCTTGCGGCCACGCAGGTCCCGACAGGCGCTTTCCGGCAGGCTGGTGATGTCCTCGCCGTCGAGGCGCATCGAGCCGCCCGCAACCCGCCCCGAACGCCCGAGCTGGTGCATGACTGCCAGCGCAGTGACGCTCTTGCCGGAACCCGATTCGCCGACGATGGCGAGCTTCTCGCCGGCGCCGACCTGAAGGGTCACGCCATGGACGACCTTTCGTGCTGCGGCCCCGGAGCCAAAGGCGACCGACAGATCGGCCAGGGATAGTGCGGGCGTGGTCATAGGGCAGGTCCCCCGTCACGCCGCCGCGGATCGAGCACTGTCCTGAGCGCGTCTCCAATCAGATTGAAACCGATCACGGCGAGGAAGATGGTCAGGCCCGGCCAGGTCGCGACCCACCATTCATCAGAGAACGCGAGGGAGCGCGCATCGGCCAGCATGCCGCCCCAGCTCGGCGTCGGCGGCTGCACGCCGAGGCCGATGAAGCTCAGTGACGCCTCGATGATGATGCCGATTCCGATCAGGACGCTCGCCTGCACGAAGATCGGCGAGAGGATGTTGGGCAGGATGTCGCTGGTCATGATCGACCATGCTCCAGCGCCCTGGAGGCGTCGCGCCGCGACATAGTCCGCCTTGGCCTCGGCCAGAGCCAGACCGTGGGCGACCCGCGCCAGCCCGGGAATGAAGAGGAGCCCGACGAGAAGGACGATCTTGACTTCGTTCGGCAGCAGGATGGGACCCAGCTGCACCGGCCCGGTACCGAAGATGCCGACGATCGCGATGGCCCAGACGAGCAGAGGGATCGCGGCGAAGATGTCCATCAGGCCCAACAGGGCGCTCTCGACCAGCGTTCCGCTGTAGTAGCCCGACAAGGTCCCGACGAAGACGCCACCCGAGAGCCCGATCGCGACGGTCAGCACGCCGATCATCAGGGAACTCCGGGCGCCCCAGACGAGGCGCGCGAGGATGTCGCGCCCCATCTCGTCCGTGCCGAGGAGGAACGATCCGCCCGGAGGCTCCAGCCGGTACTCCATCATCAGGTCGAGGGGATCGTGCAGCGGGAGCCAGGGCGCCAAGAGCGCGACCAGGCTGAGCGAGCCGACGATCACCAGGCCGACAAGACCGATCGGGGTCCCGGCAAGCCGACCAAGGAGACCGACGAGCCCGGAGAGCGCATGCGGGCGCCGCGCCCTGGCGGCCTCGGCTGCGGATGCAGCGTCCGGGGAGCGCATGACGTCAAGCATGTCGCAGCCTTGGGTTGATCAGCCTCTGGGTGAGATCGGCCACGAGGTTCGAGACGATGAACATCGCCGTGACGACCAGGACGGTGGCCTGGATCATCGGGTAGTCGCGCTGGGTGATCGCGGTCAGCAGCGCCCGTGACAGGCCGGGTATGTTGAAGACCAGCTCGATAATGATCGCCCAGCCGAACATGTAGCCGAACGACATGCCGGCGACGCTGACGAAGGGCGGCAGCGCGTTCTTGACCACGTAGTGGGCCACCAGCCCCCGACTCAAGCCGAGCGAATGCGCGGTGCGGACATAGTCCTGTCCCAGGACTTCGATGACGCCGGCGCGCATCAGGCGGCTGAGCGCACCGATATAGTAGAGCGCGATCGACAGGGCCGGCAGCACCAGGGAGGCAAGATGGGCGTGCCAGCCTTCGGCGAGCGGCGTGATCCCGATGGGCGGCACCCACTCCAGCTTGACCGCGAAGACGCGGATCAGGATCAGGGCAAGCCAGAAGCCCGGAACCGACACGGCCATCAGGGATAGCATGCGGATCAGATGGTCCGGCCAGCGATCTTCGGTCAGCGCAGCGATGAGACCGAGCGGTATCGCGCCGACCAAAGTCAGCAGAAAGGTGATCACCACCAGCTCGACCGTCACGGGCAAGCTCTCGAGCAGCTCCAGATCGATCGAGCGGCCGGTGATGTAGGACGTCCCGAACCCTGACCGGGGAAGCTGTGCAACCCAGGCCGCGTATTGCGCGGGCAGGCTGCGATCGAGGCCGCGATCATGCTCGAACGCCTGGATCTGCTCGGTAGTGGCATCGGCGCCGAGCACGATCCGCGCCGGCGACAATGGCGTCAGCCGTGTCAACGCGAACAGCAGAGCGCTGACCACGGTAAGCACCACAACACTGCTAGCTATTCGACCTGCGAACCACATCGATCTCGCCTCAGCGGGGGTCGGTCACGGCCACGTCGGTCAGGCGGAGCGTGATCCCCGTATTGGGCTCGAATCCCTGCACATTGGTCCGCCAGAGGTTGAAGCTGTGGATCGCGCCGATCCAGGTCGAGGGCGAATCCTCTGCCAGGATCGCCTGCATCTCGGCGAGGATCGGCCCGAGCGATGGCTCGTCGTCGACGCGGAAGCTATCGGACAGGAGGGTGTTGAGCCGCTCGCTGCTATAGCCGGAGCTGCGCGTCATCACCTGGTTCGGCGTATAGATGCCCTGGATGATGAAGGTCGGATCGGACGGCCCGATCACCGCCATCAGCACCGAGGTCTGGTTGCCGGCGAAGACCTGCTCGATGAGCTGGCCGGTCTCGAGCGGCTGGAGCTTCACCTTGATCCCGAGCCGCGCCAGCGAGGCCTGGATGAACAGGGCCGCGTCGCCGACATCCAGCAGGTAGCCTTGTGAGGAATAGAGCAGCTCGAATTCGGCGCCGGAGGCATAGCGGGATTTGGCGAGATAGGCTTTCGCCTTGTCGAGATTGAAAGCCAGCGCCTCGGCAGCATTAGCGTTGTACCACCAGGCCGAGGCCGGTGCCGGCACCGCCGAGGGCTCGACCAAGCCGTTGAAGATCTTCTCGGCGATGGTCTTGCGATCGGTCGCCAGCGACACCGCCTTGCGGAAATTGGGGTCGTCGAACGGCGGTTTGCGGGTGTTGTGGATCATCAGCATCATGCTACCGAGCGCCGGGCGGCTGCCGCCAGTGATGCCCTGCGCCTTGGCCTGCCGCAGGCGAATATAGTCGCGAACGGGGGGCGCACCGATGATGTGCACCGACTTCGATAGCAGCGCAGCGATCCGGGCCGCCTCCTCGGAGACGATCCTCACGCGCAGCCGGTCCCAGCCGACATTGTCCTTGCGCCAATAATTCGGATTGCGGCGGAACTCAACAACATCGTTGGAACGCGCCGAGACGAAGATGCCGGGCCCGGTTCCAAGCCCCTCTGGCTTCTGCTGGAAAATTTCGTTGCCGTATTTCTCGCGGCTTCCCGCCGGAAAGATCCCCATATACTTGGTCATGTAGTCGAGGAAGGGGCGGAAAGGCGTCTTCAGCTTGAAGCGCACCTTGTAGCGATCCAGGACATCGACGGATTCGATGTTCGTCCAGACCGAGCGCCGCAGCGCCTTGTGAGCCGGATCGAGCATATAATCGTAGCTGTACTTCACATCCTCCGCAGTGAACGGCTGGCCGTTCTGGAATGTGACGTCGTCGCGTAGCTCGAAGACATATTCGGTTCGATCGGCGGAGATCGCCGGCATCGCCTTCGCAAGCATGGGGCGACGGCGGCCTTCGCCGTCGATCTCGATGAGGTTCTCGAAGATCAGCTGGTTGACCACCATGGCATCGTGATTGCCCTGGTTGATCGGGTCGAAGGTCGAGGGGTTCGACGGGATCGCGACGGTCAAGGAGCGCTCATCGGCTGCTCGCACAGAAAAGGGGAGACCAAGCGCCCCGGCGGTTGCGGCCCCGCCCTGGAGGAATGCACGACGGCCGAGAAAACTGTCACTCATGGAAATCTCCGTGGAAACGTTTCCGTTCGTCATGGAAACGTTTCACCACGCAATTCAATTGTCAAGAAGCTTTACGGGCTGCGCGCCGAAGCCCTGCCATCTCGACGTGGTCGATTACATCGCGGAAGGCATCGAAGCAGACCCCGTCATCGCCGCAAGGCGCGTGCTGGCCGGCGAAATACTCGCCGTGCTCAAAGCTCGCAGCGGTGTTGATCCGCGGCGCCCGTGAGCCGCCAGGAATAAACAGGATGCGGACATCTTTCAAAGGGAATTGTTCTATGTTATTCTTTCACAGGAAAGGATATGATATGCCCACTCTTCCCGGTCACGCTTCCCGCCCCGAGGCCGGCGCGGTCATCACGAAGGCTACGATCCGCGCGGCCGAGCAGCTTCAGATCACGGCCCGAACCCTCGCGGCGATCATAGGCATCAGCGAGGCCACTGTCTCACGCATGAAGCGCGGTGCCTTTGGCCTGGAGCCTGGCACCAAGCCGTTTGAGCTCGCCATCCTGTTCGTTCGGCTTTTTCGGTCCCTCGATGCGATTGTCGGAGGCGACGATCAGATCGCGACCAGCTGGCTTTCCAATCCCAATACCGCTCTCGATGCGCGACCAATCGAGAAGCTTCAGACCGTGAGTGGACTTGTCGATGTCATCGCCTACCTGGACGCGCGTCGCGCTCTCGTCTGAGCTTCAGCCCTTCGAGGGTTCGTGCTGGCGCCTCGTTGAGGCCCAGCACCGCGTCTCTACTCTAAAGCTCACCGACACCCTCGCCGAGCAAGCTCTGCTCGAAGACCTGATCGAGGAGTCGAAGCCACCCGTTCCGGCGGAATGCCGTCACCTCGACTTCCTTCTCGCGACGCCCTTCCGGTACGGCGCGCTCTATCCCCACGGATCGCGCTTCCGGCGCGCCGGGCGGACCGCCGGCGTCTACTACGCAGGCGAGCAAGCGACGACGGCGATCGCTGAAATGGCGTTTTACCGGCTGCTATTCTTCTCCGAATCTCCCGAGACGGCCTGGCCGTCCAACGCCGCCGAGTACACGGCCTTTTCGGCTGCTGTCGCAACCCCGTCCGTCCTCGATCTTACTCAGGATCCGCTTTCCAAGGACGCAGCCATTTGGACTGATCTGATCGTCTATGAGGGCTGTCAGGCGTTCGCGGATGCGGCCCGGAATGCCGATTCCGATGTGATCCGCTACCAGTCGGTTCGCGATCCTGCAAAAGGTAGTAATCTCGCGATACTGCTCTGTCGCGCGTTCGCAAAGCCAGCCCCTGTTGAACGACAAACCTGGCGCATGCGTCTCAGCGCGTCCGGCGTTCGCGCTCTCTGCGAATTCCCGCAGCAGGCGCTCGAATTTGGGCGGGACGCCTTCGCCGCGGACCCCCGCATTGCCAGGCTGAACTGGGATCGGGGTTAGGAAAGACTTCCCCTTCGGAGCGGAAGGGTCGATCGAGGACGATCAACTCCGAATCCTCGGAAGGAACAGGACGATGCCCCACGTCTGTGGCGACGACGGTTTCCAGGAAGCCATGGACTATCAGCTCAACGCCGGCTTCGCCTCGATCATGGATCGCAGCTTGCACTCATCTGATCGCAAATCTCACCCATTCGTCAGGACCATGCCGCTCAATCTTACCAGGAACCAAATCGGCTCCTGTTGATGTAATCGGAGTAGCGGCGTAAAAAGACGAGGCACAGAGACACTCCAATGGCTTCGCAAATCGCATCCTTCGACTACTACGAGCTCCAGCGAGCCAAGCAGCTTGCCCGGGCGGAGGATGACGCGCGCCTCGCCTCGGACCCCATGGCGCGCGCTGAGCTGGAACGCCGTAATGGCATGTTCCAGCATTTGATCCGTCACAAATGCGGATCGGGCGGCGGCGAGTACCCTTCCGCAAATCTTGACGTCCGACGCACCAGCCCTCGGGCCTACGGAAGTTACCCTATCGGATCGTACCTGACCGCCGACGAACCTGTGGCCATGGTTCTACCGCCATCGAGCCCCGTACCTCCGTACCCAAGTCTATTCACCAGCCAAGACATCGACTATTTCGGCGAAATTGGCGTCGCGCAGATATGCGACGCCGCGACGTGCGCGCGCGGAAGCCCGGCCAAGATCGAACCAGACTAAGATCGCGGCCCCGCCCGTTGGCGGGGAATTTCTTTTGTCCGATCCCACAATCCCAGTGGTCGATCGGGCATTGCAGGGGCGTCGAGAAAGTCGGTTAGGGCGAAGAGGGCAAAAAGGTCAGGAGTACAATCCCAGGCGGAGCGGATGAATCTGCAAGGGTAGAGAGGTGGTGAGGTCCGAGTCCCTCGCAGCGAGGTCGCGCGTCGAAAGCCGATTACGCCCCTCGAAAATCGGTGAGCGCGTGAGGCCGGGTCGAGATCCGATTAAGCCTCGGAGGCGCGCTCGCCATCACCGTCAGCATCGCGCAGCCCTGACCTTAGACCGATGTGCAGGCCCGACCTCGCCCGTTTCGCGCGGGGTTTTCTTATGGCCGATTGGCCAATCCCCATCCGCAGACCTTGCGCACGCGCAACCATGGGCTTGAGCGGCAAGCCGCCGGGCCGCCTGATTCATGGTCGCCCCGCAGTCGACCGATACGGTCGCCATCATCTGCCTCCCGGCACCTCGACTTTCCGATTCAACGAGGTCGCTGACGCGGCGCCAGGGCTACCGATCCACCCTGCCGCAAGAGCCTGACGGCTGCCCCTCACATGCATCAATCCGTTTGCCTGTCCGCTGCGATTCACCGCTGATTCAGCGCTACGGATTCATGCCCGACGACGAGGGGCTTTCGCTCGGGGCGACCCCCAAACTCCGCATTTTGGGCGTCGCCTTTCCGAGCTCTCTATCAGCGGTCAACGGTGCTCCCGATTCAGCGCTGATTCACGAGGGCGACCCCCAAACTCCGCGTTTCGGGGGTCGCCCTTTTCCAACCCATGATTCGCGCTTCAATTCGCACCTCTTTATATCCCTCGATTTGACCACGGCGACCCCCAAACTCCGAATTTCGGGGGTCGCCTTTTTCCGAGGTCCGCTGATAGGCTGAACTTCCGGAAGAAACAGCATAGGGCCCAATACCGTAAAGCTGGAGCGGGGCTCCAGTCTTTACTGCCTTTCGGCTTTGGGCTCTGAGAGGCTAATCCTTCCCGAAGTGGGAAGGATGGAAAAACTTGATACAAGCCCGTTTTCCCGACCCAATCGAGCTTGCCTGCTGACCCGCGATTTTACCGGTCCGGAAAAAGTTTCCGGCCACGGGCAAATCGCGATCTAAGGCTCAGTTGACTCGCGTTCCGGCCACTAGCCGGACGCCCTTTCCGCGGCGCCGAAAGGCTCCTAGGAAAAATCGTGCTGTCTCCGCGCGCCCCAAAGTTGGGACGCACAGGCCGCCAATGGCGGCCTGTGTGCGGAGATCAGAAAGCATCCCGATATGCCGCCGGTCAGGTGAGATTTCCGGGCTCACTGCGATGTTCGAGAATCTCCCTGGTCCAGCGCCAGAGCACCCGCACGCCGCCCTTCCAGGCGGTGCCACAGCGCGGCAAATCCTTGTCGTGGCGAGTTGCCTAATTGGCCGCGCATAATGCCTGTCGCGGCCCAAAAAAACGGCCCGGAAATTCCAGGCCTCTATCGTGTCATCACGTTTGATATTGCGTCAGTGCAAGGTGTCCCCACCCGCCTGCGCCTTGCGCTGGTCCGCCTTGATCTGCATCAGCTCGCGGAAGGCGGCTGCCATTTGATCATCGATCAACTTAGCGGTTTCCTGATCGTGATTCCGCTGGGCTTTCGACCCTCGACGATCTCATCGATCTGGTCGCAGTGCCTCTCATCGTGGGGTACGGTGCGCCGTCGAGATTGCGATAGCTGACCGAGGCGGCGATGAAGATCCGCGGGCAGTCGCCCTTAGTTAGTTCTTAATCATGAGCGCATGCTGAAGCGCGCAGAACCACGGCGGCTTTGGAAGCCGGTGGGCTTCGAGCTTTAATTGTGGTGCCGCAATCCCGGATTCGCTTTCACGCCTTTGTATGATTGATCTCGACGACATTGCCGCCAGGAAGCGTACTGCAGCCGATGAGCGCGCCGCGAAGTTGCGGGCGCGAAAGGACAATCGACGGGCACAGCGAGAAATCGAGGCCGATCACAAACGGGAGACCGAGGAAGGAGAGCGTGCGGCTGCAGGTGCCCTCCATCGGGTCAACTCTATTGAACGGCAGGCCCTGCGTCGCATGAAGGACGTGTCCCGAGGTGGTGTTGGACTTGGCGACATCGCCCGAGTTCTGGCCAGACCCGGTATTCGGACCGCGAGCGGTCTCCACGGCCAAAAGGCACATAGGCAGACCAGCAGACCGCAAGGCCAAAACGGGGCTGTCTCCTTCCATTTTTCGGTCACGACTTTCTCGAAGGGAGGTGAGTTGGTTGATGTGTTGAAGGGGCAAAAAAGCGTCGCGTCAGCTCTCAGTGGTGGGAGGAAACACCAGCGCTACATCGACCGCGAGGACGCCGTAGAGGTTATTCCGTCGAAAGAAGTGCTGGGATGCATCGACGAACCCTCCAAGCTAGAACAGGTCGCCCGCGATGGCGTGGAAATCTCTTCCTTCGGCAACATTGGCACGACCAGGGAGGAGCGTGATGCCTTCTGGGAAGCGGTCGATAATGCCGAAGACGCGCCCCGCAAGACCAAGGTGATCCTGGATCCCGAGAGGGGCCCTGCCGTCTGGGCCAATATCCGGGAGATGGCCCGGACTTCGTCCCCATTGTCTTCAACTCTCTCGGTGGCACTGGCCACAAACCAGGCGGTCTCGGAGAGCGTCACGGAAGCTGAAGGTCTCAAGCTCATCGAGATATTCCAGAAAGCAGGCTTCACCAGGATCTCGGCCGAGCAGAGCGTCGATGATCTACCAGACGCGCCAATCGCTTTCCTGGTAGGTCGCGGCGGCCGGGTCCAGACGCGCCTCGTGATCGAGTTTCCGCACGAATTGACCGCCTCCCAGCGACTGTCGCTAGCGAAGGCATTCTGCCGGCCCTACGAGGATCTCGCCCTCCCCTATTGGGCCGCCATCCACGCTCCAAACAAGCACAACGATAGCCGGAACTATCATGTGCACATCAATCTCTACGACCGGCCCGCCAAGAAGATCGAGCATCCCGAGAAGCCCGGCTCCGGCGAGTTGATCTGGGACTTCGCCTATGTGAAGCATTTTAAGACCGCGCGGCGGCAAAGCCGTTCCAACCGGCCATTCCTACAGCCGAAGCTCCTCGCAATTGGCCAGGAAAAGACATGGATCCGGACGGAGCGCGCGCGATTCGCCAAACTCGCGAATGAGCATTTGGCTGCCGCTGGTGCCGAGAAACGCCTAGACCCACGTACGTATGTGGAGATGGGCGTGGCCGAGAAGGCACGAGATCGCGTTGATCCGGCCTCCTATGCGCGCGAGCGGAAAGGCTTGGAAACGGCACAGGGCATGAAGCTAGCCAACCAGCAATGGGCGACCAATCTGCAATCCGTTGCAGCGATAGCAAAAGCGGATGCTTCCTATGAAGCCTATCGCCGAGCC
Source organism: Allobosea sp. TAF32 (assembly GCF_052113585.1). NCBI lineage: Bacteria > Pseudomonadati > Pseudomonadota > Alphaproteobacteria > Hyphomicrobiales > Alloboseaceae > Allobosea > Allobosea sp. TAF32. Next base: position 20,590 of record NZ_JBFRDM010000017.1, on the reverse strand, counting down.
TGGCTCGAAAGGGCCTTGGGACCACAGCATGGTCGTCAAACGGCCGAGGCGCTCATTGCAAGTAAATCCGCTAAGGAAATCGTCCGTCTCTCGGCGCGCAAGGCCGAGCTCGTCAATGAGCGCAATGCCATCTCGCATGTGTCGGCGAAACTTGAGTCGCGTTCACGCCTCAAGTCCAAGAAGGCACGGGACGACGCCGATGATGCCGCTATCGCCATCGCCGGCGAGATGAGGAAGACTGTCGAGGCTGTCGACAATCGCATCCGGCTTCTCCTCTCTGAAATTCAGAAGGCCGAGGGACTGGTCGTTAAGGCGAAGAAACTCGACGACGTCACAATTCGCGCGGAAAACTACGCGGCGTTGAACAAGGCGATGCGCGGGATGACCGAGCGTCTCATGGCAGAACCCGCCATCCTCGTTCCCGCGTTTAAGGCGAATCAGGGGGCTGCGGTCGCCGGCGGCCAGTCGGCGTCGCAGGCCGGTCGAGCCGGCATGGGAAATCACTCCGTCGATCGTCTAAGCAGGGTCCGCAATACAGCGAAGGCACTCGCCGCCGAGCGTGCAGCAACCCAGCCCAATACTTCGCCAGATGCCATCAAGCCGCCTAAGCCTTTGGAAGCGCCAATGTCGGCCGCGATCGAACCGCGCCCGCTTGCAAAAGAGCCTCAGCCCGGAACGCCCGTGGCATCAAATCCGGCGAGGCCGAAGCCGCTCACCGATGATGAGCGGCGCAAGAAGGAGGCAGAGCGTATCGCGCAACTGCAGAAGAGACTGGCGATCGCCCGTCAACGCGGACGCGGAGGTCCGGAGCGCTAGCGATGACTACCTTAGCAGCGATCCAACATTTTCAGCATCTCTCATCGCCGGGCGATAGCCTGATGTTTTCGAGGCTGCCCGTCCCGATATCAGAGCCCGATCCCCTTCCCTATTCGGGGCTTTGAGCAGCCCAACGCGATCGACGCGGGTTCAAAATTTCAGATCTCAGCGCGATCCTGCTCAGAAGTGTTTGGGAGTAAACAGTTTCTTCTATAATTTGAGAGCAGCCAGCAGCTACATGAGCTTTCTGCTGACATGTCCTTTGGTCGGCATGCCGTGTTGTCATTTTCCAGATTTTTGACGTGGCACATCACGAGCTTGGGTGAGCAGTTGCATCAATTCTGCGTTCTGCTTCCGAAGCAGTTCTAGCTCAGACTCTAGCTGACTTATCTTTGACTGGTCCGGCTGCCCTATCGGCAGATTTTCCAGTCCTATCCACCTCACCAAAAAGTCGACAATCGGATGATAGCCATGAAGCGTTACCTTCGCTTCGGTTCGATTAGTTCGGCTGTTGCCGCGCTTAAATTTTGGCGCGTGACCTTGTGCGGCGCACCAACCATCGAAAATCTCCTGCCAGTTATCGCGGTTTGTCAAACTTCCGAACACGTCCACCACCAGAAGATATTTGACGCGGTCGCTATCGATTAACACCCACTGAATTTCGAGCCTGAGTTTGGAAAAGCCGCGCGCTGGCGAAGGAAAGCGATCCATCAGAACTCGCACCACCTAAGCGCTCATGAAAGTTCAACGGTCATAACCCCAATGTGCGTTATAGCGCAACGCGGCATACCGCGTCGCGCTAAACGGCTCTCCGCAGATAAATGCGGAAATGGATATTAGACAGGTGATCGCCGCGAATGCGCGAGCCGCTAGGCTGACCAAGGGGCTCACCCAAGCTCAAGTTGCGCAGCGTCTGGGCGTCGACAGGGCACATGTGAGCGCACTTGAAATGGGCCAGCGAAACCCGACTGCGACTAGCCTCTGGCAAATCTCTCAGGCGCTAGAAGTGGCGGTCCGCGACCTTGTTGATGACGGCCATCCATTCGGCAGTCCACGTACTGTGGACAAACGGTGACGGGCTATCGATGCCGCCAAAAATTGCAAAGCAGTTCCGCGACGCAGTCTTCTACGTCCTTTGGCGGACGGTCCAAAAAGATGACTCAATCGCCCTTCCCTCAGTTCCAGTGCTCGAGCCCAGCAAGATCTTCTGCCCAAAGAGGCTTCGCGCCAAATTTTGCTTGGTCCTGCGTGCAGGTTCCAAAATCATGGATCACGCGTAAGGGAGCTAGCTCAGAGATTACTCTGAGCTTCGGCGAAGCAAGCTCTCGGTCGAGGTTTAACGGATAAAAAGGGGGCGAGGCGATGCGACCGACCGCCTGCACCAGTGCCGCCTCACCCTGACACTAAACACCACGCCACGCCTACGCTCATGGGCCGATGCTGATGGCGCTCCTGACCGTCAGTTGAATCCGGCCCGCGCGCCACTTGATCACGTCGATCGAGCCATGCCCCTTCTGGGACCAAGCCAGAGACGTAACCATCGGTGGTGTCTCGACTTGTAAGCCCCATGTGAGCGCGGGCCCTCTGCTCGCTACGTACGCGTCAGTGCCGACTTTTCTGGGGCGTCTCGTTTCGTCGGCAGCCAAAAGGGCTGGAGCCCTCAAATCGCGAACGATGTCCTCGAAGTTCCGTTGGAGGTTTTCGGCATCGACGTCCGCGGCAGGGTTACGGTCCAGAGCGGTAGCGTTCAACCTAGGTCGTAGGTTGACGAGGGACATAGCCCCGACCTCGCTTTCGTTCGAGCCAGCTATCCAGTGCTTCCCTGGCTGATGCGTGGTCGCAATGTAGATCGACGCGACTGCGCCCTCGCCTCCCAATCCTGCCCCACTGGCGAACGAGGCTCAGCTCGCCCCAGAGGGTCGGCTCTATTGAGAGCACATAGAACCGATGCATGTCCCGGGTTCGATCAATTCTATCTAAGACAATAAGGTTGAGCATGACCCGCGCCGCTGATTGACAGGCACCGTAGAATCGTCGGTTCTTCGGTTCACGGTCCAATGCATTTTAAGAATCGATCAACGGCAAACGATTCCTGATCGGAATGTGTGACAAATTGGGACCTCGAACCTTTTCAAAAATGCGTGGCTCTGAACCGATGCTGCGGTTCGATTGACAGCTGTACGGAACGTCAAATTCGTCCGCCTTATCAATATGTTCTGGCACGATAGTTCTAATGCTTTGACCGGGCCTCCTGGAAAATTTTGAGTTTACTTCTCGTTAACTCAAAATCGGTTGCCGCCTCGCGCGAATCGGGCATAATTCACGCTTGCAATTCCCGTTGCTCCGGAAAAGCGTCACTGCTCCGGAAAAGCGTTATTCCGATAGGCGGCCACTGGATGAACTTCGCGAACATCAGCGATGATACAGGCAAGCTTTTTCACGAGATCATTCTCCAGCAGGGAGAATTGATCTCGGAGAAGCTCAATCTGCTGCGTATCCAACATTACCCACCCAACGCGAAGAAGGGCTTGCGGTCGTTCACACTCAGTGAAGTCGCCTATTTCCTCGGAGTTACGCCGTCGAACGTCAAAAAGCTTCATCTGGAAGGCAAGGGGCCAACGCCTACCACGACTTCCTCGGGGCGACGCACCTACACGGCCGAGCAGATGCTTGAGCTTCGGCAGTATCTGGACCGTCACGGACGGTCGGGTGTGAAGAAGTATGTGCCGCACCGGCGGCCTGGCGAGCCACTTCAGGTGATCTCGGTCGTCAACTTCAAAGGTGGCAGCGGCAAGACGACAACGGCTGCACATCTCGCGCAGTACCTCGCCCTCACCGGCCATCGGGTTCTTGCAATCGATCTGGATCCGCAGGCATCCTTGTCGGCGCTCCATGGAATTCAGCCGGAGCTCGACAAGAATCCTTCGCTGTATGACTGTCTGAAATACACGGCCGATCGGGTGCCGATCACAGATGTCATCTGGCCCACCAATTTCCCTGGACTCGACATCGTGCCCGCGAACCTGGAACTCCAGGAGTACGAGTACGATACGCCGATGGCGGCGCAGCGCTCGATTGAGGGAAAGCAATTCTTCTTGCGGCTAAGCGCCGTGCTGAAGGATGTCGATGATCGATATGACGTTGTCGTTGTCGATTGCCCGCCCCAACTTGGCTACCTCACGCTCACGGCGCTCACCGCCTCGACCTCTGTCATCATCACGATCCACCCCCAGATGTTGGACGTGATGTCGATGAGCCAGTTCCTCTTGATGCTCGGTGGGATCCTTGGCTCCATCGTGGGGCATGGTGCCGACGTCAGGCTCAAATGGTTTCGCTATCTCGTGACAAGGTACGAGCCGACTGATGGGCCTCAGGCTCAGATGGTTGGGTTCATGCAGGCTATGTTCCCGAAGTTCATGCTGTCGAACCCAATGCTGAAGTCGACGGCCATCGCCGACGCCGGGATCACGAATCAGTCGCTGTATGAACTCGATCGGTCCCAGTTTACCCGTCAAACCTACGACCGTGCGATCGATTCGCTAAACGCCGTGAACGAGGAGATCCGTTCCCTGATGCATGACGCGTGGGGGCGGAAATGACTGCCGAATTGACAGCTGTACGGAAACCCAAATCGCTTCGGCAGTTCAACATGTTACGCGGAGCTACGGGCAAAAATGGCGCGTAAAGGTTTGCTAATGAGGGCGATTGAGGCACCGACCGAAGGCGTCGCAGCACCTCTGTCTCCAATCCAAGAAGCGCGGGCGCTATACGCGAACCGCGGAGCGTCTCGCGCCATGAAGCAGTCAATCGAGGAGATGGCGGATCAGGTGAAGCTCATCGCCGACGGAGAAGTCGTCGTTGAGCTGGACCCCGACCTCGTCGATAGCTCATTTGTCGCCGACCGCGTCGATGACGATGAGGAGGCGTTCGCGCTCCTAAAGGATGGAATTGCGAGGGAGGGGCAGTTACAGCCCATCCTCGTCCGACCGCACCCTGAGATTGCCGGCCGGCACATGATTGTTTTTGGCCACCGTCGCCACCGTGTCGCGCGGGAGCTAGGCAAGCGCGTCCGAGCTGTCATCCGTTCGTTGGACGATGCCGCGCACATCGTCGCTCAGGGCCAAGAGAACGCCCGGCGGGCCAACCTATCGTTCATCGAGAAGGCGCGGTTCGCGGACAGTCTGCGCAAGCTCGGGCAGGACCGGGCGATCATTATGGCTGCCGTCAGTGTCGACGACACGGTTGTCGCGAGGATGTTCACGCTCGTCGAGGTGATTCCGCAGGAAGTCCTTGAGGCGCTCGGCGCCGCCCGAGGGGTAGGTCGTCCGCGTTGGGAAGACTTAAAGCAGCTGATCGCTCACCCGGCGAAACGCGAAACCGCAATTGCAATCGTCCAGTCGGCAGACTTCGATCAGACGCCGGCTTCGGACCGGTTCAACTTCCTGGTGGACCGGCTCAAGAAGGCGCACAGGCGCCCACAGAAGGCGAGGGCGGCGGAAGGTCAATGGACACCCACTGACAATCGTGTCGCTGCGAACTTCAAGAACACGGGGCGGACATTCAGCCTCTCGCTCAAGTCCAAGGATGCAGGCGAGTTCGGCAATTTCATTTCGAGCAACCTGGAGAAGCTTTATCGCGACTTCAGGACGACGAAAGATCGTAACAACGGAGATTGACCGCAAAAGAAAACGCCCCCGAAACGGATGTTCCGAGAGCGCTCTCTGTCTTAAGCAAACCGAGAATCGCACTTCCTCGAATCACCGTCAAGAGTCTCGAGAGAGATTTGCGCCATTCGGCGAGCGGATTTCTTTTGCCTGAATAGGGCAAAGGACATGGAACCACGACTCTCGACGACGCCCTTTGGGCGGCGACCGCTGACACTTGCCCTTGTGGCAAGCCAAGCGGGGGCAAAGACACGCCCGCCGGAAAAGGCGGTTCATAAATGGGAGACTTTTCGGGCTATCTGCACCGCAAAGGAGAAGCTCGGCATCTCGGAGCGCGCTTTGGCGGTTCTGGATGCTCTGCTAACTTTCCACCCGGAGACGGTCCTCACGGGGGAGGGGCTTATCGTGTTCCCGTCTAACCAGCAGCTCTGCCTTCGGGCTCACGGCATGGCGCCGGCGACGCTGCGACGGCATTTGGGCGCGCTCGTTGATGTCGGCTTTATCATCCGGCGCGACAGCCCGAATGGTAAGCGTTACGCGCGGAAGGACCGCGCCGGCGGCATCGAGCTCGCGTTTGGTTTTGATCTGGCGCCACTCGTCACCAGGGCCGAGGAATTCGAGCGACTGGCTGATGAAGTTCGCGCAGAAGAACGCGCTCTGAAGCTCGTTCGGGAGCGCGTCACTATTTGCCGGCGGGACATCTGCAAGATGATCGCGACCGGAATGGAGGAGGGCGTTTCGACCCGCCGCAACGGAGCCGGCCCGGCCGATTGGACGGAGCTTCACGAGCTCTACCGGGGCGTCGTGGGGCGGATTCCGCGCTCCGCCACCCGCGAGGTTCTTGAGCCGATTGCCACGGAGCTGAGCCTCTTGGCCGATGAGATCCTCAACTTGCTGGAAGATCACGTAAAATCACAAAAACTTAGCACCAATGAGTCTCAAACTGAGCGTCACATACAGAATTCAAATCCAGACTCCCTTATTGATCTTGAACCACGCTCTCCAGAGAGCCCGGGGGCGAGGACTGAGAGTTCTCCTGAACCGCTGCGGATGCCAGATCGGACGTTCCCGCTAGGAATGGTTCTCGACGCTTGCCCCGACATCATCGATTACAGTAAGGGCGGGGTGGCTAACTGGCGCGACTTTCAGGCGGCTGCCGCGCTCGTTAGGCCGATGCTCGGAATTAGCCCCAGTGCCTGGCTTCATGCTCAGAGCGTGATGGGCGAGCTCGACGCCGCAATCGTCATCGCTAGCATCCTGCAGAAGGGCGAAACCGTGTCCAGCGCGGGCGGCTATCTGCGAGCCCTCACACAGCGGGCCGAAAACGGCGAATTCTCGATCGGGCCGATGCTCATGGCGCTCATTGGCACCAGAAAGCGGGACAAGCAACGGGCATGACGACGTCGACACGGCGCCCGGGGGGCGATCTGGCTTACTCGTTCATGGACACGGCAAGCTGCTTGATGGTGCAGCCGTTCGCCCTTCGGGTTGATCGCCCGGATCGAAGACGGCCTGCCGTTTGGTTCGCTCGAGCGCGTGGCGCGACTGATCGCGCCCAGCGACGCCCAGTTCAAATACAGGCTCATCCCCAAGGCCCCCTACACCGCGGACCGCCTCTCGTCGGACGAGGGGGCACGGCTGGCGCGGGTTGCGCGCACCTGGAGCCTTGCACTCGACGTCTGGCAGGATGAAGACGAGGCGCGGGAGTTTCTCTTCAGGCCACATCCGATGTTGGAGGATCGACGCCCGATCGAGGTCGTTATTCATAGCGAGATAGGCTCTGAACATGCTCGACGTGCTCGGCAGCCTGAAATACGGCACGGCTGCGTGACTCCGCAGATTCTGGACCGTACCGTGCCGGGTTCTCAGATTGGAAATCCGACAGGAGCCTACCCGATTTTCGATGCGACTGGATCCACGATAGCGCCTAGGCGCTGGAATACGGCGGGCAGCCCGCTGATTTACCCCAGCGAGCATTTCTCGACGGCCCTCCTTGAGAAACTGGTGCACGGCAGTGGGCGCCTGCAGCCCAATCAGCACTTCATCCAGCTCACATTCCCGAAGGGGCTATCCTACGAGGTCTTCTCGCCGCCGGCGTTGCCTGGCTGGGATGAAATGCCCGCGACAGTGAGCAAGGCCTTTGGAGAGCGCTGGTACGGAGAGAGGCGCAGCGCCATTCTCATCGTTCCGATCGGCGTTGCCCGCCTCTACCGAAATATCCTCGTCAATCCGGCGCATCCTGACTCCCGAGCGATCGAAGCGAGTTTGCTTCAGCCCGTTTTCTGGGACCGCTGGTTGTTCGCCGCGTAAAGGCGGCGGCGCGAAAAAAAGATGCCCTCTCAAGAGGGGCCGTCAGTCACGTCCGAATACGACTTGCGCCGAGGATTCCTGGACAAACCATCGAGGCGCCGTGCATTGTGACGAGTGGATTCGGTTTGAGCCTGTCCGCTTGCGAGAGCCGCCATCGCTAGCTATATGACCACAGTAGTCATGGGAGCGGGGAATGAAAGAAATTCAGATTAAGGACGCTAAGGCCACGCTCTCGGCTGTCGTCGATCAAGCTGTCCGCGGCTACCCTGCGGTCATCACCCGACACGGCAGGAAGGAAGCGGTCGTGCTGTCGTTCGAGGAATATCAGAAGCTCGCGCAGATCCCGAGCTTCGGCCGGCTGCTCGCAGCGTTCCCAGGCGACGACGGCGATATTCCAGCGCGCAGCGGCAAGTTGAGCCGCTCCGTCGATATCTGATGTTTCTGGTCGATACGAACGTCATCTCAGCGTTGGCGCCATCGAAACGAGGGCGCGTCGGGGCGCTCATAGAATGGCTAGACGTGGCGAGCCCGCGGCTTTTTCTGTCGGTCATTTCGGCGGCTGAGGTGAAATCCGGGATCGCCAAGGCCGAACGGGAAGGCGCTACGAAGAAGGCGCGAGGGCTGACGGAATGGTGGGAGAGCATAGAGCATCTCTATGCGGAGAAGCTGCTGCCTTTCGATCTGCGGTGTGCCCATATTGCCGGGGAGATCCTTGATGCTTCGCTTGCCCATCAGCCGGGATTTGAGGATATCGCGATCGCCGCCACAGCCCGCCTTCATGAGCTGACCGTGCTAACCCGCAATCTCAGGCATTTTGAACCGCTCGGCGTGAGAGCGATCGACCCATTAGCTGCACTGCCGGAACTGTAGCGGGAGTAGGTCCACGCTACAATTCAGAGATTCGAGGGTGGAAGCAGTATGCGCCGCCGCCAGCCGGCGCGCCTCGGAGGAATGGAGCCACCCTAGGCAAGGCGAGTGCCTCGCCCTCCAACCGAAGGTGCTCAAATGTGGCTTATGCCGCTAAGCATCACGGAGACGATTAGAAAGACCCGGACAGGCTGGCCAGCCGCTGTCCGGGTCCAATTTCTAACCTAAGTCGCTAAAGGGCGGCAGGTGCGCCAACATCCGCCGTCCACTACGGCAAAATAGCGCTTCCCGGGACGATCTGCAAGGTTGCGCAACACCGGGCTTACTTCCGCGCGCGAGCCAGGAAAACCCGACCTCCTCAGAGGCTCGCCTATGGGCCTTCGGCGGGAATTCCAGGGCGATAGCCCGCCGCAACTTGGTTACCTGACGATGAGCGCGCTGAACGCCGCTACGGCGATGCTCATAATTCTTTCTCATGACCACCGATTTCATGAAGGTGATCGAGGACGCCGGGGGAAAGATCGAGCTCGATTTTTTGCGATACGTGGTCACACGGCACGACCCCCATGACGTGCCTGAGGCGCAAATTGTTGCTTGGCTGAGATATCATTTCGGCGAGCACGTTTTGCGTCCAATTGCGTGGAAATCGACTGCGATCGCTAATGCAGGCCTGACGAAGCAATCGCTCTACGAGATCGCGGCTCCGTGGGGAGAGCGGCGTATGATCGTGCCATTGATTCCGTCGATGGTGTGAACGACGAGATTGCTGAACTCAAGGGAGCCTGGGGCCGATGAGCAAGCGCTCTCAAGTCATCAGTTCGCTATTCATGGCGCCGCCAGCGTTGTCAGCTGACAACAAACCTACCGAAACGCCGCATCGGGTTTCCGCCGGTTCGGTGCGCTCATTGCAGAACACGTTCTCTGATGTCGAGAGAGAACGCCGAACTGCGTCAGCGTCTGGACGCTGGAGAAGTCATTGTGGATGTCGTTCCAGCCGACATCACCCCGTCTGATATCGCCTCGGATGCAGATGTTGGTGTTGGACCGATCCGATCCAGCGCAGAATATGGCTCGGTTCTACGTGCTGGCGATTGAGCCAACGCTGTTTGGCGATGTCGCGCTCGTGCGCGAATGGGGGCGCCGGGGCTGTTCCGGTCGGCGGCGATTGGATCTCTACGGGGATCAAGAGACCGCAGCCGAGGCGCTGCAGGACTGGCTCCTCAGGAAGACCCGGCGTGGCTACGACGTCGTAGCAACTTCAGTGACAAATGAAGGGGCATAGCCGGAAGGCTCACCGTTGTCGGGACGGCTGCTTTTCAGAGAGCGTGGTGGGCCGGGCCGGACTCGAACCGGCACCGGCGCTGTTATGAGCAGCGAGCTCTAACCATTGAGCTACCGGCCCGCTCCGGCGTTTAGCATTCTGCGCGATGGGCAAACAAGGCTGAGCATTCGTTCCTCCTGGACCGGAGATGAGCCCTCGGTCTCTGCGGTAGGCTGACTCGTTCGCCCCGCGTGCTGATCGTCGAGGAGGGAAGGGGGCTGGCCCCGTTGCTGTCTGGCCACACGAGAGGGGAGTCTGCCGGTTCGCGAACAATCGCGATTGCGTGAGGCCGGGATGAGTCCGAAACTGGACCAAGAGGGAGGAGAGGTTATGCATATGCCGGACAGCTCTGAAGCCTCTATGGCTCGGATCAACGGGATCCTCATTCGAAGCGCCATCGCCGTGGCGATCACCGCATCCATCGTGTTGCCGCTGCTCCGCTAGGTCTGATCGTGCGAAGGCGCGCGAATTCGGCTCGAGGCGAAAAAATCGACCTCTTAGGAAGCTCGCTGAGTGCCCTTCGAGCTCGTGACGGCTAGGTCGGTGAGGTCGGGTGCTTAAAAGCCGCCAATGGTCATTTATGGGGCTTTGCGGCGCGCTTGCTTACAGCGAGGGTTCCAGAGGTCCCCAGAACGGGCAGTGTCGGATGTGAATATCGCTTCGCCTGAGGAAGCCCCGCTAGGGGAGGGGAGACAACGTGAAGCTTCCGTCTTTCCCAATTTCGAGAACGTGATTGACGATAACGTCCGACGGCCCGCCCTGCGATGCTAGGTGGGCGATCCCGTTGACCAACAGGCTGAACGACTGTTCGCGACTGACGCTTGGAAGGATGATCAGCCCAGGATGCAATTCCTGGCGCGCGACCAGCTTGCGGAAGTCGACAGCATTCTCGGTTACGATCGCTCGGTCTTCATCCAGGCAACGCGCCAGCACGACGTGATCGGGTTCGCCGAGCCGTCCCTTGTCGCGCGGGTGGGTCGCATCGTGCCGTCCCTCCTCGTTGAGACGGCGAGCCAGTTGCGGGGACAAGCATTCATCGATGAACAACTTCACGCGGCCTTCGCCCAAGGGCGGCCACCAGGTCTTCCAATGATGGGGTGTGTCCGGGCATAGAACACTGCAGTTTCGACCGCCTCTCGTGTCAGATGAGGGTTGTCCTCGAGGACATCGTCGACACTGTCGCCACCATCAATGCGCCCCAGCACGGAATACACCGTCATCCGAGTGCCTCGCAGCACCGGCGTGCCACCCATGATGTCGGGATCGACGTGAACGAAATCCTCCCGCGCTTTTCCATAACGTTCGGCGCGCTCAGCGAGGTCAGATCCGACGAGTGCGGACACATCTACAGTGACTGCAGGTGCGATCTCCAACGGCTCGGCCGTCATGCGCGCAGTCGAACGCTTGCCGAGCGCGCGTGCCAGATCGCGCTTCGTTTCGAGCGAAAGAGTGACGGGCAATCGGGCAACGATGGCCGCATACGGTACAGCGTGAAGGGGAAGCATCCGACGTCGGCCTGGCGCCGCTGCACGGATGCCCGCCAGCACCTTTTCCTCAATCGCCTTGTCGACGGCGCGAACCGGAACATTGGCCAGTTCGGCTACCTCGCGGGCGGAAAACTCGTTGGGCATGATAATTACTCCCTTGTAGAGGAATATATATTCAGTTGGCCGCCTCGACAAGCTGGAACGCGCTTCGTGTGGGTGGCGGCCGAGGCATGTTGATGCCAGCTGCCGACCTATTCCGGACCTCGTCACAATCCCGCGGCCTTGGTGAGATTGACCCGGAAGCGGTCGCGGCGACGCTGATAGCGACGGGTCATTTCGGCCGAGGCATGACCGAGCTGCTTCTGAACATGGCGCTCGTCGACCTCGGCCGAGGAGGCGAGCCCGGCCCGCAATGAATGGCCTGCGAACTTCTCTTGCCGTTCTCCCTCGGGGAGATCGCCACGCACCCGGGCGGCGAGTGCGGTGCGCTTGACCAGGCGGGCGACCTCTCGGTCGTTGAGGCGCTCGGGGCCGACGGACTGGCCCTGGCCGGTCACGCGCCGAAATACGGGGCCGTGGGCGATCCTGGCAAGCTTCAGCCAGGTCTGCAGCGCCACGATCGGGCAGGTGGCGTCGGCAGAGCCCCGTCCGATTTCGACCTCACGCCAGCCGGTCTTGCCGCGCAAGGTGACGACCAGGCCCAAATTAAGGATTTCGATCCAACCGCGGCCGTCCTCCGTCTGGTCGCGACCGACGTCGAGACCGACGATCTCGGACCGCCGCAAGCCACCGGCAAAGCCGATCAGCAGCATGGCCCGATCGCGTAGCCCTCGCAGCGAGCCACGATCAAGCGTTTCCAGCATGGCGATCAAATGCTCGGGCAGCACCGCCTCCTTCTGGCGAGGCGGGGCTGCGTGGGTGTTGCGGATGCCAGCGAGCACGGTCGCAATATGGCGGTCCTTGCGATCGAGTGGCGTTCCGCGCTGCGTATAGGACCAGGCCAAGGCCGACAGCCGCCGCTCGATCGTCGTCACCGTATTCGGCTTGCGATTGGCCGTGGCCGCGCCCGACGCGCAGGCGGTGATGTAGAGCCCGACGGTCTGCGGGTTCGGTGGCAGGGGCGCGAGGGCCTGGCGCCGACACCAGCCGGTGAAATGCGTCCAGTCGGAGGCGTAGGCGCGTCGTGTGTTGTCCGAGCTCGCCGCCTTGACATAGCCGCGGGCTCGTTCGGCGAGCTGCTCGAGATGCGCCGGTACGCCGGCTTCCACCACGGCGAGCGGGGAGGGGAGGGCGTCGCTCTCCTCGGCCGGCGTCCGCGGCGCGGAATGATCGACACCTGCTGCCGGGCGCTCCGGTGGGGCGGCGTCCTTCGAAGCGTGATTTTCGGCGTTCCAGACGTCGTTTTCGGCCATTCCTTATATAAAGAGTAGAATGTCCGATAATGCAAGATTATCGGTCATTCTTTCGCGTCGACAGGACGTGCGGTTTTGTTTGAGAGGCATAGCCTAAAGCGCACATGCGTGACATGATCCTCGGACGATGGCCGCTCTCGATTCGACCGCCAGTGTCGCTTTCACGCCCCCGGTTGTCCCCGGCTGGGCCGTGCCGCGTGGGCTCGTGACAACCGACGCCGAAGCGGCGTTTCTGGCTGGCGCCGCGTTGAATTCGCTCAACAATCTGGTGCTTGCCGACCCGCCTTGGGTTGGAGCCTGGCGTCAGCGCCTTGCCCTGAAAAGCGCTGCCGTGGCCGTCGCGCTCGTCGGACGGACCGAGACCGAAGCGCAGTTGCGCGACGCCTGGCATCTTCGCCAACCGGGAGCCGAACTCGGACCCGCCGGCAACATCTTCGCGGCGTGGCGCTGGCTGGCTTCGCGTTCCCCCGCGCTCGATGAGACGATGTTGCGTTCGACGATCGAACTGCTCGGCTTGCGCTGGAGCAATGATCTCGGCCGGTTGCCGGAGGATCTCGATGAGGTGACGCGCTCCGGCCGACCTGCGCCATTGATCGCGGCCCAGATTTTGATCGAGGTTCAGTGCCTGCGTCCCGACGCTGGGCTGCTCGGCTGGTGGCTCGCCGATCTAGCCTTGGCCCAGAGAATGCGCTGGTCGATGGCCGTGCCTTTGCTGGTGATGCAAGCGGGCGGCGCCGCCTTTCGCAACCCGGGAGATCGCAGCCGGATTCGTCCGGGAGGGGAGGGGTTCGAGCGTGCGATCTGCGTGGCGCTCGCGCTGGCCGCGGCCGAGGCCTGCCGGATCGCTGGCGACATCGCACCGCAAGCCGCGCGTCTCACCGCCGTCACGCCGAAGCTGCGCGCTAAGGGGGCAGGGGAAGTGATCCGGCGCTTGCTCGACGAGGATGCCGTGTCCGGCACGCTGCAGACGAAAAATCTGACGCGCTGGGGCGCGCGCCGATTGTTCGAGCGGCTGATCGTCCTGCAGGCCGTGCGCGAGCTCAGCGGTCGCGCGAGTTTCCGGCTCTACGGGCTTTGACGCGATGGCCAGGCGCACCCAAGCGGAGGAACTGTTTGACACCGAGCTCACTGACCTGCCGCCGGACATGCGCTGGCGTGAGTGGATGGGACGGGTCGAGGCCGTGATTTTCGCCTCACCCAAGCCGGTCGATCGCGAAACCCTGGCGCGGGTCGTCGGTCGCGACTGCAGCCTCGATTTGTTGATCGCCGACATCCGCGACGAATTGCGTGGTCGTCCTTACGAGCTGGTTTCGGTCGCGGGCGGCTGGCAGCATCGCACGAAGAAGAGCTTCGCCGTCGCGATCCGCACCGCGACCGGGCTCGGCGGAACCGACAGCAAGGCCCTGTCCCAGTCCGAGAGCCTCGTGCTGCTCTGTATCGGCTATTTTCAGCCGATCACCCGCGCCGAGCTCGGCAAGGTCTTCGGCAAGGAGATCAGCCGCGATACCATCGGCCATCTCCGCAAGCTCGGCTTCATCGCAGCCGGCCCCCGCAGCCCGCAACCAGGCGCGCCTTATACCTATGTCACGACGCCTAAGTTTCTGTCGGTGTTTGGCCTCGCCAGTCTGCGCGATCTGCCCGACATCGAGAAGCTCGAGGACGCCGGCCTGCTGACTAAGGACAATCTCCTGGCCGTCGATGTTCCGATCGGAATCGACGACAACGAGGATGAAGAGGTTTCCCAGGATGTCGTCGACGAGCCGAATGTGTCGGACGGACTGGAGCCGTGAACGGCAAGCGCCGTTCCAAGGTTGCGCCCGGCGTTAACACCTCACTCGGCGCGCAAATTGTCCGCCGAGGTTTTACCAGACCGCTTGTCCTGCACAAGTTCGTAGGAAATCTTCTGACCTTCCCGAAGCTCGCGCAGACCGGCCCGCTCGACCGCGCTGATATGGACAAAGGCATCCTGGCCGCCGTCATCCGGCTGGATGAAACCAAAGCCCTTGGTCGCATTGAACCACTTCACCGTTCCTGTCGCCATGATCCACCTTTCGCTTATTGGGCGGGCGAACATGGCATGGCGAGTAAATTCGGCAAGCCCAAGATGCGGGTTCGATGTACTTGCTGCACGCCCCGGCGCGGCGGCGCAGGCGGTAATTCCACCTCAGCCGACGTTTGACGAATTCGGCTCGTCCGGCGGCAAGCTGTCAGGACGTGGCGCCATGCCAGCGGCCGCCCGGAGTGCATTATTGATGAGGTCCTGCCAGCCTGGCCCGGCGTTTTGGAAGTGTTCGAGCACGTCGCGATCGATCCTTAGTGACACCAGTTCCTTGGCTCCGGGGATCGCCGGCCGCTTGTCGATCGGCGCTGCTGCCTTGGGAGCCGCGGGCTTGAACAACGCCTCGGCCTCGTCGCGGGCGCTGGTGGGTCTGCGGGTCCTGGCGCGGCTCATGATGCCTCTGCAAATGATCGCTGTGGCGGCCGATGACGAGCGCCACTTTTCGGTTAGGTTGTCGCCTTGGCCTTCGCGCGCCGCACCGGTTTTGCCGCAGCCAGCTCCGCCACCGCGGCCGGCTTGCGGCCAAGCCCGAGTGCCTTCGCCATGGCCGAGCGCGCTTCGGCGTAATTTGGCGCGACCATCGGGTAGTCGGCCGGCAGGCCCCACTTCGCCCGGTATTGCGCGGGCGTCATGTCGTACTTGTTGCTCAGATGCCGCTTCATCGATTTGAACGCCCTGCCATCTTCAAGGC
This sequence comes from Allobosea sp. TAF32, assembly GCF_052113585.1. Taxonomy (NCBI): domain Bacteria; kingdom Pseudomonadati; phylum Pseudomonadota; class Alphaproteobacteria; order Hyphomicrobiales; family Alloboseaceae; genus Allobosea; species Allobosea sp. TAF32. Next base: position 4,963 of record NZ_JBFRDM010000017.1, on the reverse strand, counting down.
AGATGATCGCGTCGGGGGGCACGGACTTTTTGATTGGCACTGCCGGAACCCGCGGCTCGGCGGCCGGCGCAGGCGGTGCAATGCCCAAGCCTGCCAGCACGCCATGGGTGTTGGCGATGAGGTCGGCTAGGTCGGCCCGAGTGACGTTGTTATGGGCGGTGTAGGCCGCAACGACCATCGCGGCCAGATCGACCAGCCGTGTGCTCTCGTTTGTCATTCGAATTCCAGATCCTCTGAGGTTCACGTCCGCCGGGGGCAAACGTCCCCAGTCACCCAAAAAGGGGCTGATGATTCTCGCTCGGGCGGCAACGTTGACAATGTAAGAGCGACACCTCGGAGCTTCGATATACCGCCGCAGGACCACGCTGCAAATCACCCTCAACTGCCGATGGCTATCAAAGCTGGCACACGCCGATATCTGGACATTGGCAGATACCCATCTGTGGCTCGGGGCTCGGTGACCGCCCCGCTCCATGAAGACTGGCCGTCCACCCAGAGGACGCGAAAGTGGCCCTTAGCCGCCGTTCGGAAAGTCCGCTTTCCGGCAATCCTGTCCTCGCGACGCCACTAGGGGTGAAGCTGGCCCTCTCCCGACATACGGAAGGTCTGCTTCCCGGCAAGGCATCGAACGCGCATTCGTAGGCGGGTTCATCCGGGGATCTCCAGCGCAGGTGCTGGAGCTTCGCAGTCCCAGCAGTCCAGCGCCGCCCCCGGATGAACAACCTTCATAGCTTCGACAGCTAGCTACCGGAGCCCACGCAACTTGCGACATTCTGCGGCGTGCAGACGTCGAGGCCAGTATAGGTGGGATCCTTCGGCGCGGGCTTGCCGTCCTTCATGTCCTTGAGGAACAGCATGGTCCTGTAACCCATCTCGAATGGGCGCTGACCAACTTGCCCCTTGGACAGGCCGGCCTTCAGAAGATCCATCTGGACGGGCAGCGTATCGGCGACGACGAGTGCAAGAGAGCCGTCGTCGATGCGGGCCTTATACTTCTCTGCGACCTTGCGATACGCTTGCGGGATGAACTGCGGGAAGCCGCCGGTCGGCACGAAAGCATCGAGCTTTGGGTTCTTGCCGAGCGTATCTTCCATCTGCTGCACCGAGAGCGGAAAATCGTCATTGGTGTAGAGCGGGCAACCTGCGACCTCGGTCCAGCCATTCTGGCCCGAGAGCCTCGTGCCGGGAGCGGAACCAGATTTCGCACCTGACAGCGTATCGCGGATTCCTTGCATGCGCTCGTTATGGTTTGCAGCAGCCGCGCCACCGGACTGGATGCAGATCGTCCCGCCCTTCGGCTTGATCTGCTGGACGAGCTTCGCGAGGTTGACGCCGATGTCATAGTTATACGTGCCGACATAGGCGGTGCGCAGAGCCTTGTCCTTCGCGAGCAGGTCTGAATCCCAGGTCAGGACCGGAATTCCCGCTTTCTTTGCGCCCTCGAGCGCCTTGCCCATCGCGGCTGCATTCGACGGAGAGACGGCGATGCCATCGACCTTCTTGGTAATGAGATCGTTGACGACCTGGACCTGTTCATCGCCGCCGCCATGCTCGCCGGGGCCGATATAGAGACATTCGATCGCGCCATTGGATTCCTTCTCGGCCTTCTTGCAGCCGTCCCGGGCCTGGTCGAAGAAGGGGTTGTTCATGTTCTTGGGAACCAGAGCGAAGACGTATTTCCTGCCCTGAGCCTGAACTTCTCCTCCAACAGCGAGCAGTGCGAGCGCGGCGACACCTAAAGTCAGCGTTTTCATGAGGGTCTCCTCCTGGTGGTTATGGTTGTCCGGCATTCATCATGCCGAACGCCTGCCGCGGATCCGCTGCAGCAGAACCGCCAACACGATGAACAGGCCGACGAAGGCGCCTTGCCAGTTGGCGTCGACGCCGGCCATGAGAAGAGAATTGCGGATCACCTCGATGAGCGCGGCGCCGATCACAGCGCCGTAGGCCCCGCCTTGCCCGCCCATCAGGTCCGCGCCGCCGATCACGGTCGAAGCGATCACGCGCAATTCGTAACCCTGTCCGAGCGCATTGATGGCGGAGCCCTGCCAGCCGACGATGAGGACGGCGCTCAGCGCGGCTGTCAGGCCCGAGACGATATAGGCCTGCAGCTTGATCCGCCGGACCGGCACGCCCGTCAGGCGGGCTGCGTTCTCATTGCTGCCGATGGCGTAGAGATAATTGCCCCAGCTCGTGAAGTTGAGAATGATGCTGAAGGTGACGGCCAGCACGAGCAGCACCCAGACCGGGTTGGCAATGCTGAAGATGGAGCCGCCGCCGATCGCATTGAAAGCGTCTCCCGAGGGACCGAATTCGTAGATCATCTTGTTCTGAGACAGGACGATGGCAAGCGAGCGGGCTCCGGACAGCATCCCGAGCGTGACGACGAAGGCCGGGAGGCCGACATAGGAGATCAGGACGCCATTCACGACCCCGACGACCACTCCGGTGAGAAGACCGGCGAGGATTGCGAGCGCCCAATGCCCCTCGGCCTGGAGAACGAGGCCGCAGACGACGCCGGCGAGCCCCATGATCGACCCGACCGACAAATCGATGCCGCCCGTGAGGATGACGGCGGTCATGCCGATCGCCATGATGCCGATGAAGGCGAAATTTCGCGTGATGTTGAAGAAGTTGTCGGCCGAGGCAAACGCCTCCGGTTGATACCAGGTCATGGCTAGGGTCATGACGATGAGGGCGATCGTCACCCAGAAGGGCTGGCTGGAGAGCAGCCTCTGCCCAAAACTCCGCTCCCTGAGGCCAGTGACGTCCTCGATCGCGACACTGCCTTGAAGCGGGCGGGTAACGGCGCTCGACATGGGCGGCTCCTTGCGCAGCATCAGGCGGTCTGGATGGCCCCGGTGATCAATCCCGTGACCTCCTCAGGCGAACTCGACGCAATAGGCTTGTCGGCGACCTTGCGGCCTCGTCTCATGACGACCACCCGGTCGCAAACGGCGAACACGTCCGGCATGCGGTGACTGATGAGGACGACTGCGATTCCGCGATCCTTGAGCCGGTGGATCATATCCAGCACCTCGGCGACCTGACGAACGCTGATGGCCGCGGTTGGCTCGTCCATGAGCACCATCTTCGCGTTGGCAAGGCGTGTCCGTGCAATTGCCACAGCTTGGCGCTGGCCGCCGGACATCAGTCTCACGAGATCGCGGGGGCGGGTCTCAGACTTCAGCTCTTTGAACAGCTCGGCGGCGCGGGCGTACATCCCCTTGTAGTCGAGGACCGCAAGCGGACCGATGCGGCGTTTCAGTTCCCTTCCAAGGAATACGTTCGCGGCCGCGCTCAGATTGTCGCACAGGGCGAGGTCCTGATAGACAACCTCAATCCCCTCAGTCCGGGCATCAACTGGCCTGCGAAAGTGCTTGACCATGCCATCGAGGCGAAGCTCTCCCTCGGACGGAAGATAATTACCGGCGACAACCTTCACTAACGTCGATTTGCCCGCACCATTATCACCCATGAGGCCGACAACTTCACCTGCGTCAATTGCTAGATCGACGGCCTTTAGTGCCTCGATCGCGCCGAAGTGCTTTGAAATTCCCCGAAGTTCCAGCAGAGGCATAGGTCTATTCCTTATGCTTCGGGCGATCTATATTTGTTTAAACCATAATTCAGATAATTTTTATAAGTCATATTCAATTATATTAGCTTATGTGATAAATGATTTAAACAATTATTCAAAATATCTGATGTTAATTTTTATAGCCGTGCATTTACATAACCGATCGCCAGCCGCCGCGTCGTCGAAATAGCTGAGCTATTCGCCACATCACATTTGCAGTCCATTCTCTTCAGACCGCGCCGAGCATTCGGAGCGCAGTCATCGGCGCGAACCTCGATGACTCCATAGCTAATGCCTAGAACGCGGGCGTCTGCTGTGCCTCAGGCTCTTTCGCAAATCGTCCTCGCAGAATGCTTCCAGCGAAATCCTACGCTCAACAGACGATTTCGTCATTCAGGTAAAGGCGTTCGTCTGCCTTCTCCCGCCCGTCTGGCGGGGCGGGACCGGCATTCAGAGAGCCTCCACCCTCCTTGCAGCCGGCATGACGTGGCCAGCCGCTTTCCCAATTGTCGGGCACGCGCGACCTCTGCGCATCCTCGTCCTGTTGTTCGTCGCCGGCAGTTTTGACGGGGATCACCGAGATCTGTTGATCGTCGCGGTCCCCCGGCTACCTGCGCTGCCATTCAGCCCGGAGTCGCACAGGCAATGGCTCAACGTCCGGTCATGGCGCTCTGTGTCTTGTCGCTTTCGGCAATGCTACTGCTGTGGAAGTCCCGCCTTGTGGCTAGTCAGGCAGCGGGCGTTAGCGGCTGCGTGTTCGGCTGCGCAACGCCAGACATGCGGCGTCACGAAGTTCAGAACCGCTGACGCCTCCTCGCGCCGCCACCTTGAGACCCGAGCGCAGCATCAGCAACATGCTGCCGGCGGCGTCGGCGTCGAGCCTCTCGTCGAGTTCGCCGTCTTCCATACCAGCGCGAACGCGAGCCGCGAATGCCTTGACCAAGGTCATGCTGGCAGCTTCGTTGAGAGCATTGATTTCAGGGTCTGCGCGGCTGAACTCGACGATCGACCCAACGCCCAAGCAGCCGCTTTCGACGTCCCAGTCCGACGAGAAAGGCGGTTTCGATACCTTTGGCCGGCGACCCTTTCGCCAGGGCCTCGTGCATCTGCGCTGCTTCATCGCCGAGAAGGTTCTGGAGAACCGGGAGGGCGGCTCGACGCTGAAGCAACAGGCGGTGCTGTCTCGCGCCTCCCATCACAGCGGTCCGCTCGAAATCGAGCTCACGCGCCGGAACATCCCGTTCGTCAAATTCGGCGGTCTCAAGTTCCTCGACAGCGCCCATATCCAGGATCTGTTGGCCTGCTGCGGAAGGGCATTCTCCCACGCGCGCGCCCCTGGCTCAACGACCTTAGAGGTCGACATGCTCAGGCATCGCTTTCAAC
>NZ_JBFRDM010000016.1:0-52842 GCF_052113585.1 Allobosea sp. TAF32 | reverse complement strand
GCAACGGATTGCCCTTGCGAGACCAGCACATCGACCTGACGCAGCTTTGCGACGATCTCTTCGGGCTTGTGGCGCTTCTTCGGCATATCGGTCCTCCTGTCTGCCAAAAGACATACTTCAGGGTGGACCAATTCAACGGGGGTGGATCAATCGTACATAGCAGCGTGCCAAACACGCGATAGAATGAGTTCGTCATGTTAGGAAGTGTTATCGGGCTGCTTCGCTTGCCCGGTCATATCACAGTTGGCGACATGATTTTGGTTCGTCGCATCAAGCTGCGCAAGCGCGGCATCCGTGACGCGAGGCGTGTGAAAGGTGGGCATCCCGCCGTCGCCGAAGATGTCTGTCACGATGGGCCTGACGAACTCGACCGACGGATAGAGCATCCGATAGCGCCAGCCGTCCTCCGCGCCCGACCACCCGGTGTGAACAACTCCAGGGGCGATCAATGCGATTGTACCGGCCGTAAAGTCGAGGCGGCGACCGCTATCGTAAGCGAATGCCTGGCAACCGCTCTCGATGACGCCGATGGCGAACTCCTCGTGGAAGTGCCGATCAAAGCGCTGACGGCGAAAGTTAGCAGCGAGGAACAAGGTGTTCCCCAACGCTCCGGCGCGCCAGATTTTTGCCCGATCCTCCAAGATTACGCTTCCAACCATTCGCCTGATTATGTCGCCTACCCTGAACCGAATTCGAGATCAAAGTATGTCGGCTATCGGAGCATATGTGGACGTCGGCTTCTGGGGGCCCATTGCTGACCTCTGGAACGTCCGCTTTCCGGCATTCTGGCTGGCAGCGCGACGCGACGGTAGCATTTGGACAATGAGCACGGCGGCAGCGTGCGCTTCCTGCGTCAGCGCCCTCTCCGGCTCGGGCCGGAATTCCTTGGTATGACCTTAAGCATCGCGGGCGTGATGCATCCGAGCTTTGGCTCCAGGCGCTCCTTGAGATGCGCCACAGCACAAACTGTACCCAGTTGTTGATATTGGGTGCAGTTTGGGACGGATCTACCAATCGCATCCAAGGCCAATTGGGGATCCTCCCGCAGCGATCAGACCATCGACATGACCACCGTTCCGGCTCTGCCTGATGGCATCTACTTCTTCAGGGACGAGACCTATCCGCTGCGGGAGCTCGCGATGTCGGAGGCACCCGCCGAGCTTGCCAACTTCCTCATCGCACACGCCCGGGCTAACGACATCGAGCTGATCAGGGACGAGATCGTTGAGCTGGTCTGCAAGGGTAATGGCATCTTGGGTCAGCGGTTTACGATCTACTGGCCATCGGCAGGCCTCCATGTCCTCGTGCCGAAGAAATTCGTCGTCGGCCGAGCTTAACCCGCGGCTCCGCTCCGATGCCTAAGCGCGTCCACGACGACCTTGAACGCGGGGAGGTTCTGACGGCGGCTCGGATAATAGAGGAAGTAGCCGTCGAAAAAGGGCGACCAGTCATCGAGGACCTGGACCAATTCGCCCGAAGCGATCTGCCGCTCGACGATGTCGTCGGGGACGTAGGCGATGCCGTAGCCGCCCACCGCTGCGTCGATCATGGCGTAGGAGTTGTTGAAGGCTAGTTGCCCGCTCACCCGGACGCGCAGCTCCTGCCCGCCCTTCTCGAATTCCCAGGCATAGAGCCCTCCGGCGGTCTCGTGGCGCATATTGATACAGACGTGGCGGACCAGATCCTGCGGATGCTCCGGCGCGCCATGGTCGGCGAGATAGCTTGGCGAGGCGACTGCGACCAGCCGCCAGTCCGGCCCGATCCGCACGGCGATCATGTCCTTCTCGACGCTCTCGCCCAACCGGACACCGGCATCGAAGCCCTCCTCGACGATATTGCGGAAGGTGCTGTCGAGGATCAGTTCGACATGGATGTCGGGATAGTCGCGGAGAATTGGCTTCAGCTTCGGCCAGACGACGCTTTCGAGGGCATGATCGGATAGCGTCAGCCGGATCGAGCCCGACGGCTTGTCGCGCAACGCGGTCAGCGCCGCGATCTCGTCCTCGATTTCTGCGAGCCGCGGCGTGATGGTCTGGAGTAGCCGCTCCCCCGCTGCCGTAGTCGCGACGTTGCGCGTCGTCCGTGTCAGGAGCCGGATGCCCATCTGCGCCTCAAGCTGCTTGATCGTGTAGCTGAGGGTCGATTGCGAGATGCCGATCTTCGCCGCGGCCCGGGTGAAACTGTGTTCCTCGGCGACGATCTGGAACCACCTGAGCTGGTTGAGATCGGTTTTGTCCATGAGGGTTCCCCGGTTCCGGCATGGGCGAGACTAATCGATGCACTCGATTAGTTCATGCCAATTCTGGCGGGTAATCGTTCGATCGCTGACTCGCTAGTTTGCGCTGCAACAACGCATGCAGGAGCAAACGAACATGGCGGTTGCCGCCTTATCGAATGAAGAAACCAAACCGATCGCGGCTTGGGGCGCCGTCCTCTCGATGGCGCTTTGCGTGGCGGTGCTGATCGCGTCGGAGTTCATGCCGGTCAGCCTGCTGACGCCGATGGCCGAAGGACTGCGCGCGACCGAGGGCCAGACCGGACAGGCGATCTCAATCAGCGGCCTCTTCGCCGTGGCGGCGAGCATGGTCATCACCACTGCCGCCGGGACGCTGAACCGCAAATGGGTCCTGATCGCGCTGACGGGCTTCATGCTGGTCTCGCTGGTGATGGTCGCGGCCGCGCTGGACTTCACCGTGCTGATGCTCGGCCGCGCCCTACTAGGCATCTGCATCGGCGGCTTCTGGGCTCTGGCCGCCGCCGTCATTATGCGGCTGGTTCCCGAAAGCGATGTGCCCCGCGCCCTGGCCCTAATGTATGGCGGCCAGGCCATCGCAGCGGCTTTCGCCGCGCCCATCGGCAGCTATCTCGGCGGCATCTTCGGCTGGCGCGCCGTGTTCTGGGCGCTGACGCCCATCGTGGCCGTCAACCTCGTCTGGCATGTGATCGCACTGCCGTCGCTGCCGGCGCGCCAGAGGCAGGGCTTCCGGACCATGTTCGGCCTGCTGAGGCGTCCGTATTTCCTGCGTGGCCTGATCGCCTCGATGCTCTCCTGGGGATCGGCGTTCACGATGTTCACCTATCTGCGCCCATTCCTGGAGCAGGTGACGGGTGCGGATGTGACGACGCTCTCGATCCTGCTGCTCGTGCTCGGCTGCGCCGGGTTCGTCGGAACCTGGGCTTCCGGCCGTTACGTGAGCGGCAGCGTCGCACCTCTCTTGAAAGTCCCCACGCTGCTGATGGGCGGCTGCACGCTCGGCCTCCTGCTGTTCGGCGGCTCGGTCGTCGCGGCAGGGCTCTTCCTGGCTGTCTGGGGCGCGATGAACACCACCATGTCGGTGATCTGGATGACCTGGATGTCGCAGAACGTCGACGATGCGCCGGAGGCAGCCGGGAGCCTGATGGTCGCGGCGATCCAGGCCTCGATCCTGCTCGGCGCCGTGGTCGGTGGGCTGTTGCTCGATGGCCTGTCGATCTCCGCGACCTTCGCCGGAAGCGTGGTCGTGGCCGTCATCGGCATCGCGCTGATCGGCAATGGTCAACGCCTGCTCAAGCCCGAATGACTACAGAGAACGGGAGACATCGATGGATACCAACATAGCCACCGCGTCGACCACACGCATGGATCGCCGCGAACTCATGAAGCTGACCGGCGCCGGCATGACGACCTTGGCCGCCGCGTCGCTCTTCGAAATCTCCAATGCAAGGGCTCAGAACATGGCAGCGGACTGGGACAAGACCTTCCCGAAGAGCGAGAAGGTCGATCACCTGAAGGTCACCTTCAGGAACCGGTACGGCATCACCCTGGCGGGCGATCTGTATCTGCCCAAGAGCCGGGGCGATCGGCGGCTGGCGGCCTTGGCCATCGGAGGTCCGTTCGGCGCGGTGAAGGAGCAATCTTCGGGTCTCTACGCGCAGACGATGGCGGAGCGCGGCTTCATCACGCTGGCCTTCGATGCGTCCTTCACCGGCGAAAGCGGTGGCGAGCCCCGTAACGTCGCTTCGCCCGATATCAATACCGAGGATTTCAGCGCGGCCGTCGACCATCTCGGCCTGCACCCCTCCGTCGATCGCGAGCGGATCGGCGTCATCGGCATCTGCGGCTGGGGCGGCATGGCCTTGAATGCAGTCGCCGTGGACAAGCGGGTCAAGGCCGTCGTCGCCAGCACCATGTACGACATGACCCGGGTCATGTCGAAGGGCTACAATGACAGCGTGACGCTCGAACAGCGCACGCAGGCGCTGGAGCAGATGAGCCGGCAGCGCTGGGAAGACGCCGCCAACGGAACCCCGGCGTACCAGCCGCCCTACAACGACTTGAAGGGCGGCGAGGCGCAGTTCCTGGTCGACTATCACGACTATTACCGGACGAGGCGCGGCTACCATCCGCGCGCAGTCAACTCCGGCAACGCCTGGAGCCGGACCACGCCGCTCTCCTTCATGAACCTGCCGCTCCTGACCTACATCAAGGAGATCTCGCCGCGGCCGGTGCTGCTGATCCATGGCGAGAAGGCTCACTCACGGTATTTCAGCGAAAGCGCCTATGCGGCAGCGGCGGAGCCCAAGGAACTGATGATCATCCCGGGAGCCAGCCATGTCGATCTCTACGACAAGGTGGACGTGATCCCGTTCGACAAGCTGGCCAGCTTCTTCAACCGGCATCTGGCCGCGTGACGAATGACATTCAGGGACACGGTGCAGTCTCGTCGCGCTTTCCTGGCGGGAGGCGCGACCGCCCTCGCCTCTCACTCCATGGCTCGGGCGCAGACCGATCCGTCATCGGATCGGAAAGGAGCCGCCATGCGCCTTCGATTTGCGTTCGCGGGCCAGGAATTCACGGCGACGCTGGAGGACAATCCCTCCGCACGCGACCTGTTCTCCATGCTGCCGCTCGACCTGAAGATCAGTGACTACGCGACCAATGAGAAGATCGCCTACCTTCCGCGCAAGTTGACCGAGGACGGCAGCAGCCGCTTCGACAGCGAGGCTGTCGGCGACCTTTGCTACTATGCCCCCTGGGGCAACCTCGCGATGTTCCATGGCCCCTATCGCTGGTCGCGCGGCCTGATCCGGCTCGGCCGCCTCGACCAAGGAGCCAAGCCGTTGCTGGTGCGCGGTGAGTATCCGCTGCGCGTCGAAAACGCCACCTGAACCCCATCGGAGCTCACATCATGCTCGCAACCGTTCTGCACGGCCCCGGCCATATCCGCTGCGAAGAGGTAGCCGATCCGCAAATTCTCAAACCCACCGACGCGATCATCAAACTCTCGGCCAGTTGCATCTGCGGATCCGATCTCTGGCCCTTCCGTGGCCTCCAGCCGGTCGATGGCCCGATGCATATGGGCCACGAGTACTGCGGCGTGGTGGTCGAGGTCGGTAGCGCGGTGAAGACCGTGAAGCCGGGCCAATTCGTCATCGGCTCCTTCGTTCTGTCGGACAACACCTGCCCACACTGCCGCTTCGGGTTCCAGTCTTCCTGCGAGCAGCGCGAGTTCATGTCGGGCGCGCAGGCGCCCTATGCCCGCGTGCCGTTGGCCGACGGCACTTTGGTCGCCACCGCATCCATGCCCGACGACGATCTGATCCCCAGCCTGTTGGCAGTCTCGGACGTGCTCGGCACCGGCTGGTACGCCGCCGACGCAGCCCGGGTGCAACCCGGCTCGACGGTCGCGGTGGTGGGCGACGGCGCGGTCGGCCTGATGGGCGTGCTCGCAGCCAGGCAGATGGGCGCGGAGCGCATCATCGCGATGAGCCGCCACAAGACCAGGCAGGACCTTGCCCTGGAATACGGAGCGACCGACATCGTGTCCGAACGGGGAGAAGTCGGCGTCGCCCGGATCAAGGAATTGACCAAGGGGGTCGGCGCGGACTCGGTGCTCGAATGCGTCGGAACTAACGAGTCCATGCATCAGGCGATCAATTGCTCCAGGCCCGGTGGCTCCATCGGCTTCGTCGGCGTGCCTCATGGCGTCGAGCTGAACGGCGAGTTCCTGTTCTTCGCCCAAAAGAACCTGCTCGGCGGCCCGGCACCTGTGCGCCGGTTTCTGCCGGACCTCATCGACCTCGTGCTGGAGCGCAAGATCAATCCAGGAAAAGTCTTTGACCTGACGCTGCCTCTTGAAGATGTTGCGGAAGGCTACCGCGCCATGGATGAGCGCCGGGCGATCAAGACACTGCTTCGCGTTTAGACCCGTCGAACGCCGCAACATGGAGTGCGCCGAAATCCAGCGGCGCTTCCGGTCAACGCCGATACCGGAGCGCCTCGACCAGCAAGGCGAAGGCTGGTGTCGGCTGGCGCCGGCTCGGGTAGTAGAGATGGTAGCCGGAGAACGGCTCGCACCAATCGGCCAGAACGCGTACGAGCCGCCCATCGGCCAGATAGGGCGCGACCTGGCCTTCGGTCAGATAGACCAGCCCATGCCCCTTCAGCGCGGCCTTCAGCATTAGGCTCGCCGTGTTGAATGTCAGTTGGCCATCGACCCGGACGTTGAGCTCCCTGCCCTTCTTCTCGAATTCCCAGGCATAGAGACCCCCATGGATCGGCAGACGCAGATTGATGCAGTTGTGATCCGTCAGGTCCTGTGGCGCTTTCGGCGGCGGACGCTTCGCGAAATAGGCAGGTGAACCGGTGACGGCCATCCGCAGCTCCGGGCCGATCGGAACCGCGATCATGTCCTTGGCGACCGTCTCGCCCGGCCGGACGCCCGCGTCGAAACGCTCGCCGACGATATCGGTCAGGCCGTAATCGATCACGATCTCGACCTTGATGTCGGGATAGTCATTCACGAGCCTGGCGACCGCGGGCCAGAGAATCGACTCGGCAGCATGCTCCGAGGCCGTCAGGCGGATCGTTCCGGACGGTTTTTCCCGAAGCTCGCTCAAGCCGTCCAGTTCCCGCTGGATCTCCGCGATCCGCGGGCCAACGGAGTTGATCAGCCGCTCACCGGCTTCGGTCGGAGCGACGCGGCGCGTCGTGCGGGTCAGCAGTCGCAGGCCCAGCCGCGCCTCGAGAACGCGAATGGTCTGGCTCAAGGCCGACTGCGACACCCCGAGGCGCTTCGCCGCCCGGGTGAAGTTTCGTTCCTCCGCAACGGCGAGGAAGGCGGAGAGATCGTTCAGGCTATCGCCCGCCATTCAGTAGTTTTCCTTATTGGTACATGCCGAACTTAGCATCTAATCGCGCATTCGGCAGGGCCCTATGTTCGTCAGGACAGCAGCACCTGCATCGGCAGGTGCCGAAAATCCAAGGGAGTCCCGGATGAACAAGATCCTGGCAGCCGCCGCCGTCAGCGCGGTCGGCATCGTTCCGGCGCAAGCGGAAAGCATCGAGATCAAGGCCAACGGCAGCGCGGCCTCGGTGATCGGCGTCGCCGGCAATTTCTCAGGGCACGCCGTCATCAGCCCGCTGTTCCCGCCAACCGACATTACCCGGGCAAGCACCGGACTGGTGAACTTTGCCCCGGGCGCGCGCACGGTCTGGCATACTCACCCGGCCGGGCAGATGCTCATTGTCACCTCGGGCCAGGGCTGGGTTCAGGAAGAAGGCAAGGATCGGCGCGTCATCAACCCCGGCGATGTCGTCTGGGTCGCCGCTGGCGTGAAGCACTGGCATGGCGCGACCGCGACGAGCCCGATGGCGCACATCGCCCTCAGCTACATGCAGGACAGCAAGAACGTCGACTGGCTCGAGCCGGTGCCCGACGAACAGTACCGCTGATCGGGAGGAAGCCATGAAACCCTCGACCCTTCTGGCGCTCGCGCTCTCCATGGGCTCGGCCGACGCCATTGCGCAGACCGGTTCGCAGACCGGAAGCCTGTCCCGAACCGATGTGCAGAGCGTCTCTCCCGCGTTGGACCGCTACGCCGCGGAGAAGCTCGCTGATGGCCTCTGGAAGCGTCCCGGCCTGTCGGCGCGTGATCGCAGCATCGTCACCGTCGCGGCGGTGATCACCCGCAACCAGGGCATCCTGCTCCCTGAGCAGGTGAGCCTCGCCCTCGACAATGGCGTGAAGCCCGCCGAGCTCTCCGAGGTCATCACTCATCTGGCCTTCTATGCCGGATGGGGCAACGCGATGGCGGCGACCGCAATCACCAAGCAGGTCTTCGGGGAGCGCGGGATCGGCGCCGATCAGCTTCCCAAGGCGGTCGTCGAGTTCCTGCCGCTCGATCAGAAGGCCGAGGCCGATCGTGCCGCCCGCGTCGAGCAGGGTACCGGACCGGCCTCGCCCGGCCTGGTCCGCGATACGACGGAGGTCCTGTTCCGGGATCTGTGGCTGCGGCCCGATCTCGCACCGCGCGACCGCAGCCTCGTCACGGTCAGCGCCCTGATCTCGGCCGGACAGGTCGAGCAGATTCCCTATCACCTCAATCGGGCGATGGATAACGGCTTGACCCGGGCCGAGGCCTCCGAGGTGATCAGCCACCTCGCCTACTACGCCGGTTGGCCGAACGCCTTTTCCGCCGCTCCCGTAGCGCGTTCCGTCTTCGAGAAACGCGCCGCCAACTGAACGCTTCCCTCTGCCTCCCGGGGGAGCCGAAACAAGGAATGACAACCATGGCACAGGGTATCGACAACAAGGTCGTCGTCATCACCGGGGCCAGCAGCGGCCTCGGCGAAGCCACCGCGCGTCGTCTGGCAGCCGATGGCGCCACCCTGATCCTCGGCGCGCGTCGCGTCGAACGCCTCCAGGCCTTGGCGAAGGAACTCTCGCTCAATGATGACGCGGTCCTTAGGACGGATGTCACCGATCGCGAGCAGGTCGAGCGCCTGGTCGGACGAGCCATCGAGAAGCACGGCCGCGTCGACGTGATCCTGAACAATGCCGGTCTGATGCCCAGTTCGCGCCTTGAGCTACTGAAGGTCGCGGACTGGGACGCGATGATCGACGTCAACATCAAGGGCGTCCTCTACGGTGTCGCGGCCGCCCTGCCCCATATGCAGAAGCAAGGTAGCGGCCACATCATCAACGTGGCTTCGGTCGCCGGGCACAAGGTCGGGCCGGGCGGCGTGGTCTACGCCGCAACGAAGCATGCCGTCCGCGTCATCACCGAAGGGCTGCGCCAGGAGGTGAAGCCGCACAATATCCGCACGACGATCATTTCACCCGGGGCTGTCGCAACGGAACTGACGAACACCATCACCGACCCGCTGGTCGCCGAGGGCATGCGCAAGACCTACGAGCAGGCAGTACCTGCCAGCTCTTTCGCCAGCATGGTCGCCTTCGCCATGAGCCAGCCGAAGGACGTCGACATCAACGAGATCCTCTTCCGGCCGACCAGCCAGGCCTATTAAGGAGCCCTCGATGTCACCGATCAAGCTCGCCGCCCTTCCGGCGGCATTGGTCCTCTTCGCCGGTATCGTCTCCTTCCGGCAGGCCCATGCCGATAGCGAGATGGTCCGGTTCCCGAGCGATTACGCGAAGGGGATCCACTACGCCACGGTCAATCGCGGGAACATCCGCGAGGAGCTGTTCGTCAGCCCGGAGGCCGTCGAAGCCGTGAAGGCTGGCCGCCCGATGCCGAGCGGCACGGTGATCACCATGGAAGATCACCGGGACGGCGAACTCTACCGCTACGTCGTCATGGAGAAGCGGACCGGGTGGGGCTCGCGACATGCGCCGGAGATCAGGACAAGTGACTGGGAATTCCAGTGGTTCAATCCCGACCGGAGTCAGAAGGCTGGAGAGAATCTCGATCGCTGCCGGTCCTGCCATGTCGGGCAAGCCGCGAACGACTTCGTCTTCACGGCCGACCGGATTAAGGCGGCGAAGTAAGATGGTGTCCTCCTCCGTCTCATCCGGGCTAGCACGTTCGGTCGCCGTCTCGCTGCTGCCGATCATGGCGGCCGTCCTCACAGGGTTCTTGGTGATTGGTATCGCCCTGCCGGTTCTGCCGCTCCATGTGAACCGCGACCTCGGCTTCGGCACCGTCGTGGTGGGCCTTGTGGCCGGCGCCCAGTTCGTCGCCGCCGTGGTGACGCGCATCTGGTCGGGATCTTATGCCGATATGCGTGGCGGCAAGCGTGCGGTGATGCTGGGCCTTATCACCGCCGCGGCGTCCGGCTTGCTCTACCTGATGGCCTGGGCTGCCGAAGGATCGCCAACGTTCTCGGTCGCCATCCTCCTGGCCGGACGTGCGCTGCTCGGCGGCGCCGAGAGCTTCATCATCACCGGCGGCGAGAGCTGGGGGCTGACAACGGTCGACGCCCGCCATGCCGGAAAGGTTATCGCCTGGGTCGGCACGGCCATGTTCGCCGCCCTTGCCCTGGGCGGGCCGATCGGGACGACGTTGTTCGCCTCGCACGGCTTCGCGGCCATCGGGCTCGCCACGACACTGCTCCCTCTCATCGTATTCCTCGGCCTGCTGCGGGTACCCGCTCCCCATGTGTTGTCTCGGCAAGCCAGGAGTTCCCTGCGACGTGTCCTGAACGCAGTCTGGCTTCCCGGGATCGGAGCGGCACTCAGCAGTGTCGGCTACGGAGCCATTCTGGCCTTCAGCTCGCTCCTTTACAGCGATCACGGCTGGCAGCCCGTCTGGCTTGCCTTCACGGCCTTCGGTGTCGCCCTGATCGCCGCCCGCCTGGTTTGCGGACACCTGCCAGACAAGCTCGGAGGCGCGAGGGTCGCGCTGCTCTTCGTCGGGGTGCAGACGGCCGGATTGCTTCTTATGGGCTTGGCGAGCAACGGGTTCGTCGCCTCCGCGGGCGCTGCCTTGGCCGGGTTCGGATACTCGCTGGTCTATCCCGGATTCGGCGTCGAGGCCGTGCGGAATAGCTCTCCGGAAACCCGGGGACTGGTCATTGGGATTTATACCGTCTTCCTCGATATCGCGATGGCGGTGGGAAGCCCGGCATTGGGCTGGGTCGCTGAGATCAAGGGGTTGAACGCGGTCTTCATCGCGGGCGCGGGCGTCACGCTGTGCGCCGCGGCGGTAGGTCTGCCATTGCTGAGATCGAGAAGGCATATCTCCCAGGTAGAACGCTAACTCCGGGCAGAATCTTCGCTGTCCCCGCGATGTCGCCAGCGGAACTCCGAGATGAAAGATCGCGTTGGCTGAACGTTGAGCCAACGACGGTGATCTCAGTGTCACGATCTGTTTTCGAACTGCTGAAGAGGTTCCAGGCAGCCTTGGTGTGCGGGTGCGTCTTGCTGGCTCCGGCGGCCGCCGGAGCGCTCACCCGCGATGAGGTGAATCGAGCAGGCCGTCCCGCTATCACGAAGACCAAGGTGACGCGGTCCAGCGCGTCGATCATCAAGGCTCAGGTGTTGCTGGCGCGTCAGGGGGTGTCTCCCGGGGAGATCGACGGGCTGGACGGCGATAACTATCGCAAGGCCATCGACCAGTTCCGCCGCCGCGAAAACCTCGGCAACGGCGAGATCATCGACGCCGCGACTTGGCAGGCGCTCAAAGGGGACGTCAGCGCGGACATCGTCGCGGATTACGTCGTGACGAAGGAGGACGTCAAAACCCGGTTCGTCAGGCGCATTCCTCACGATTACGCTCGTCAGGCCAGGATGAAGCGGCTCGGCTACAGGAACGCACAGGAGATGTTCGCCGAGCGCTTTCATATGAGCGAGGGCCTTCTCAGGGTGCTCAACCCGCGAACGCACTATCGGAAGCGCGAGGAAACCCTGCACGTTGTCTCGGTTGGACGAACGCTTCCGTCTGATGAAGCTCGAACGGTGGAGGCCGACAAGACCAACAGCATCGTTCGCGCGCTGGATGCGGCAGGAAGGGTGATCGCAATTTATCCGGCCACCATCGGCAGCAAGGACACTCCCTCGCCTGAGGGCCAATACCAAGTGGTGCGGGTCGTGAAGAACCCGACCTATCACTACGACCCGGTCAAGAATTTCCAGCAGGGCAAGAACAAGCGCCGCCTTGTACTTCCCAGAGGCCCCAACAACCCTGTCGGCACGGTCTGGATCGAGCTGTCGAAGCCGACATTCGGCATTCATGGTACGCCTGAGCCTTCGAAGATCAGCAAGGCGTCGTCGCATGGCTGTGTCCGGCTCACGAATTGGGACGCTGAGGAATTGGCCCAGCTCGTCAGGCCCGGCACGACCGTGCGCTTCATCGACTAGCCGATGTCACCCAGACTGCTGGGCTGAAGCACTTCCCGAGCCGGGGTCATCGCTTTGGACCGCAGGATCGTAGGATGATGGCCGGGCGCAAACGCAACGACGTCGAAATCCGCGACGACGAAGACGGCCCGGGCGCGATCGTCTCCTTCCCGTTCGACGCAGCACTCGCGGTGCGCTTTCGGGAAGCTTTTCCGAGAGCCCGCTGGAACGACGAGCTAGCTGCTTGGCGAATACCGGGCACGACGGCACTCCTTCGCGCGACACGGTGGCTCGATCGCAAGCTCCCGGGAGCATTCGGCCTCGCCGATGAGCGCGGTCGCGATTCCTTCTCGTTCGATCCGGTCGTCAGCCCTTATCTGGAGGTCGCCGATGAGATCGTCGTGCGCACCCCATATTCGCGAACCGTCGTCGAGGAATTGCGCGCGGTGCCCTGGGCCTGGTGGAACGGCCAAGAAAAGGCCTGGCACGTTCCGTTCCGATCGATCGATGAACTTCGGAGGAGATGGCCAGCGATCGAGGCCGCCGCGGAACGCAGTGAGCCGGAAGCTCGAAAGCAACGGCGCCAAGCGGCGAAATCCGCTCCGGAATACGAGGACGCGAAAGCAGCAGAGGCCGAGCGCCGCCGCCGGCGCTATCCTGTCCCGGCGAACCAGTTGCCGCCTCTCGACAGTGTGCTGTTGTCCCATGAAGGGCCGGTCGTCGTCATCGAGGTGACGGGTGAGGTCGTGCCCGCGGAGACTGCTGCCCGGCATTACCCTTGGAGCTTCGGACTGTCCGACGATCTGGTCTGGGCTTCGTGGCGCCGCCCAACCCATCAAGAGTTGGTTAAGACCTGGCCTGCGCGAAGCCCGACCACGCCGGACGCCTTCCTTCGCGGATGGTGGCAGCCCACGCTCGAGGAACTGCGTGTCGCCCGGCGAGCCTCGAGGTCCTTGGATCGTGCGCAGGAAACGCGCCGAACGAGCCGCTCTGCCCAGGAATGATTTCGCACAACAAAGGAGGCGTTGTCGGCGAGGCGTGCTTGACTCGCCACTCCGTCCGTTCTCTTTACGTTCCTTCAATCGAGGACATGACCGATGGCAGCAGTCGAGGCTTCCCGCCCGCCTGAACCAGACCCGTTTGCCGTCTCCGATGAGGAGGTCGATGCGGTACTGGAGGAAGCCAGCGGAGATTCCCGGGAGGCGATCCGGATGGTCCTGCGGGACCTTGCTGTCATGGCGGCCGACGCCGATGCAGCTTCGTCGCGCGGGTTCTTGCGCGGTCGCTTTTCGGAGGGGCGGCGCCGTCCTCGCGTCGTCGACGAAACATGAGACGCAAGGGTGAGCTGTCGCCTGCTGAAGTCGACCGTCGCTGGCCTCATCAGGTTGCCGTTGAGATCTCGCCGGGACATGGGCTCGGCATCGTACCGGCAACCGGACCGCTCTCGTCGCTTGCTCCTCGTGGCCATGAGGTTGCCTATGACGGCAAACGATATCGCGTGTTCTGCTTCTCCGATCCGGACCAAGCCGCGCGCTTCAAGGACATCATGGGCGGGTTCGAATTCGATCCTCGAGATCGCGGCCGCGGAGCCTATTGGGGAACATGGTACCGAGGTCGTGGAGCCGCGCGCGATGCCAAGCGTCGGCAATCCTGACGCACCCCTATCATCCGACATGGTAGGGTCGAGCGAATCACTTTTCAGCAGACTCCTATGAACGCCGTTGCCCCGATCAACTATCTCGACGCGCTCAACCCGGCCCAGCGGCGAGCCGTCGTCCACGGCGTCGGCTCGGAGGCCGCGTCTCCCCTGCTCGTGATCGCGGGCGCCGGATCGGGCAAGACCAACACGCTGGCCCATCGCGTCGCGCACCTATTGGTCAGCGGCGCCGATCCCCGCCGGATCCTCCTGATGACATTCTCCCGCCGCGCGGCCTCGGAGATGGCGAAGCGTGTCGAGCGGATCGCACGGAAGGTGCTGGGCGATGGCGCCGGGGTCCTGAGCGATGCCCTGACCTGGGCGGGGACTTTCCACGGCATCGGCGCCCGGCTACTGCGCGATTGCGCCGACCAACTCGGCCTCGACCCGGCCTTCACGATCCATGATCGGGAGGATTCCGCCGATCAGATGAACCTCGTCCGGCATGAGCTCGGCTTCTCGAAGACGGAAGCGCGCTTCCCGACGAAGGGCACTTGCCTGGCGATCTATTCGCGCTGTGTGAACGCGGAAGCGCCGATCGAGGAAGTCCTCGGCCGGTCTTATCCCTGGTGCGTCGCCTGGGCGGCGGAGCTCAAGGACCTCTTCGCCGCCTATGTAGAGGCCAAGCAGCAGCAAAATGTCCTCGATTACGACGACCTGCTGCTCTACTGGGCGCAGGCGATGACCGACCCGGCCATCGCTGCGGATGTGGGCTCGCGCTTCGACCATGTGATGGTCGACGAGTACCAGGATACTAACCGCCTCCAGTCCTCGATTCTCCTCGCCCTCAAGCCCGACGGCCGGGGACTGACGGTCGTTGGCGACGACGCGCAGTCGATCTATTCGTTCCGCGCCGCGACGGTGCGCAACATCCTCGACTTCCCCGCAGCGTTCTCGCCTCCCGCCGAGGTCGTCACCCTCGACCAAAACTACCGCTCGACCGAAGCCATCCTGTCGGCCGCCAATGCGGTGATCGATCTGGCCACGGAACGTTTCACCAAGAACCTCTGGACGGACCGTTCCAACGGCTCCCCTCCCCAGCTCGTGCATGTTCGTGACGAGGCTGATCAGGCGCGCTTCATCGCCGACAAGGTCCTCGAGAACCGCGAGGGCGGTTCGACGCTGAAGCAGCAGGCGGTCTTGTTTCGCGCGTCGCACCATAGCGGCCCGCTCGAAATCGAGCTGACCCGTCGCAACATCCCGTTCGTGAAGTTCGGCGGGCTCAAGTTCTTGGACAGCGCCCACATCAAGGACCTCTTGGCGATGCTCCGGTTCGTGGAGAATCCGCGGGACAAGGTCGCCGGATTCCGCGTGCTGCAACTTCTCCCGGGAGTGGGGCCGACGTCAGCGCAGCGCGTTCTCGACCACATTGGGCAGGCTACCGCTCCCATCGAGGCGCTGGAGAACGCCCCTGCCCCACAGCGCGCCGGCGACGATTGGCCCGGGTTCCTCGCCGCGGTCGCCGAAATCCGCTCGGGCCGCGCTGGCTGGCCCGGAGAGATCGAGCGCGCCCGGCGCTGGTATGAGCCGCATCTCGAACGGATCCACGAGGATGCTTCAACCCGGCAGGCCGACCTCGTCCAATTGGAGCAGATCGCCAGCGGCTATCCGTCCCGGGAGCGCTTCCTGACCGAGCTGACGCTCGATCCTCCCGATGCGACCAGCGATCAGGCCGGAGTACCGCATCTCGACGAAGACTACCTGATCCTGTCGACGATCCATTCGGCCAAGGGCCAGGAATGGAAATCAGTTTTTGTCCTGAACACCGTCGATGGCTGCCTTCCTATCGATCTGGGAACGGGCACGAGGGACGAGATCGAAGAGGAACGCCGTCTGCTCTATGTCGCGATGACGCGGGCGAAGGACGACCTTCACCTGATCGTGCCGCAGCGCTTTTTCACATCCGGCCAATCCGGAACCGGTGACCGCCACGTCTACGCCAACCGCACGAGGTTCATCCCGAATGGCTTGCTCGGTCATTTCGAGCGGGTCGCTTGGCCGCACGCTCCCGCGACGGAACCCGGTCGCACGCCGAGCGGTGCCCCGAAGGTCGACGTTCGAGCCAAGATGCGCGGCATGTGGAGATAATCGGCGTGGCCGAAAATTGGCCTCACCGAGTCGAAATCCAAGTTCCTCGCGCCGGGTTCGATATGAAACTCCGGTCGATCGAGGTGTGGTTGCAGGAATGGGAAATCCCTTATCGTATCGGGTCCTCGCCCGGCCCGATCGGAAGGATGCGAGTGTGCTTCGCTAAAGAGAAGTTCGCCAGGGCACTCCGTCACTATCACGGCGGCCGGATCGTCCCCGCGGATGAAATTGCAGCGGCTCTTGATGATGCTTTCTATAGCCGTTTGGCTGGAGAGTACCCAGGCTGACGATGGAGGGGCAATGACGGATGTCGTTCGGCTCAGCTCTGGCGTACCGCGCGTTCCCCTTCGTCGTGTCGATGATCTGCTCGAACGCATCATCGCCCTGAAGATCGATGCCGACGCGCGCGCGTTCGGAACGCTCGCATATTTCCTCGAGATCGCACAATCCGAAGCTGAGCTTCAGGTCGGCCGCATAGCCGAGGAACAAGTGATCGGCGAGTGCGTACCGGATGAGTCATGGCGACCGACTACGGACCGGGATTGATGGCGAAGAAGCCTGCCGAACTGCCTGAAATCGATCTCGACGTCGTCGACGTGAGGCAGGTGGCGATAACGACCGATCCTCTGGGAGAAACGATGATCAGCCTGGAGATGGCCGGCGGCCAGGTCATGAACTTGGTCTTCAGTCCCGGGTTGCTGGCCAAGCTCGAAGCCTTCCTCGCCAAGGCCAACGAGGAACAAGCCAAGCTTTCCCCAATCCAATAGGGCATCAGCGGATGTGCGGACGATTCAGCCAAGCCTACACCTGGGACGAGATCGTCGCCTTCAGCCAACCTCTGACCGTGCGCTCGGATCGGCCGAACATTCAGGCCCGGTGCAACGTCGCCGACCACCGAATCGACATCATCGTGAAGACCGAGGCCGGTCGGGAGTTTCGGAAAGCCCGCCTGGTTCCGGCGTGGTGGAAGAAAACCGTTTCGGAGGTCGGGTCGACCCATAACGCGCGTTCCGATCGAATGAGCGACAGCGCGATGTTTCGCTCGGCCTTCGTCAAGCGGCGCTGCATCGTGCCCGCGAGCGCGTTCTACGAGTGGACGGGTGCAAAGGGGGAGAAGAGAAGATCCCGCATCGGATCAGTGCTGCCGACGGCGGATTGCTGGCGTTCGCTGGCCTGTGGGATCGATGGACCGATCCGGAAACGGGTGTCGAGATCGTTTCCTGCACCGTCATCACGCGGGATGCCGACAAATGGATGTCAGCCATCCACCACAGGATGCCCGCGATGCTGCATCCCAAGGACTTCGATGCCTGGCTCGACGGCACTGGTGGAAAGGATCTCTTGGACCCCCCCCGCCCGAACTGCGGGAATGGATCGTCAACAGCCGGATGAACAACGCAAAGGTCGGCGACGACGATCCCGCTACAGCGGAGCCGGTCGAACCAGAGTCGGACTCACCCCCTTCCCTTACGGAATCACCGCCCCAAGGCAGCTTGTTTTGATCACTCCAGGCGGCCCGCGTTTCACTTGAGTTGGAAGTGGGCGTTGCTCCGATCGTTGACGAATAGCTGAATTGCGCCAAGAGCGGACATTTGACACCCTCCGGAAAGCGAACGCTTGACGGCATTCGCTATGGGCGTCGGTCCGATGCTAGAGGAGTGCGGGACGATTGGCCACCGCAGCGGGGCGTCATGCGTTCATCTGCGGCACCTGTAGCGGCTTCGGTACCAGCTTGATGCCATTCTCCTGGAAGATGCCCCGAACTTTGGAGAGGACGGCCTTCCGGATCTGGAATTGATAGCCAGCCCTGGCCTTAAACTTGCCCCGGATCACCAGCGTCCCTTCCTCCAGGGCCGCGATGCCTTGGCACTTGAAGGGCTCCATGAGGTCGGCATTCAACTCGGGATCGGCCGCGATCTCTTGCCCGACCTTTTTGAACAGCTTGCGAACGAGTTCGACGTCGGTGTCGAGCGGAACTCGAAACAGGAGTTTCTCGATCACCCAGTCCCGACTGAAGTTCTGGATCTTGCCGATTTGACCGTACGGGATCGTCGCCACGGCGCCCCGTGGGTGGCGCAGCGAGACCGAGCGCAGCGATATCTTCTCGACCGTGCCCTTGGCCCCCGAGCTTTCGATGTACTCGCCCTGACGGAAGGCGTCGTCGACGAGGAAGAAGAGGCCTGCGACGACGTCCTTCACCAGGGTCTGCGAGCCGAGCCCGATCGCCAGCCCGAAGATGGAGAGGCCGGTGATCAGCGGCCAGACGTTGACACCGAGCATGACCAGCACGGTGAGCCCGCCGAGAGTCAGCAGCGCAGCCTTGGCCGCGCCGACGAGCAGCGGTCCCACCGTGGTGAGCCGCGTCCCGACGATCGCTCCGCCGCCTTCCGGATCGTCGACCGGCGCTGGTCTAATACGCGTCGCCAGGATCGCCACCCAGCTCCAGCAAAAAGCGATGATGGCGACCAACAGCAAGATCTCGGCAGCCTTGATCAGAATCACTCCGCGCGGGATGCCGATGAGCCCGACGACCGGTGCGAGCCAAAGGCCCGCGAGCGTCGCCACGATAGCGGCCGCCGCCACGACCCGCAGGGTGCGCCACAATGCTCCGGCGATCTCGCTTCCGGGGACGCGAGCCGCAGATCGGCCTCGACGCTCGATCACCACATCGATATGCGGCGCGGCGAGAACGAGAAGCAGGGAGAGCAGAAGTGGCCCGCCCCGGGTCGGTCGCCCCAGCATCAACGCCATCTGCATATAGGCGAAAGCGAGGATCACCAGCGCCACCACGAGCCACGGCCAGGTCGCTGCCATCCTCCGGCGCATCGACGTCGCCGGGCTTCCGAAGGACAAGGCCGTCGTGATGAGCGAGCGATGCCGAATGTACGCGACCGCCACCAGTACCGTGAACGGCAAGCTGACAGCGAAGGTGGCGATTACGTCCCGGAGCGGATACGGCGCTTGCCAAGCACGCAGGCACGCCAGCAAGGCGAGCCCGATCGAGGCCACACCGACAGCTACAGCCAGATCTCGACGCCACGGCCGAAATACGGAATAGCGACTGGCCGCCAGCGGGATGCAGATCGCGGCCGCAATCGTCGCGACCACGGCGACGTTCAGGTTGGCACTGCGGGACACAGCGCTGGAAGCGAGTGAAGCCGACAACGCCCAGACCGCCACCAGAACGATGCTGGCACTGGCAATCCATGCCGCGAAGCTGATGAACGAACTTGCGTGGGTCCGGCCCGCGATCAATCTCGCGATGACCCCCGTGGCCAGGAATGTCGCGACATAGGTCGCCGCGACAAGGAACATCAAGGTGGCCGGGTTATAGCCTGCCGCCTCGACGGCAGCGGCAAAGGCGCGAAGGTCGTCGCGGATATCGAGCCAGCCCGCATACCGTTGCGCAGCCCCTGCTTCGAACTGTGTCAGGAAGCGATCGATGATGGCCGGCCCGGCTTCGAGATCGGCAGTCAAAGCCTCGGCAGCCATCGGCGGTATCTCGCATCGAGAGGAAGGTCATCGCGAAGCAGCGGCTTGTTCCTGCTGCTGGAGGATGAGCGAATAGGCGACGAAATATTTGTAGATGTTGCTGACGTACTGGACCGTCTCGCGCCCCACGACCTGCGCGGCCGCATGCTCGACGTTCCCGAACCAGACGTTGGGGTCGAGGCCTTTCTCGCGGGCGATGCGTCGAAATTTTCGGAGATTACCGGGCCCGGCATTGTAGGCAGCAAAGGCGAAGAGCACCTGGTTTCGCGCGTCGACCGCTGGATCTTTCGCGATATAGGTCTCGGTGATATGCCGCATGTAGGCGGCACCGGCCTGGATGTTCCGGTCGGCATCCTTGTCGACCCCGGTGATCTCGATCGGCTTCGCCGCGGCCGTCTTCGGCAGCAACTGCATCACGCCGACCGCCCCGCGATGGCTGCGCCTGCTCTGGTCGAGCTGCGATTCCTGATAGCCCTGCGCCATCAGCATCAGCCAGTCGAAACGATACGCCTCGCCATGGGAGCGGAAGAGCGTCACGAGCTCCTTGAAGCGCTTCGCGTCTTCCGGGGAATAAGCGTTCTTCACGACCCTGTCGCTGGCGAAGTAGCGCCGCTTCACATCGTTCCCGAAGGCGGTCCCGAGCTCGTGTTCCTTCACGAAGGCGGCGAGTTCCGCTTGGAGTTGGGGAGAGCCCTTCCGGAATGCCCATGCGACTGAGCCGCCGCTGCTGATCGCCAGGTCTGACCTGACCTTCAGCGTCGGGAAGACGAGCGACCATAGCGCCGCCTTGTGATCGTCGACGACGGCGAACGGGAGCAGCCCGGCACCGACCATCTCGAGGATGTCCTCGTCCTCCAGGTTCTCGTCGGCCGCCTTGATCCGAATTGGCTTCAGCCCCTTCGCTTCGAAGCCCTTGCTGAGCTCGCGGAGGTGGGTGGCATAGCTGCTGCTCTCCCTGACATAGATCTCGCGCCCTGCGAGCGCCGCGAGGTCGGACATCTCGGGCGCCGACGGACCAATGACAATGACCTCCTTGACCTGTGTCATCCAAGGTTCGGCGAAATCCGCCAGCGCCTGCCGCTCCGGCGTGATGGTCAAGTTCCCGGCGACGATGTCCCCGCGTCCCTCGTTCAGCGATCGCTCGAAATCGCCCCGCGGGACAGGCACGAAGGCCACCGTGATGGCGAGGGCCTTGGTCTTGTGACGGTGGTTTATCCAGGTCTGGAAGCGCTGCCCGAGTACGGCGACGACGCCGAACTGGCGCCCTCGATCAATGAAGAAGAGCGTCTTGCTGTACGGAACGAGTATTCTGATGACCCGACGCTCGAGCATGCCGTCCAGATCACCCTGCCAGGGCTTGAGTTGAGGCAGGCTCGCGGTCACGGGTGCCTTTGGCACGGTCTGAGCCGCGGCGGTAGCCGAGAGGCAAGTAAGTATCAGGCCTAGGGAAGCCAGCCGCCGCATCGAACCGATCACCCCTAGTCCTTTCGTCGTCAGAAGCGGTATGAAACGCTGAAGATTGGACCGCTAAGGCTCGGCCGTAGATGAAGCCGCCTTGTCCATCGAAGCATCGCTCGTCTTCAATTCGGGCATACGTCCCAGAAGCCCTGCGTGCGCTCCGGGTTCGTATAGAACCAGCAATAGCCGGGGGCCGGCGGCTGCGAGTTGATATAGGCGGAGGCGGCCGCTGCCGTCGCAAACCCGATCGCAGCGCCCGATGCGACGGCCATGCCGGGATGCCACCAATACGAGGCAGGACGCACCCAGCCGGCGCGATAGCCCGGCCGGATCGGAACGGGTCGATAGCCCGGTCTCACCGCCACGCGACCGCGGCCGGCTACGACGTTCCCACGTGGTCCACGCGCGACGTATCCTCTGCCAGCAACCGCGCCGCGGGGCCCCCGCGCAACGTAGCCGCGGCGAGCGATGGCTCCACCTCTGGGCCCCACCATCCCGCCCCGCCTGACCGCCCGGCCGCGATACTGGACGTATTCCGCAGATTGCAGCGATGAGTCCTCCATCGGCGGGCCTGCGGAGATTGCGGACGCTTCGATCGGCGCGAGGATGCCGATCAACAGAGCGGACGCCAGGAACGAGACGCGAAGCATGGGCTCTCCTTCTCTCTTGGTTGAAGGAGGTGGGCGAACGGCATCGCCCACCGTCGAGGTCCAGGATGTCATTGGTCGACCGGTTCGGCCGACTCGCAGGCAGCGAATGTCACTTCTTCTTTTTGAAGAGAGTGTCGATCGCCTTGATGACCGTGATGTTCTGGTTCGCCTTGCAGTAGACGATCACCTCATGGAGGTCGTCCTTCACGCGGGTAATCTTGGCCCGGTGGGCTTTCGCCAAGCCGTTATACCAGCCGCTGTACCAGGCGGCCAACAAGTCGGCATCCTCCTGGAAGGTACCGGCCAGTTGGCCACAGGTCAGCTTCTGGACATCCACGTAGCCGTCCTTGTCAGCATAGTTGGACAGCGGAACTTGAGCCGACGCGGCACCGCAGATCAGCACAAGGACGGTCGATAGCACGAACTTCTTCATCACAGCCTCCTTCTTCACACGATGTAGTTCAGCCAACTCTTCATCCGCAGCAGGACGCGGCGGACGACAGCGATCGGTACGAGATAAACCGCTACCTGAGCCGTCGCGCCCGCAGGGAGCCCCAACCCGTTCAAGTCGGCGTCGATAACCGCCAGCGCCAAGCCGGGTGTCTTGCCTCTGTCTTCAGGATTGAGCAGCGACGGGCTCGCCTGAAGCAGTCCTTGCGAGACCGCTTCGACGAGCACCCGGATCTTCCTGGGAACACCCCGCCAGGCCGCAGGCTTTGACGCCGGATAGCAAGATGAGCCAAGCCTGCCATTAAAGCAGGCTTGGCTCTGTCGTGTCTCACGGCGTAACGATGTTGAACCAGAACGGGAATTTGTCGAGATAAGAGACGAGTTCGGTGAGCTTGGCCTTGTCGCCCGTGAGCTTCACGCTGCCCGCCTTCAGGGCATCATCCAGCGAAGTCTGCTGGAGAATGATGTCGTTGAGCGTGGAACGGGTCAATGTCATTGAAACGTCGGCACCATTGACGCTCTTACCAGCGGTATTGTTGAGCACCCCGTTCTCAAGCTGAACGAAATACTTTTCGTTCGTATCGGAAAAGTCGAAGTTGAAGCTCGCCTTCGCCGCCGCCGCCTTCTCAGCATTCAGGCGCACGCCGAGATAGTCGAAGAACAGCCCGAGATTCATCGCCTTGATGGTGTCGGGGCTGGCTGTGTTGGGCGTCGGCAGCTCCGCAACGCCCTTCCGGAGTTCCTGTGCACCGGTCAGATAGAAGTTCCGCCAAGGCCCCGACTCCGCTTGATAGCCGAGTTGCTCCAACGCGTCGGCCTGAAGATCCTTCGCTGCCTGGTTCTTCGGGTCCGCGAACACAGCGTGATTGACCACCTGCGCAACCCAACGGAACTCGCCCGCGGCGAACGACTTCCTCGCCTTCTCGAGCAGCGCGTCCGCGCCACCTGCGAGCTCGACGTACTTCTTGCTCGCCTCGACCGGCGGCAACTCCTGAAGGGTCGCGGGATTGCCGTCGAACCAGCCGAGATATAGCACATAGGTCGCCGCCACGTCGTGGTAGATCGAGCCATAGTAGCCACGGTTGGCCCAGAAATGGCCCAAACTGTCAGGCAGCGTGAATGTCTCTGCGATCTCTCGCATGGTCATTCCGTGGTTAACCTTGCGAAGTGTCTCATCATTGATGTAGCGATACAGATCGCGCTGCTTCTCAAGGAGCTCCTTGACGTTGCCATTGCCCCAGGTCGGCCAGTGGTGCTGGGCGAAGAGCACTTCGACCTTGTCGCCCCACATTTCGAGAGCCTGATTGAGGTACTTCGACCACGGCAGGGGTTCGCGGATCTTCGCGCCGCGCAGCGAATAGGTGTTGTGAAGGGTATGGGTTGCGTCCTCGGCCGCCTCCATCGCCTTCTTTTCCTCGATGAACCAAAGCATCTCCGATGGCGCTTCTGAGCCGGGAGCCATCAGGAACTCATAGGTCAGCCCGTCGATGACTTCCTTCTGACCGGTCTTGGTGATGGTGTTCGTAGGCGCAATGAGGGTCACCGTTCCCGCCGATGTGGTCGTCCCAAGCCCAGCGCCGATCTGCCCTTTCGGATCCGGAGGCAGAAGATTGCCGTACATGTAGCTGGCGCGGCGGCTCATGGCGTTGCCGGCCATCACGTTCTCGGCCACGGCAGCCTCGAGGAAGCCATCCGGCGCATAGACCTTCGTCTTCCCGGATTTCACATCCTCGTCGGAGATCACCCCCCTGACGCCGCCGTAATGGTCGACATGGCTGTGCGTATAGATGACGGCCTTGACCGGCTTCTGGCCACGGTTCTTGAAATAGAGGTCCATGCCGGCCTTCGCCGTCTCCGCGGAGACGAGCGGATCGATGACCGTGACGCCTTCGGTGCCCTCGACAATGGTCATGTTAGACAGGTCGAGATTGCGGATCTGATAGAGGCCGCTCGTGACTTCGAAGAGGCCCGAAATGTTGATGAGCTGGGCGTTGCGCCACAGGCTCGGATTCACGGTGTCAGGTGCGGCCACTCCTTCCTTGATGAAGGCGTACTGGCCGGGATTCCAGATCACATTGCCTGCCTGCCCCTTGATCACTTCGCTGGGAGAGCGGCGATGAAACCCTTCTTCGCGTTCTGGAAGTCAGTGGTATCCTGGAAAGGCAACTGACGCAGGAGCGCAGCGTTGGCTTGCTTGGTGGCTTCCGCAGCGTCCTTTCTGGCGTCCTGCCCCTGGGCCAATGCGGGCAACGCAGCGCCCGCGGCAAAAAGAGCAAAAACAGAAAGGCCCGTGATTAGATTAAATCTAGACGTCATATTCCCTCCGAACACCCGCGCCTTGCCGCTAACGGATCTTTCTTGCCGGAAATTAGTCTAATTAATACAGAGTTTTGATTTGTATCCGGTTCACGAAATTCCGAAAAACGACGACGTCGCGATCTTGTTCTGATTGCGAGAGCAAGGCAACCCCTTAACTTGCATTGCAGTGCAACAAGGCAATTGGATCAAATGAACCAATTCAACAAAGAAGATCAACCGATAAAACTTGACCCACTTGACCGTGTTGGTTGGCTCGCCGACCAGCCCGAACACTTTAGGAGCTGGGTGGCAAATAACGCGCGCTGGCGGCATTTTGCTGCCGGAGAAGCCATCTACAATGCCGGTGACGAGCCGAACGGGATGTATGGACTTGCGAGCGGCGCGCTCGAAGTTACCTTCCCGCTCATCAGCGATGAACCGGTGACCATTTATCGGGC
Organism: Allobosea sp. TAF32; assembly: GCF_052113585.1. Lineage (NCBI taxonomy): Bacteria > Pseudomonadati > Pseudomonadota > Alphaproteobacteria > Hyphomicrobiales > Alloboseaceae > Allobosea > Allobosea sp. TAF32. The sequence continues at coordinate 28,193 of NZ_JBFRDM010000016.1, read as the reverse complement.
GGAGCCGGGCTTCTGGATCGGCGAGGCCGCCCTGATGGCGGGTGCAACGCGCCTTGTGGGCCTTTCCTCCGCTCTGGACAGCCGCGTACTCCATATTCCGATCGGCCCCCTCAGGGAATTGCTAGAGCACGATCCCGGATATTGGCGGATCCTCTACGAGCAGAGCTTTGCCAACCTGGGAGTGGCCCTGACATTGCTGGCGGAGGCGCTCGCCCTGACTCCGCGCGCCAGGATAGCAAAACTTCTCCTTCGCCTGGCGGACGGCGAGGGTCGTGTTCAAGGCAACCAGGACGACTTTGGCCGACTGATCGGGATGACTCGATCGAGCGTTCGTCGGGCCCTCTTGAATATCGCGGAAGCGGGATTCGTCAGAACCGGGTACCGCTCGCTCGAGATCGTCGACGCCGAGGCGCTCAAGAAGATCAGCCGTGAAGGTTGAGGAGTAGCGCTGCCGGATCGCTCCTTGGCGGGCCGTCACGTGAACAGCCACAGCACCGGACATCCGAAGTCCTTTCGTGAACCGAAGCAAATGAACCAATTTCCTTCGCGCGAGCAGTGGAATTATAAAATTATTCCAATAGTTCTCTACCGCCAAACAGTTCGACAAATCACGCGAACCATGCTCACATGCCGGAACAGACGATGCTACTGCTTTTCTGATTCACCTGCCTGTGCGGAGGTAGTGAATGTCGCGGCGATGCCTATCGAAGGCTGTTCAGACAGCGCCAGACCGGACCGTGGTTGGCGAGTAGAACGGCTGCCTTGCGCCCATGGAGGTCCCGGATCATCTCGCCCATCCTCGGATCGCCGGGCCGCACATAAGGCAGTCGCCGGACTGCTCCAACGCGCATAACGACGTAGGGCGTCAAAGAGGGAACAGCGTCTTCCTCGTCGATACCATTCAGGCAGGAAAGGGCAGTAGCATAGGTCGAGTGCAGATGAACCACGGCTCCGGTGCCCGGGCGCGTCTCGTAGAAGGCCTTGTGAAGGAAAATCTCCTTCGATGGCTTGTCGCCCGAGACATGTCTCCCGTGACGGTCGATCTTGGCGAGGCGTTCCGCCTCAAGGAAGCCAAGGCAGGAATTCGTCGGGGTGATCAGGATGCCATCGTCGACCGCGGCGCTGATGTTGCCAGAGGACCCAACTGAGTAGCCGCGCTCGAACAGCGAGCGGCCGAGCCTCACGAGTTCGGCACGCGTAGCGGCTTCGCTCATCCCGCGGTTCCTTCAAGCGCCGCCAGTGCCCGCGCGAAGAAATCAACCTGCCCGAAGTTCCCGGATTTGATGGCGAGCGCAAGGCGACCATTCTGCGTCGACACGGCGGGCACTCCGGGAGCGATCTCCGGCCCGATGTCCAAGGATTCGACACCCAGCGCCGAAGCGACCGCGCCAGAGGTCTCGCCGCCGGCAACGACCAGACGCCGGAGCCCTCTCGAAACCAGGGCCGTGGCTGCTTCCGCGAACAGGCTGTCTATCGCGTGCGCGACAACTTCGGTTCCGAAGCGAGCCTGCAAGGCGCGAACGACTCCGGGAGGCTGCGATGTGCTGACCAGAGGCGCCCTGCCCTCGTTGCGCTCGACGAAGTCGATCACATCCGCCGCGGTGACGCCCCCCTCGACGATTTCGACCACGGGCAATCGGAGCACCGGATGCGCCCTCTCGTGCTCGGCGATCTGCGCGAGCGTCGCCTGCGAACAACTTCCGGCGAGTATTGCTCCGCGCCCCTGTACGGGACGGAATGTCCTCTGCGCCGTCTCGACCAAACCGGCGCGAAGGAAATTCCGCGGCAGGCCGATCGCGATTCCCGATCCTCCGGTGATGAAGGGTGCTTCAACGCATGCCTCTCCGATCGCGAGCAGGTCCTCATCGGTGAGAGCATCGACAATAACCAGCGTCTCGCAATAGGCGGCGCATTTGGCCAACGCGGCGCGCAACTCGTCAGCACCTTTCGACACCGTGGTCCAGGGTATGAAGCCCACCGGCTGGCTCGACTGGGCGCGCAGCCAGCGACGGATGTCGCTGTCCGTCATTGGCGTGAGCGGATGATGCCGGAGGCTCGACTCGTTGAGCGGCACGTCGCCGACGAAGAGATTACCCATGTAGACGCTACGACCGGCGCCCGGGAAGGCCGGGCACGCAACCACGCCACGACCCCCGAGCTCCGCGGCAATCGCCTCACCGACGGGACCGATATTGCCTTCGGCCGTCGCGTCGAAGGTCGAACAGTATTTGAAGACGATCTGAAGACAGCCCTGCTGCCGGAGCCAGGCAAGAGCCGCGAGGGATTGCTCCACTGCCTCTCCGGCAGGGATCGACCTGCTCTTCAGTGCAACTAAACCCGCCTGGCATTCAGGATCGGCGGGCCGCGACGGTACGCCGAGAAATTGCGTTGTTGCGAGGCCTGGGGCCCCCCCGCCACCCTTGGCGAGGGTGTTCGCGATGTCACTCGCGCCGGTGAGTCGTCCGCGATGACGCCGATAAGCATGTCGCACTCATCCCTACGTTGCTGAAGGGGATTGGCCGAGGGGCTCAGGCCGCTCGACCCGCTTCCCGGGTAGCGACCGTCAAACCGATCACGCCATGCTTCGCGATCAACTCAGCAACGAGACCGATGTCGACTGCTGCCTCCACGAATGCGCGGATATAGTCGATAGCGATACCGGATACCCTGGGCGTTCCGATCGCCTGCTGCACGGACATGAAGCGGCCCGTCAGCAGTTTTGATCCAGGCAGCCGGGCCTGCTCCTCGATCAGCTTTTGGCGAAGACAGGCCAGAGCATCGAGTTTGCCGTCGATGAACAACCTGTAGGTCTCCTCGAAGCCATTGCCCCAGACCATCTCGGCCTCGTGGACGTTGCGCTCGAGCCAAAGGCCGTAGGCGGTACGCGCCGCGGCCGCGATCCGGTGGCCCTTCCGATCGACTTCCGAGATCTCCCGGAGGGTGGATCCCGGCGGTAGCAGATAGGTCGCCTCAATCTCGGCATAAGCCGAGGTGAAGTCGATCACGGCAGCACGTTGCGGCTCGGCCGCGACCAGCCCGACATCCCACTCGTCGCGCTCGGCCGCATCGGCGAGCTTGCCCGGGTTCTCGTACGAGACGTATTCCAGCGGCAGGTCGAGACAGGCGGCCATGGCCGCCGCCATGTCCGGGGACACCCCGGCCGGACCGCCGTCGGGCGTCCGGCTGGAAACGAGCAGGAAGTTCGAGAGGTTGATCCCAGCCCGGAGCTTGCCGTGCCGCGAGAGAGCCGCGCGGACCTCCATCGGAGCAGGCCCGAGCTTGGCCTTCAGCCTCTCCACTGTCACGGACATCTCAGGCGGCCTTCAGCGTCTCGGCGACGAGCTGGCCGAAGCGCTTCGTGCCGGTCTTGCCGCCGAGGTCCGGGGTGCGCGATACCGGATCGGTTAAGACCTCGTCGATCGCCTTGTCGATGGCGTGGAAAGCCTGTTCGAACACGGGCAGACCACGCTTCTCGCCCAGCCACTGCAAGAGCATGCCGCAGGACAGGATCATCGAGACCGGATTCGCCTTGTCCTGGTTCTGGATGTCCGGTGCCGACCCGTGCTGGGCCTGAGCGCAGCAATGGGTGTCGCTCGCCATCATCGAACCCGCCAGGCCGAGGCTCCCAGAGAGCTCGCTTGCCAGATCGGAGATGATGTCGCCGTAGAAGTTGGTCGCGCAGATGACGTCGAACCGCTCGGGATTGCGCACCAGATGCGCGGTCGAGGCGTCGATTAGCAAGTCGTCGAGCTGCACCTGGGGGAATTCCAGCGCCACCTTGCGCACTTCACGCAGGAACAGGCCGTCGGTCTGATGGAAGCTGTTGACCTTGTGGACGGCAGTGACCTTGTTGCGGCGCTTGGCAGCGAGCTCGAAGGCGCGCCGGGCGATGCGGTTCGAGCAGTGGGCGGTTATCTTGCGGAGCGAGATCGCCATGTCCGGCGACGGCATCAGCTCGGCCCAGCCCAGATGCATGTTGCGGTCGGGATAGAAGCCTTCCGTTGCCTCGCGCATGATAACGAGGTCCATCGTCTTGCCGGGCTTCATGTTGGATTCGATGAAGGGGCGTGTGCGCGCAGGGCGGACGTTGGCGTAAAGGTCGAGTCCGATCCGGAAGCCCGCCGAGACGTTGCGGCCACCCTTCTCCGGCGCCGGATAATCAGCATGGGACTGGGTGCCCAGGATTACCCCGTCGTAATCGGCGCGGGCCTTGTCCAGCACGCTTTCGCGCAGCGTGGTACCGTGCTTCTCGAGGCTCTTGAACCCGACATCATCGTGGTCGAAGGCGAGGTCGAGGCCGAACTTGTCGCTGGCGACCTCCAGAACTCCGATCGACGCGGCCACGATTTCCGGCCCGATGCCGTCACATGGCAAGACAAGAATCTTCATGGTATTTCCTCAGTTTCGGGCCCAGGCCTTGGAATTGGCTATTGCATCATCTAAAACCAATCATCGGTCAAGATGGCTTTAGCCAATTTGGATCGCTATAGACGTACAAGCCCAACACCACGGTCACACGCCCCGCGCATGGCAAGCAGCCCCCTCGCCCTTCGTATCGCCAACGACATCGTCGCCCAGATCGGCATGGGCGAACTCGAACCCGGCTCACATCTGGCGACGGAGGCGCTGGCAGCACGCTTCGAAGTCTCGCGCTCGCCTGTTCGGGAAGCGCTATCGCTTCTGTCCAGTAAAGGATTGATCGAAAGCCGCCGGAATCGTGGCTTCTTCGTTCTCCCGACACCCTCCGGAAACCGCGCGAGCGAGATCGAGCCACTGGTTCCGGCCGTCGATGAGCCCTATTACCTTTTCGCAGAGGATTGGCTGCACGACAGGATCAGCGCAGACCAGACAGAGCAGGCAATCCGGGATCGGTACGGCCTTTCGCGCGCCCAGGCCCAGGAACTTCTGCTGAGAGCCGCGAGAGAAGGATGGGCCGAGCCCAAGCCGGGCTACGGCTGGAAGCTGCGTCAGGTCGCCAAGACAGCCGAAGCCTTTGAAGCGATCTACCGGTTTCGTGCCGTCATCGAACCGGCAGCCCTATTGGAACCGACCTTCTGCTTCGATAAGCGCTCTGCCGCGGCTCTCCGGAAGACCCAGGAGCGACTTGCGTCCGGTAAGCTCGAAGGAATGGCCCCGGCAGCGATGACCGCCGCAGGGGCCGAGTTTCACGAGGCGATCATCCGGATGTCGAACAATCCGATGTTCTTCCAGGCCCTGGAACGGGCAAACCAGTTGCGCCGCCTGGCGGAGTATCGCCTGAAAGTCGATCCTAAGCGCATTTCGCTGCAAAGCCTCGAGCACCTTCAGATCCTCGACCTCCTTGCCCGCGGCGACAATCTTGAAGCCGCGCATCTGATGCGGCGACACCTGAGCGGCGCCCTGGCATCCAAGTCGCCGGTCATTCACCCGCGGCACGAGCCGAGTTAGAGCCTACCCCGCCTCCCTCCCGCCCCAATACACCCCGGTTTCCAGGGCCGGACGAACTATGCACAAAGTCAGTTGGTTTTAGATATTGCTAAAACCAATCCTGCTGCTAAGTTGCCCCGATAACAACAACCATGCGGGAGGCTTCAGCATGATCAATCGTCGCCAATTCGTTCTCGGCTCCGCGGCTGGTGTGAGCGCACTGAGCTTCGGGTACTCCGCCGGGGCTCAAACGATCCCCACCGGCTATCCGGCCGATTACAAGAACGTCGTCGAGAAGGCGAAAGCCGAGGGCGCGGTGTCGATCTACACATCGACCGACGATGTGCAGGGGCGCCCGCTGGTCGAGGCCTTCAAGGCCGCCTTCCCCGGCATCCGCGTCGACTACAACGACATCGGCACCAACGGCGCCTACAACCGCGTGATCTCCGAAGCCGCCGCCAAGCAGGTCGGCTCCGACGTCGTCTGGACGTCCGCGATGGATCTCCAAATGGTGCTCGTGCAGCGTGGTTTGGCTGAAGCCTACAAGTCTCCGGAGACCGGGAAGCTGCCGGACTGGGCGAATTTCAACGACACGCTCTACGGCACGACGGCCGAGCCGGTCGGGATCCTCTACAACAAGGCGCAGACGGCATCGCTGAAGCTGCCGCAGACGCGCGTCGAGTTGCTCGCCTTCATGAAGGACAACAAGGACGCGCTGAAGGGCAAGCTCGCGACCTTCGATCCCGAGAAGAGCGGGACCGGGTTCCTGTTCTTCAACAACGACGCGAAGACGCGGTCCGACACGTTCGATCTCGTCCGGGCCTTCGGCGCCGCCGACGGCAAGATCTACGGCAGCTCGGGTGCGATGCGGGAGAAGATCGTCTCCGGAGAGCACGTCTTCGCCTTCAACATCATCGCCTCCTACGCCATCGAATGGGCGGCAAAGAACCCGGCACTCGGCTACATCCTGACCTCGGACTACACGGCGGCCTTCTCGCGCGTGGCGAATATCTCGAAGGGCGCTCCCCATCCCAACGCGGCCCGCGTCTTCCTTGACTTCCTTCTCTCGCCCGCCGGGCAGTCCGCGCTGGCGGCCAACGGGGCTCCATCGATCCGCACCGACGTCACCAGCGGCCTCAACCTCGCCAAGCTCAACGAGATGGCGAACGGCAATCTGAAGCCGATCCCGATCACGACCGCCTTGCTGGAAGCCACGGAGCCGAAGAACCGCGCTGAGTTCTTCCGCCGCTGGAAGGAGGCGCTGCGCGGCTGAGCCGCGCAGTTCCCGGAGCCGTCATCATGTCACTCGCTGCACAAGCGCCGCGCTATAGGGCCACCGTCATCCTGGCCCTGTTCGCGATGGTCGCGGCTCCGGCCGTCCTGATCATCTACCAGAGCTTCCTGAATGCGCCGTTCTTCGACGAATCCGCCCGGCCAAGTCTCGAAGCCTACGAGTTCATCCTCACCGATCCCGAGTTCTACCGGGCGCTCTGGACGACCACGCTCTACGCCTTCGGCATGGTGCTCGTCGCCGTGCCGCTGGGCGGAATCCTGGCCTTCCTGATCACGCGGACGGATCTGAAGGGGCGCGGCTGGCTCGAGCCTCTCGTGCTCGTGCCGATGTTCCTGTCCTCGATCGTGCTCGCCTTCGGCTACACGGTCGCGATCGGACCGTCCGGCTTCGTCACGATCGCGTTCAAGAGCATCTTCGGATCGGCGCCGTGGAGCATCTACACCCTACCGGGCATCATCCTGATCGGTGGCCTCAGCCACGTCCCGACCGTCTATCTCTATGTCGCCTCGGCGATGCGGCGGCTCCCCAGCGATCTCGAGGAAGCCGCACGCACGGCAGGTGCCAGCGTCTGGCGCGTCTCGCTCGATGTCACCCTGCCGATGGTTCTGCCGGCGCTAGTCTTCAGCGCGGCGCTGAACCTGCTGCTGGGCTTCGAGACCTTCGGTATCCCGCTCGTCCTCGGCGATCCCAACGGCATCCTCGTGCTCACGACCTATATCTACAAGGTCAACACGATCTTCGGTGCGCCGACCTACCAGGTGATGGCAGCGGTCACCGTCTTCCTGATCCTGATCACGCTGCCCCTCGTCTTCATCCAGCGCCGGCTGCTGCGCCATGCCCGTCGCTTTGCGGCCGTCGGTGGCAAGGGTGCGCGCACCAACCTGCTGAAACTCGGTCGGGCCGGACAGATCATCGCGCTCTCGATCATCGGCATCTGGCTGATCGTCTCGGTCTTCCTCCCCGTCGGCGGCGTGATCCTGCGTGCATTCGTCGAGAATTGGGGTGAAGGCATCCGCATCACCGAGCAACTGACGCTCGACAACTTCAGGCGCATCTTCGAGCTGCCCAGCCTCTCCCGCGGCATCATCAACACGATCCTGCTCGCTGCGGTCGGCGGAGCCGTTGCCGTCGGCTTCTATCTGATGGTCGGCCTTGCCGGTCACCGCAACCACGGCAAGACCGGCACGCTGCTGGATTATTCCGTCCTGATCCCGCGCGCCTTGCCGGGGCTGATCGTCGGCCTCGCCTTCTTCTGGCTGTTCCTATTCGTGCCGTTCCTCGTGCCGCTGCGCACGACGCTGTTCAGCCTGCTGATCGCCTACATCATCGTCGGCTTGTCCTACGGGCTGCGCATCATCCAGGCGACACTCTTGCAGGTCGCTCCCGAACTCGAGGAGTCGGCGCGTACCGCCGGCGCCACCACCTTCAGGACCTGGCGCGACGTCGTGATCCCGCTGGTCAGGCCCGGTCTCGCCGGGGCCTGGGCGATGATCATGATCGTCTTCCTCCGGGAGTACGCCACCGGCGTCTACCTGATGAGCTCCGGGACCGAGGTCATCGGCTCTCTGATGGTCTCCCTTCTGACCTCCGGCGCGATGGACCAGATCGCCGCGCTCTCCTTCATCTCGATCCTGCTGACCGCGGTCGGGCTCACGCTCGCCCTGCGCCTCGGAGCCAAGATCCATGACTGATCTCGTTGTCGACAACGTCCAAAAATGGCTGGGCGGCCTTCAAATCCTCTCCGGCGCCAGCTTCACCGCACAGAAGGGCCGCATCGTCGCGCTGCTCGGTGCCTCCGGTAGCGGCAAGACCACACTGCTGCGTTGCATCGCCGGCCTTGAACAGCCGGAAATCGGGCGGATCGCGATCGGCGGCACACCCGTTCTGGACGACAAGGCGGGCGTCGCCCTGCCCCCGGAACAACGGAAGATCGGGCTGGTGTTCCAATCCTATGCCCTATGGCCGCACCGATCCGTATTCGACAACGTCGCCTATGGACTGAAGCTCCGGAATCTGCCCCAGAGCGAGATCAAGACGAAGGTTGAGGCCATCCTCGACAAACTCGGGCTTGCCCATCTTGCCGCGCGCTATCCAGACCAGCTCTCCGGCGGACAGCAGCAGCGTGTCGCGATCTGCCGGGCTCTCGTCTACGAACCCAAGGTCCTGCTGCTCGACGAGCCGCTCTCCAATCTCGATGCCAAACTGCGCGAGGAAGCGCGGTTCTGGATCCGCAAGCTGATCCTAGAGCTGGAAATCTGCGCGATTATGGTGACGCATGATCAGGCCGAGGCTCTTGCCATTGCCGACCAGGTGCTGCTCCTGAAGGGTGGGAGCATCGTGCAGTCCGGCAGCCCGCGCGAAATCTATGGCAAGCCGGAGACGTTCTACGCCGCCGATTTCATGGGTGCGAATAACGTCCTCGCAGGCAAGCTCGTCCGTGACGCCGATAAGCCTGACGCGATCGACTGTGCCGGGCTGTCCCTTGCAGGCATCTGGAAAGACAGAGACCCCCCGGCCGATCCTGCCTCGGTCAAAGCCGTCATCAGGATGGAGGCGATCTCGGTCACGGCGGATGCCGTTCCGGACAGTGCTCCGTTCGATGTCGAGGGCTGCATCTATCTCGGCGAGAAATGGGAGTACCGCCTGAAGCGCGGGGACCTGCGCCTGCGCGCCCAGGGCCATGACGAACTCCCCGGCCCAGTCGCCCACTGCCGGATCCCGGCCTCGGCAACCTGGCTGTTCAACCCGTGAAGTTCGCTCGATGATCAAGCGCACCCGTATCGCCCTGATCCATGCCACCATGGTGGCCGTCGATCCGATCGCGCTGTCGTTCCGAGACCTCTGGCCGGAAGCGGAGCCGCTCGGCGTCCTCGACGACGGGCTGGCCATCGATCGCGCCGCAGCGGGGGCACTGACGGAGGAACTCTCCAACCGCATCGGAGCGCTCGCCGCCTACGGCGCCTCGACTGGAGCAAAGGCGATCCTCTTCACGTGCTCGGCCTTCGGCACGGCGATCGAGGCAGCGGCCCGGGCCCTGCCGATCCCGGTGCTCAAGCCGAACGAGGCGATGTTCGAGGAAGCACTCGGCGTCGGTGACGACATCGGCATGGTCGCGACCTTCGGACCCGCGGTCGCCGGGATGGAGGAGGAATTCTTCGAGGAGGCGAAGCGGATCAGACCGACCGCCCGGATCAGGACGCACCTTGCCGCCGGGGCGATCGAGGCCCTGCGCGGCGGTGACGCGGAAACGCACAACCGCCGTGTCGCGGAGGGTGCGACCGAAATCGGGCAATGCGACGCCCTTCTGCTCGCGCACTTTTCGACGTCGAGGGCACTCGCGGCGTGCAAGGCCGCGACCTCCCGTCTCGTCCTGTCATCGCCCGATGCCGCTGTCCGGAAACTCCGGCGCCTGCTGGAGAACTGAAGAACGAAGCTCGCGAAGCCGAGCCGTAACCAGGGAGGCCTAAATGACAATGACGGCGGCCGGAGCCAGAGCAATCCTTGCGGGTGTCCTCTTATGCGCAGGATTCGCGTCTACCGGTGCACAGGCGTTCCCGGAGCGGCCGATCATGATGATCGTCCCGTTCGCGGCCGGCGGCGCCGCCGATGCAACTGGTCGGATCCTCGCCGAGGGCATGGGCAAGGCGCTCGGCAAGGCCGTCATCATTGAGAATGTGGGCGGCGCGGGCGGAGCAACGGGCACGGCTCGCGTCAAGAATGCCCAGCCTGACGGATATACCATTGGGTTGGGGCACACGGGCACACTCGCCGCGGCGGTAACCGTGATGCCAAGATTGCCACATAACCCGCGGTCGGATTTCGCGTACCTCGGCATCGTTGCGGCGACCCCGAACATCATCTTCGTTCGCAAAGACTTCCCTGCGAACGATCTGAAAGAATTCATCGCTCTCGCCAAGCAAAAGAAAGCTCAGTTGACCTTTGGCCACTCCGGAAATGGAGCGGCCTCTCACATGACGTGCCTTCAATTCTTTGGCTTGATCCAGGCACCTCCGACCTATGTGCCCTATCGTGGTTTCGGCCAGACGATCAACGACGTCATTGCAGGCAAAATCGACGGGTCTTGCGATCTGGTCGCTTCGGTTGCCGGGCAGGTACAGTCGGGTCTGGTGAAAGCCTTCGTGGTGGCCGCGAAGGATCGCTCACAGACACTGCCTGAGGTTCCGACGGCTGCGGAAGCGGGCCTCCCCGAATTCGTGTCGGAGACTTGGACCGGGCTCTTCGCACCGAAGAATACGCCCAAGCCGGTCCTGGATATCCTGGAGACGTCCATAGCAACCGCGCTCAACGACCCTGAGGTGGCGAAGCGGCTTTCCACCATTGGCGCGCGCGTGCCGAATGCGGACGAACGCGGCGGGTCAACGATGCAGAAACTCGTAAACTCGGAAATCGACCGCTGGGCCGAGATCCTCAACAAGGCGGGCTTCAAGCCCGATTAGGCAACGTGGACGACGCAGTCGGAACTCTACATTGGACGCCTTTCGAGGTCGGAGGGGAGACGATCCTCCGCCTCGATTGCGCATCGTTACTCGGGCCGGACTACCGCAGGCTGCCGCATGTACTGCGCATCCTGTTCGAGAACGCCATGCGGACGACTCCGACGGCGGAAACGCGCCATCTGCCGCAAGTATTCCGGGAGTGGTTGGCCGACGGCACAAGCCTCGCGGAGATTCCGTTTCTGCCGAATCGCATCATGATGCATGACACGACCTGTGGCCCCGCCCTGGTCGACGTTGCCGCGATGCGCGACGTGCTGAGCGAACACGGCCGTGACCCCGACCTTCTGATGCCCCGGATTCCAGTCGACGTATCGACCGATCACTCCTCGGGCGTCGACTTCTTCGGCCGCGCCGACGCCTTCCAGCGCAACCTCGAGAAAGAGTTCGGGCGAAACGCCGAACGCTATCGGCTGATGAAATGGGCGTCCGCAGCAATGCCCGGGATTCGCGTCCATCCGCCGGGTTCCGGCATCATGCACACGATCAACCTGGAGCGCCTGTCACGCGTGGTCGTCCGGGAGACGCGTGGCGGCCGGCACTACGCCTATCCCGACGCGTTGATCGGAACCGACAGCCATACCCCAACCGTCAACGGCCTCGGGGTACTCGGTTGGGGCGTCGGTGGCCTCGAGGCCGAGGGCTCGCTGTTCGGCGTGCCCGTGGTGCTACGTATCCCGAACGTGATCGGGGTGCGCCTGATCGGACGGCTGCGCAGCGGCGCGATGGCCACCGACCTGGCGCTCGAGGTCACCCGTGCCCTCCGCGAGATCGGCGTCACCGGGGACTTCGTTGAGTTCCACGGTCCCGGCGTCGCGACATTATCGGTCGGCGAACGCGCTGCCATCGCCAACATGGCGCCGGAGTACGGTGCCTCGACAGGATACTTCCCGATCGACGCAGCCTCTCTGGCCTATCTCGCCAAGATCGGCCGCTCGGCCACCGACCACCGGCTGGTCGAAACCTATGCGAAGGCAGCCGGGCTCTGGTTTGATCCAGGCGCCAAGTTGCGCTTTACCCGCGATCTCGAAATTGATCTCGACGCCATCGAGGCGAGCGTAGCTGGGCCGCGACGCCCCCAGGACCGACATACCGCGGGCGATACCAGGGCCTGCTTCACCCCGCCCTTGGCCGCCGGCGACGATCCGGTCCCAGACGGCGCGGTCGTGATCGCCGCTATCACGAGCTGCACCAACACCTCGGACGCCAGCATGCTGGCTGCGGCAGGCGTTCTCGCTGGCAAGGCCCGGGCTCTGGGGCTTCGCCCCAAAGCCTACGTGAAGACCTCGCTCGCACCGGGATCGCCGACGGCCGAGCGTTTCCTGCGCCGTGCAGGGCTGATGCCGCATCTCGAGGAACTCGGCTTCGGCATCGTCGGCTATGGCTGTACCACCTGTATCGGGAATTCCGGTGCGCTGCCGGATGTGGTGCGGGCCGAACTCGGGCGCCCCGGCTTCCGCCCGGTCGCCGTTCTGTCTGGCAACCGCAACTTCCCGGGCCGTGTCCACCCAGACCTCGAATACGGCTTCCTTGCCTCGCCCCCGCTCGTGATCGCCTTCGCGCTGGCCGGGTCGGTGGATATCGACATTGCCCGCGAGCCGATCGGCCACGCGTCTGATGGCCAGCCAGTGATGCTGCACGACATCTGGCCGACAGGCGCAGAGATCGACGCTGCCGTCGCAAGCGGCTGGGACGTCGGAGATTTCGACGCCGCCTACCGCGAGGCCGCGAAACGTCCGCTCTGGGTCGAACTCGACGCGCCCACGGGGCCACGCTTCCCTTGGGATCAGTCCTCCACCTATCTGCGTAGGCCGCCCTTCGTGCGACCGACCGGATTGCCAGCGCCCCAAGGACCTGCCCGCGCCCTGCTCGTGCTGGGCGACGACGTCACGACCGACCACATCTCGCCCGCCAACCAGATCCGACCGGACAGCGCTGCCGGGCGCCACATCGTCGAGCGCGGTGGCGATCCCGCCGATCTCAACGTCTACGCGTCGCGGCGCGGCAACTTCGAGGTGATGGTGCGCGGCGCCTTCACGAACCGTCTGGCGATCAACCGGCTCGTCCCGGAAGCGCCCGCCGGGATGACGCGACACGAACCCTCGGGCGAAGTGGTGACGCTGACCGAGGCCGCCGAGCGTTATCATCGCGAGGGCACGCCGCTGTTGCTGTTCGCCGGGGAGCGCTACGGCATGGGTTCGTCACGCGACTGGGCCGCCAAGACCGTCGCCCTGCTCGGCGTGCGCGCAGTAATCGCGTCGAGCATCGAGCGCATCCACCGCACGAACCTGATCGGCATGGGCGTGCTGCCACTCCTGCTGCCGGAGGGTGTCTCTCCGAGCTCGCTCGAAATTGCGTCGACGGACGTTTTCGAGATTGACCTGTCCCCGCACGGATTGACCCCACGCTGCGACGTCGCATTCGTCATCGTGAGGGCAAACAGCCGCAGGGAGCGCTTCGTATTGCGAGCCGGGATCGAGACCTCCCTCGAGGTCACTCTCCTCAAGTCCGGCGGGTTGATCCCGCACGTTCTGTCGGGACTGCTGGACGAGCCCGAGCTGGCGAAGGGAGCGGTTTGAACATGGCGATGGCACTGCCTGAGGGGGCCTGTGACTGCCACGTCCACATCTTCGGTCCGCCTGAGCGCTATCCCTTCGCTCCGGATCGGGTTTACACCCCCGGTACGGCGGACGAGGAGATGCTGCTGGCTCTGCATCGCCGCCTCGGCATCGATCGGGTGGTGCTGGTTCAGCCCAGCCCCTACGGCTTCGAAAACGCCCGGATGCTGGCCGCCCTCAACCGCCTGGGCGAGCGTGCCCGCGCCGTGGCAGTCTTGTCCCCCGACGTCCCGGAACGGGATCTGGCCGCGATGAAGGCGAAGGGCGTCTCCGGCCTGCGGCTCAATGTCGACACCGGGGGTGTCGTCGATCCGGACGCAATCTGGGCAGCGCTCGCCACAGAATCCGAACGCTGCGCGCGCTTGGGCTGGCACACACAGATCCTGACCCGCCTTTCGGTGATCGACGCGCTCGAGTCCCGCATGGGGACCCTGCCCGCGCCCCTCGTCGTCGATCATTTCGGACGCCCGGATATCGACGGCCCCATTGATCAACCCGGCTTCCCGGCCCTGCTGCGTCTGCTCGGCACCGGCAAGGTCTGGGTCAAGCTATCCTCGATCGGACGCCTGTGTGGGCCGCGACCGCAGGATCAAATTGCCCCCTTTATCCGCGCGCTGGTCAATATCCGACCCGACCGACTGGTCTGGGGCTCGGACTGGCCGCATACCGGCGGCGGCCGCGGCAACCGGTCGGTCGGTAAAGTCGAGCCGTTCTCCGAGGTCGATGACGAGGCCTCGCTGGCGGCCCTGTCGCACGCAATCGGCGATCGCGCTACGATCCACCGCATCCTCGTCGACAATTCCGCGCGACTTTATGGATTCCAGCAATGACCAAGCCATTCGACACGCCGCCGGAACTCGCCAGCGCCGATCTCGACCTCGTCATCTGCGGCTTCCCCGGCAAGTCCGCCTGCCATGGCGGCCTCGGCTGGAGCACCGTGGCTATGCTCAGGCATGGCGACCGGATCGCGCTGGTCGACGCCGGCAATTTCGGGATGCGCAAGCTGATCCTCGAACAGCTCGGCCAGCGTGGGCTGAAACCCGTCCAAGTCACCGACCTGCTGCTGACGCACTCGCACTACGACCACTCGGTGAACTGGACGCTGTTCCGGGATGCACGGATCGTGGTCGGCGCCGTCGAGTTGGACTGGGCGCTCCACGAACCCTGGGGCGAGACCCCGGTTCCCGAGCTCTACGTGCGCGCCCTGTCCGACTGGCCGACCTGCGAGAAGGTCGCCGATGGGGCCGAAGTGTTCCCGGGAATGACCGCGCATCTTGCGCCGGGGCATACGCCCGGCTGCCTGGTCTTCCACTGGCGGACGCCGACACGGGACATCATCTTCACCGGCGATGCTGCGAAGAACCGCGCGGAGTTGGTCTCACGGGACACCGATATGACCTACAACGCCGCAATCAGCCGCGCCTCGATCGATATGATCTGGGAACGCTGGCGGGCCCGTCCCGGCACGGTTGTCGTCCCCGGCCATGACCTGCCGATGGTCCTCGTCGACGGCAAGCCACAATACCTCGGCAAGCGCAAAGCATCGATCCGGGCCTGGTTTGGCGACGATATGACGACGCTGACCGAGTTGGATCTGGCGGCCACCGGAACTGGCTGAACCTACAACCAAACACCTGCCACAGAACGACGGACCGACACGATGACCGCGCGCGCAGACTGGAATGCCGACCTCTATCTCCGGTTCGAGGACGAGCGCACGAGGCCTTCCGCTCCTCCCAGCCCATGGGAAACGACGCGGAAACTCTACCTCAAAGCGATCCAGTTTTAAGGGCTCAGATCAGTTGGCAGGACGAGACCGGGCGGATCAAACCCGGCTAGAGCCCGGAGATTCCGCAGCTGGCCCTTAGCCGATTCTGGAAACGTCCTCTTTCCGGCAATCTAGGTCGTGCCCCCATAAACCGAAAGCGTCCGAGATGGGCGGATAGTCGAACTCCCCTATCAGCCTATGGGCATGTGTTTCGCAGCGGCGAGCATCCCTCGACGAGGAGCCCGCCGCTTCGAGATCGGCTGCTGGTCTAGTCCTTGGCTTTGGTCAGCGCGTGCTGAATGACCTGATTGTCCGCGCTCGTCAGTTGCTCCAGTCCGAGCTGGAAGGTGAGTTTGTCGAGCTTCCCGGAGAAGCGGAACGGCACCTGGTAGTCTTTGTCCTCAACGGGTGTACGGGTGTCGACGCCCACGTCGAAGGTTTCATCGATCGTCATGAGGAATGGGATGGTGTGCGCGATCTTTTGGTTGGCGACCTCCGTGTCGTCGACCTTGAGCACGCCGGTGCCCCCCTTACCGAAGCCGGGTCCATCGTATTTGAAATCGAACACGATGGTATGCTTGCCCGGCGCGAGCGCCTGCTGGCCTTCCCAGCGGAACCGCTCCAGATCCAGCATATTGTAGAGGAACACCGGCTTGCCCTTGAGCACGTAAAGGCCATAGCCGCCGAAGCGCCCGCCCAAGGTAACGAGCATGCCTTCGGCGCCGCCCTGCGGAATTTCCACCGCGGCTGTTATGCTGTAGGACTTGTTCAGGATGCTCGGCGCGTCGCTCTCGGGAATGCCCGGCAGTACACCAGAATAGGTGAAGGTGGTCTTGCCGGCGGTGGCGCTCGGTCGCGCAGCGATGATGCGTGACAAGACGGAGTTGTCGAGAGGGAAGACATTGTACTTCGTCGCTTCGACAAGGAAGACATCCTTCATCTCGCGCAGCTTGTCAGGCATCCTGCTGGCGAGGTCGTTGCTTTCCGAATAGTCGTCGACAATGTTGTAAAGCTCCCAGCTATAGCCGTTGACGACGTCTTCGGGCAGCTTGGCGGTGCCCAGGAGCCAGGGGGCCGCCGGCGGCGTTGTGGCCGCGATCCAGCCGTCGTGATAGATCGCGCGGTTGGCGAACATCTCGAAATACTGCGTCGTTCGCGCGGACGGCACGTTGGCGCTCGATTTGTCGAAGGTGTAGCTCATGCTGACGCCTTCAATCGGCTTTTGCGCGATGCCGTTGACCATCACTGGCGCGGGGATGCCGGTTGCCTCAAGGATGGTCGGCACGATGTCGATCATATGGTGGAACTGACTGCGGATGCCGCCTGCATCCTTGATACGGTTCGGCCAGCAGATCGCGATGCCCTGGCGGGTGCCGCCGAAATGCGACGCGACCTCTTTCGTCCACTTGAATGGCGTGTCGAAGGCCCATGCCCAAGCCACCGCCATGTGAGGATAGGTCGCTGCCGAGCCCCAGGCGTCATACGCCTTCAACTGATCGGCGATCGGAAGATCCAATATGCCGTTGTAAGCGGTATATTGGTTCGGAGTGCCGCGTGTGGTGCCTTCCGGACTCGTTCCGTTGTCACCGCTGATATAGATGATGAGGGTGTTGTCGAGCTTGCCTTCGTCCTGGACTTCCTGGATGACGCGCCCGATTTCGTGGTCAGTATAGGCGACATAGCCGGCGAACACTTCAGCCTGCCTTGCAAACAGCTTCTTCTCGTCGGCCGTCAACATCTCCCATTTCTGCAACTCGTCCGGCCAGGCCGTGAGCTGCGTGTTGGCGGGGATGACGCCAAGCCGCTTCTGGTTGGCGAAAATCTGGTCGCGCAGCGCGTTCCAGCCCATGTCGAATTTGCCCTTGAACTTGTCGATCCATTCCTTCGTCGGCTGGTGAGGCGAATGGGTGCCGCCGGGCACGTAGTAGAGGAAGAACGGCTTGTCGGGTGCGGCGGCATTGAGGCGCCGCATATGGTCGATGGCCTCATCCGCCAGATCGGTCGTCAGATTGTACCCTGGCTTGCCGACCCACGGGAAAATCGGGGTCATGTTCTGATACAGATTCGGGGTCCATTGGTCGGTCTCGCCGCCCATGAAGCCGTAGAAATAGTCGAAGCCCATGCCGATCGGCCACTGATCGAACGGCCCGGCCGCGCTGTATTGATAGCTGGGCGTGTTGTGGTTCTTGCCGAACCACGATGTCGCGTAGCCGTTCTGCTTGAGGATGGTGCCGATGGTGGCGTTTTCCACGCCGATCACGGAATCATATCCGGGATAGCCGGTCGATTGCTCCGAGATGATGCCGAAGCCCACCGAGTGGTGGTTGCGTCCGGTGATCAGAGCCGCCCGCGTCGGCGAGCACAGCGCAGTCGAGTGGAACTGGGTATATCGCAGCCCCATCTGCGCGATGCGGTCCATCGCCGGCGTTGGGATGACGCCGCCGAATGTGCCGGAGACACCGTAGCCCTGATCGTCGGTCATGATCAGGAGGACGTTGGGGGCGCCTTTGGGCGGCACCACCTGCGCCGGCCAATAAGGCTTGGACTTCGACGCCTCAAGGTTGATGGTGCCCCCAAAGGCAGGCGGCGGCGGTGGAAGATATTTTCCATCGATCGTCGTGGTGGCGCCAGGCGAGCCCAGCGTACCGGTGATCTGCTGGGCGCCCGCCGGGGCGCAGGCCATGACAAGAAAGGTCGTTGCGTAGAGTGCCAGCGCTTTGGTCTTCATCACGGTCTCTCCCCACCTCACGCAATTTGCGTGCAGTCGCGACCGCCACCCCAGCACTTTTACTTTTGGTCATCTTTATGTCGCGAGTAAGTCGACCCGCGTGCCTGCCGGAAGCGGACGTCGCCAGGTCGACGAAGCGGTCGATCGCGCGCAACAGGTGCTTAGAACAGGGCCTCCTGTGCCACCGGCCGCCCATCAATCAACCTGCCCTCCAACCCAAGGAGGAGTGAATCAGGACTTCAACCCCGCAGCAACGCCGACTTCTTCAACACAATCGGTCGAGAGCGTTGATCAGGCGTTCGCTCGGAACCTGACGCTGCCGAGCTTGCAGCAAAGCGGACCTAGCCATGGCCTGAGAGGGGCCACTCGTCCGACCTTTGGACGGTACGCCGCGAATGTCGCACCGGGGCCGGGAACGGAAGTCAGGCGAACCCATTGGAAATGTCTGCTTTCGTGCAAGGCGCCAATGTCTGCAACTGGCGCTTCAATGCCGGAGGTCGGCTCCAATCCGGAGCAGCTGCGCTCACGAGAAGGCAACCGTGCGCCGAGGATCAGCGCGAGATTGCCTCGGGCCCCATCCTCTTGCACTGGATATGCGGGTATCCGCTCTGGCAGTGTCGATCGGCGAGCCTGTGATGAATCTGAAGCATTATGAAGCGTTCTACTGGATCGGCCGCCTGGGCAGCTTCCACGCTGCGGCGCGCCAACTCGGCGTGTCTCAGGCTGCGATCTCGGCGCGCGTCAGGGAGGCGGAAGAAGGGCTCGGGCTGCCCCTGTTCGAGCGGGTCGGGCGCGGCGTCGTCCTGACCCCGAAGGGGCAGGAGCTTCTGCCCTATGCGGCCCAGTTCGTCGCGCTCGCCTCCGAGGTCCAGCAGCGCATCGGCACGCGCGACGCGATTTCGGGCCGCGTCCGCTTCGGGGCGACCAGCATCCATGCGATGACTTGGCTTCCGAGCCTGGTCGATCGCATCGC
Organism: Allobosea sp. TAF32; assembly: GCF_052113585.1. Classification (NCBI taxonomy): domain Bacteria; kingdom Pseudomonadati; phylum Pseudomonadota; class Alphaproteobacteria; order Hyphomicrobiales; family Alloboseaceae; genus Allobosea; species Allobosea sp. TAF32. Next base: position 8,892 of record NZ_JBFRDM010000016.1, on the reverse strand, counting down.
ACGCTCCCATCCCGGCCTCGTGCTGGAGGTCGCGGTCGATTCGAGTGAGACCCTGCGCGCCGGGCTGGAGCGCGGCCAACTCGATGTCGCCGTCGTCGCCGGCCCGCTCGATGGCAGCCGGCTGTTCAGCGTCTCGGTCGGAGCGGTCTCCAATATCTGGGTCGCCCATCCGCGCCTCAACCTGCCGATGCGTCCCCTCACCGCGCGCGAGCTGGCGGCATGGCCGATCATCTCCGACCGGCCGGGGACGCTGTTGCACACCCTGATGCTGGACTGGTTCCGGCAGGACGGCGCCGAGCCGCACCGCAATCACAGCGCTTCCCATCTGCCGGTACGCCTGCATCTCGCCAAGGCCGGAATCGGCGTCGCGCTGGTCTCACAATCGGCCGCCGAGCAAGATCTCGCGGCCGGCCATCTCGTGCGGATCGAAACCGCGCAGCCGGCTCCGAACCTGTCCTATTCGCTCGCCTGCGCCATCGCACCCCCGTCCCTGCCGATGCGCGTCGTCATCGACGCGGCCGCCAGCTTCATCGCCCAGAAGGGCGATCTCAACATGTATTACGCTGCGGCAGGACAGGCCGAGACGGAGACAGTGGAACCATCGATCGCGCCAGAAAAGGTGATCGATGTTTGAAAAGCAGAATCTATCAATCAATGCATTTTTTATAATTTCCGAAAAGTATTATTGACTAGTTCTCGAACTGTGACAGACTGCCATCGTTCGCTGATCGACGAGGTACTGCCGTGGCTCGACTGAACCGACGTCAAATCCTGACAATGCTTTCGCTTGCGGCTTCCGGCCTGCCGGCGCGCCTGTCCGCCCAGGAGCGGAATGCCGTCATCGAAGGCGCGAAGCGGGAGGGCCGGGTCAATTTCGCGAATTCGGCCTCCGCGCCCAACTTTCCGCAATTCATCCAGGCCTTCACGGCCCGCTATCCTTTCATCGATGCGACCACCGGGCTCTATTCGGCGCCGGCCGGGCGCGTGCTGGCGCGGGTCGATGCCGAGCTGAAGGCACGCGCGCTCACCTTCGACGTGCTGCATGTCGCCAATCTCGCGCCCTATCTCGCGATGTCGCAGCGCGGACAATTGCTGGGTTATCGCTCGCCGGAGCTCGATGCCTATCCGCCGGAAGCCTCCGACCGCGACCAATGGGCGATCGCGCGGATCGTCGGCGTCATCATGGCCTATAACCGAAATATCCTGCCGGCGGAGAAGGCGCCCAAGGCCTGGGCCGACCTGCTGAACCCGGAATTCAAGGGCCGCAAGCTCGTCATCCAGGATTCCGCGGCTGGCACGAGCTTCAACCAGATGTATCTGCTGGAGAAGCGTCTCGGCGCCGATTTCATGCGACGCTGGGGTCAGCAGGAGCCCGTCATCGTTTCCACCGCGGCCCAGCTCATCGACATGCTGGTGCGAGGCGAGGCGCTGGTCGGCGCCACGGTCGATCATTTCCGCGCCTTCGAGCCCGATGCGGTCAAGGCGGGCATCGTCGGGGTCTATCCCAGCGAGGGCATGCCGCTCGCCACCGCCCCGGTCGCGATCTTCAAGGACGCGCCGAACCCGAACGCGGCGCGCCTGCTGGTCGACTTCACCCTCTCCGCCGAGGGGCAGACCTTGCTCAATACCGAGATCTTCAAGGTCTATTCGATGCGGCGCGGCGTTGCCGCGCCCGCCGGGCAGATGCCGCTCGACCAGACGAAGCCGATGCTGCCACAGGACCTGCAGGACTACGAGCGCGCTTCGCGCCGCTTCCCGGAAACCTTCGATCGCAATTTCAAGGCCTGAACCTTGCCCGCCCCTCCGTCACAGAAGGCCGGCCGTGTCCGACGCGGCGCCGGGCAAGAGCGGCTGCTTGCCGTCGCTCTCTCGGCGATCGTCGCCGTCATGGTGCTGGTGCCGCTCGTTGCGGTCGTCGTCGGTGCCTTCGGCGACGAGGACGGCTTCACCGTCACCGCGCTTGCCGATGTCCTTGCCTCGAGCCGCGTGCTCGGCAACACGTTGATGGTCGGCCTCGGCACGACGATCCTGGCCACGGGGCTGGGCGGGATCCTCGCGGTCATCCTGGTACGGACCGACACGCCCTGGCGCGGCGGGCTGGAGCAGCTCGTGCTGCTGCCGCTCTACATCACGCCGCTGCTGACCGCCGTGGCATGGTCCTGGCTCGGTTCGCCGCGCGGCGGGCTCATCAACCTGCTGGCGCAGAGTGGGCTCGGCCTGTCCGGATCACTCGTCAATCTGCATTCGGCCGGAGGCATCGTCACCGTCGCGGCGCTGGCCTATGCCCCGCTGCCGTTCCTGCTGATCTCGGGCGCGCTGCGCGGCATGGACCCCGCGTTGGAGGAAAGCGCCCGCGTCCATGGCGCCTCGATCGCCGCCGCCTTCCGGCGCGTGACGGTGCCGCTGGCCTTGCCGGCATTGCTCGGCAGTGCGCTTCTCGTTTTCGTCCAGTCTCTCGGCCTGTTCAGCGTTCCCGCCGTGCTGGGGATGCCGGCAGGCTTCTATGTCGCGGGGACCGAGATCTACCGGCTGCTCAACAGCTATCCGCCGCGCGTCTCGCAGGCGGCCGGCTGGGGCCTGCTCCTGCTCATCGTCACGGCGGCGCTCGTCGCCCTGCAGGCGGCGATCCTGAAGCGCCGCTCCTATGTCACCATCACCGGCAAGGCCTTCCGCCCGCGCATCGTGCAGGTCGGCCGCTGGCGGCCTGTGCTGCTCGGGGTCGTGCTGCTCTATGTGCTGGCGGCCGTCGTCCTGCCCGTCGCGACCCTGTGCTGGGCTGCGCTGGTCAATTTCATCACGGTCGATCCGAAGCTGATGAGCTTCGACCTGCGCCACTTCGCCTACGTACTGTTCACCTATCCGAAGACGCTCCTGGCGGCGCGCAACAGCCTCGTCCTCGGCCTGCTCACCGCGACAATCATCTGCGCGCTCGGCCTCGCCATGGCATGGGTGATCGTGCGTTCGCGCGGCACGGCGGCGCGCTTTCTCGATCAGGTCGGCATGATGCCGCTGGCGATCCCGCCGATCGTTCTCGCTCTCGGCCTGCTCTGGAGCTATGTCGGCCTGAGCTGGCTGCCGATCTACGGCACGATCGGCATCCTGCTGCTGGCTTACGTGACGCATTACCTGCCCTTCGGCCTGCGTGCACTGTCGAGCGCGGTCCGTCAGCTCCATCCCGAGCTCGAGGATGCGGCGCGCGTCTCGGGTGCCAGCCTGCTCGGCACCCTCAGGCGCATCGTCCTGCCGCTGACCCGGCCGACGCTGGTCGCGACCTGGACATTGCTCTTCATCCTGTCGCTGCAGGAGATCTCCTCCTCGATCCTGCTCTACACGGCCCCGAGCACCGTGCTTTCCGTCGCTGTCTTCGACCTCTGGGAGGCGGGCAACGTCAACGCGCTCGCCGCCCTCAGCGTCATGCAGCTCCTCGTCACCTTCGCCGCCCTCGCCGTCGTGGCGCGGCTTCGTCAGAAGGCGGTCGCCGCGTGAGCCCTGCATTCGTCAGCGTCGAGGATCTCGTCATCGCCTATGGCGACGTGCGCGCGGTCGACAAGGTGAGCTTCGGCATCGCCGCCGGCGAGCAGGTGACGCTACTCGGCCCCTCCGGCTGCGGCAAGACCACGACGCTACGCGCCGTCGCCGGGCTGGAGCGGCCACGAGACGGGCGCATCCTCATAGACGGCAAGCCGGCCTTCGACGGCGGCGCCGGCATCGATGCGCCGCCCGAGAAGCGCAACCTGTCGATGGTGTTCCAATCCTACGCCATCTGGCCGCATATGACGGTCTTCGAGAACGTCGCCTTCCCCTTCCGCGTCCGCGGACGCCCCACTGCCGAGGTGAAGCCCGCCGTCAACAAGGCACTGGAGCTGGTCGATCTCGCCCGCTTCGCCGATCGCCCCGCGACCATGTTGTCCGGCGGTCAGCAGCAGCGCGTGGCGCTGGCGCGAGCCGTCGCCTTCGGCACCAAGCTCGTGCTCTTGGACGAACCTCTGTCGAATCTCGATGCGCAGCTCCGTCTTCAAATGCGCGACGAGCTCGCCGATCTGCGCAAGCGGCTCGGCTTCACCGCGCTCTACGTCACCCATGACCAGGAGGAGGCCTTCTCGCTCTCCGACTTCGTGGTGGTGATGCGCGGCGGGCGCATCGAGCAGGCCGGTCAGCCGCAGGAGATCTACCGCAACCCGCGGACCCGCTTCGTTGCCGAGTTCCTCGGCGTCCGCAATATCCTCCCCTGCGAGCTGACGAATGGCAGCGACGAAGTCCGCCTGCCCGACCAGACCGTGCTGCGGGGACGCGATGTCGAGCCCAAGGCCGCACCCGAGGCACCCGCCATCGCCTTCCGACCGGGCGATGTCCGCCTCGACGACCAGCCCGGCCCCGGACAAGGCGGCAGTGGCGTCGTCACGCGCTCGCTCTTCGTCGGCGACGTCCAGCACGTCTTCCTCAAATCCGGCCCGGTAGGGCTCTGCGCCCATGTCCGTCCCCGGCCTGGCCTCGAAGAGGGCAAAACCCTGTTCTGGCGCGTGGCGCCCGAAGATTGCCTGATCCTGCGCAAGTGAGACACGCCATGAAAACCGCAACCCTTCCCAACCGGGGCCTCAGGATTCTCTGCCCGAACGGCCATCTCGGCTTCGCGCCGAGCCGTCGCGGCTCCTTCGATCACGGCATCGAGGCCTCGCCCGACATCGTCGCCTGTGATTCCGGCTCTTGCGATATCGGCCCGGTCCCGCTCGGCATGGACGGGACGGCGAGCCCGCTCTCCTGGCAGCGCCACGATGTCGAGATGATGTTGCTCGGCGCCCGGCCGCGCGGCCTGCCGGTGATCATCGGCTCGGCTGGCGATACCGGCACCGACAGCCGCGTCGACCGCTTCGTCGATCTCGTCCAGGACATCGCCCGCGAGCACAAGCTGCCGCGCTTCAAGCTCGGTTATTTCTATTCGGAGGTCTCGAAGGAGACCGTGCGTGCCAAGATGGCCGCCGGCGGCACCATCGCGGGCCTGCCCGGCCGCGCCGACCTGACGCCGGCCGAGCTCGACGCGACCGACCGCATCGTCGCCGTCGCCGGCGTGCACCCCTATATCAAGCTGATGGACATGGGCGCCGACGTCATCATCGGCGGCCGCTCCAGTGACTGCGCGATCTTCGCCGCCCCGGCGATCCGCAAGGGCTATCCCGAGGCGCTGGCCTATTATTTCGGCAAGGTGATGGAATGCGCCTCCTTCTGCGCCGAGCCCTACGGCGGCAAGGAATCGATCCTCGGCGAGATCACCATGGACGATGTCCGCGTCACCGCGATGCTGCCGGAGCAGCGCTGCACCGTCGCCTCGGTCGCCGGCCACGCCATGTATGAGCGCGCCAACCCCTACTATGAGCATTTCGTTGGCGGTCATATCGACATGCGCGACTGCGTCTATGAGCAGCTCGACGAGCGCACAACGCGCGTGACCGGCCCGCGCTATGTCCCCGCCACCGATCTTCGGGTCAAGCTCGAAGGCTCCGGCAAGGTCGGCGAGCGCTATGTCGGGCTCGTCGGCATCCGCGACCCCTATACGGTCCAGCGCGTGGACGAAGTCATCGCCTGGGCGCGCCGGATGGTGCAGGAGCGGTTCGGCAGCGAGGGCTACCAGCTCTCCTACAATGTCTATGGGCGCGACGGCGTCATGGGCATGCTGGAGCCGCTGCGCGACAAGCCCGGCCACGAGCTCTGCGTCGTCGTCCAGGCCGTCGCCCCGACGCGCGAGCTGGCGGAGGAGATCTGCATCATGGGCACGCGCCAGATGTTCTATGCGCGGCTGCCCGACGTGAAGGGCACGGCCGGCGGCGTCGCCTTCCTGCTCGACGAGGTGATGCCGGCAAGCCCCGCCTATCGCTGGACGCTGAACCACACCATGCCGATCGACGACCCGATGGAGCCTTTCCGGGTCCACATGACCGAAGCCGGAGTCTGACATGAGCGCCGCGAGCCGTCCCCTCTCAGCGATCGCCAAGACGATCCGCAGCAAGAATGCGGGCGTCGATCACATCACCTTCGACGTGATCTTCCCGGACCGCGCGAGCTACGACCATGTCAGGGCGAGCGGCGCGCTCTCGCCCGCCGCGGTCTGCCGCGTCTTCGGCATCGACCGCGCGCGACTAACCGACCATGTCGAGTTCGACCCGGCCTTCGCCATCAAGTTCACCATCGCACGCGAGAGCGGCAGCGGCACGCTCGGTGACGGCGACTTGTTCGGCAGCCAGCATTACGCGCCGCTGATCGACGTTCCGATTCCCGAGCCTGCTGCAAGCTAGAACTTGGAGCCAGCGGCACCACGATGCCGCTGGCTCCTCGGCGAATGAGGCGCAACGCCCGCTTCCGGGCGAGGCGCCAATGTCCGGACTTGGCGCAGCCTAGACGCGACCCGTGAAAACAATGAGCTTGGCCCTAGGCTGGATGACTGAGCCTCAGAGCCCGAACAGCCTCTCGAAGAAGTTCTTCTGGCGCTCGGCGCGCTGCCGCGATTGGCCCCGGCCGCTTTCGCCTGCACCAAGCCGCGGCGCAGCGCGACAAGGATCGCGCAGCGACGATTCTGGGCCAGTCCGAAGTCGGGTCCCTCGATGGCCCTCCATTCCGCATCGTAACCTAGACGCTCCAGTTCGGCATATACGTGGTGTTGACGCACTCCGTGGGCCACCTGTCCACGAATCCTAGGCGCCGGTCGTAACAGGTGAATAGGCCCTAGCGGTTAGCGCGCCTGGCGCTCGATGTAAGCAACAAGATCAGCAATCTCGGAACGCGTGAGTGAGAGGTCCGGCATGCGCGAACGATGTGGGTCGCCAAGGAACGCTGCAAGCGTCGCTTCGTTGAAGCGCCCCGATCTACCAATCTGAGCGAAAGTCGGGACAGCGTCAGATGCTCGTCGTTGCCCCGGCGCAACAACGTGACATTCAGCGCACCAGCGCTCGGCAATCCGCTGTCCTTTGGCGCTATCCGCGGAGGCCGCCCCGCCGGCGGGTGCCAGGAGCGCAACTGCAACGACGCCCAAGTAAGCGCTACATCCACGTGTTGTTGCCATAATCGCACCCTCGCTCAAGTTCCGGTCACTGGCGCGTCGGCAAGCTTCACGCCGGCAATGACCTCACGGCAGCCAGGAACTCACCGAGGCAGCTAACCAGCGCCGGAAGGCCGCCCTGCCATCTAGTGGTCGGGCCCTCTTGCAAATTCGACACGCTCCCAACGCGTTTCTGCGATCGACAGTCACTGTTCGCTCTTCAAGCTGAGGATGTACGCGACGACATTTGCGATTTCGTCTGTCTCCAAGATCAGGTTCGGCATTGTAGGGTGTGACGTCTGGAGGAACGCATACAATGCCATCCCCGTCGTCGTGCGTGTGTTCGCGATCGCGGCGAAGGGCGGCGCCTTCGTATTGGGAGAAGATGGTTGCCCGCGCTCCACGGCATGACAAGCAGCGCAGGCCTCCCGCGCGAACGCCAATCCCTTCTGCGCGTCTCCCACCTGTTGTGCGCTCAAGCTTGCCGGCACAATCGAAAGGGCGGCACCAACCGCAAAGCTCCGAAGGCGTGCCATTATCAGCCCCTCCTTCACGCCAATTTTATTGGATAGAACGGCGGATGGCCAGATCGTCAACAGCGCGCTGATTTTCTGGCCGTCCTTAGATCCCATTGCTCTTTGAAACTGCCTCTGCAAGCCATCGGATCGCGACGCAGCATCCTGGAACGGTACCGATCCGGCTCACGCGAGCTGCAAACTATAAATCCCCCAACACAAGACGGTTATAGCATCCCAGCGGGCAGATTTTCCATACGAGCCCTGACGCAGCATCCTTCAGCTTCAGTTGGCCTACAATGCGCCAGGGTATGCTTATCGCGCTAGAACGGCAGGCCCTGCTGGCAACTTGGGCGCAGCACAATGCCCCGCGGAGCCCCCCGCCTCGGACCAAGCTCTGTCGGCCTGCAATTTTGATTTTTCTCAAGGTGGCAAACAACGGTGCGTGTACCGTTTGAGGATCAGCCTCGGCTCAATTCGCCGGGCTTCGATCGGGCGGCATGACCGCAAGGATGCTGAGTGACGCCGCCCGCCATGTCTCACAGGAGGCTATTATGGCAGATGCAGCAACCAAGCTCCCCGTTGCAGGCGGAACGCACGAGCCTATCTCCCGCCAATCCGAGATGACTGGATTCGATCGCTTGTGGAGCGAGATGGATCGACTATTCGACAATTTTGGCACCCGCTCTGGCAGGCCCTTTGCAGCTCCACTGTCCTTCGATCTGTCGCTACCCCGCTTCGAACGCTTGGGGAGCGTTCCTGCTGTCGACGTTTCCAAAACAGCCGAGTTCTACAATATCACTGCGGAGCTTCCGGGCATCGCTCCGGCTGATGTTCAGGTCAAGTTCGCGGACGGGCTCCTGACCATCAGCGGAGAGAAGAAGAGCGAGAAGGAGCGCAAGGATCAGGACGCTTATGTCTCCGAGCGTCGCTACGGCTCGTTTGTCCGATCATTCCGGCTGCCGGACGACATCGTCAGCGACAAGATTGATGCTCGGTTTGCCAACGGCGTCCTGAGCATCGCAATCCCGCGACAGGCGCAAGGGCAGCCGAAAGAACAGCTCATCCCCGTCAAGGCAGCCTGACTGCTCCGGACAGTGCGGGCCGGCGCGGCCTAGCCCGCGGATAGATCAGCTAGCGCTCGGCGCCGGCCCGAGATGCCGAAACGTTCGAAATTGACAGTATTCGATCGTGAGAAGCCCTGATCCACCCCCGTTGAATTGGTCCACCCTGAAGTATGTCTTTTGGCAGACAGGAGGACCGATATGCCGAAGAAGCGCCACAAGCCCGAAGAGATCGTCGCAAAGCTGCGTCAGGTCGATGTGCTGGTCTCGCAAGGGCAATCCGTTG
>NZ_JBFRDM010000015.1:0-56704 GCF_052113585.1 Allobosea sp. TAF32 | reverse complement strand
GGATACAAGCCTCCCGCGCCAGAGGTCTTCATCCCCGCCATGACCGCGAGGGCGGCTGCGCAACCCGGACCAGCTACGCCGCCCGCGCTGGTGTCGAGACCAACCGTCCACTAACAATCACCTTGGACCAGCCGGCGGGGGCGGATCAGTTCGCGCCCGCGCGGTCGACATGCTGGGACGGCAGCAGATCGCGGGCATTCCCACCGCCATCCACGAGCTGTTCAAGAACGCGCACGATGCCTACGCCGATCGCGTGCGCGTCGACTACATCCACTCGCTCGATCTCTTCCTGCTCCGAGACAACGGCCTCGGGATGACCCGAGAAGACCTCGAGACGAAATGGCTGACGCTCGGAACCGAGAGCAAGGTCGGCCAGAACGATCCCGATGCCCCGTTCTGGACGGGCCCCGAAAACCTGCCGCGCCGGCCGGCGCTGGGCGAGAAGGGTATCGGTCGCTTGGCGATCGCCGCGATCGGTCCCCAGGTCCTGGTCTATTCGCGAGCGGTCAGGGAAGACGGCCTGCATAGGCCCGTCTGTGCCTTGGTGAATTGGTCGTTGTTCGAGCAGCCCGGATTGGATCTGGACCAGATCGATGTGCCCATCATCGAGCTCGACGGCTTCAGGCCGCCGAGCCAGCAGGAAATCGATGGGCTGGTGTCGGCTTGCCTTGCCAATGTGGAGGTGGTCGGCGAAGTGCTCAGCCCTGATGCCCGTGCGCGCATCACCAACGAGCTGAAGGGCTTCGTTGTCGACCCCGTCCGGGTTTATGCCGCGCTTGGCGGGATGGGCCTGGGCAAGGACTACGGCACCCACTTCCTGATCAAGCCGAGCGCTCCCGAACTCGCCCTCGATTTGGCTTCCGACCAGCTCTCGGCGGACGGCGCAATGCCGCTGCAACGCTTCCTATTGGGGTTCGGGAACACCTTGCACGGTCAGGATCAGGCGCCGCCGATCGTGGCTGAGTTCGTCGACCATCGTGCCGACGGATCCTCGGAGGACCTGATCGGGCCGTATGCGTTCTTCTCGCCTGAGGAACTGGCATCCGCGGATCACCATATCAGCGGAAGCTTCGATGAGTTCGGCAGCTTCACCGGTACCGTTCGCATCTACGATCAGATCGAGCATGCCTACAAGCTAGCGCCGCCGAACGACATAACAGGCCTGACCGAGTGCGGTCCGTTCGAGGTTAGCTTTGCTTACGTCCAGGGCACCCCGAAGGACACCCGCATGCCACTCGACGAGTGGAAGCGGCTCAGCGACAAGCTGGATCGGATCGGCGGCCTCTACATCTATCGGGATGGTATCAGAATCCTCCCGTACGGGAATTCCGACGTCGATTGGCTGAACATCGAGCGTCGCCGGACGCTGTCGGCACAGGATTGGTTCTTCTCCTATCGACGGCTGATCGGCGACGTCGTTCTCACGCACGCCGCCAATCCAAATCTCGTGGAGAAGGCCGGCCGCGAGGGCTTTCGCCAGAACAAGGCTTACCGCCAACTCGTGGCGATGCTGGAGACGCTGTTCCAGCGCTTGGCTCTCGATTTCTTCCGCGAGACGGCCCGGATCTCGACGGATTTCGACGAGATGCGGAAAATCAAGCAGCGCGAACACGCGATCCTCCAGAAGCGCGCCAGAAGCGTCGCGAGCGCCAAGGCGGATTTCAACAAGGCGTTGGAGGGCTTTTTCGAGGAAGCGCGCAGACGCACCTTCGAAAATCGATCACGGGAGTTGCAAGCCGAATTCTCAAACAAGCTCGAGGCCATACGTCATGAAACCAGGCCGATCGTTGCCGGGGAGCAACTGCTCGCTCTCGAAGAGAATCTCCAGGTCGCCACGAAGAATCTGCGCGACAGCATCGCGATCACGCGGCCGAGGCAGTTCGGGTTGAACAAGCGCCAGAGCCAGGACTGGCAGGCCTACACCCGGGAGCGGACGCGGCTGATTGCCGACCACTACAACCCGTTGGTCGAGGAAATTACGACTCGAATTCGAGAACTCTCGGCGAGCGGGCATGCCCAGGTCGACCCGCGCCGGAGGTTGGATGAACCGGTACGCCGCGAGTCCGATGCGGCACTGTCATCTGCGGGCTCTGCCAGGAAACAGGTGAACTCGACGCTCGAGAGGTTCGACGACGAGATAAAGGCGACGATCAGGCGTTCATGGGGGGATTTGAGCAACCAGGTCGAGTCCGTGAAATCGGATCTGGCCCGCACCGAAATCGCGACGCTGACGCCCGAGGACATCGAGAGGCGTCGCGACAGGCTGATCGAGCAGGTGAGGGGAGCTGCCGAGCGGTCTACCCAGCTCATGCAGTCGCTCGGCGAGCAGCTCACGACCATCATGGCCGGTCTCGATGACCCGGTGTCGCCTTCCGAAGTTACTGCGGTGCTCGAGAGCGAGAACGAGGAACTCCGAGAGCGGGTCGACCAGTACGCCGATCTGGCGCAGATCGGATTGGCGCTCGGGCTGGTCCAGCATGAATTCGCAGGCCAGGTTCGGAACATCAACCGTGGCCTGGAAGCGCTCAAGCCCTGGGCGAGCAAGAATCGCGGCCTCGAGGATCTCTACGGTCGGCTCCGGGTCAGTTTCGAGCATCTGGAGTCCTACCTCCAGCTATTCACGCCGCTGAACAGGCGTCTGCATCGTCGCCGCGTTCCGCTGGCCGGGATCGAGATTGAGGAATTCCTTCGGACCGTTTTCGGCCCGCGACTGGAACGACACGGCATCGAGTTGATCGTGCCGCGGGAATTTCGGATCGCGACCGTCACAACATTCCCATCCACGATCCTGCCCGTCTTCGCCAATGTCGTCGACAACGCGATTTATTGGCTCGGCCAGAGCCGGGATGGATCGCGGACGATCACGTTGGGCATCGGGCACGGCCGACTGACGATCTCGAACAACGGCCCGGGAATCGATCCACGCGAGGCAGAGCGCATGTTCGAGTTCGGGGTCAGCAACAAGCCGACCGGCCGCGGCATGGGCCTTTATCTTTCCAGGGATGCCCTGCGGAAGGAAGGCATGGATATTCGGCTGGACAGAGCGAGCGTGGACATCGAGCCGACCTTCGTAATCGATGTGGCGGTGGACATGCTCGATGCGTCAGGGGGGCAGTAATTGGACGCCAGGGCAGAGGTGAAGAAGCTGAGCTTCGACGATTACGGCAAGAAGGCCGCGAAGCGATTTCTCAAGACGGCCATCGTTATCGATGACGACATCATCGCTCCTCCGGAGGCCACGCCAACCGATCCTGTGGACGCTCCAGACTTTGCCGCAGGCGGGGAAGAACCAGCCGCGGCGCCCGGGGAGTCGGCAGCGAAAGCTGCCGCGGTAGGGGACCCCGACACGGGCTCACCATCGGACCTACTTATCAAGCCACTTGCCGATGCCTTTCTCGACAATCAGATCGTCTGTGGCGTTCTCAAGCCAATGGCGTCGGACAAGGACGAGGATGTCGTCTCCCGAGCGGTCAAGGCAGCCGCGGTTGCCGACATCGTTATCGTCGATTGGTACCTGCGCAAGACGGATGACGAGCTTGCGCTGGCAATTCTAACGGACATTTTGAAGAGCGATCAGTCTCGCGAGGGACGACTTCGCCTTATCATCGTGTACACGAGTGCTGTTCCTCTCGATGACCGGCGGAAGAAACTGGCGGCGCACCTAAAGTCCAATGGTATCCAGTGCGAGTTGGACGCCAACGAGGATACGCTGATCGGCGCTGCCAATTGCAGGATTCGCTTCGTCCAGAAGAAGGTGGGGAAACAGGGAAAGCCCGTTGAATCCCTTCCCGAATTGGCTGTCGCTGAATTCTCGCAATTGAGCAGCGGGCTGCTTTCGAATTTTGCATTGCTGGGCATTGGCGCATTGCGCGACGCCACCCATCACCTGCTGGCGACCTTCCATCGCAGGTTGGATCCGGCCTTCGTCGGGCACCGCATGCTCTCGCCGGACCCCGGCGATGCGCGCGGATTCGCGATGTCCCTGTTGATGCTCCAGATCAGGGGGACGTTGTCACTTCCTAACCGGTTGGGCGGCTCTCTAGGGCACGACGAGATCGAGGCCTGGTTTGATCACAATTTCGCAGGAGAAGGCATCGAGAAGGATCTCGAAAAGCTGAAGCTCAAAAGGGAAGACCTTAAAACCAAGGTCCTTGCGGGTGGTTGCGAAGACCATCAATTTCATCAGGGGCTCTTCGTCCCGGGAGGTAATGGCGATCCCAAGAGCGCAGAGCGAACCGCTAGCCAGGATTTCGCTCGGCTCGCGACCTATGTTCGGGAGTTCAAGGGATTCACCGCGTTGCCCGAAGGGTGGTTGCCGACTTTGACCTTGGGAACGCTGGTTCGAACGATGGAGGCCAAGCCTCGCTACTTTCTCTGCGTCCAGCCAGCGTGCGATACCGTTCGGGTTGAGGAAGCGCGCTACTTTCCCTTCATTCAGCTCGCGGTCGGAGGCAAGAAGGGCGACAATATTGTTGTCCAGGCGGAAGGAGGGCGGGTGCTGCTCAATGTGAAGAAGGAACCCGGCGCCCGCCATTACGATAAATTCGCGCCGGACCCGGAAACGCGCAGTATTCGAGCCTTTGCCAGAGTAGAGGGTGGCGTGATCCGGGGGTATTCCTTCAGCGCCTCCGAAGGCCGGGTATACGAGTGGGTCGGCGATATCGATTCCACGAAGGCGCAGCGGATCGCGGTCGACCTCGCAAGTACGCTCGCCCGTGTGGGCATCGACGAATACGAGTGGCTACGCCGAGGCGGGGCCGCTAAGGGCTGATCGCGCTCTCGCTCGGTGTCACGTCGGCTCGGAGGATCGCTGTCGATCTTTTCGGCACGCTCTGACGGATCGGTATCGAGGCATATGAGAATGGCTATGCCGGGCTGCCGCCGAGGAACTGACGGCGTCGTATCCCGGCTTCCGCCGGGCCATAAACCTCCGACGATGACGATACCGAGCAGTTCGCCTTTAGAGGGAGAAGGCAGGACCGCTCTGCTCGGTGTCCCCATAGAACAGATCGTCGGAATCTTGCTCTTGTTCGCTGACAGTCGTCATGCCGGGGCGCCAGTCCGGCTCTTCGATCAAAACCATTGACACCGTCACGCCAAGCCTATTCAGGATGCGGCATAGACGTTCGGTGCTGAAGTCACGGAATATGCCCCTAACCAAGAGGGAAACCTTGGGTTGAGGTAGGCCGATGAGGCGAGCGGCTTCGACCTGGGTCAGACCGCGTGTCTCGATGACGGATGCGATCTTCGATACCAGATCAGCCTTTGCGAGGTGCTCTTCGGCGTTGTTTACGCCGAGGTCTTCGAACACGTTCCCGCTTCCATATGCTACCATTTTTTCCATCAGCGTCCTCCTTGCGGCTTCCGCATGCTTCCGTGTCCGGGCATAGAACGTCGCCGGGACGCTTCGGATTCTGCTTCCATTCCTGCGATTACCTTGAGGCCTTCGGGCGTCTGTCTAAAGACTCTCAACCGCTTAAGCCTGTCGGCAATCCTGTCGATGTCCTTCTTCGGGGTACTTATCCCCGAGCTAGCTCGTTTCTCAAAGATATCAATAACCCAAAGACCTTCGTCGAATTCGACGGTCACGGCGCAACGGTATGTGTTGCCGTCATCGCCTTCGGCAACGATCTTGATGAGGTCTGAAATCCTCTGATCTTCTCCAAACCTCTTGATATGCCTGTCGTTTCCATGCTCGCCATTCTGGAGGCGTCGCAATCGAAAGCCGACCTGATCCTTTATATCCTCCGGCATGCTCTGCATTTCCTCACGAGAGGGCACGAACCATCGTAAGGGCCTTGGGATGCCGTTCATACTTATACCTCTTCCGGTATATGTCAATAACTGCACGATCGCCGGAGCTCTCGCAAACGACAACGTTGCCCCACTCTCGGCCGAACGGCAGTGCCATCCTGGGAAGGGTTGGTATGTGCTTCTGAGAGTTGATTGAATGCGCGGCCTGGTTTCGGGATTGCGGGCAACGCCGTTGGCGCGCGGTTCCCGACCCTTGAAACGCATTCGGATCGCCGCGACTTCATCGGAGGGAACGATCCGTCCGCCATGGTAATGACGGAACGCGCGGGCGAATCTCTCCTGGGGAAGCAGATCCGCATCCGTCCGACCGGGCCGAGCGAGGAGCCAATGCGGTAAGGGATTTCCCACTCTGCCAGCCATGTTTCGACGGCGCGAAGCTTCATGTCGAACCCGGCCCAGGGAACCTCGATCTCGATCTGATGAGGCCAGCTATCGGCCTGACCGATTATCGCCACATACCCCGCATCTTGGCTCGTACGTCGACCTTGGGGTCGGCGCTCGGCGTCCGGCCGGTTTCCGTCCCTGAGGTGATCGGCCAGGCGATCCGCTCGAAATGACCGAGCAAGCCATTCGGGATGAACCTTGTGCGGTTGGCGTAGACGTGGCGGTCGCCGGTCCCGGATTGGCCACTGGTAAAGAAGCGCTGTGGCACGACGAGATGCAGGTCGTCCTTCGCCCGCGTCATCGCGACATAGAGCAGACGGCGTTCCTCCTCGATCTCGTCCCTCGATCCAGTCCCCAGGTCAATCGGAAGGCAGCCGTCGACGGTGTTCATGACGAAGACCGATTTCCATTCCTGGCCCTTAGCCGAATGGATTGTCGACAGGATCAGGTAGTCCTCATCGAGGTGCGGTACTCCGGCCTGGTCGCTTGTCGCATCGGGGGGATCGGTCAGGAAGCGCTCCCGGGAAGGGTAGCCGCTGGCGATCTGCTCGAGCTGCACGAGATCGGCCTGCCGTGTGGAAGCGTCCTCATGGATCCGTTCGAGATGCGGCTCGTACCACCGGCGAGCGCGCTCGATTTCACTGCGCCAGCCAGCGCCGCCCGAGCGGATCTCGGTGACTGCTGCGATGAACCCGGGCCAGTCTTCGCCGGCGCGCTGTGGGGCAGGGGCGTTCTCCAGTGCTTCGATGGGCGAGGTGGCCTGTGCGATGTGATCGAGGACGCGCTGCGCTGACGTCGGCCCGACGCGTGACTGTCGCGGAACCCGACGAGGACGGAAACCCGGTCGGACGTGTTTTCGTCGGTTTCGCACGTGCCGGTGAAACACGCGCATTGCACTGCGAGTTCGGTCCGCTCGCTCCAGGCGCGCTTGCTCACCTGGCAATTCAAGCGGCTATCGCCTTTGGCCTGTCGCAACTCGGCGACGAAGCCGCGGCTTCAGCACTCGATAGCGCGTTCGCCAGTTAAACTGCCGCATGTCCCGGGTAGCGGCGGCATCCGTTAGTGCTCATGTCATCTGCGGGTCGTCGATGTTTCAAGTTCCAGTTACGAGGATCCCGCGGCGAGAGTCTCTGCGGACTGTCGGTAGCGCCCGACTGCGCGTCTCTTCAGATCACCTTCGCCTTCTGCAACGGTGACCAGCGAGGCCACGATATAGGCCAATCGGGTTCTCTCCATTTCGTCACGCGCGCTGGGAATAGTCGATTTAATTTCGTCCCACGCAGCATCCAGGGCGGCCTGTGCTCGCGCGAGATCAACCGGATCGTTCAAGGATGAGAATGGCATGGCTCCTTCCCCGCAGCTCGTGATCGGAATGCCGAGAATTTTAGCGCGCCGGAGCGTTTTGCCAAGATGCCAAAGCCAAAGCAGAAAGGGACTCAACTCGCCGGATCGTCGGAACGGCCGCGACGACGTCGAGTTTCTCGAGCGCGCTCCAATGATCTCGCCGCGCGGCGCGCGATGCGCAATTGCTCGAGCGTAGGTTGCCACCATCCTCGGAGGAGGGCGCTCACCGCGGCGGGATGTCGAGCAGGCCAGGTTTTCACAAGTTCGTCGTGCGTCGGGCGACGCCACAATGCCCAGACCAGATCGTCGGGTTGTCCGGTGCTCCAAGGGTAATGCCGGGCGGCGGTCTCTGCGGGAACGACCTCGCCGGTAACCTCAAGGACGACGAGCGGTCCTTCATGGGACATGAGCACTCTGTCGAGCGGCGGCTGCTCGCTCGCCGGGACAGGATAGCGCCGGCGGCGGCGCTCAGTCATCGCTGCTTTGGCGTCTTCGTACTCGGGCGAGGATTTCGCCGCTTCGCGCCGTTGCCTTCGAACTTCCGGCTCGCTGCGTTCGGCGGCGGCCTCGATCGCCGGCCATCTCCTGCGAAGTTCATCGATCGATCGAAACGGCACGTGCCAAGCCTTGTCTTCTCCGTTCCACCAGGCCCACGGAACCGCGCGCAATTCCTCGACGACGGTTCGTGAATAAGGGGTGCGCACGACGATCTCATCCGCGACCTCCAGATAAGGGCTGACGATCGGCTCGAACGAAAAGGAATCGCGGCCGCGCTCATCCGCGAGGGTGAATACACTCGGGAGCTCACGATCGAGCCATCGCGCCGCGCGAAGCATCGCCGTCGTGCCTGGTATCCGCCAAGCAGCTAGATCCTCACTCCAGCGCGCTCTCGGAAAAGCTTCTCGAAAGCGTTCCACGACGGCGGCATCGAACGGGAAGGAGACGATGGCACCCCCGCCTTCATCATCATCGCGAATTTCTATGTCGTCGCGTGCACGCCCGACCATCGTCCTATGATCCCGCGGTCCAGAGCGATGACCCCGGCTCGGGCAGGGCTTCACCCGGCAGCCCAGGTGGTCTCGGCTAGTCGACGAAACGTACCATTGTGCCGGGCCTGACGAGCTGGGCCAATTCCTCAGCTTCCCAATTTGTGAGCCGGACACAGCCATGCGACGACGCCTTGCTGATCTTCGAGGGCTCAGGCGTACCATGAATGCCGAAGGTCGGCTTCGACAGCTCGATCCAGACCGTGCCGACCGGGTTGTTGGGCCCTCTGGGAAGCACCAGGCGGCGCTTGTTCTTGCCCTGCTGGAAATTCTTGACCGGGTCGTAGTGATAAGTCGGGTTCTTCACGACCCTGACCACCCGGTATTCGCCCTCTGGCGACGGGGTGTCCTCGCTGCCGATGGTGGCCGGATACATCGCGATGGCCTTTCCGGTTGCATCCAACGCTCGCACCATGCCGTTCCTCTTGTCGGCTTCGACCATTCGAGCCTCGTCGGGAGGGAGGGGGCGCCCGACCGAGACGACGTGCAGCGTTTCCTCGCGCTTCCGATAATGCGTTCGCGGGTTGAGCTCCCTGAGAAGGCCTTCGCTCATGTGAAAACGTTCGGCGAACATCTCCTGCGCGTTCCTGTAGCCGAGCCGCTTCATCCTGGCCTGACGGGCATAATCGTGAGGAATGCGCCTGACGAACCGGGTTTTGACGTCCTCCTTCGTCACGACATAATCCGCGACGATGTCCGCGCTGACGTCCCCTTTGAGCGCCTGCCAGGTCGCGGCGTCGATGATCTCGCCGTTCCCGAGGTTTTCGCGGCGGCGGAACTGGTCGATGGCCTTTCGGTAATTGTCGCCATCAAGCCCGTCGATCTCCCCGGGAGAGACCCCCTGACGCGCCAGTAAGACCTGAGCCTTGATGATCGATGCGTTTGGCCGCGTCAGCTTGGTCCTCGTGACAACGGGAAGGCCTGCTCGATTCACCTCATCGGGGGTGAGAGATCTGGCGACAGACGGAGCCAGCAAGACGCACCCGCACACCAAGGCTGCTTGGAACTTCTTCAGCAGCGCGAAAACGGATCTAGGCACGGAAATCACCATCGCTGGTCCCACGCACGGCCAACGCGATGTTTCATCCCGGGGTTCCGCGACGGCGTTGCCGCGAATACTGGCCGATCAACGAGGGCTGTTGCTAAACCTCGATCCGTCCAGCCGTGCTTAGGCGGAAGCCGATTGACGATATTGGAGCAGGACGCTCTGAGTTAGCTCGTCCTCGTCGAGCGCCATCGGCACGGAGGCCGTCACCAGATAGGCAATTCGGGTTCGCTCCTTCTCGATGTCCGCTTCGGGAATTGTATCCCTCACCTCGTTCCAAACGGCTTCCAACGCTGCATACGCCCGAGCGAGATCTGCGGGATCACTCATGGACGAGAACGGCATGTTTCTCTCCCAACAATGAACTTGGCGAGGAAGATTTAGGTCAACGAAGCCAGCGTGCAAGCTCCATTCCCCGGATGCCGGCCCTGCCTTTGACTGGCCTCTCCGGATTGGAACGACCATGATCATTCCGAAGACATTTCGATCAGCGCACGAGCCCTGAATCCTTGGAGGATTGGCTGCCCTTCAGGCAAGGCAACGACGATTCCGCAGCCCGGTTCAGTCGCTGGTCGCCTGGGAACAGAATCCGTCCTTGTATCGTTCGAATGGTACCCCGCGGCGCTTGCCGCCTCATCGAGGACCATTCCCCATGAGAAAGCTCATTGCACTTTCTTTCGTCGCGATGGCGACCGCATTCACTGCGCACGCCCAGACATCGACCACTTCGCCCATGCCTGCACCGAAGGGCGAGGCCGACAAGAACGCTCCGTTGCCGGGAGCCAACAGCTTCACCGAAGGACAGGCCAAGAGCCGCCTGGAAGCCAACGGGTATTCGCAGGTCGGACCGCTGACCAAGGATGCGAACGGCATCTGGAAGGGCAGCGCGACCCATGGCGGAGCGAAGGTGAACGTCACCGTCGACTACCGCGGCAACATCACCCGCCAGTAACTCGGGAGACAGCAAATGACCCAGACCCTAACCCGTTCCTATGACAGCTACGAAACCGCGCATTCGGTCGTCGAAGCCCTCGAAGCCGAGGGCGTCAGCCCCGCTGACATCAGCCTGATCGGCCGGCACGCCAAGGCCGATGACAGCAATGCGGGGGAAGGTGCCGGGATCGGCGCGGCCCTCGGCGGTGCCGCGGGATTGCTTGCCGGTATCGGACTGATTGCGATCCCCGGGATCGGCCCCGTGGTCGCTGCGGGCTGGCTCGCATCGACGGCGGCCGGGGCCGCCGCAGGTGGTGTCGCCGGCGGCATCGTTGGTGCCCTGACGAGCGCCGGGCACAGCGTGGAGGACGCGAACTACTATGCCGAAACGGTGCGCCGCGGCGGCTCGGTGGTTTCGGTTCAGGTGGCCGACGAGCAAGTTCCGGCAGTCGAGGCGATCCTGGACGGCGCCACTCCGATCGATCGCGATGCGCGGCTGGCAGAGTATCGTGCCGGGGGCTGGAGTCGTTTCGATGAAACGGCCGCACCGTATCGCCCGCCGGTGATCTGACGACGTCGGAGGAGCCGCGCACCGCCGCGCGACTCCTCCGCTGGGGGTTATTCACGAATGGAGGGGCTTGCCATGGCCAGGAAAACGAGGTCGCCTACGCCGGAAGGACGCGACCCCGACAGTGGGTCCTCCGTCGCATCCGATCTCGAGAGCATCGGTATCCATACCGACGAAATGGCTGACGCAGTCCAGGACCGCGTCAGCGAATTCCAGGAATTGCTCGAGGACGAAATCCGGCAACGTCCGCTTCGCGCTTTGGGATGGGCTGCTGCCGCGGGTTTCATTCTCGGCGTGATGGCCGCGCGAAATTGAGCCGATGTTCCGCCGCACTTCGAGTCGCTTTCGCGGACGTGCGCGGATGCTCTTTCGGTGAGTGGCGGGTCAGGATTCTGGAAGCGGGAAGATGCGCCAGGACGGATTCCAATGTGATGCCTGCGGATCGGCAAGCGTGCGGATTCCGCAAAATCTGACGCCCAACAGCGAGGTCTACTGTAACGGGTGCTCCAGATCGTTGGCGACGTGGTCCGAGTATCGGTCGATGATTGCTTCGTTGCTTCGTGGCCGTGTCGGCGGGCCGATCGCCGATCCGCTCCCAGGCTGACCGTCCGCTACCGCCACTGTGCCAGAACCTCGTCCGTGGTGGCGGCCTCGATTTGCTGGCTGAAGCGAGAGAGGTACAGCTCCATCAGCGCGTCGTGCGTTGCGTCGGATGAACTGCACAGGGCGTCCGTGACCAGCACGACCCTCAGGCCTCGATCGACGGCTCCAAGCACCGTCGCGAGTACGCAGACATCGGTCTCGCCGCCGGTGATGATGACCGTTTCGATCTGGCGTTCCCCGACGAAGTGATCCAGGCGGCCTTCGGTCCAGGGTGAGTAAACTCTCTTGTCCAGCACATGGGCGGGCGGGACAAATCGTTCGAGAGAAGGCAAGAGGCTGACGGCTTCAACACCCACCTTCTCCAGGGTCACCTCGGGCCATCTTCGATAATAGCGCTGCCACGTGCCCCGCCCTTCACCCTGGCGGTCGGCAGGTATGAAGCGGGTGAATAGAGTCCGTTCCGGATTGGAGCCGCAAAGCTCCTCGACCGCCGGCAGGACCTTCTGAAGCCAAGGGAACGCCCACGGGTAGCCCGGACCGAAAAGACGCTGCATGTCGACGCAAAGGTGGACGCAGTTGCACCCGAGCTCACCATGCACCAGCCCGTGGGCAGCCATTGCTCATCCCTTCAACACGATCTCCGGCGATGAGGCGCCGTCGATCAGTCTGATCGTTTTGCTGGGTCTCTCGGACGCCACGCCATTGGTGGCGGATTCTAATCCGCTCGCTTCATCCTTCTCCGTGAGACCCTCGGTATCGCCCCGTTCGAACGGGGATGCGGTTCCGTGGGGTTGAGAGACCTCGGGTTTCGTTCCGCGCTCTGCCACTTGGCGACGGCGGCTTCGACCACCCCGCGCGCCGGTTCGAGAAGGTGGGTCACTGCCGCGCTGCACGTCAGGGTCCAATCGTTGCCTGAGCGGCGGATTTCGAAAGTTTTCGTCATCAGTTCCCAAGCTCCCGGAGATTGCGAGATCGCTGAGGTTCGTCTGCTCCGGGAGCGGGCGCCTTCAGTGGCGATGCTTCAAAAAGGGCATCAAGCCGCCTTCTTATTCGCCGAGGAAATGCCGATCTTGGACAGAAGCTGGTCGGTCTTGGTTTCCTCGCTCAACGTCTGGTCGAGGAGGGCGACGGCCTGCTTCAGCCCCAACTCCTTGGCCCAGGTCTTGAGAGTGCCGTAGCGGGCAATTTCGTAATGCTCGACGGCCTGCGCGGCGGCGACCAGACCCGCATCGATCGCCGGGCTGCCCTCGAATTCCTCGATGATGCTCTTGCCCTCGTCGATGATGCCGAGGATGGCGTCGCAGGTCTTGCCGCGAGGCGCCTTGCCGAGAAGCTCGAAGACCTCCGCGAGCCGCTCGACATGGGTTTCGGTTTCGTCTCGATGGGTTTCGAAGGCCTTCCTGACCTCCGGCGAGCTGGCCGCGCGCGCCATCTTGGGCAAGGCCTTCAGGATCTGCTTCTCGGCATAGTAGATGTCCTTGAGCGTATCGAGAAAGAGGTCGTCGAGCTTCTTGGGTTCAGTCGCCATGGGAGCCTCCTGGCTGGATGTGAAAACCCCTAAACCGCACCGGTCGACTTCGGTTCCGGTCGTCGGCGGCGCG
The DNA here is from genome assembly GCF_052113585.1 of Allobosea sp. TAF32. Classification (NCBI taxonomy): domain Bacteria; kingdom Pseudomonadati; phylum Pseudomonadota; class Alphaproteobacteria; order Hyphomicrobiales; family Alloboseaceae; genus Allobosea; species Allobosea sp. TAF32. The sequence goes on along the minus strand of NZ_JBFRDM010000015.1, from coordinate 43,366 downwards.
CCTTTCGCGGCCGAATGATGGAGATCGGAGTTCTGCGTCATGGGCTCTCTCGCCGTGCCGGCGAACAACTTCCCGGGGCACGACCAGTCCCGGACGATTGCGATTGGCGAATGTCGATCGGGGGCAGCGGATCAAAGCTTCGGCGCGCGGAACAGCGACCGGTCGAAAACGATTAACTGGCTGCGGTGGCCAAGGAAAGGAATTCGGCGGAGCGCCTCTATTTCGCTCGGGCCATGCTGATCGGTTGCCCTGGATCGGTGAAAATCGGTGAAGCGAGGAGCAAATGCCGCATCGGGCAAGCCTCGATTGGCTGAACTTCCTGCTGGCGGATCTGCGCGGCGCGCTGGGTCCTTACGTCAATGTCTTCCTGCTCACGGAGGTCGGCTGGGACCAGGCGAAGATTGGTGCCTTGCTCACCGCCAGCGGTCTCATCGGGATCGCCTTTCACGCGCCGATCGGTGCTTTGATCGACGCCACGCGCGCCAAGCGCGGTCTCATGATCGGTGGGGCCTGGCTCCTCGCGCTTCTGGGCGCAGGCATTGCGACTTATCCGACGATATCCGTCGTGTTCGTCGCGGATGTCAGCATGGCGCTCTTGGGGGCCGTCTTCGCGCCCACGATCGCGGCGATCACGCTTGGGCTTTACGGCGTGCGCGGCGTCGCCGCGCAGCTCGGGCGCAATGCCGCGTTCGACCGGCTGGGCAACCTGTTCATTGCCGCCTTGGCGGCGGTAGTCGGCACGCATTTCGGGCAACGCGGCGTCTTCTATATGCTTCCGCTGTTCGCCGGGCTGTCGATGATCGCTGTTCTTTCAATTCCGGCCGGCGCCATCGATCATCGGCGAGCTCGCGGCCTCGATGACGTCATCCCCGAGGACGGTCGGCCGTATCCGTGGCGGCAGTTGTTCGCTGAACGCCCCTTTGCCGTGCTGGCGATCGGCACGGCGCTGTTCCATTTCGCCAATGCGCCGATGCTGGCCCTCGCCAGCCAGAAGCTGGCGCTCGAAGCAAAGGGCTTCGAGACCGCCGTGACGTCGGCAGCGATCATCGTCGCCCAACTCGCGACTATACCGATGGCCTTCCTCGTGATGCGCGCCAACCGGATCGGTGGCAAGCCGCTGCTCATCCTGGCGTTCGCGGCTCTGCCGCTGCGCGGCATCCTGTTCGCCACGGTCGACAACCCCTACTGGATGATCGCCTTTCAGCTCCTCGACGGAGCTGGGGCTGGGCTGTTCGATGTGCTCCTGCCGCTCGTTCTGTACGGCGCGGTGCTGGGCAGCGGGCGCTACAACATGGCGCGGGGAATGCTCGGTACCCTTCAAGGGATTGGAGGAGCGTCGAGCTATGCATTCGCTGGCAGCCTGGTCGTTTGGGGCGGATACGGCGTGGCCTTTGCCGTGCTTGCTGGGGTGGGCGTGATCGCTCTCCTTCTTATTCTGATGGCCATGCCGGAGACCGTCTCGCGCATCCGAGCGGAAACCCGCATCGAAGAGTTCTGATCCCGAACTTTCGGCCCGGACCGGCGTTGAAAACTCGCCCGCGTTCGCGGGTTGGATTGGCCGGAGAGCAAGCGGATGCGGATCGCGCAAGTTGCGCCGCTGGCGGAGTCGGTTCCTCCGCGACTGTATGGCGGCACGGAACGGGTGGCGTCGTGGCTTACCGAGGAACTCGTGCGGCAAGGACATCGTGTCACCTTGTTCGCCTCCGGCGATTCCCGCACCTCGGCGGAACTGGTTGCCTGCGCACCGCAGGGCTTGCGGCTGGCAGGCATCCGAGATCACACGGCCTGCCACCTCGCCATGCTCGCGAAGGTCCGGGAACGGCAGGAGTCATTCGACGTCATCCATTTCCACCTCGATCTGCTCCAACACGCAATGTTCTCGGACCTGACCCACAAATGCGTGACGACCTTGCACGGGCGTCTGGACCTACCTGATTTCCTGCCGGTCTATCAGGCCTTCCCGCGGATGCCGCTAATCTCGATCTCCGAGGGGCAGCGAAAGCCGATGCCTGCCACCGCAAACTGGTTGGCGACCGTCCACCACGGCCTGGGACCGGGCCTATGTCCGTTCGATGCGCGGGGAGGGGATTACCTCGCCTTCCTGGGACGGATCACGCCCGAGAAGCGACCTGACCGCGCCATCGAGATCGCCAAGCGTGCCGGGATGCGCCTGCGGATCGCGGCGAAGGTCGACCCGGTCGACGAGGAATATTTCCGAAATCAGATCGCACCGCTCCTCGATCATCCCTTGATCGAGTTCATCGGAGAAATCGACGAGGCGCAGAAGGCCGGGTTTCTCGGCGGTGCCCGGGCACTCCTGTTTCCGATCGACTGGCCGGAGCCGTTCGGCCTCGTCATGATCGAGGCGATGTCGGCGGGAACGCCCGTGATTGCCTGGCGCAACGGCTCCGTGCCGGAGATCGTCAGCGACGGAGTGTCCGGGATCATCGTCGACTCGATCGCCGAGGCCGTTTCAGCCTGCAGGCGCAGCGCCGCCATGGATCGTTCAAAGGTGCGGGCCCATTTCGAGCAGCATTTCACCGCCGAGCGGATGGCCTGCGATTATCTCGCGGCGTTCGACCGACTGCTGGCCTCGTCACAGGATCGCGCCAGGGCCGCAGAATAGACGCAGAGACATGAGCCAATCGGCGGAACGAACCGCCTGGCCTCCGACGAGGAGGAGCTTCGAATGCATGAGCAGAACGTTGCCTCAAGGCAGCCGGAAATTGCCGGACGATCTGAGCCTTCGTCCGATCACGCCCTTGATGCGCATCCCTCGCTCGTCGAGCGTCCGCTTCGGACCTTGAAATCCGGCGATGCCTTCGCGGTTCTCGACAGTCATGGCGACATCGGCATCACGCCCGACACCTCCGAGGGGCTGTTCTGCAACGACACCAGGCATCTCTCGCGGCTGGAGCTGTTCTTCGAGGACAAGCGCCCCTTGCTTCTCGGTTCGGTAATTCAGGACGATAACACGGCCTTGACGGTGGATCTCGCCAATCCGGAGATTACCCGGGGAGACGGGTCGACCATCATCCCGCGCGACGCGATCGCGATGGAGCGGACGAAGTTCCTCTGGAACGCCGTCTGTTACGAGCGGGTGGGACTGCGCAACTTCGACCGGGTCCCGCACGAATTCACGCTGTCCTTGTCTTTCGATGTGGATTTTCGGGATCTCTTCGAAGTCCGCGGAATGAAGCGCGCCCGGCGCGGCGAGACGGAGACGCAGATCGCCTCGGGGACGGCCCGCTTCGCTTATCGCGGCCTCGACGACAGGGTCAGAAGAACGGTCCTGCGCTTCAAGCCGGAGCCGTGCCGGTTGACGAACGGCCTGGCTTCGTTCCGCTTCCGCCTCGAACCCGGCGAACGGACCTCGCTTCTCCTGACCGTCGCCTGTGATCTGGTCGATGCTTCGAGGGGCGATGTCAGACCCATCGGCACCGCGCCCGGTGTGCCGCCGCTGGATTTTGCCAAGGCCTACCAGGACGCCCGCCGGGGCCTTCGCGCGCTGACGGCCAACATATCGAAGGTTAGATCGTCGAACGCCCTCTTCACTGACCTTATGAGCCGATCGACTTCGGATCTTTACACACTCATGACCCACGGGGCTGACGGGCTCTACCCCTATGCCGGCATTCCATGGTTCTCGACCATGTTCGGACGAGACGGGATCATCACGGCGATGATGTTGCTATGGGCTGATCCGGCGGTGGCGCGCGGGGTTCTGCTGCATTTGGCGCGCGCACAGGCCGTAACCAGCGATCCCGTCGCCGATGCGCAGCCCGGCAAAATCCTGCACGAACGACGAAGTGGCGAGATGGCCAACCTGGGAGAGGTGCCTTTTGGATTTTACTACGGTTCGGTCGACGCCACGCCGCTCTTCGCCATGCTGGCAGGCCAGTATTTCGACCGTACCGGCGATCTCGCGACGATCCAGCAGCTTTGGGAGAACATCGAGGCTGCGCTCCTGTGGTGCGATACATATGGAGATCGCGACGGAGACGGCTTCGTTGAATATTTCCGGGAGACTGAAAACGGGCTCGCCAATCAGGGCTGGAAGGACAGCCACGATTCGATTTCCCACGCCGATGGATCGCTGGCAAGCGGCCCGATCGCGCTCGTCGAGGTCCAGGCCTATGTCTATGCCGCCAAACGGGCGGGGGCCGTCATGGCTCGCGCCCAAGGCCTCGACTTGCGCGCCGACGAACTGACGCAGCAGGCATCGGTGTTGCGGGAGCGCTTCGACCGGGCCTTTTGGTGCGAGGAAATCGGCTCCTATGCGCTGGCGCTCGATGGCGACAAGCGTCCCTGCCGAGTTCGTTCCTCGAATGCGGGACATGCCCTGTTCGGAGGCATTGCCTCTCCGGAGCGGGCTGAAGAGGTCGCTCGAACCCTCATGAGCGAAGGCAGCTTCAGCGGCTGGGGCATCCGAACCCTAAATGCCGGGGAAGTCCGCTACAATCCGATGTCCTATCACAATGGTTCGGTCTGGCCGCACGACAATGCTTTGATCGCCATAGGCTTCGCCACCTATGGCTTCAAATTCGAGGCGTCGCGCTTGTTCGAAGCCATCTTCAACGTCGCGACCCATCAGGAACAGCAGCGCTTGCCGGAGCTGTTCTGCGGCTTTTTGCGAAAGGCCCGCCGTGGGCCGACGGCCTATCCTGTGGCGTGCTCGCCTCAAGCCTGGGCCGCGGCAGCTCCGTTCGCGATGCTCTCCGCTTGCCTTGGCCTGGAGCTTCCTGCGGCGGCAAACGAGGTCAAGCTGGTCGACCCTGTCCTGCCGTCTTTCCTCGACGATGTGATCATTCACGAGCTGACCCTGGGCGGTTCTCAATTCGACCTACGCGTGCACCGGCACCAAAGCGACGTCACGCTCAACGTCCTAAAGCGCTGGGACGAAAGCAATGCGCGTGTCACGATGATCAAGACGAGATAGACGCAACCTGATTTGTAGGCGTCATGGCAGGCTCACTCAATAATTAGGAGATCTTCGGCGGCCCCTTCCGGCACCGGCCAGTGACCTCCATCGAGAACGCTCTACGCTGCGGTTCTCCGAAACGATGCCTAGCGCGATGGATGGGCCTCCATTTAATCAGAGAACCCGGTGCGTCGGGGCAGGAAACCGCTCGGAGGAACCGGTCGGGCGGCAACGTCGTTGATCGTGTTGCCAGGGCATATTCCGTCTAAATGCGGAGCCAACCTTTGCCTGGCGGGAGCTGCCGTCGGGAGCGCTACTCTTGGTTGCCGATTCCTCCTCTCGATCCGCTCCCGGGTCCGCGCGTGATCCGGTCGTGGAACCCAGCAAGCCCCGGTTGCTGAAGCTGTTGGGACCGGGCTTGGTCACGGGGGCGTCAGATGACGATCCCAGCGGGATTGCGACATATTCCCAGGCGGGCGCACAGTTCGGACATGCCGCAAGCTGGTCGCTCGTCCTGACCTACCCCTTGATGGTAGCAATCCAGATCATCAGTGCCCGCGTCGGACGGACGACCGGGCACGGAATCGCTGGAAATATCGCACGCTGCTATCCTAGCTGGGTCGCCTACGCCGTGACCGTTCCGCTGCTCGTCGCTAACGTAATCAATATCGGCGCCGACCTCGGCGCGATGGGCGATGCGCTGAAGATGCTGGTCGGCGGCCCCGCCCATATCTACGTCGTCGTCTTCGGCGCTATCTGCATCGGCTTGCAGGTTCTGCTCGAGTACAAGCGTTACGTCGCGGTTCTGAAGTGGCTTTCGCTGGTCCTGCTCACCTATGTCGCAACATTGTTCGTCGTAAAGGTCGACTGGCTGGCAGTTGCCACCAGCATCGTGCTTCCCAGGCTTTCCTTCAGTGCCGACTACTTGTCGATCGTCGTCGCGATCTTCGGGACCACCATCAGCCCCTACCTGTTTTTCTGGCAGGCTTCGCAAGAGGCGGAGGACCTCAAGGAGAAGCCGAGGGAGGAGCCCCTCGTCGAACATCCGGAACAGGCCGAACCCGCGCGCGAAAGAATTCAGCTCGACACCGTGATCGGCATGGCGATTTCCAATCTGATTGCGCTCGCGATCGTGACGACGACGGCCTCGACCCTGAACCCGGCGGGATTGACGGACATCCAGAGTTCGGTCGATGCCGCCAAGGCCCTAGAGCCGATCGCCGGCTCTTTCGCGAAGGTGATCTTTGCGCTCGGCATCCTCGGGACGGGAATCCTGGCCGTTCCGGTCCTAGCCGGATCGGCAGCCTATGCGATCGGCGAGGCGGCCAAGTGGCCGGTGGGTCTTTCCCGGGAGCCGCGCGAGGCGAAGGCCTTCTACCTTGCCGTCTCGATAGCGACGGCTATAGGCGTCGTCCTGAACTTCACGTCGGTCGACCCGATCAAGGCGTTGGTCTGGAGCGCCATCATCAACGGCGTTGTCGCCGTGCCAATCATGGTGATCCTGATGCTCCTGGCATCGGATCCGAAGATCATGAAGCAGTTCGTCATCGGGCACGCACTGAAGGTGCTCGGCTGGCTCGCCACTGCGGCGATGGCCGCGGCTGTCGTCGGCATGGCGATTACTGCGATTTGAGGAAGTGCCCACGGGGCCGGACGTTTCGAAACCGCCAAGGGTCTCGGCTACCTCGCAGGAACGCACGGGCTTCTTACTCTACGGCTGATCGACGCCACCAAGGCCATATGTGCCAGAGCCCAAGGAGCAGGACGGCGACAGTGATTGCGCTTGAGGCTGCCATCCAAGCGTGGTGGATGATCTTCGAAACCACGACATAGGTATCGGTCGCAAGCCCCAGGGCAAGGAACACGGTAGCGAGGAGCAGGAAACGGCTCGCCAGGCGATGGAATTCTGGTTCGTTCCGGCCAGCGTAGACGAGGCGATGGTAAGCCGCCGGGGCGATCAGGAGCGCGGTCGCGAGCGCGATCAACCCCAAGGCGAGGCCATGGATCTCCTTCAGGCTGGGCGATAGCTGCTCGAAGCTATTGGTCAACACGATGGCAAGCTGGAACCCAAGCAGGGCCTGAGCTCCCGGGAGCACGACGCGCGCCTCGGTCAGCACGTAGTCGATCTTGGCGTCGAGTGGGGTTTTCTTATCGGAGGTCGGCATGGTCTCCTCCTCGCTCGGATGATGAAAGAGTAATGGCCCAAACCAGATCGCCAACGGCAGCGCTGCGCCCAGCACGGCACCCACAATCCCCGCGCTCAGACCGGCGATCCGCGTTCCGGCAAGCCCGAGATCAAGTCCGATCGCGATCGCAAAGGCGGGCAGGGTGGCCACCGATACCCGGGTCAGAAACTCGATGAAGCGGGAACCGGCCTCGCCGTCCTCCGCGATCCGATGATGGGCGCTCGGGGTTATCAGCAACCCGACGACGACGATGATCAAGCCCAGGACGACGAGCTCGACCGCCTTCTCATTGCTCGATACCTTCGAGAACCCGTCCTGGAACGGCGCCTGGAGTTGAAAGCCCAAAAGGATTTGGGCACCCAGCATCATCATCCGGGATTCATCCAGGGCGGTCTTGGTTCGGTCGGCGAGAGCCATTTGCGCACTTCAAGTCTTCGGGTTCCGATCGGCAGCGTGCACCAGGCTCTCGGTCACGACGCCCAAGGCCTCTCCGGCCAGAACATCGCTGAGCCAGTGCGCCAGCAATCCCACGCGAGTCAGCGCGAGGAACGAAGCGACGCTCCAGATGAGCATGCGATGAGAGGGAACCATCCTCGATAGCGCGGCAGCGAGCGCACCCATGTGAACGGCATGTCCTGAGGGAAATGCGTCGAAGGCTTTCCCGGAGCGGGGTACGCCATGGCGATCGCCATGGATCTCGAGGCGATCCGGCCTTTCCTGGGCAATGACCTTCTTGAGAAGATGCGGCAGCACCGTCGTCGTGGCCATCGTCAGAAGTAGATGGTTCGCAGTACGGCGACCGGATGGCTGCTCCCCGCGCGAAGCAAGCCAGTAAAGCGAGACTGCCGGAAGCAGAAAGTGCTCGTCCGCGATGCGGGTCAGCAACTTCAGCGGTCGCTCGAGCCCCGGGGAACTGCCCCTGGCGATGAACTTGGCGACGTGCCGGTCGAAGCCGAAAGCCGAAAGCCGCAAACGTTTCATGACGCCACCTCATCCACGCAACAGGAACGACGCTGAGCAGAGATTGTTCGCCGGTGTCCGTACAGGGCTGGATCCCTGATCGTCAGCCGGAACATCAGATGGCCAATTTGGTTTCTGTGATGCTCTTAAGGGAGGCTCAACATGTCCTGTCGCAACAATGGCTCTTCCTTCAGGAAGACTTCGATCTTCACGAGGTTCGCCCACAAGGCCGCAGCATGGACGGGCAGACCGGAGACGTTCTTCATTGCCTTGGCGCTGGTGGTTCTCTGGGCGCTATCGGGGCCCTTTTTCGGCTACAGCGACACCTGGCAGTTGGTCATCAACACCTCGACGACGATCGTGACCTTCCTGATGGTCTTCGTGATCCAGAACAGTCAGAACCGCGATACCGCCGCGATGCAGATCAAGCTGGACGAACTGATCGTGAAGCTGGAGGGCGCCCGCGAGGAAATGCTCGATCTGGAGGAACTCGATCAGGCTCGACTGGAAGAGATGCAAAAGGACTTTTGCCGCCGCGCCCGCCGGGCGCGCAAGCGGGTTGTTGCAGCCGATGAAACATCGTCGACTGGTTCCGACTCTTCCTCGGACCCGCGCATCCAGTAATTGGATACCATTCCGAGTGGCTCTGCGACTCGCTTCGGAAGCGCGGGCTGCCTGCCTTGCAACCATGCCGGCTAACTGCATAACCTGCCCTTACGACAGGGGCAGAACGGTGGTGAAGCATCGAAGCCTGACGTCGGGGTAAATCGACGAGATGATCGCGCAGATCATGGAAGTGCGAGACTTGGCCTCCTTCCTGGAACTCGGCAGCGTGTCCTATTTTCTCGATATGGCGCTGGGAGAGGCGAGAGTTCAGAGCCACCGGCTTGAGGAGAAGAGATCGGCCGATGACTTTGTGGGAAAGCCGGACGGAGGATCGCCCTCGCATTTAGGATAGGGCGCCGCTCATTATGGAGCTCGGAACGGCACGAACGCCCCGGGACCAGGCGATGGCTCATTTCGCGGGAACAACCATCGGATCGACTCGTTCGAGTTTCACGGACTGGGGGATTGCACCAGACGGAGAATCCAATGGGTTGGTTTTCAAAGGACATCGCCACGATGGACGACCTCTTCGTCCATACCTTACGGGACATCTATTACGCCGAGCACCAGATCAAGAAGGCGTTGCCCGACATGGCCGCGAAGGCGACGAGCGCGGATCTGAAGAGCGGCTTCGAAACGCACCTGCGGGAAACCGAGGGCCAGATCGTCCGCCTGAAGGAGGTTTTCCGCCTCCATGGGGTCGAGGAGAAGGGCGTTACCTGCCCGGCGATCGACGGCATTCTGGAAGAGTCCAATGACGTCGCCGGCGAAGTCGAGAACAAGCAGGTTCTCGATGCGGCCCTGATCGCCGCCGCACAGGCCGTCGAACACTACGAGATCACGCGTTACGGCACGTTGGTCGCTTGGGCGAAGCAGCTCGGTCGCAATGACTGCGCGTCGCTCCTAAAGCAGAACCTCGACGAGGAAGCCGCGACCGACGAGAAACTCACCAAGCTCGCGCTGGACGGTATCAATCGCAAGGCTGCTTGAGCGCGCGGCCCCGCCGGACATCCGGCGGGGTCTTTTTCTCTTCGGAGTGTACAGGAGTCCCTGATGCTTTCGTCCGAACCGTTTACTTCCGGCCGGGATCTCGCGCTGCGGATGAATGCAGCTTACCCGCACCGCGATTGGGTGGCGCTTCTGGCGGAGAGAGCCGGGAAGAGCCGGGACTTCGTGGAATGGCATCTTCAGGAAGATATGGCGCCGCCGGAGGCTTTGTCGCGAGCCGCTTCCGAACTCCTCGACGAGATTGCTGCAAGCAACCAATCCGAATTGGACTCCAACCATGACTTTCAAAAATCATGAGGAATATGAGGCTGCCGTACAGCGCGCCGCCGCGCTGAGCGACGCGCCCGCAGGTTCTCCGCAGGCAGCCGAGCTTCTACGGCTTACAGACAAGATCCGGCACTGGAATGAGGCGCGCAGGGGCGAAAAGAGCCATGGTCCTGAACCGTCCGACAGCTTGCTCAAGCCGGACGATCTTCCTTTCTCGGGCCTGCCCGGCAATCTCGGGAAGCTCAACAAAGATTGACCCGCTTCACAGGATCGGATGACCGCCAGTTACCGCGATGGTGGCGCCCGAGACGTAGCTCGAGAGTGGATCGGCGAGCATCACATAGGCCGTCGCGAGCTCCGCCGGTTGTCCCGGCCGCTTCATTGGGACCTGCTTGCCGAACTGCGTGACGCTCTCGCCCGTCATCGTCGAGGGGATCAGCGGTGTCCAGATCGGCCCGGGGGCTACGGCATTGGCCCGGATCCCTTTCTCCGCCAGCAACTGCGCCAGCCCGCCGGTGAAGTTCTGGATGGCTCCCTTGGTCGTGGCATAGGCGAGCAGGGTCGGATTGGGCTTGTCGGCGTTCACCGAGGCTGTGTTGATGATGCAGGAACCAGGCTTCATGTGCGGGACGGCAGCCTTGGTCAGGTAGAACATCGCGTGGATGTTCACCGCGAAGGTCAGTTGCCATTCTTCGTCCGAAATGTCGTCGATATTCTTGAAACTGGCCTGATGGGCAGCGTTGTTGACGAGGATGTCGACGCCGCCGAGTTCGGCCACGGCCCGGTCGACGATCTGGCGGCAATGGGCCGCTTCCTGGATGTCGCCGGATACCAGCACGGCTTTCCGTCCGGCCTTCTCAACCCAACCGCGGGTTTCCCCGGCATCCTCATCCTCGTTCAGATAGGAGATCAGGACGTCCGCGCCCTCCCGCGCGAAAGCGATGGCAACAGCCCGCCCGATGCCGCTATCGCCACCGGTGATGATGGCGCGCTTGCCCTCGAGACGACCCGAGCCGACATAGCTGTCCTCGCCATGGTCCGGTCGGGGCGTCATGGCATCGGTGCGCCCCGGCATCGATTGCTGCTGCTCAGGGAAGGGCGGTTCGAAGTGTGATGTCATCGTTTTTTCCTCGAAACGCGAGTCAGTGCTTGCTCTTGTGCTCGGGTTTTCCCTTGCGCTTGGTCGAAGCCATCTTCTCGAGTTCGCTCTCGCTCATCGACTTTTCCATCGACTTCGAAGCGCCCTTGAGCTTGCTTTCCTTGATGTCTCCGCGCTTTGCGGCGAGCGCGGCGCCCGCGGCCTTCTGTTGAGCGGCTGATTTTGCAGGCATGTCGTCCTCCTTCACTTGGATGAACGGGTGACGGCCTCGATCTTGTTGCCGTCGGGATCGAAGACGAAGGCGCCATAGTAGTGAGCGTCGCAATTTCGGCGCACACCCGGGGCGCCAGCGTCGGTGCCACCGTTGGCGAGCGCGGAATGGTAAAAGGCGTTCATGATCTCTCGGCTACCCGCAGCAAAAGCGATGTGGGTCCCGTTGCCACTGGAAGCCCTCTTGCCGTCAACGGGTGTCTCGATGCTGAAGAGAATGCTGCTCACGCCATAGTCGGCCGATTTATTGCTACTGCTGAGAAGCCGAATCCCGAGTACCGCAAGGACCGCGTCATAGAATGTGCGCGCGTTTCCGAGATCATTGGTGCCAACGGAGATATGGTCGATCATCACGTCCGCTCCGTCCGCTGGGCGAGAACGTCCTGGTATTCAGGATGCTGCCTTGCCCAGGCCGCGATGAACGAGCAGGCCGGGACGATACGTTCTCCGCGGCCGCGCGCGTGCTCGAACAGCGCTTCCGCGAGTTGCGAACCGAGACCCTGACCGCGCGAGGCTGATGGCACCTCGGTATGGGAGACAACCAGATAATCGTCGAGACGCCGATAGGTTGCGAAGGCCTCGCCGGCGGGAACCGCCATCACGAACCTGTTGTGTTCAGGGTCGTCTCGGATGCTTGGCGGTTTCGTCGGCATGGGGCGCTCCTGAATGATGCGGTGTGCGGGTTGAACCCCGGCTGCCGATCGGAGTTCCGTCTGGCAGCGATGCTTCTCGAAGCCCCGCGGGACTGGGAGCGGTGAATGAAACACTCGATCTGGACCCGATTCGGATTTGCCTGGGTGACCGGCGGCTTCTTCCTGATCAGCCTGGTCGGCCACTAGGTCTTCGGCTGGTTCGCCTCTGCCAACGACCAGGCGAGCCATGGTCAGGCCGCCAGCTTCGAGGGGCTCGATACCATCCTGCGCAAGGTCGATCGCGACGACGGCGACCGCCTCATCGAGGAGATCGACCGCGACTACGCAGGCCGCCACACGGATCACCGCTATGTCAGAGAACGCCAGTCATAAGGTATTCGACGGTTCGGCGCTTCCCGGGCTCCATGTCCTGGCGGAGCGCTTGATCGCGACGGCATGCAGCCTGCGGATCCGGCTTGTGACCGTCGAATCCTGCACGGCCGGCGCGATGGCGCATGCGCTGTCCCGTCCGTTCGGCGCAGCCCTGGCTCTTGCCGGAGGTTTTGTCACCTATACGAAGGCAGCCAAGGAGAAGCTGGTCGGCGTCCCTAGGCCGCTTCTCGCGGAATGCACCGCCGTGCATGCGGAGGTGGCGAAGGCAATGACTCTCGGCGCCCTCGAACGTAGTGGAGCGGACTGCGCGATTGCCATCACCGGCGTGACCGGCGCAGAACCCGATGAGGACGGAAACCCGATCGGGCGGGTTGTCGTCGGTTTCGCTCGGGCCGGTGAAACACGCACATTGCACTGCGAGTTCGGTCCGCTCGCTCCAGACGCGCTTGCTCACCTGGCAATCCAAGCGGCTATCGCCTTTGGCCTGTCGCAACTCGGCGACGAAGCCGCCCATACTGCTCTGAATAAAGCCCTTGCCTGTTAAACCGGCTACGTAACCCGAGCAGATACCCGTCAGAACTTATGCCATCTGGAGGTCGCCAATGTCCGGGTTCCGATGATCAAGCGGCGGTATTCTCGGCCGACTGTCGATAGCGCTCGACTGCGCGCCTCTTCAGATCATCTTCGTCTTCTGCAATGGCGACCAGAGAGGCCACGATATAGGCTAATCTGGTCCGCTCCTTCTCATCTCGCGCATCGGGAATGGTCGATCTGATTTCATCCCACGCGGCATCCAAAGCAGCCTGCGCTCGAGCGAGATCGACCGGATCATTCAACGATGAGAATGGCATGATTCCTTCCCCGTAGCTGGGTGATCGGATTTCTGAGAAATTAGCGCGCCGCGGCACTCTGCCAAGATGCCAAAGCTAAAAAATTGAGACGGACTTAGCCCGGCCGATCTTCGGAAGCGCCGCGGCATCGTGTTTCCTGAGCGCGCTCCACGGATCTCGCCTCGCACCGGGTGACACGCAACTCCTCAAGGGTGTGCTGCCACAATCCGCGGAGGAGGGCGCCCGGCAGGGTCGGCCGTCGCGCGGGCCAGGCCTGACCAGTTCCTCATGTGTGGGATCCTTCGGCGCGAGGACCTGGAGGCCCGCTGTGGGCGGCCAAAATACCGGATGTGATCGGTGCATCTCTCCAAAACTGTACCCAAGTCCGACAATTGGGTACAGTTTTGGTTGAACCGCCTCTCGATCGCCAAGGAGAGCGAAGGCTTAGGCGCCTTCACACCGACATCGTCGGCCTAGCTGTTCAGTCGATCCATCCGGAGATCGAGCGAAAGCGACAGACCTTCGGGATCCCATTTCCGCTCGATTGTCGCGCCGAGCCCACTCAGCGTCGCCTTTTCCAGCTTGCTGCCGAAGCCCGCCTGCGCGGGAGTTCCCGCAATCGTTGGGCCGCCGCGCTCCGTCCAGTGGAGTTTCACCGTCTCGCCTTCGTGCACGAGCTTGACGTTGAGCCGACCTTGCGGAGAGGAGAGAGCACCATACTTCGCCGCGTTTGTCGCAAGCTCGTGCAATACCAAGGCAAGAGCCGTCAAAGCAGACCCTCCAACGGAAACCTCTGGCCCAGAAATCTCCAGCGCCTCCCGATGCGCCGCCTCGTAAGGCGATAAAAGTGCACGGACGAGGCTGAGGAGGTCGGTGGAGGCGCGATCGGCTTCGGCGTCGGCCGAGATCGTGAGATCATGAGCGCGAGCCAAGGCAGTAAGCCGTTCGCGAAGTTTCTTGGTCAACTCGTCCACGGTAGTGGCCGATCGCGCGCTCAGCGAAATCAGCCCGCCGGTCAGGGCAAAGAGATTCTTGATCCGGTGGTTCATCTCGCGCATCAGGAGGGCTTGCTGCTCCTGCGCCTGGATACGCTCGCTGATATCGCGCGCGATTTTCGACGCGCCGACGATCACGCCATCCTCGCTGCGGATCGGTGAAACGGTCAGCGCCACATGAATGAGCGATCCGTCCTTGCGCCGCCGCAGGGTTTCGAAATGGTCGGTCCGGCGTCCTTCGCGAACCCCGCCGATAATCATATCCTCTTCGTGCAGTCGCTCATCAGGGATCAGCATCGTTATCGGCTGCCCGATCGCTTCCTCCGCGGTGTAGCCGAACAGGCGCTCGGCGCTGGCATTCCAACTCGTGATCGTGCCGTCGAGGGACTTGCTCACGATTGCATCGTCGGAATGGGCTACGATTGCCGCGAGCTTCGCGTTGGCTTCCTGCGCGACCCTCCGGGCCTCGGATTCCCGACGCGCCTCAGCAAGAAGCGCGGCGTTGTCGATGGCAATGGCAGCGTGAGCGGCGATCGCCTTGACGATCTCCTCCGCCTCTTCGTCGAATTGCCCAGGCTCATCGTGAGCAATGAAAATGCCGCCATGAACGCTGCCGGTTCGCGAGATGACCGGAACCGCGAGGTAGCTCACGACGGGCAAGTGGCCGGGAGGCATGCCAAAATGCGGAGCGCTCAATCCGTATCGGGGGTCCTTGCGAATATCGTCCGAGCGAACGACGCCGGTGCCATCAAACGTTGGCGCGAACACCGCTGTTTTACGCGGCATCTCGAAATCGGCGAAGGCCGATCTCGGTACCCCCGACAGCGTGTAGAGGCTGTAGATTTCGCCCTTTTCGTCGACTTGATTGTAGAAGAAGGCGCCGAACTTTCCTCCGGACCACTTGGTCGCTGCATCGGTGACGAGGCCGACCAGTTCCGCGAGGTCGAATTCCCCGGCGACAGCGCGGGCAATGCGACTGAACATCCGCATGCGCTCGATCTCGGTGGAACGCGCATCCGCGCCTCGCACTTGCTCCCTGTTCAAGCGTCTTCCCCCGCGCAATCAATCCGAGCGCACCTGAAGATGCCATGTCAAATCGAGCGGCAACACATCATTTGCCAAGTCGTCCTGTCAATGCACCGCTTACAATCTGGAGGAAGCCCCACTGGGTGGATCGCCCATTTCTTCCGATCGGGATAATGACGCCCACCCGTCAATTCTCCCCATTGGCGGAACTGATGCGATCCAGTCCCGTTTCGACGAATTGGGGCTCGGTTCTAGCGTTCGCCGTCGCAACGGCTGTGGTCCAATCGTCGAGGCCGGGATGATCCATCCGAGCCCCCACGTGAGACCGACTATCCTGATCGTCGAAGACGAGCCGCTTCTGCTGATGGATGCGATCGACATGGTGGAGGAGGCGGGGTTCGAGGCCGTGGCGGCATTCAATGCCGGCCGGGCAATAGAGATTCTAGCGTCGCGGTCCGACATCCACATCGTGCTCACCGATATCGAGATGCCGGGCTCTATGGATGGTGTGAAGCTCGCCCAATATGTTCGCGACCGTTGGCCTCCGATCGAGATCATCATAGTCTCTGGTCATCGCACCGTGGCCGCCGAGGACATGCCGGACCGCGGCCTGTTCTTTTCCAAGCCCTATAATCGCCACGCCCTCGCTTCGGCGATGAGAAGATTGGCGTCGTAGCAGCGACCGTCGGCCATCGATCGGACCCATCGAACCGTAGGCCACGATATGCTTTGAGCTGTGGCAGGTCTCGTTCCTCAACCTGGCGTGAAGTAAATTCCACTCGCACTGGAAGCGTCCCGCCAGTCGCGGGGAAGGTCCCGCCTGGTTCGGCGGTGATGCGCTTTCCGGGCCAAGGTTGGGCGTGGAGGTACATGATTCGTGATTCATCCAGCGGCGCTCGCATGCGAATCACCGTGGTTTCGAGCGCAGGGAAGGGTCCTCATCCTGCCGCAGCGATCGGCGCTGACCCTCTGAAAAGTGACCGCGCAAGAACCCGCGCGACGAAGCAGCATCGGCGTCGTCCGCTATGACGACGAGATTGCGCAGCACCATCCGGATCGCCTGCCGGGAATCTCTCCTGGCTTCCTCCAGAACCGCATCCACCTCCTCATCGAAACGGCACAAAGGTCCGGTTCAAGCGTAAAGTACTGCTATCTCGGCGCGTTTCTCGAGCGCGCTCTAACGAACTCGCCGATCGCCGGGCCGTGCGCAATTGCTCAAGCGTGGGTTGCCACCATCCTCGGAGGAGGGCGCTCACCGCGGTGGGATGTCGGGCAGGCCAGGTTTTCACAAGTTCGTCGTGCGTCGGGCGACGCCACAATGCCCAGACCAGATCGTCGGGTTGTCCGGAACTCCAAGGGTAATGCCGGGCGGCGGTCTCCGCGGGAACGACCTCGCCGGTAACCTCGAGGACGACGAGCGGTCCTTGATGGGACATGACCACTCTGTCGAGCGGCGGCTGCTCGCTCGCCGGGACAGGATAGCGCCGGCGGCGCCGCTCAGTCATCGCTGCTTTGGCGTCTTCGTACTCGGGCGAGAATTTCGCCGCTTCGCGCCGTTGCCTTCGAACTTCCGGCTCGCTGCGTTCGGCGGCGGCCTCGATCGCCGGCCATCTCCTGCGAAGTTCATCGATCGAGCGGAATGGTACGTGCCAAGCCTTGTCTTCTCCGTTCCACCACGCCCACGGAACCGCGCGCAATTCGTCGACGACGGTTGGTGAATAAGGGGTGCGCACGACGAGCTCATCGGCGACCTCCAGATAAGGGCTGACGATCGGCTCGAACGAAAAGGAATCGCGGCCGCGCTGGTCGGCGAGGCTGAAGGCGCTCGGCAGCTCACGATCGAGCCATCGCGCCGCGCGAAGCATCGCCGTCGTGCCCGGGATCCGCCAAGCAGCCAGGTCGTTGTTCCAGCGCGCTCTCGGAAAAGCGTCCCGAAAGCGTTCGACGGCAGCGGCGTCGAACGGGAAGGAAACGATGGCACCCGGCCCTTCTTCATCATCGCGAATTTCAATATCGTTGCGTTCGCGCCTGGCCATCGGCCTACGATCCCACAGTCGCGAGGGACGGCGCCTGTCCCGTCGCCGGTTGAAGCGAGTAGCCGCAGTGGTGCTGCCTACTGCGTGAAGCGGACCGTCGTGCCGGGCCTGACAAGCTGAGCCAGTTCCTCGGCATCCCAATTCGTGAGCCGCACGCAGCCATGCGATGACGCCTTGCTGATCTTCGAAGGCTCCGGCGTACCATGAATGCCGAAGGTCGGCTTGGACAGCTCGATCCAGACGGTGCCGACCGGGTTGTTGGGACCCCGGGGGAGCACCAGTTTGCGCTTATTCTTCCCCTGCTGGAAATTCTTGACCGGATCGTAGTGATAGGTCGGGTTCTTCACGACCCTCACCACCTGATACTCGCCCTCGGGCGATGGGGTATCCTCGCTGCCGATCGTCGCCGGATACATCGCGATCACCTTTCCCATCGCATCGAGCGCTCGAACCATGCCGTTGGCCTTGTCGGCCTCGACGGTTCGCGCCTCGTCGGAAGGAGCGGTTCGACCGACCGAGACGACGTGCAGCGTTTCTTCACGCTTCCGATCCTGCGTTCGCGGGTTGAGGACCCTGAGAAGGCCCTCGCTCATATGAAAGCGTTCGGCGAACATCTCCTGCGCGTTCCTGTAGCCGAGCCGCTTCATCCGGGCCTGGCGAGCGTAATCGTGAGGGATGCGCCGGACGAACCGGGTTTTGATATCGTCCTTCGTCACGACGTAGTCCGAGACGATGTCCGAGCTGACGTCCCCTTCGAGCGCCTGCCATGTCGGTGCGTCGATGATCTCGCCGGTTCCGAGATTTTCGCGGCGACGGAACTGGTCGATGGCCTTCCGATAGTTGTCGCCGTCCAGTCCGTCGATCTCCCCGGGAGAGACCCCCTGACGGGCTAGCAAGACCTGAGCCTTGACGATCGATGCGTTGGGGCGCTTCACATTGCTTTTCATGCCAGCCGGACGGCCTGCTAGGTTCACCTCGTCGGCGGTGAGGGCTTGTGCGGTTACGGGCGCCAGCAACAGACATCCACACATCAAGGCTGCCTGGACCTTCGTCAGCAGTTCGAAAACGATTCGCGACACGGACATCACCATTGCTCGGTCCATGCAGCGGCAACGCTATAATTCATCCCGTAGTTCCGAGATGGCGTTGCAGAGCAGGGGGCTTCGGAGCGTAGCTTGAGGCCGGGGTGGGCTGGCTTGCTCAATCGGGTGCGAATCTTTGCGATCGCGGCTGCCCAGGCTGTCGGCTCCGAGATGTCCGCCAGCGAGGGGAGCAACTGATCCACGAAATCATCAGGGACGGCGTTGATGGTTGACGCGGATTTCCTTGAGGAAGCTGATCCAGAAGGAGATCGCTTCATCGGAGGGGCTGAATTTGAAGGCCTTTTGGACCACGACAACATAGTTGCCGCGTATCGAGGCCTTGAACCAAGCGTTCTCCGCCTTTCCGGTGCCCTTGTTGAGGGGGCAGGCATGAGACCAAATCAGCACAGGTCGAAGCCGCTCACGGCCGCGCTCGATGATCGTGGTCGAGCCGCAGGGACACATATCCGCCCACAACTCCTGCATCGCCCTATGAAACCCCGATAGCGTCCAACCCTTATCGTTGCGCAAGACCTGAACGGTCAGCATCTCGGTCCATTGGGCCAAGGCCTCGCCTTCGGGGATCAATTCGATGATCGAGCCGGCATTGCCGCTGCTCTCGTAGACGATCTTGTAGCCCGGCGGAATCTTGGACAGCATATCCGCAAGCTAGGGACGTGTTACGAGCGGGCACTCCGGTTTTTGCCTTCAAACTCGATATTGAAGGATCCCTGTCGGGATGTTGCGCTCGGCCTTCCGAGGACAGGTTCGCAGAGTTGCGGAACTCTGATTTCCGATTTGAAAGCAAGGATCGGAGCGCCCCTGGCCCCTGTAGCCGTCTATCTCCTCGTGTTGGAAATACGAAGGCAAACGACATGCGTGAAATCATCCGCTTTGCATGGGGGAACGGCTCTCTCGGCGACTTCATCCTCGCCTTATCCGACAAGGGTATCGTGGCGCTGGAATTCGCTGCATCGCGCAGCCAAATGGAAGACGTCCTGCGGGACAGGTTCCCGGACGTCGATTTGCAGGCCGATCAGGACGTGTTGGCCGATGCCATCGAGACGGTCGCTGGCATCATCAGCGATCCCGCGCGCGATTGCGGTCTCCCACTCGATATGCGGGGCACGCCCTTCGAAGTGACGGTCTGGACGATGCTGCGGGAGATTCCCGCGGGCCAGACGACCAGCTACGGTGTGCTGGCAGCCAAGCTCGGCACGCGGGATCCGCGAGATCTGACGCAGGCGATCGCCAACAACGCGATCGCAGTCCTCGTCCCGTGCCATCGCGTCGTCAAGAAGGATGGCTCGATCTCCGGCTACCGCTGGGGCGTCAGGCGCAAGCGCGCGCTTCTGGCGCGTGAGCAGCGACCAGGGAAAGAGTGACATGTCCGGCGTAGAGCGCGCTGCCAAGCTCTATGATGTGAGTTCGGCTTCAGGTTGTCGCGACATTGCTCCCGGGAACGAACATGATCTTCCCGACGCGCTCGCGCTGGTGGAGCTTGCGTTGCGATGCCCGGAGGCTGCCAAGGATCGCTTCCCCGCTTTCCGTCTCACCAGGCTCGTCGGAAGCAGGCTGGATTTGGACGAACGCGACATCGAACGCTTTTCAGACCTGATTCGTGTCGAGGCCGTTCTTGATCGCGATGACGCGCCGAGACCGTTCAACCGACATCTGCGATCCGTGATTGCGAGCTACCGTCTCGGGGCGCTCTTTTTCGAATACGGTGCCGGGCTTCATCACCATGCCGTTCGGCCCGCCGGATATGACTTCGATCTCGACGAGGTGAATCCTTCGGGGATGGAGCGCTGGCGTTCCGACTATCGCAGCATGTCTGACGAGCGGCAGATGCTGGCGGCGTCGATCATCTGGCTCTATCGGGCCGGAAAGGACAATGTCTGGCTGAGGCGCGTTCCTTGCACCTGGCATGCTGCCGATGCCATCGACTGTATGAAATCGAACGATGCCTTGGCGGACTGGGCGCGCCTCTTCGCGCTCTATCCCGGCTGGTAGGCCGCCGACCATTTGCTCTCATCGGGAGGCGGTAATCCATCTTCCGAGGGAACGGCTTTCCGATTTGAAAGTAAGAATCGGAGTGTCGGTCACCTCCGCATTGGATAGCCGTGGAAACCTGACGAGCCTCACTATGCGGGTTCGTCGGCTACCATGTGTTCGAGGAGGGCAACGCCTGATGCGCGTCCAATCCTGCGACGTATCTCCCCAGGGAGACCGGATCACGATCGCTCTTCCCGAGCAGGCCGGCGAACTCCGGACGATCGCGTTGTCATTCGACGAAGCGAGCGCGTTGGCGATGACCTTGCCACGTTTGTTGTCGACAGCCTTGCGCCGGCGTTTCTCGGACGACAGGCTGCGCCATGTTTATGCGTTGAGCGGATTCAAGGTCGAGTGCGCGTCCGACTTGCGCCACCTGCTGGTGACCATGGCGGCTGATGATGGCTTTGATGTCGCCTTCGCCGTCAAGCTCGAGGCGGTTCCGCCGCTTGCGCCCGAGCTCCTCGGTCACCGCGAACTGCTGGAGAGGTCGGAGCCTCTTCTGCCCAACTGACGCCCGCGATCCGAATGAAGCGGTGCGGCGCGGCGTCGGAAATCCGCGTAGCTTGCCTGCGAAACAGGAAGGCCCCGACGGGGTGAACCGTCGAGGCTTTTAGGCTTGGCAGGGTGTGGCGACGCGGCGTGCTACCGCGCGTCGTGGAAGATGATGCCCACCGTGTGACGCATGCCTGAGCGGACCCGGCTGACGCCGTGGCGCAGGTTGACGCGATAGTTGCCCTTCGAGCCCTGCACCGGCCGGTTATGAACGGCGAAGGCGACCGCATCACCTTGGCGCAGCGGCACGACCTCGACGCGGCTCTGCATGCGCGGCCGCTGCTCGGTCAGGGCGAATTCGCCGCCGGTGAAATCGCGGCCGGGTTCCGAGAGCAGGATCGCGACCTGGATCGGGAAGGCGAGGTCGCCGTAGAGATCCTGGTGAAGGCAGTTGAAGTCGCCGGGAACATACTGGAGGAGCAGCGGCGTCGGCCGCGTCTGCCCGGCTTCGTGACATTCCCGGAGGAAGGGGGCGTGCTCGTCGGGATAGCGTTCGTCCATCCCCATGCGCTGGTTCCAGGCGTTGGCGACACCCGCCAGGCGCGGATAAAGCGCCGTCCGCAGGCCGCCGAGGAGATCGGGAAGCGGATACTTGAAGTAGCGGTACTCGCCTTTGCCGAAGCCGTGGCGCGCCATGATGATGTGGCTGCGGAAATGGCTCTCGTCGGGATAGAGCGCCGCGACCTCGCGACACTCTTCCGGCGTCAGCAACTTCGGAAGGACGGCGCAGCCGAAGCCGTCGAGCTCGCTGGCGAGGGCCTGCCAATCATAGGCGGCGACCCGCGCCTCCGCGGAATTGCCCGCGGAGACCGGGGAGAGGGAGGCGACTTTCGCGTTCATGCCTTGGCTTCCTTCTGAATGAGAATGCGCTTGCGCTCGATGCCCCAGCGATAGCCGGCGAGATCGCCATTGCTGCGAACGACGCGGTGGCAGGGGATGGCCAGCGCGATCGGGTTGGCGGCACAGGCATTCGCGACCGCCCGCGGATTGGCATTCGGGCTGATCACCTGCGACAATTCGCGATAGCTCAGCGTCCGGCCAACCGAGATCGTCTTCAGCTTCTCCCAGACCCGACGTTGGAACGGCGTGCCGCGCATATCGAGCGTGAGATGCAGCCCTTCACTGGGCCTTTCGATGTAGCGACGCACCTTGGCCAGATCGTCCCGGACCGCGGCTTCGCTGATGATGAGCGTGGCCCGCGGGAAACGATCGGCAAGATCCGCAGCGAGCTCGCTGGCGCTGTCGCCGATCAGGATGGCGCAGACGCCTCTCGCGCTGCGGGCGATCAGCACCTCGCCAAGCTCGGTGGCGGCCGTGGCGTGAAGAAGAATGTCGACCGGTTCGGTGTTAATCGAATTGGGTAACCTGTCTTTGGAGATGGTGAGGTTCATAACCGTAGCTCCCTGCTCAGTTCTCATGAGCAAAACTACGTTTGGCAGCGGTCTCCCGAACTCCGATCCTTGCTCTCAAATCGACGAATGAGCTGGGCGATGTCCGCTATCGGGACGGGCTTGTGCTTCCGACGTCTGCGGAGACAGCGGATCAGGCAAGCCTGAGAATCGTGGCCTCGGCCAAGAGGTAGGTTTCTCCGGAGGTGAAGCGGACTTCGACCTCCCCAGATTCGAGCAGCTCCCAGGCAGCGAAACCACCAGCAACCAGTTGGCCGATGTAGCCCATGACAAGAACCTTATCCGGGTTGCCCTTCGCAAGCGCGACAAGCGCGCCGATGGCTTCCTCCGTTCCAGGGAGTTTGCGCCGGCTCGTCCTGGCGTTGAAGCCGCCCCTCGAAAACATCGCGGAAACTTTCCTCGTATTGGTCGCGGAGCACCCCGACCCGTCGAATGATCATGCCGTGGTTCTCAAGGCTGTCCCGACATCACGCTGAATAGGCCGGCAACACGGAAGTTTGGAATGCACTACAGCGCGCCCCGGAACGTCAGATTGATACGCATGCGCCCGACGGTTCCGTGGACGCCGTCCTTCAGTTCGGGAACGCCGTGATAGAAGAGGCGCGATGGCCCACCCCACACGGCGACGTCGCCGTGCCGAAGCGCGTACCGTTTCACTGGGTCAGTCCGCTTCAGGCCACCGAACTGGAACGTCGCGGGCAGGCCGAGCGAGACCGATACGATCGGATTGGCGAAGTCCCGTTCGTTCTTGTCCTGATGGAGCGAAAGCCGGGCGCCTGGCTCATAGCGATTGATCAGACAGGCATCGGGCCGAAAATCAGGGTAGCCGGCACGCGTGGCGGCCATGATTGCGAGGGCGAGGAAGCAATCCGGCATCGGTGGCCATGGGAGCCCGCTCTCGGGATCGTTCCGATCGTAGCGGTAGCCTGTCCGATCCGTGACCCATCCGGCAGACCCGCAATTGGTCATCGCCACGGACATGACGAAGCCCCCGGGCGTCACCATGTGCCGGAACGGAGCCTGTTCGGTGATCTCCGCCAGGGCACTTAGCAGGTCCGCCTCGAAGGGAAGCGCGGCTCCGCGCAGCAGCTCCGCGCCCTGGGCCATGATCTCGGTCGATGGCTCCGTCCCGAGCGTTTCAAACAGATCGAGCATGTCGCACCTATCTCAACGCGTTTCCGCGCTCGCGGGGCATTCGCCAGAGATACCAGGAGGCGACCGTGCGATGGGGCGCCCAGGCCTTCGAGATCTCGCGCAACGCCTTGGGCTTGGGCTGCTCATTGAGCGACTTCAGTGCGCGGTAGCCTTCGCGAACGCCGAAATCATCGGCCGGAAGGATGTCCATCCGCTCCAGCGAGTACATGAGCAGCATCTCGACCGTCCAACGGCCGACACCCTTGATGGCGACCATGCGGGCGATGAGGTCCTCGTCGTCCATCGTGGCGGCGATGGCCCGCGTCGGGATCACGCCCGTGGTCGCGCCTTCCGCGATCGCCTTGATGGTTGCGATCTTGCTGGCGGAAAAGCCGCAGGCGCGCAGCGCATCGAATTCCGCCGCGATCAAATCCTCGGGACTCGGAAAAGCATGCCCGTCGAAAAGCGCCTTGAGGCGGCCGATGATCGCATCCCCGGCCTTGGCCGTCAGTTGCTGATAGGCGATGGCGCGCACCAGTGCCTCATAGGGTTCCCGGGCTGCCTTGGGGTCGTGCCGGCACGGGCCCACCAGAGCGATGAGATTGGCCCAGTCGTCGTCGAGCTTCGTCAGGAAGGCGACCGAGTCATCGTAGCGAGCGTATAGGTTCATCGAAGACCAATATTGCAGACGTTCGGCGGACGGCGGCGGGTTTACGCCGCTTGGGCCGCCTCGCGATCGAGAAGGGTTCGCTTGCGGTCGACGCCCCAGGCATAGCCCGAGAGCGCTCCGTCGCTGCGTACGACGCGGTGGCAGGGGACCGCGACGGCGAGATTGTTCGCCGCGCAGGCACCTGCCACGGCGCGCACCGAATTCGGCGATCCGATGCGGCGCGCGATCTCCGCATAAGAAACCCTTGCTCCGACCGGAATCTCTTGCAGGGCCTTCCAGACGCGACGCTGGAACGCGGTGCCGCGAACATCGAGCGGAAGATCAAGACCGACGCCTGGATTCTCGACGAAGCCGACGACGCGAGAGATCAGCGCTTCATAAGCGCGATCCGCGCCAATCAGGCTGGCCTTCGGAAACCTGTCCTGGAGATCCCGGAGCAGGTCGTCAGGGTTGTCGCCGAGCAGGATCGAGGCAACGCCCTTCTTGCTCGATGCGACCAGGATCGCCCCGAGCGAGGTCTGCCCGATGGCGAACTTGATCTCCTCGTTGGCGCCGCCGGCGCGAAACTGCGTTGGGGTCATGCCAAGCATTCCGGTCGACTTCTCATAGAAGCGGCCGCTCGAATTGAAGCCCGTATCATAGATCGCCTCGGTGACGCTGCTGCCAGCGCAGAGGCCATCGCGCACCTTCCTGGCACGATCGGCAGCCGCATAATCCTTCGGGGTGAGGCCGGTCGTCGCCTTGAAGATGCGATGAAAATAACTGGGGCTGCGCCCGACCGCTTCGGAGAGAGTTTCCAGCGACGGTTCCTCCTCGCTTTCCTCGATGATCCGGCATGCCCTGGCGACCAGCGTCGCGTTTTCCGCCTCCGACGACAGGCCGTCGGGATTGCAGCGCTTGCAGGCGCGGAAGCCCGTCGCTCGCGCGCTCTCCAGCGTGTCGTGAAGCGTGACATTCTTCGGATTGGCCGTTCGCGAGGGACATGACGGGCGGCAATACACCCCTGTCGTCGAGACGCAGTACCAGAGCTGCCCGTCGGCGCTCTTGTCGCGGGCGACAATGCGCGCCCAACGTGGATCATCCGCCGTTGGGCAGGGTATTGCGCCGATCGCGGGCTTGATTGTCATGAAGATGGTCATTGCCGTCATCCTGGACTTTCCTGGCCCGACCGTGCTCCCGATCGATGGTTGCGACACTCCGATCCTTGCTCTCAAATCGGATTCTTCCCACCCGATTCCCGCCAAGGAGGCGCGGCGACCCATTGAGGGAAGACAGACCCGAAGCGGCTTGATGGCCAAGCAAAACGGCCTGCACGATTGCGTGCAGGCCTATCGGCAGGGTTGCAAATGCATGCCGCGCCGCGGGCAGGCGCGGCATGATCGAGATCAGACGGCCTTGATAAGACCGAGCTGCGTCATCGCGGTCAGGCCATCGTCCAGACCGATCTCCTCGACGATCTTGCCGTCCACCACCTTCAGAACCGTTGTGCCGGTGAAACGCATCGTGCGGCCAGTGGCGGCCGGAAGACCTTCGTAGCCGGGCAGGAGATCATCCCAGGCGGCGCCGGTATGCGTGCCGCCACCTTCCCATTGGCCGACGACATAGTCGCCCTCGGCGATCAGGTCGGCGGTCCCCCAGAAGTTGAGGTCCGGGAATGCCGCGCGGAAGTCGGTCATGAAGGCCTTGATGTCGGCGCGCCCACGGCGCGGTTCATGCAGCGAATACTTCAGCAGCATATCGGGCGCCGCAATCTCATCGATCACCGCGAGATTGACGTCCTTGCCCCAGAACTCCGTGAACCAACGGCCGACGACGGCCTTGTTGTCATCTTGCTTGCTCATCGAAAAATCCTTCCATCAGCTCTCGGTCAGCGATATCGCTCGTCGACCTGAGCAAAGGGATACGGAGGCCGTGGCGGGGCAGAACTCCGTTTCATGACCTCGAATCCAAACAGCGGAATGAGGGACTTCGCGACGCCTCTCGCCGGGGGAATTGCGCCACCAGGCCATGGTCGTGTGCACCGAGATCCGCGCAGGTAAACTTCCCGCGGGCGCGGAATGTCCGACCTGGAGCCGGGGCCTATGTATTCTCGCGTTCGCGTTGCAGAAGGGCGCGCTTGCGGCAGATTCCCCAACGATATTCGGAAAGCGAGCCGTCCTTCGCCAGCGCGCGATGACAGGGGATCAGGATGGCGATGGGATTGGCTCGGATCGCTCCCATCAGCTCCCGCGTATCGCGCTTGCCGATCTTGAATGCCAAACCGCTGTACGAGGCAGTCTTCCCGGGAGGGATCCGGCGCAGCATTTTCCAGATGCTGATCTCGTAGATCGAGCCTCGCAGATCGAGCGGCAAAAGGGGATCGACGCCGGGAGCCTCGATCGCCTGCCGCATGCGAACGAGCTGATAGGCGAGGCCGTCTTCGTCCTCGACCACGGTTGCATCGACGAACCGAGCGCGCAGCGCGTGCTCGACCGCAGCACGGTGTCCAGCGAATTCGCAGGCGACCAGCCCTTGCGCCGATTGGGCGATCATGAATTCACCCAGACTGCTGCTCCCCCATGCGAGGCGAATGATCTCGGCCATGTCCGTTACTCCCGGAGTTGAATTGACCCTCCGGATAGCGACCCGGGCGGCGGCATTCGCTCCGAACCTTGCTGTTGAATTGATTTGCCGGGGCGGATGCCCAGAGCATCGCAATCGCTGCGGCATGTCCGTCCGCGTCGAACAGCCATAACCGCTCGCCGTCGAATTCGATCGCAAGAAGCGGAGTGCCGAGCCTCGCGATGATCGGCGATCACTCCATCACGACTTCGACGCTAGTCCCAGGTTCTCCCGAGATCAGACGGGATCGCCTTGGTGACCGCCGGACATCACGACGAGACCAAAATGAGCGACATCCGGCCCCTTGATCCGAAAAAGATACGACGCGGGTCCGCCGCCATGCCCATCCTAACCCGCGCGCTGCTTGAAGCTGGCGGCGCGAGGGAGATCTACGAACGCGACGCGCCTGGAATTCACCTGACGACGGAGGCGGAACGGGCGGACTGTCTGGCAGCAACGCTGGCTCGGCGACCGCAGGGCGAGGTGTGGGTGTTCGGCTACGGATCGCTGATCTGGAACCCAGCTCTCAAGGTGGCCGGGCGGCGGACGGCGCGCGTGTATGGCTGGCACCGTGCCTTCTGCATGTCGATCATCGCGGGCCGCGCCCAGCCTGCGGCACCTGGCTTGATGCTCGCACTGGACGCAGGAGGGTCCTGTCGCGGGACGGCCTATCGCCTTCATGAGGACGACATCGTTTCCGAGCTGACGATGCTCTGGCGTCGCGAGATGCTCTGCCGGGATGCCTATGTGCCGACCTGGGTCGAATTGATCGGAGACGACGGTTCGCGCTTCGGACATGCGATCGCCTTCACGATGAACCCCAAGAGCGAGAAATACGCGGGCAACTTGCCGATCGAGATGGTGGTCCACAGGCTTGCCACGGCTGCGGGCGGGTTAGGGTCCTGCGCCGACTATCTCTTTCAGACGCGCGACGGCCTGCACGCACATGGCATCCCCGACGCGCATCTCGACTTGCTCGCGGCGAAGGTCGCCGCCGTCCGGAGCTCGGTGCCTTCGCCACAGGCGGCGTGAGGCAGGATCGTCCGATATCCAATTCAATCGCAGGAAACGGAGTGTGGGCCGGGGTAGCTGGCGCGATGGTGACGCATGGGCCGGCTTCAGCTTTCAGGTCGCCGATGCCCTGCCGATCCAGGAGCGCGTGATGTCGCTGAGCTATGCACCGATCCAGTACGAGGACATTCCCGGAAGCGACAGCCACGGAGTTTATCGGATTTCCTACGGCGTGGAATACGGCGAGCAGGTCGATCCGCGGTTCGTCTATAAAGTCCATCTCGTCGAGGACGGGCAGGTCGTGGACGATATGGGCCTGAGCCTCTGGGATCGATCCGGCGATGCGGCGAGAATCGCCAAAGCCATTGCTGGCTTCATCGCCAGGCCGCATCCGCTATAGATAGCCGGTCAGGTTCCGGCGATACGAACGCTAACGAGGGCCCAGACTCGGACGCCTCACATCCGCATCGTCGATGTCGTTCCTTCTGAAGGCGAAAACTCACTCCAGAGGCCATCCTCGATCGAGAACTGGTGAACGCCGAGGCTAAGGGCGATAGCGCACGCGATCCTGATGCTGTTCTGATCGTCCTGATCCAGCGATTGGAATATCTTCGCCGTCATTGGCTTGTCGTCCGCGAGCTGGCGCCGGAACCAGGCGAGGCGGCATTTCGCCTTGAAGTCGGTGTATCCCTCGGCTGCCAGCTTTTCGGGAAAGGTCTCGATCAGTTCCGCGTTCACCGGCACCTCGACACTATCGAACTTGAACCAGCGGAAACCTTCCCGGGGGCGGGGCTGCGGGAGTTTGTCGTTCACGGCGAGGATCGAGAGCTGACGAACGGCTGCCTTCAATGCCGCAGACTGGCTCTGGTAGCTTCCAGGGCTGCCAATCATCGTCGACACTCCCGGGGGCAGGTCCTTGAAGGTGACGTCAGCGTGCCAGGCATTGTCCACCTGATAGACATGAACGCCTTCGACCTTCGACAGCCGCCACCATTCCAGTGACGAAGCGGCCGTCATGGTTTTCACGTCGAGGGTGGAGGTACCGATATCGGTAAGCTTGCCCTTCAATTCCTGGAGAAGGGCGCTCGCACGAAGACGGTTCTCAGGGACACACCTTCATCCGTTCCGGCATCGAGCCGTTCGACCCCGAGCAACTGTTCGCGGATCAGGTCCATGTCACGCTTCATCTCGGCTCTCCTTGAATGTCAGCTCGTCTCGAACCCGTTCCCCGCGCGCGCGGCGGTACTCCCGGCACGGCGGCGATTGTCCGGCCTGGGCGCGTCTATCGTGTCGAGCGCATCGAACAGCGAGCGCGTGAACTTGCTCGATTGCCGTTGCAGGTCGCCCTCGTCGTTCGCCAGGGCATAGGCACCGGCTGCGATTGATATGACCGCCACGAGCCAGCCACCGCCGACCACGAAGAACGCTATCAGGCCCGATGCCGCCCCTACCATCGCGGACCCGACCGCATAGGGACGCAAGGCCAGCAGGTTCCGCCGGAAACCGTACGACAGGTTGTCCTCGAAGAGCAGGGGGAAGGCCTTGGGGTCGCGGGTCCGGTTGCGCAGCCAGACGCTTGCCCGCTCATAGCAATGATCCGCCTCGACCGGGTCGGCCATTTCCTCGTCGGGCGAAGGCAGATGCAGTTGCGGGTTCGCCCTGCGCAGCCTCTCATGGAGATCGCGTTTCTGACGGAGGCCAAGGCCGGGATCACGGTGCCGCAGGAAGACCGCAGACGGACGTCCGCCCCAGTCGCGCCACAGGCGCGATTCAAGGCGGCCGCCTAGACCCCGCGACAGTTGAGCCAGCATGAAGGATAGCGCCGCCGCCAGCGCTCCCGAAGTCACCGCCCGCAAAGCCCATCCCGCGGGTCCTTTGGCGGCAAAGGTCTCGAGGGGCAACCAGGGCAGGAGCGACAGCACGAGCGGCACAGCGACGAACGCCGCCGGCAGCACACGGGCGCACAGGCTGTAGCGATCGAACTTCACGAGGCCTCCTTCGATCCGCCCGACGGATCCGTCCAGGCGCAGGTCCCGATCGTAGCCTCCGCAGTCAGGTGCCGGTAGCCGCTAGGCGTGTGGATGAGCAGCAGCACGGGCAGGATCTGCGCGGCCGCGAGTTGCAAGGCCGTCCGGACATCGGTCACGGAGGGGCCGCTCGTCACCAGGTGGTTGTGCCAGGTGCCGAGCGGATGAAGGCTGCCGCCCGACTCGGTAACGATGCGGTCGATCGCTCCGGCGAGACCATCGGTGCCGAGCACGAACTCGGACGCTGAGAAGCGGCTGTCCGGCGGCGCCGGCAGACAATCGACGACGTGGAAGGTTTCCGAGACGTCCGAAAAGCGCCCGATCAGCACGCCGCCCGTCTCCTTGCCCGGCCTGGCCGCGACCGCGTCCCGAATGATGCGGTCGACGCGTGGCGAAATCCGGACGCCTGGCGCACCGGGCGCTCCGGCCTCCACCGCGATCCAAGGTGCTACAGGGTGCCGCCGCCAGACTTGGCCGAGGCCGTCCTCCGCCGCCAACCCGAGCAGCAATTCGCCTCCCTCGGGCGGCAGTCCCGCGGCATGCAGGCGCGCAAGCTCGCCCGCCATTGGCGCCGTCAGCGCCGAGAGCGTCGCGTCCGGCATGGGAAAGGTCACCGAGGAGCAGCCCTGGCCGATATCGATCGCCTCGGCCTCGGCGCCGAAGACGGGCCCACGCATGTCTTCGTCGACCGCGAAGAGACGGTAGGCCTCCGTCGCTAGGTCATTCGTCGAAGGATTCGCTCCCGGCCCCTCGACGCTCATGAAACCGACGCGCCCGGCTCCGAACAGGCAGCTTTCGACGACGCGCGCCCGCTCCCGGATCACCTCCGGAAGGCACAGGGCCTCGCGCACCGAAGCGGCCGCCGTAGCGTTGACGACGGCAAAGGCATCCTTCGGGCCCGTTACCTTCTCCGCCCCTTCGGTCAGGAGTCCCCCGACGATGTCGAAAGAGCCGACGCTTGGCTCTTGCCGGAGCTCGGCGAGCGACTCCGCCAGCAGCTCGGTCTTCAGGCCGAAGCCCAACCCGGCGTCGCCGGGCGGCGGCACCAGCGCATGGCGGGCGTGATTGTGCGGCCGCATGAAGGCCCGGTCGACGATTGTGCTCGGCCCCCGGCCCGTACGCGCCATGTGCAGCGCGATCTTCGAGCCGACGCTGCCGCAACCGAGCAGGGTCCAGGGCAAACGCGCGTCGCCCGGGTGATCGCCGGACGCGCGGCGCAGCAACCCGATGCCGATCCTCTCCTGGAGGGAGGCCGGCGCGACCGTCGCCTTGCCGCGGCGCGACAGGTCGTCGCAACCATGGAGCGAGACGACATAGGGGCAGATCTCGATGGGAGAGATCGTGCCGATCAGATTGCAAGGCCGCCGGGCGAGGAGGATAACGAGGAGCGGCGTCGTGACGGCGAATTTGGTGCCGGCCAACCGATTCGACACCAGCTTGAGCAATCGCGCGAGTCCGTCGGCACAGCCGAACAGCGCGGCACGGTCGTATAGCGAGGCGAGGTCCGTCACCGTCTCGGGGGCGTAGCGCCCCGCGATCATGGATCGTCCGGGCCAGGCGACGAGGGCGTGACCGTTGCCGAAGTAGCAGCCCGGCTCGCCATCTCGTCCCGGGCGCCGCGCGTAACGCAGATTGAGCCCAGCCGGCGACAGGGCCGCCCGGCGATCCGAAAGATGCACGACGAAGGCGGAACCGTCGGCGGTGCCGACAAAGCGGGTCTCGAACACGGCTGAGCCCGGATCGCGTTCGGGCAGCGCGCTCAGCGGCTCGAGATCGGCGACGACATGGTCGCGGACATGATCGCGCCGCGTCGGCTCCCAGCCGATCGTCGGGTCGATCAATTGCACCAGTGCCGCCTTGCGCAGCCAGTCGACCAACTGATCGACCAGGCCGGGGAAGCCCCTGGCCCGGATCAGCTCCGCCGCGGAGCCCAGGACCAGACAGGGCTCCGGCGCGGCACCGGGTTCGCGGGGCAGCAGATGCGGATGGCTCCCGTCGAAATCCTCACGGAACCGGATCTCCGGCGCCACCAGCGGAAAGCCCGGGCCGAACACGAAGGTCACCGGCTCGACGGCGAGGATTCCGTTATCTGCATGGCCGCGAGCGCGCCAGCGGGATGGAAGGTCGGTGTCGATCGAAACCGTCGCGATGCTGTGCCCGCCGGTGGCGTCATGCTCCGCCTCTATCCTGCGCACGCCCGGGTGATCGGCGATCGCGCGCAAGGCCCGCACTGTCGCGCGCGGGACCGCCCTGTCGATCGCCATCTCCGAGCCGCCCTCAGCCATGCGGCAGTGGCGTCGCGCCGATCCCCGTCACCGCCGCCAGCGCGGCGGCCGCGGCGCGCTTGCGGCGATGCCCGGCATGGGAGACCTCGATCTCGTAGGGCAGGTCGCCCGGGCCGTCCGCGATGCAGTGGAAGGTGCCGCTTACCGGCCGCAGGATGTCCTGGTATTCGCGCTTGGCGCGAATACAGGGCGGGTCGTCGTGGTCATCCTCGATCGGCTTGCTGCTGGAGAGGATCGTCGCACAGCCACGCGCTCGTGACAGCGCGTTGCGTGCCTCCGGCGAGACCTTCGCCCGCTCGCCCCAGACCGACCAACTGTACCAGGACAGGCTGTGCCAACTGCAATGATGCGGAGCCAGCAGGACATCGTAATCGAGATGATGCGGCTGATGCTTGTTGCGTTCCCACACCCGCTCCCAGATCAGGACCTCGGCATCGCCCCCGAGCAGATAACGGGCCGCGTCCTGCCGGAAATCCGCCGCCACGGAGAGGCCGAGAACAACGCTGGAATCGTTCTTGCCGAGCCGCTCCTCGAGCTCCTCCGGTCCGGGGGCCATCGGCGCCAGCAGACGCGCGACGAAATTGCCGTGCTCACCGGCGATCGTCGAGAACTCCTCATTGCAGCGCACAAGGATCGCTCCCAAATTCGCGGTCTTGCCATCGATATCCTCACCGAGGATGCGGACGCGGTCGCCCTCGAGCAGGAAGCCGCGTTCCTTGAAGCTGTTGACGCGGCGGCGGGCCTCGCAGGCCCAGGCATGAGCGTCGTCGCTCAGGACATGATTGCGGCTCGCGCGGCGGAAGACGATCGGGCTCGACCAAATCTCCCTGATGACGATCTTGTCGCTCCTTTGCGACCAGTCGACGAGCGGGCCGAGATGGAAATGCTTCAGCAGCCCGCGGCAATGATCGTGGTCGGGATGCGTCAACAGGAAAGCATCAACGAAAAGACGACCCTGGGAGTCCCGCTTCAATCGGCGTCTGAGCTGGCCCGCGACGTCCGGCGTCGTATCGAGCGGGTCGTCGGCGGCCCCGGTGATGTTGCAATCGACGAGCAGCGTCTTGCCGCCGTCGAATTCGAAGAGCGTCATGTCGCCGTTGCCGACGCGGAAATGAACCGAACTCGCCGTCATGGATTATCCATCTCGAATGAATTGATCGGATTAACCGGCCGTAAAGTATGTCTATAGCGAACTTGGCGACGCGGGTGCCGCTTTTCAAGATCCTGCCGTATGCCTATCCCGAACAAAATTCGTGGTACGGCCCCGGCCAGCCGCAGCGAGGACCGATGGCGACCTTCGGAGAGAAAATCCGCGACCTTCGCAAGAAGGCGAAGCTAACCCTGGAGCAGCTCGGCGAGATGACCGACTCGAGCAAGTCGTATATCTGGGAGATCGAGAACAAGAATCCGCCGCGCCCGTCCGCCGACAAGATCGACAGGATCGCACGCGCCCTCGGTGTGACGGCGGACTATCTCATGGACGAGACAGCCGATCTGGTGACTGCCGAGGACGAAGCCTTCTTCCGGAAATACCGCGAGTTGTCGCCGGAGGCGAAGGAAAAGCTCAGGAAGATCACCGACGTGCTCTAGCCGCGCTGGGGGAGGCGCCGTTGGGACCCGATCGTTACGCCGCCGACCTGACCCTGCTGCTCAACCACGCCCTGCCCACCGACGAACGCTTCCCCGTCGACGTCGGGAAGCTTCTCCTCGAGATCTCGCGCCAGCGCTATCCGGGTGATCCGGTGCTCACGGTTGCGGGCGACGACATCCCGGGCTTCGAGGGCGGCCTCTTCCCCATCGGGAAGCCGCGCCGGGGCTGGGCCGTCGCCTACAGTACCGCGATCAGGTCGGAAGGCCGCCGCCGCTTCACCCTGGCCCACGAGGCCGGACACTACTTCCTGCATCGCCCGCTCCTGCCGCCGGACGGCATCCGCTGCGGCCAAGCTGCAGTCGTGCGTGGGGAGGGCGCGACGATTGAGAAGGAGGCCGATCGCTTTGCCGCTTGCCTGCTCATGCCGCTCGACGACTTCCGCAAGCAATTGTCGCCTCGGGACAAGCCCGACCTTCAACGGTTGAGCGCTTGCGCCCAGCGATACGGCGTGTCGCTGATCGCCGTCATTCTACGCTGGCTGGAGTACACCGAGCGCCGGGCGATGATTGTCGTTTCGCGCGATGGCTACGCACGCTGGGCGCGCTCGAGCGAGGCGGCGTACAAGTCAGGGCGTTTCATACGGACATCGGGCGAGCCCTTCGAAATCCCTTCTGGGGCGGTTGCAGCGAACGAGCCACCGTTTGAAATGGATAGTCAGGCGGTCGAGCACGCTGCGGGAATCTGGTTCGACGAGCCCGTCGAGGAAACGTCGATCTTCTCTGAGGTTTACGAGGAGTCGACTCTTAGCCTCCTGCATTTCGGAACTCGAGAAGCCCCGTGGGATCGCTTGAGCTGTCCACGACCCGGTTGATCGCATCGAGCAAAAGCGGTGACGATGCCTCCCTGCCGAACAGCTTCTTGCCGCGATGCTTGGCCCATCGGTCGTACCGCCGTTTGAAGAGATTTTCCGACATTGAGCCGAAAAGACGCGCGGCGGAGCCGGTTTGCGCGAAGTCGCCACGCCAGGTGTCGAACCGAGGATCAACGATCTTGCTCATCAGCATTTTCGCTTGCCAGAACTCGGTCGGATCATCCGTCTGGCAAAGCTGTGCGAACCAATGCTGCGACCATGTATTGCGTTCGTACGCGTAACGCGCTGCGCGTGAGGCGTCGCCGAGCAGCCCATGTGCATTCTCAAAACCCCACAGCGTCGCCTTGTTGGATTCGCTGGGGTTGGAGAAGCCAGCGACCATGATGGCGCGAGCCATACGACCAGGCTCCTCGCTTGCGAGGCCCCGCTCAATATAGCTGGCAAGCACTTCCTGACGCTGGTTCATCAACGCGGCGAGCACCTCGACGGCGATCTCCTGATCGGTCTTTGCTCGGTCCAGCCGCTCGAAGCGAAGATCGTTTAGTTCGCCATGGTCGCGAGCGCCCCAGACCGCCATCTTGTTGAGATCCAGTCCCGCGCGTCCAAACGCGATCCTCACCATGGGCGCGCTCGCCTCAACCTTCCGCAGGAGCAACTCGGTCCTGTCGGGGCGCTTCTCACTGAAGGCGAAGGCCAAGAGAACGATTAGGTTGTGTACAGCCGGAAGCTGGATTGGCGGCTGCGACGAGAGTTGCAAAAACCACCTCTCCGCAAGATCGGGAGCGGCCTCAACGATCGCGGAAAAGTCTGCAAGCGATAGGTGATCGAGGACGATCCGCGCCTCGGACGCGGTCAGTCGCTGCTTGAACGCGAGGAAGGCATCGTAGTTTCGGCGCTGCCGGTCCTCGATGTCGCGGGACGATTTCGACGGTTGTCTCAGCGGGCCACTTTCAGCATCGGGAGGCCGCTCCGGCTCTCCGATGCTGAACAGGACAGGATCGCGCTCTGCCTCGATAGGAGCGCGCAGCTCGATGTCGAGTGCGAGGTCGTCGGTCGCCAGCACGGATGCATGGTGGATCGAGGCGTCGATGCGCCGCGCGATCTCGACCGCCAGCTCGCCTCCGAGCAGGCGCGCGGCTCGCCCAAACGCTCGTGGAGACAATCGATCCAGTATCTCGTTCCCGGCACCCAAGCCATTCTGCGCAGCGAGAACCAGCGCGAGAGACCCATACCATTCCTCGAAACCGCTTTCGGTTTCGGCTGCGGGAGGCACCCAACAGTCCACGACGGCGCCGAGCAGCTTGGCATCGTCGTGCGCTACGATCAAAGCAAGCGCTTGGGCGCGAAGTTTCTCGGAAGATGAGGAGAGCGTCGAACAGACATACGCTCGCGCGCTCCCTGATAGGGACACCCTCGTCTCCTTGGCCACCGCTAGCAGTAGATATTGGCGGTGGGTGTCGTTCGCTTCACGCGCGGCATCGAGGCATTGCTCGAACATGTCCGGGGCAGGCGGTTTCATGCAATGGAGCAGGTCTAGCAGAATTAGTTGATCCGGCGGCGTCTCCAACAAGGCCTCCAGTTGTCGCGAACCCGATACGAAGGGAAACGACAACAGCAGGTGATATTGCGCGGCGATCCAGCGGTCCTGATCGGAAAGACCTTCGAGATCGCCGGAAGTATCGGCTGCGAGCCACTTAGCAATGAGCGCCTCAGCGCGCTCTAACGTTAGCAACGGTAAATGATCCCGCAGCGTAAGTATGCCCTGTCGCAGGGGGAAGCCTCGACGGCAGAGCACGTGATCGGCAAACTCGGTATGCTTAGTTGCCGCCTCTGGCAGGAGAAAGCGAGCCATCCCGGAACGAGCATCATCCAGAAATTGGTCTTCGGCAGATTGCCCAAGGCCCTGGGCGAGCTTCGCGACATCGACCGCCGCGTACTCGGTCGCCGTCGCTCGAATGTTCTCCGGTTCAATCGCACCAGGATCGCATGGGTCCGTAGCGCAGTAGCTTTCGATTCGCCTCCACGAAGGGAACTGCTCCCGATCCTTGGTCAACTCCTCCACGATCCCATGCGCCTCCTCGGCGTCTACGGGATCGCCGGTTGCTCGTAGCGCCGCAACCAAGGCCCACTTGCCGATTCTCGACACCGATCCGGTTCGCAGTGGTGCCACCGAACGCAGCAGCGCGGCACGGGCCTCTGCCCAATCGGTTCGGTTCAAGCTTACGAGGTCGATGAACTCCCGATAGGGGAATCCATGATCGGAGTTGAGCGCTTGCCCCAAGCACCACTCGGCAAGATGGTCGGACAGTGGCGCAAGGCGTTGCCGCGCGAGGAGATGAAGCGCGAGCCGGGATAGCGTGCTCGGGTTACCGTCGACCATCTCCAGTCGGTTCAACACCTGCACTTCTTCGGCGGTCAGGGCGCCGAGCCGTTCAGCGAGCTCCGACCTTCGTATTTCTCGCTCTCGCTCTACTACGTCGGCAGGATCCTGGCCGGGGTGCGCCCGCATATAGAAGTCGGGAGAAAGCGAGTGCACCGATAGCCAGTTCGCTGCCTCCCGGACAATGGTAGCCGAGGAGCTTCCGATGCAGGCGGCAGCCATCAGCGCTCCTTGGAGCCAGTCAAAGTTGGGACTGTGCTCGTTCGCCAGGCACAGGGCGCGAGCGGCGGTCATGAAATCGCCCGGCCGCTCTCGAGCCAGGCGGCAGAATGCGGGATACTTCGACGCATCGGGGTTCTGGAGCCGAACGAAGCCACGTATGAGACTGGCTGCGATCAACGGATCGGCGTAGCCGTCAATCAGGCACGCCGCTGTCAGAGCGGCAAAAGCGACATTGGCGGCGTCATCGAGCGCTGCGATCGGCTCCAGCAGCACGGACAGGGTCGCGTCTAGATCGTCTTCGCTGCGCCTCGCTCTCTGAAGTCGAGCAATAACTGCTAGGCCGAGTGCGACGGTCAGTCCTTCTTGAGCGATCTCATACTTTTGAGGGTCACCCTCAACCTCGCGGAAGAATCGACCGTCGACTACCGAGTTCAGGTCAATGTCGAAGACGCGAAGGTCGTCGAGTTGGCGCGTTCCCAGGCGATCCAGCACCGCCTGGGCATGCTGCCTCAGCCTGCCGGTGAATTCGATGGCCGTGCCCGGCCCTTGGCCGTACGGTTCGCTGATCCGGATATGCTCGAACAGAAGGCGACTGACGTCGAGCTCGGCGATCGAGGATATGGCGTCGTTATCGAGGAGGCGAAGAGCAATTCCCAGGAGTCGCGGATTCCTCAGCCTATCGACTACGGGAGCGTGGAGTGCGGATGGGGCAATGCCCCGTGCCACAAGGATTTCGTCCCGTTCAGCGGATTTCCATTCGGAAACGCGGATTTCGCGGATTCGGAGCGACAGCCGGCCCCGGACGCGGTCGCGAAAGAACGGGAGGCGCGACGTCACAACCATCGCACCCCCGATCTGATCCAGCAGGAAGCCGAGGCCCTCTACGATCCGGCCCCAATTGAGGTCCGGCCGTTGGTTGATGCCGTCGAGCACGACCACCAGCCGCGCCTTACTGGGAGCTGGCTGGACACGCCAGGCAGCGAATCTCTTGGACCAGCGCTTGACATTGCGTTCGGTCGGATCGTCACCGGTCTGCTCGATTAATTTCGCGATGAGCAGACGTTCCAACTCTGGTGCCAAAGTAGCGTCAGCGAGGCCGTCCGCCGGGACGAAAACCAGCATGGGCCTTTCGTCCAATGCCAACCATCCCTGAGCGGCGAACCATGATTTCCCGCAGCCTTCGTCGCCAAGAATGGCAATCATCGCCCCGTCGGGTGGCATGGTGAGCGCACTTTTGAATTCGGTGTGAAGGTCCTTGCGCGCGAGCACGACCGTTTTGGTCGCATCCAACGGACACAATGCCTGGCCGAGGTTCGTACGGGCGGCGCGGGTGTCCGAGAATATGTGCTCGAACCGCTTTGCGTTGGATGCTCTCGCGAGAGCGAATCCCATAGACGGACCGTCCAGGTCCGACTTCAGCCGAATCGACTCCCTTGCGAAGATTTCAAGACCCCGTATGGCCCGCAGGGCGGCGATCGCCGGCGCGACGAAGGACCTCTCTTTGACGTGATCCGTCAGAAATCGTTCGACGGCGTCCTCGCCCATCGCGAGAGCAAGCGCGAGCTCCGGAAGCTCCGTTTCGATCCAATCTAGGACAACGACAGTAATCCCTGACTTCGCCGCGTCGTGTCGGAGTTGGCTTGCGACCTGCGAAGAGACCTCCACGGTCGCCCCCAGGATCCAAGCCAGATCGGGTTCCTCGTTGTTGCGACCGAGGTCGGCGACCTTCGTTACGATCTCGGTCCTCGGGACGCGTTCTCGATACAACTTCCCTTCGAATGCGATGCCGACCCGCTCGCTTGCTGCCGTTCCGTCAAGTCCGCCCTGGGTGCCGCTCGAAGCCAAGCGGAACGGGACGCCCACGATCTGCTGCAAAGCTGACGCGATTAGGCCCTCGAAGCCCTGTCGTCCGGTGGGGTCCAGGGTCAGCAAAGCGTTTCGCAATGCTTGGAGATGAGGTCGTAGGGCAGGGCTCACTTGGGCGAACTTAACATCTCTGGGAAGACGCGTTTCGAACGTCCGAGAGTTTTGCACCGGAAGTCTTGCTCATTTAGATGCGAGGCAGCCGGAGGTAGGTCTCAATCATCGTGGGCCTGACCGGAACGCGCGCCTGACAATTAGGTGTGGGAGCATTGCGCGCAATCACCGGAAATTGTGGTTGAGTGGTCTCATGACAGTGCGCTTAGGTTGCGCTATTCGAGACTCGATCGAGGCTGGGGAGAATCGATGAACAAGGGTCCGCCGAAGAAGCCGCCACAGTCGCGGCCAGGCCAGATTCGGGTTGGCTTTAAGGAAACGGCGCACACTGCCGATCGACGTGCTAGTCGCACGCCGGCGATGGAGGCGATCGGGGTTCGCCCAGCTCCAGGAATGAAACCGAAACCGTCCGGTTCCGAGCCAAACAAACCATAAAGGGTTCGGAGAATCGCAAGCGCGCGCCTTCGCGCAGCGAGACGTTAGGCAACCAGAGGAACGAGTCACGTGGGAAACGACGCATGGAAGGGCAGCGCGACGACGCGGCAGGCGCAGTCGAGCGAGACGAGATCAGCGGGAACGCGCCCAGCGCCTTCCGCGACGACGGTGGCGTCGACGGGCGGCCAAGCGACGACGGGCGTGCGGCCTGCACCGGGCCCGAAGCCGAAATAGCTCGTGCGGCGCAATATTCCGCGCTCCGGTTCGACGTTCTCAGAAACGCGTTCTACCACTCAGCGCGGCTGAGACACTTCGAATGGCAGCATCGCGGATTGATGTTTCTGATCGTGCTGTTCGGTACGGCTGGCGTCGCCGATGCCACAACGGGGGTCATTGGTCAAAAGGCGCTCGCGGCCATTACGGCCCTGCTGGCGACAGTCGACTTGGTTCTGGATCTTCGAGGCAAAGCGCAGAGGCATGATAGCCTGAAGCAGCGATATTTCATGCTGCTGGCTAAGCTCGACGAATTGCCAGGAGCGGAACTCCGACAGATCGCGAAATGGCGCGGAAAGGTCAATCGGATTACGGCGGAGGAGCCCGTGACCTATCGTATCGTCGACGCGCTCGCCCACAACGAGGCGCTTGAAACCATGGGCCTCAACGAGGACGAGAAGATTCACGTCACACGCCTTCAATATGTGAGGCGCCATTGGACGGCCGCGCACGGTGTATCAATGCCGTACGTCACGCAATGGGTTCCAATTCATCTTCGCGTCGGCCGAGTTCTAAAGCGCGGCTGGAACGTCATTTTTAATCGGCAATCCAACTGAGGAGCTGCCGGACAAATCTGCTTTTCAGCTCCAATACAAGGTAGAGGTCTGAGCTGTGCGGGAGGCCATACTGCGCAGAGCTTAGGCTGCGACATCGAATTTGCGCTTGGTCGCACTGGTCTTCACGGAGGTCCCGAGCGTTCAAGCCCTCGAGAAGTTGACTGCGCTTTTTAGCGCAGAGAAGTGGTTGCGTTGCCTGTCGAGCCAGTGCCGACCCACTTGATCGAGGAGGGATTGCTGGACTTGCAGGTGCCGACTAGGAGGTTGGGGTCGATCGCGGCGCCATCGGCGGTCGCGGAAGGGGGTGAGCGCGGAAAAGGGAGGGTTGTCACTTGACAACCGTGCTTGCGCGCTCCATATAGAAAGTCGATGAATGGCGCGGAAGTCGCATCCGAAAAAAGAGATTGAAGAAGCGCTCAGGCACGCGGAAGAGCACGGATGGGAAGTCGAGGTTGGCGGAAGCCATGCATGGGGAAAGATATACTGCCCCTACAACGATGACCAATGTCGATGTGGCGAATTCTGCATCATGAGCGTTTGGAGCACGCCAAAGAACGCCGGAAATGAGGCAAAAAAGCTGAAGCGTGTTGTCGATAACTGTACGACGCGCAAGGCGGCGGCCGAGAAGAAGAGCAGCGCTGAGGAGTTAAGCCGATGAGGGATTACACCTTCACCTTGAAGTATCGCCTCGCGGACGATGATCAAGATCCTGACATGATCGTCGAGCGTCTCGGCGAAGCTGGATGTACGGATGCCTTGGTCGGCATTGGTATCGTTGGCCGTC
Organism: Allobosea sp. TAF32; assembly: GCF_052113585.1. Taxonomy (NCBI): domain Bacteria; kingdom Pseudomonadati; phylum Pseudomonadota; class Alphaproteobacteria; order Hyphomicrobiales; family Alloboseaceae; genus Allobosea; species Allobosea sp. TAF32. The sequence goes on along the minus strand of NZ_JBFRDM010000015.1, from coordinate 2,221 downwards.
TCGCGCTTGAGTTTACGCGCGAAGCTAGTAGCGCCCAAGAGGCTGTGCGGAGCGCGCTCGCCGATGTAAAAGCGGCGATTCCGGGAGCAACACTCGTGGAGGCGTCTCCGGATCTTGTCGGCCTAACAGATATCGCAGAACTTTCAGGCGTTTCCCGGCAAAATATCCGCAAGCTGATGGTCGCACATGGGGATTTCCCATTGCCTATGCATGAGGGGAATGCGGGGCTCTGGCATCTTTCGGAGGTGCTGAGCTGGCTAGGCGAGCGGAAGGGCTACCTGCACGATCCTGTTCTGCTGGAAACCGCAAAGGCGACGCTCGATGTCAATATCGTCAAGGAGTCGAAGCGACATGCCCCGGTAGTTGCCGGGGAGCTCGAAATGCTGCTCGCCTAAAGCGCTTCTAGGGATTTGGATATTCTCAATCGGTACGCGAAGTCGCTGCCTGAACGAATGCTGCAAGCGGCGATTCGGGGCTTCGATCGATTGGGATTCGCGCTAACGATAAAACCGCCTGCTTGAGGAACTCCTGGAGGCTGTCGTGCAGCCTCCATTCAATAGCTTGTAAAGGGCGCGTGTCCTCTTACACAACGGACCATCGTTCTCCACCCAAGTCCTGGAGCTCGCAGAGCTCGGAGTTCAATCTCCGGAGCTTTCTCCCGATTGGCCTGCTGCCGGTTTCGTGGACACCGAGGTTAGGTGTTTCATGAAACCGAAGATGGCCTATGCGGCGAAGACAGTTTGGGCGTGAGTTTAATGTCGAGGCGGTTCGCCTGATCAAAGATCGCGGAGTGAGTGTGGCGCAAGCGTCTTGGGACCTTGATGTCCACGAGAACCAGTTTCGCAAATGGGTGAAGCACTTTTCGGCCGACCTGGACAGACCGTTCCCAGCCACGGCAAGAAGAAGCCCGAGCAGCTTGAGATCGAGAGGCTGCGGCGGGAGGTGGTGAAGCTCAAGGCGGAGCGCAACATCCTAAGAAGCGGCCGCAACCTACTTCGCGAAGGGCGTGACATGAGGTTCACGTTCATTGCGAGGCTCCGGGGGATCAGGCCGGTGGCGTGGCTTTGTGGAGCGCTGGATGTGTCGCGCTCGGGCTTTCATACGTGGCTCAACCGGTCGCCGAGCCCGCGGGCGCGCGACGACACGGAGAGGGATTTCGCTGGTGATGAGTTAGAAGCTGAGAGAACGACTACCTCCACACGGGCAGCGCTTGGTGCCCCGCCGCCGGATTTGGGCGAAGCGCCTCGGCCAGGAGTGCAGTCGCAGGCGCCCCGAGGCTGGCAGGCGCTGCCTGCCACCACGGAACCGCAGGCGTGGTCGGGCGACGAGCAGGCGAGATCAGATAACCTCCGGCGTCGTTCACGTGGATTGCAAGACTGCCATCCCGCCGCGTGGTCATCACGTGACGACGGACAAACCCTGATGGATAGGTAGGGCGGTCGAAATCGGGCAGTCCGCCAACACGACAGCGGTACCAAGCGTCCGTATCCTGGCTCTCGTATTTCCTTGCATCGTCTGAAAAGACGACGACGTCCGGCCGCATCGTCTTGAAGAGTTCCTCGCACTGACCGTTGGCGCGGCCATGATGTGAGGCGACCATCATCCGAATGGAAGCGAGTTCGCGGACGAAGAGCGGATTGCTCAGAAGACGGCACCAGCCGGCCGTTTCGAGATCGCCCCCGAAGAGGATCGCGAAGGCTCGGTACCGAACGATGATCGCTACGCTGAGATTGTTGGTATCCGTGAAATCGAGCCCGTACCCGTTCCAGAAAGCCGTCACCTGGACTTCGCTGAAATTTGCCGGACTGCCGATTAGACCGGGGCCGAACCGGTCCAGGATAGCGTGGGCGGCCTGCACCCCCCTGCCCATTCCGCCCTGTCGCTTCATCGCGTAAAGGGCTGAGGCCGAGACGGTCGGATTGCTGAAGATCGAACCGATTTTGATTTTGCCCCATACATAGGGGAGGTCGTTGATATGATCTTCGTCCAGGTTGCTGAACGCTAGGAGCCCGATGTGGCTCCCGTTGTAGGAAACGGACGGAAACCAGGCTGGATCGGTGCCATAGCCGCAGTTGAATAGCCCCGAGTTTCGTAGACGCCGTCGGGCTACATCTGGTGCTGCCGTTCGAACTCGACGGGTGACAGCATCCCGTTCCTGACGTGCTTGCGCTTTGGGTTGTAGAACATCTCGATGTAGTCGAACACGTCCTGCCTTGCCTCC
>NZ_JBFRDM010000014.1:0-98651 GCF_052113585.1 Allobosea sp. TAF32 | reverse complement strand
CTCTTTCTGTCTTCAATTTTCAAACAGCAAGGCTTCAACAAAACCGACAGAACCTCATCCGGCGAACCGGCCTCAGCCCCAACGTCCTTAGGAAGCGCAGAAGAGGCGCCGCTCAGCGGCGGCGCCGTCTCGATGGGTGGCTTATAGGCCACCCTCAGAACGCATGTCAACACGCTCATGAAGTTTTTTTGACGGAGCGCATTTCTTTTTCCGAGGCCCGCAAGAAGGGCCGATTTCGCGGCCTTCTGGACACTTGGCCGGGGTTCACCACCGTGCTGTGTTTCGATGCCGCGAGCATCGGGCTTTCGGTCTCGGTCCGGATCGACAACGAGAGCGCCTCCCGCCTCCAGGTGAAAGTCGGACCGGCCCACGCGGCCACACCCAAGTGGCATTTCCTCGGGCCGCCTATCGTGACAAGGCATCGCAAGTGCGCTCACTTGCGCTCGCGCGCGAGCTGTGTCGCACCATATTCGCTGCGCTTCCCAAAACAGCCGCAATCGCTCCGCACAGGAGGCAGCCCGTGGCTGGACGGATTGATTCCCGCTTCCGGCACGGGCATGGTCTTGCGCGCTTTCGTCAGATTGCGCTCAAGGCTTCTTCGCCGCGGCGGAGCACGCCACCGAGGTATCCAGCACCCCGCACGCAGAACCGCCCGCAAGAAGCAGCCCGCACGATATGAACGCCCATCCCGAGTTCGCTCAGCCAGTCGAACCGCTCGCCCCCGAGGCTGCGGCTCTGCTGGTCGATCTCGGGATCGAGCCGCCGATCCAGCCCGCCGAATCCCGTCAGCAACCGCTCGACCGGCGCGGTGTCTCGCTGCGATGGCTTTTCGCCTGCGCGCTCGTCGGCTCCTGCGGCGCGGCGCTGCTTGGTGCCGCGATACTCGTCGCGATGCGTGGCGACACCAGCTACCCGGAGCAGCCCGAAACGGTGGCCGTGCGTAGCTCGTCGGCCGCGGGAGAAGGCGGCGGGGCCCGCAAGGCCGACAAGCTCGTCGCCGACCAGCCGATCATGTCGGCGCGCCATACGCTGAGGGCGCCGATGTCGCAGAAGGTCGGGAACCGCGAAGTCATCCGCGTCCGCCCCTTCGTGCGGCTGGCGTCCGACCTCTCGCTCACCACCGGCGTCTATGCGAGCAATATCCCGCCCTTCAATCCGCTGCGGCTTTTCGCGGAAGGCGGCCAGCCGGAAGAGCGCTATGCCGAGCCGGCCCAGGACATGCCTGATGCCGACGTCACCATCGTCAAACGCGACCTCGGCGACATCGTCACCCCCGCCGGCAAGCCGCAGCTGAGCGACAACGACATCATCTCCCAGGTCGAAGAGGAGCGCGCCAATCTGGCCAACTCCGGCCGCCAGCGCGCCCTGCCGATTCCGCCACAGCTGATGCTCAGCCGCACCCTGACCGGCGCGACCGCCGGCAGCGGCGACATCCTTGCCTATGCGCCGGCAACGGATACGCGCTTCTCCGGCATCGAGGTACGCGTCGTCCCGGAGAACGTGACCAACGCGCCGAAGACGCCGATCCCTGCCTCCCGCGAGCCGCTTGTCGAGGACAAGCTGGTGATGGCCAAGCGCGGCGAGAATTTCGAGCAGGCCCTGCGCGGCGCCGGCGCGACGCCAGATCAGGTCCGGGCGATGATGACGGCCTTTGGCGGCAAGGTTCGGACGACGGCCCTTCCCGACGGCCAGGTTCTGCAGGTGCTCTACGCACCAGGCCCCCGTCCGGGCGACGGCCGCCAGATCATGCGAGTCTCGCTGCTGAGCAACGGACAGCCGGACGGCACGATCGCGATGAACGACAAGGGCGCCTACGTCACTGTCGATCTGCCCCGTCAGAATCTTACTCTCCAGCGGCCGCAACGCCAGGAGACGGATGGGGACGACGACGACGAGGAGGGCACCGGCGGCGCCCGCCTCTATGAGAGCCTCTACGAGACCGGCGCGCGCCATGATCTACCGCGACCGCTGATCGACGAACTCGTGCGGATCTTCTCCTACGATCTCGACTTCCAGCAGCGCGTCCATGGCGGCGACAATCTGGAGGTGATCTTCACCGAGGACGACGAGGGCGAGCGCGGCGAGATTCTCTCCGCGACCCTGACCGTGAACGGCGAAAGCCGCCGGGTTTTCCGCTACCAGTCCCCCGAAGATGGGCTGATCGAATATTTTGACGAAGAAGGGAAGTCGCTGAAGAAGTTCCTGCTGCGCAAGCCGATTGCCGACGGCGAGCTGCGCTCCGGCTTCGGCATGCGCTACCACCCGATCATGCGCTATTCGAAGATGCATACCGGCATCGACTGGGCCAATCGGATCGGCACCCCGATCCTTGCCGCCGGCAATGGCGTCGTCACCAAGGCCGGCTGGTCTTCCGGCTACGGCAAGCACACCGAGATCCAGCACGCCAACGGATACGTCACCACCTATTCGCACCAATCGAACTTCGCTTCCGGCATCGTACCGGGCGCCAAGGTCCGCCAGGGCCAGGTCATCGGTTATCTCGGCTCGACCGGCCTCTCCACAGGACCGCATTTGCACTACGAGGTGCTGGTCAACGGAAACTTCGTCAATCCGTTGAAGATTCGCGTGCCGCGCGGGCGCGAATTGCAGGGGCCGATGCTCGCCGAATTCAAACGTCAGCGCGATGAAATTCGCGGGCTGATCGAGAAGGCGGGCGGAGCGATCGCTCAATTGCGCTGAACGCATGACGGCTCGGCGATCAAGGCGCCGATAGGCATCTGGCGCTTGACAGAGCTGCCCCGAGGCGACACCGCCTGAACCGGCGCTTTCTCTCGTCACGCGGGTCCCCGGCCGATGCTCGCCTCTTTCCTCGTCGTCTTGCCCGTCTTCGGGCTGATCGGCCTCGGCTACTTCGCGCGCTGGTCGAAGCTGCTGCGTGAGACGACTGGCGAAGGCCTGTCGGATTTCGTCTTCGTGCTGGCGGTTCCCTGCCTGCTGTTCCGCACGCTCGCCAAGGCCGACATCCCCGCGACCCAGCCCTGGGGCTACTGGATCGCCTATTTCGCGGGGCTCGCCGTGGTCTGGGCCTTGGCCATGCTCATCGCGAGCAAGTTCTTCGCACGGAAAGGGCCGGAGCTGGTGGTCTCAGGCTTCGCCGCCGCCCAGTCGAACACCGTCTTCGTCGGTGTACCGATGATCCTGAAGGCTTACGGCGATGCCGGCGCCGTCCCGCTCGGTCTGCTGCTCGCCATTCACTTGCCCGTCACGATGACCGTGGCGACGCTCCTCGCCGAAGGCCGTTCCGCCTCGATTCCGCAATTGCTCAAGCGGCTCTTCACCCATCCGATCATCGTCGGCATCCTGCTCGGCTCGGCCGTGCGCCCCTTCGTCGGCCAGATTCCGGAGCCGGCCTGGACACTGGTCGATCTGCTCGCCGGTGCTGCCGTACCCTGCGCGTTGATCAGCCTCGGCATCGCCATGCGTCGCTACGGGCTGGAATCGGGCCTTGCCCTGCCGACCGTGCTGAGCGGATTGAAGCTCGGGCTGCACCCGCTGCTGGTCTACTGGCTCGCGACGAAAATCTTCGACATGCCCGCCCATTGGTCGGGCGTCGCGGTGCTGTTTGCGGCGTGTCCCTGCGGGATCAATGCCTATCTCTTCGCCGAACGCTACCGGCAGGGCGTGGCCGACGCCTCGAGCGCAATCACGCTCTCGACCTTGCTCTCGCTGTTCACGACCGCCGCCTGGTTGACGTTCCTCGGCGTTGGCTAGGGCTCAAGCGAAGCCCAGTTGCCGGCGAATATCGGCCGGGCGGGCCCCCTTCGCCCTGAGTTCCGCCAGGCTCTCCGAGAGCCGGCTCTTGGCGAGCTTGCGTCCGTCCTCGTCGAGCACCAGGCGATGGAAATGATAGAGCGGCGTCGGCAGCCCGAGCAGGTGCTGGAGCACGACATGGATATCGGTCGCTGCTTCGAGGTCGTGGCCGCGCACGACATGCGTCACGTCCTGCAAGGCATCGTCGACGACAACGGCGAGATGATAGCTCGTCGGCACGTCCTTGCGGGCAAGCACGACGTCGCCCCAGCGTTCGGGCCGGGCCGAGACGATCCGGATACCGCCTTCGCCGTCGAAAACCGTATAGCTCAGCTCGTTGCCGGTGATCGCCAGAGCCTTGGCCATATCGAGACGCAGCACATGCGGCTCGCCGGCCGTGATGCGCCGCGTCGCCTCATCCGGTTCAAGCGTCCTGCAGTGACCGGGATAGGGCGGTGCCCCATCGGGATCCACTGGCCAGGGCCGCCCCGTTTCGACCTCGCGCTGAGCCACCTCGGCGCGAATGTCCTGCCGCGAGCAGAAGCAGGGATAGACCAGCCCGCGTTCCTGCAAGGCACCGAGAGCCGCCGCGTAATCGTTGAAATGCTCGGACTGCCTGCGGATATCCGGTTCGAACGGGATTCCGAGCCAATCGAGATCCGCGACGATCCCCGCGACGAACTCCGGCCGCGAGCGGGTGAGGTCGATATCCTCGATCCGCAGCAGAAGGCGCCCACCCATCCTTTCGGCCAGTGACTCGTTGGCCAAGGCCGAGAGCGCATGGCCGAGATGCAGCCGCCCGTTCGGACTTGGCGCGAAACGGAAGATCGGCTTGCGGGAATCGGGTGGTATGAACGCCATCGTTCTTGTCTAGGAGGGCTGGTGCTGCCCGCCAAGCAGCAAGCCCTGCTGCTGACGCAGGCGGGCTCCTGCTTCATCAATGCTCACGCGATGACCGAACGAATCACCTGCGACAGCGATCTTGAAGAAGGTATGGCTGCGCTGGCTGCCCTGCATCCGCATTGGCAAGCCATCGTCGAGCGCACCGGGCTGCCGCCGCTCAGGCTGCGCGAAGGCGGTTTTACCGGCCTCGCCTCGATCATCGTCTCACAGCAATTGTCGGTCGCCAGCGCGCGCGCGGTCTGGAACCGCTTCGAGAGCGTCTTCGTCCCGCTGACGCCGGAGCGCATGCTCGCCGCCACCGACGAGGACATGCGCCTTTCCGGCCTATCGCGGCCGAAGCAGCGCACCTTGCTCGCGCTCTCGACTGCGCTCGTCGAGAAACGTTTCGTTTTCGAGGCCCTCGAACAGGCGACGCCTGAGGGGGTCCACACGCAGATGACCGCGATCTCCGGCATCGGCCCCTGGACGGCCGATGTCTATCTGCTGTTCTGCCTTGGCCATCGCGACGGCTTCGCCGCCGGCGATCTCGCGATCCAGGAAGCCGCCCGGCACGCTTTCGGCCTCACCGAGCGGCCGAAAGCGGCAGAGCTGCAGGTTATGGCCGAGGCTTGGCGGCCATGGCGCGGCGTCGCCGCGCGGCTGCTCTGGGCCTACTACGCCATCCTGAAGCGCCGCGAGGGCATCAACGCCTGAACTGGCCAAGAAGCTGTTTGGCAGCTCCGCGAGCCCCATCCTTCGAGACGGCCCTCGCGGGCCTCCTCGGCATGAGGGCCGGGAGCTTTCAGACGGACTCTAGCTGCGCACGATCTTGAGCGCCGTTTGCGCCGCCGCCCGCAGCAGCGTCGAATCGCTCATCACCGTCACCATGCGCGCGCCCATGGCGAGACCTTGCCTGGCCCGCTCGGCCGTCGCCGCATAGAGCGCGACCGGCTTGTTCACGGCGGAAGCGCGCGCCACGACATGCTTCAGCGCCTCGTCGACTTCGCGGGCGGTGGCATCGACCTGCGCGCCGCCGGACAGCGCGATCGACAGGTCGGAGGGACCGACGAACAGCGCATCGATGCCGTCCAGCGCCAGGATATCGTCGACGATCGCCATCGCCTCACGCGTCTCGATCATCGCGAATGTCAGCGAGAACCCGTTCGCGGCCTTGAGATAGCTGTTCTGGTCGAGGCCGGAGGCGCCGAGGCCGCCATAGCTGCCCCAGCTGCGCTCACCCATCGGCGGGTATTTGGCGTAGGCCGCAAAGCGCCGCGCGTCTTCCATGGTGTTGATCATCGGTGCGATGACGCCGGAGACGCCGGAATCGAACAGCTTCGAGACGTTCTGGAATTCGCCGACCGGAATGCGCGCGATCGCCGGCTTGCCAGCGGCGTTGATCAGCGGGATCGCGCGGATGACCTCGCCCAGCGTGATCGGCCCATGCTGCATGTCGAGCGTGATCGCGTCGAAATCCTCCTGCGCCAGAATCGCCGAGATCGAGGGATCGGGCAGCCCGCACCAAGCCGAGACGATGCTGTCGCCCTTGGCGAAACGATCGGCGAGGGAGGAGAGGACGGTGGGCTTGGCCATGGTGCGTTCATCCGTTTCAAGGCCCGCACTTCGGACGGCGCGAGGCTTCCGCAGTTGGACCCGGCCGGCCCGGAAATGCAAACGGGCGCCCATGCGCCCGTTTCAGAGACGTCCTGCGTCTGCCGGGATGCGTCAGCGCCCGGCCTGGATATCCTCGGCGGCCTTCAGGAACAGCTCGGTCATCACGCGGCGGATCTCGGCGTCTGACGCGTTGATGTTGGCGAGCGCGAAATCGTTCTTGACCTTGCGAACCACATCCTCGTCGCCGGCTTCCTCGAAATCGGCGACGACGACGGACTTGGCATAGGCCTCGGCGTCCGCGCCGCTCTTGCCGAGCTTCTCCGCCGCCCAGAACCCGAGCAGCTTGTTGCGCCGGGCAGTTGCCTTGAAGCGCAGCTCCTCGTCATGGGCGAACTTGTTCTCGAAGGCGTCCTTGCGCTGATCGAAGGTCGTCATGCGGCGTCCATGTCCTCTCGCGGGCGGGAATTAGCACTGTTGGATCATATAGGATGTCGGGGCGCCGAGAGCCAGCCTGATCGCTCCGATTCAGCCTCGCTTAAGCCTTCTTGCGCGGCCGAAAGGCGTTTTGTTGCGTTTACGGCCGGGAGGCTCCATATAGCAGGCGCATGGGTGCCCTCGGGCATCCCGTGCACTACCGGCGCCTGCGCCTGCTCGAAGATCGATCCCCACCGGATCGCCGGGCTGTGGCAGGACCGACAAGATCAGGGGCCAAGATCCCGCCGCGACCTCATCGCGTCCAGAGAAGGGCAACCTTTGGATTTCCTCAAGCCACGGTACATCCCCATGAATCGCCGCCGTCGCATTTACGAAGGCAAGGCGAAGGTCCTCTATGAAGGACCCGAGCCCGGTACGCTCATCCAGCATTTCAAGGACGACGCCACCGCCTTCAATGCCAAGAAGCATGAAGTGATCGACGGCAAGGGCGTGCTCAACAACCGTATCTCCGAGCACATCTTCTCCAACCTGAACGACATCGGCGTGCCCACGCATTTCATCCGCCGGCTGAACATGCGCGAGCAGCTGATCCGCGAGGTCGAGATCATCCCGCTCGAAGTCGTCGTGCGCAATATCGCCGCCGGCTCGCTCGCGACCCGCCTCGGCCTCGAGGAAGGCACGCAGCTGCCGCGCTCGATCATCGAGTTCTATTACAAGAACGATGCGCTCAGTGACCCGATGGTCTCCGAAGAGCACATCACCGCCTTCGGCTGGGCGACTCCGCAGGAGATCGACGACATCATGGCGCTGGCCATCCGCGTCAACGACTTCCTCTCCGGCCTCTTCCTCGGCGCTGGCATCCGCCTCGTCGATTTCAAGATGGAGACCGGCCGCCTCTGGGAAGGCGAGATGATGCGCATCGTCGTCGCCGACGAGATCAGCCCGGATTCCTGCCGGCTCTGGGACATCAAGTCCAAGGACAAGATGGACAAGGACCGCTTCCGCCGTGACATGGGCGGCCTGATCGAGGCCTATTCGGAGGTCGCCCGCCGCCTCGGCATTTTGGGCGAGAACGAGAATCCCGGCCCGACCGGCCCGCGCCTGGTGCAGTGAGCGCCATCGCTCCGCCATTATCGCCTACGAAACGGGAGCGCATGCGCTCCCGTTTTCATGTCACGGCCCTTTTCGCCGCCGGCGCTCTCCTGCTCGCCGGCTGTGCAAACCAGTTCGGCGCCGGGATCGCCGAGCTGCCCGCATCGGCGGGCTGGCACCGGCTGCCGATCGGCTCCTGGGTGCTGAACGAGGGCCTCGAAGCCCGCGCCATGGTCTTCTGTCCGCGCGAATCCTGCGTCCAGCAGGGTTTTGCCGCGGTCATTGCGCTGGAAGGTGAGCAGGCCCGCGACATGGAACGGGCTCTCTCTGAAAGCCCCGCACGCCTCGGAGAAGCTTTCGCCCGGCAGGCGGCAGCGAAGGCCGCCGAACGCCGCAAGGCACAGCGGAACCCGAAAAAGAATGCCGAGCCGAAGGCGCCCCGCAGCGCGACCGATGTCGCACGTTTCGATTCGGCCGAGGCACGCGGCATCCTCGTCACGATCCGCTCGCTGGATACGCCGGGGCGCCAGGCCGTCACCGCCATTCTCTACGGCCGGGAAGCGAACCGACTCGTGGTGGCCCTTGGCGTCAGCGACACGGCCGAAGCCGCGCGGCGGGACGCCGAGGCCGCCTGGCGCAGCCGCTGATTCACGTGAAACGGCGGGAAATGGTTGAGCCGGCCGCGATTCTTCCGCGCGCTTTCCGTTCGGTTGGTATCAGCCGAACGAAGGGAATTCGCGCAAAACCAATAGGCTGAGCATGTCCTGATCGCAAAAGTGGTTTCCACTTTTGCGGAACATGCTCTAAGGCACCCGCAACAAATCTCGTCCGGAGAACCTCATGAAAGCCCGCGTCACCGTCACCCTGAAGAACGGCGTGCTCGATCCGCAGGGCAAGGCGATCGAAGGCGCCCTGAAGTCGCTCGGCATCGACGGCGTCGGCTCCGTGCGCCAGGGCAAGGTTTTCGACATCGAGCTCGCCGGCTCCGACAAGGCGGCGGCCGAAGCGTCGCTCAAAGCCGCCTGCGAGAAGCTGCTCGCCAATACGGTGATCGAGAACTACCGCGTCGAGATCGGAGCCTGACCCATGAAGGCCGCCGTCATCACCTTTCCGGGCTCCAACCGTGACGGCGACGTCGCCAAGGCGTTGAAGCAGGCCGGCGCCGAGGTCACCCATGTCTGGCATGGCGATACCGAGCTGCCTGAGGGTATCGACCTCGTCGTGCTGCCGGGCGGCTTCTCCTATGGTGACTATCTGCGCACCGGCGCCATCGCCGGCCGCGCCCACATCATGGACGCGACCCGCGCACATGCTGCCCGCGGCGGCTATGTCCTCGGCATCTGCAACGGCTTCCAGATCGCCTGCGAAGCCGGGCTCCTGCCCGGCATCCTCGTGCGCAACGCCAATCTGAAGTTCGTCTGTAAGCGCCAGCATCTCAAGGTCGAGCGCAGCGACACGCCCTACACCCGCGCCTATGCGCAGGGGCAGGCGATCGACGTCTGCATTGCTCATGGCGAGGGCAACTACATCGCCGACGCGCAGACGCTGGCCCGCCTCGAAGGCGAAGGCCTCGTCGCCTTCCGCTATGCGGATGCGCAGGGCAATGTCACGCCCGAAGCCAATCCGAACGGCTCGCTCAACAACATCGCCGGCATCTATTCGCCCGGCTTCAACGTTCTCGGCCTGATGCCGCACCCGGAGAATCTGATCGATTCGCTGGTCGGCGGCACCGATGGGCGCGGCCTGTTCGAAAGCCTCGTCGCGACGAAGCGCGCGGCCTGAAGCGCGTCATTCTCGGGCGAAGCGCGGCGCAGACCCGAGAATCTCTTTCAGGATAGAACGCCCTTGTCGGCAGGAGACGCTCGGGTCCGGCCCGAGCGTGACGCGCTGGTCACCGCGCCTTCAGCGCCCGCTGCAGCAGCTTGGCTGCGGCCTGCTGATCGAGCGGGCCGACATGTTTCTCAAGGATGTGCCCGTCCGGCCCGATGACGAAGGTCTCGGGCACGCCATAGACGCCCCACTCGATCGCCGACCGACCGGCGCGATCGACACCGACGGCGGAGAACGGATTGCCGAGCGCGCCGAGGAACCGGCGAGCATTCTCGGCCTCGTCCTTGTAGTTCATCCCGACCAGCGCGACCTTGCCCTGCTTCACCGCATCGGTCTCGGCAAGGCCCATCAGCACGGGATGCTCGACCCGGCAGGGCGCACACCAGCTCGCAAAGACATTGACCAGCGTCGTCCGTCCGCCAGCGAGATCGGCATTGCCGAAAGCCGGAACCGGCTGGCCGTCGCGCTGCAGCCCTTCCAGCGGCGCGAGCGTGATCGCCGGCGCGAGGCGGCCTATCAGCGCCGACGGCACCTTGCTCGTATCGCCCGAAAACAGCCCGATGCCGAAGATGATGGCGAGCGCGCCAAAGATCATCAGCGGCACCAGGAAAAGCAGCGGTGAACGCCGCCGCGGCGCGGTTTCGATCTGGCTCATGACGTCTCCCGGCCAGAGCGGCGGCCGGCGCCGCGACGCTCCAGCGCATCGAGCGCCTGCTTCTGGGCGCGGTGATCGCGCAGGGTCGCGAGCGTCAGCCCGATCAGGATGAGCGCAGCCGCCGCGTAAGCGGCGAGGATGAAGCCGGCATGCGGGCCGATGCTTTCGACAAGCACGTTCATGCCGGCAATCCCTGCACCGCGAGTCTGTCGAGCCGCTCTGCTTCCAGGATCGTCAGCGTCCGCACCCGCCGGCGCATGATCTCGGCCCGCATCGCCAGCATATGTAGCGCGAGGGCGAAGAGCGTGAATCCAACGGCCAGGATCAGCAGCGGCCAGAGCATGGATGGGTGGATCGTCGGCCCCCCCATGCGGAGCACCGAAGCCGGTTGGTGCAGCGTGTTCCACCAGTCGACCGAGAACTTGATGATCGGCACGTTGACGAAGCCGACGAGGGTGAGGATCGCCACGGCACGCGCCGCCCGCGACGGCTCGTCCAGCACGCGCCAGAGCGCGATGATGCCGAGATAGATCAGCAGCAGAACCAGCACCGAGGTCAGCCGCGCGTCCCACACCCAGTAGGTGCCCCACATCGGCTTGCCCCAGAGCGCGCCGGTGATCAGGCAGACCAGCGCGAAGCAGGCCCCGACCGGTGCCGCCGCCTTCTGGGCGACATCGGCCAGAGGATGGCGCCAGACCAATGTGCCAAGCGCCGAGAGCGCCATCATCGAGTAGAACATCATGGCGAGCCAGGCGGCCGGGACATGGATGAACATGATCCGGATCGTCTCGCCTTGCTGGTAATCTGCCGGTGCCTGCCAGGCGAGATAGAGGCCGGCGACGATGAGCAGCGCGGCCGCGGCCGCCAGCCAGGGCAGCAGCACGGCCGAAAAGCGCATGAAGCGCGTCGGATTGGCGAGGTCGATCAGGCTGGCCATCGTTCTGGCGGGGTCATCCGGGGCGCAGGTGCCATGATCGGAGCTTTTAGCAATCTCGACCCGTTCCAAGCAATGCGCCCGAGCCCGGCTGCGACATCACGAAGCTGCGCGTGTGAGCGGTGGCGCCCCTCGATCCAAACCCTTGTCGAACCGGCGGAATTCCGATCGTGCCCCGGGAGGTGCCTGTTGACCGATGCCGGCTAATAGTTATCGCATTGAAGCGGTTGCAGTTTTTGCCCTCGCTGCTTGCAAGCCCCAGACCGATCCTCTAGCCTGCCTTTCTGGATGCGGGGGATGAAGATGCGGCTTCAGCTATCCGACGAGGTCCAGCGCGAAGTCGAGCAGGCGATCCGCTCGAAAGCCAGCCAGTCCCTCGTCATCGATCTATACGCCACAGCCGAAGAGATTCGCAGCCGGCACGACACCGGCGAGGTCGATCTCGACGCCATCGTCGCCACGGTCGCGCGCCTCGCCGCGCAATGCGGCTGTGCGGTCGAGCTCGGCGGAGCCAGAGGCGGCAGCATTCAATCGGCCTGACGCAGGGCCGCGGCCGCGGCGATCGTCCCCACGACGATGGCTGCCAGCGAGATCGCACACAGAATTAGGAACGGTGTCAGGAACGGCACCGTGCCGCCAACGGCCGCATTGGCGGCCGAAACCCCGAAAATCAACACCGGCACCGTCAGTGGTGCGACCAACACCGGCACGATCAGCCCGCCGCGCTTGATGCTCGCCGCCAGAGCCGCCCCGCCTGCTCCGATAAAGCTGAGCGCAGGCGTGCCGACCAGGAGCGTCGCGACCAGCGGCAGCACACCCTCGCCCGGCAGCGCCACCAGCAGGCCGAGCAGCGGCGAAACCAGTGCCAGCGGCAGGCCGGTCGTCAGCCAATGCGCCAGCCCCTTGGCCAGCACGGCGAGTTCGAGCGGCAGGCGCGAAGCCCGGATCAGATCCAGCGAGCCGTCCTCCTCATCGCTCTGGAACAACCGGTCGAGCCCGATCAGAACCGAAAGGAGCGCTCCGAGCCACAGGATTGCGGGGCCGATCCGCGAGAGCAGGTTGAGATCCGGCCCGAGCGCGAACGGCACGAGGACGACGAGCGTGAGGAAGAAAACGAGCGCCAATTCTCCGCCGCCACCGGCGCGCGATGCCAGGGCGAGATCCCGCTTCAGGATAGCCATAAAAGCCCGGCTCATGGCCCGATCCTGAGTTCGCGTGCCCCACCGAGACCGAGAGGGCCATGCGTCGCGGCGAGGATCGCGCCGCCCGCCACCAGATGATCGCGCATCAGACCGGCGAGCATGGCCTGGGAGGCGGTATCGAGCGCCGACATCGGCTCGTCGAGCAGCCAATAGGGACGGCGCGAAACCAGGAGGCGCGCCAGCGCCACCCGCCGCCTCTGCCCGGCCGAGAGGTAGCCCACCGGCAGTTCCGCTGCATGGGCAAGCCCGACCGCAGCCAGCGCGCCTTCCGGTGAGAGAGCGGCATCACCGAGGACGGACTGCGCAAAGGTAAGATTTTCCCGCGCCGTCAGCGCCGTCTTCAGCCCGTCGCGATGACCGACGAGATGCGAAACCTCGGCAAAATGGACGTCCTCCTCGCCCCCTTCGAGCCGGATCACGCCGCCATCCGGCCGCAGCCGGCCGCACAGCATGGCGATGAGGCTCGACTTGCCGGCGCCGTTGCGCCCGGTCAGGGCGATCGCCTCGCCGGATCCGAGGTCGAAGCTCAGCGCTTCGAAGATCAGCCTGCCACCGCGGCGGCAGGCGAGATTCTCGGCGAAGAGGCGCGTCGGCGGGAATGAAATTTGAGTCAAGGCAGCGCTGCCGACGATAGGTTCGACCACATCTCGTTCATCTAGCGCGCTTCTTGGAATTGCTCTATAGAACCCGCGGCTACGCCGCACGCCGATCCGGCGCGGGGCTCGGGCACTCCCGAGGCGGCGCGCGCGTCATGCGCATTAGGCCTTCGAACGGCGCCGTCCGCAAGGGCGGGCCGGTCGTGACCGCAACCCCTTGATCAGGATCAAGCCCGACATGGCCTCGCTCGACTCCTTCAAAGCCCGCAAGACGCTCACCGCCGGCGGCAAGACCTACACCTATTATTCCCTCCCCGATGCCGAGAAAAACGGCCTGCCCGGCATTTCGAAGCTGCCCTTCTCGATGAAGGTGCTGCTCGAGAACCTGCTGCGCTTCGAGGACGGCCGCTCGGTCACCAAGACCGACATCGAGAATTTCGTCGGCTGGCTCGACGACAAGGGCAAGGCCGGCAAGGAGATCGGCTTCCGCCCGGCCCGCGTGCTGATGCAGGACTTCACCGGCGTTCCGGCGGTGGTCGACCTCGCCGCGATGCGCGATGGCGTCAAGGCGCTCGGCGGCGATGCGCAGAAGATCAATCCGCTCGTGCCGGTCGATCTGGTCATCGACCATTCCGTCATCGTCGACGAGTTCGGTTCGCCCAAGGCCTTCGCCAAGAACGTTGAGCTCGAATATGAGCGCAACGCCGAGCGCTACAAGTTCCTGAAATGGGGCCAGGGCGCCTTCGACAATTTCCGCGTCGTCCCACCCGGCACCGGCATCTGCCACCAGGTCAATCTCGAATACCTCGCCCAGACCGTCTGGACCCGTAACGAGACGATCGACGGCGTCGAGGTCGAGGTCGCCTATCCCGACACGCTCGTCGGCACCGATTCGCACACCACCATGGTCAACGGCCTCGCCGTGCTCGGCTGGGGCGTCGGCGGCATCGAGGCGGAAGCCGCGATGCTCGGCCAGCCGCAGTCGATGCTGCTGCCGGAGGTGATCGGCTTCAAGCTGACCGGCGCACTCAAGGAAGGCATCACCGCCACCGACCTCGTGCTGACCGTCACCCAGATGCTGCGCAAGAAGGGCGTCGTCGGCAAGTTCGTCGAGTTCTTCGGCCCCGGCCTCTACAACCTGACGCTGGCCGACCGCGCCACGATCGCCAACATGGGCCCGGAATACGGCGCGACCTGCGGCTTCTTCCCGGTCGATGCCGAGACGCTGGACTATCTCACCACCACCGGCCGCAAGTCGGACCGCATCGCGTTGGTCGAGGCCTACAGCAAGGCGCAAGGCCTCTTCGCCACCCGCGAGACCGCTGATCCGGTCTTCACCGACACGCTCGAGCTCGATCTTTCGACGGTCCAGCCCTCGATGGCCGGTCCGAAGCGCCCCGAAGGCCGCGTCGATCTCTCCGCCGTCAAGGCCGGCTTCGCCGCCGCGATGGAGACCGACTACAAGAAGGGCGGCGAACTCTCGCGCCGCGTCGAGGTCGAGGGTGAGGACTTCGATCTCGGCCATGGCGACGTCGTCATCGCAGCCATCACCTCCTGCACCAACACCTCGAACCCCTCGGTGCTGATGGCGGCCGGCCTGCTCGCCCGCAATGCGGTCGCCAAGGGCCTCAAGGTCAAGCCCTGGGTGAAGACCTCGCTGGCGCCGGGCTCGCAGGTCGTGGCGGAGTATCTGGCCAAGGCCGGCCTGCAAGGCGATCTCGACGCGCTCGGCTTCAATCTGGTCGGCTTCGGCTGCACCACCTGCATCGGCAATTCCGGCCCGCTGCCGGCGCCGATCTCCAAGACGATCAACGAGAAGGGCCTGATTGCCGGCGCCGTCATCTCCGGCAACCGCAACTTTGAGGGCCGCGTCTCGCCGGACGTGCAGGCGAACTACCTGGCATCGCCGCCGCTGGTCGTCGCCTACGCGCTCGCCGGTTCGGTCCAGATGGACCTGACGACGCAGCCGCTGGGACAGGGCTCGGACGGCAAGGACGTCTATCTGAAGGACATCTGGCCCTCCAACAAGGAGATCCAGGACTTCATCCAGCAGAACGTCACCCGCGCGATCTTCGAGGCCAAATACGCCGACGTCTTCAAGGGCGATGCCCATTGGCAGGCGGTCGACGCGCCCAAGAGCGAGACCTATGCCTGGGACGATGATTCGACCTATGTGCAGAACCCGCCCTATTTCCAGGGCATGCACCAGAAGCCGGACCCCGTCACCGACATCGCCGGTGCCCGCATACTCGGCCTGTTCGGCGACAAGATCACCACCGACCACATCTCCCCGGCCGGTTCGATCAAGGCTGCCTCGCCCGCCGGTCAGTATCTGACGGAGAACGGCGTCGCGGTCGCCGACTTCAACCAGTACGGCACGCGTCGCGGCAACCATGAGGTGATGATGCGGGGCACCTTCGCCAACATCCGCATCCGCAATCACATGCTCGGCCCGAACGGCCGCGAGGGCGGCTACACCATCCACTACCCGTCGAAGGAAGAGCTGCCGATCTACGACGCGGCAATGAAGTACAAGCAGGAGAACGTCCCGCTCGTCATCTTCGCCGGCGTCGAATACGGCAACGGCTCCTCGCGCGACTGGGCCGCGAAGGGCACGAACCTGCTCGGCGTCAAGGCGGTGATCGCCCAGAGCTTCGAGCGTATCCACCGCTCGAATCTGGTCGGCATGGGCGTCGTGCCCTTCACCCTGGCGGAAGGCACCAGCTGGGCCTCGCTCGACCTCAAGGGCGATGAGCTCGTCAGCATCAAGGGCCTGGCCAACGTTAAGCCGCGCCAGATGATGGAAGCCGAGATCACCTATGCCGACGGCACGGTGAAGAAGGTGCCGATCCTCTGCCGCATCGATACGCTGGACGAGATCGACTACTTCAAGAACGCCGGCATCCTGCACTACGTCCTGCGCGGCCTCGCCGCCTGATCTGGATAGCAGCACCGAAGCAGGTCATGGCCGGCGCAAGCCGGCCATGATGCTTAGAGGACCTGCCCCGGTTGTCCTCGCGCCCGCCGCAGTGTAAGGGGGCATTTCAGTCATCCTCGGTGGCGACTAGGGGCAAGCGCAGGCGACAATCCCGCGCTCGGATGTCGTCCGCCATCACCGACAACAGACGGGAGCACCCGCAGCATGTCCGCCACGTTCGAGACGGTCGCCGGCATCATTTCCGAAACCTGCGATATTCCGCGCGAGAAGATTACACCGCAGAGCCACGCGATCGAAGACCTCGGCATCGATTCCCTCGCCTTCCTCGACATCGCCTTCGCGATCGACAAGGCGTTCGGCATCAAACTGCCGCTCGAACAGTGGACGCAGGAAGTCAACGAGGGCAAAGCCCCGGCCGAGCAGTATTTCGTGCTGGAGAACCTCTGCAAGCGCATCGACGACCTCGTCGCCGCCAAGAAGGCGTGACGACGAAAGCGTGAAAGCCTCGGTCGAAGCCAGCAGGCTTGCCGGGCTTGAGCCGAAGCGTCGCTCCCGATAGAGCATAGGGGCCGTCGCGCGGATCAGTTGATCCGTGCCGCGGCCTCGCGCCGTTCTGGCGCCCAGCAGACCAAGGATCGCATGCGCCTCGAATATTTCGACATGATCGACCGGGTCGTGACCTTCGATCCGTCGCAGAAGCGCATCGTCACGCGCTCCACCGTCCCCGCGGAAAGTCCGGTCTTCGAGGGCCACTTTCCGGGCCACCCGCTGGTGCCCGGCGTCCTGCTGACGGAAACCATGGCGCAGGCCTCGGGCTATCTGCTGCTCGGCCTCAACGGGCTCAGCCAGATGCCGTTCCTGATGACGGTCGACAAGGCGCGCTTCCGCACTTTCGTCGAGCCGAACACGGAGCTGGAAGCCAGCGCCGAACTCATCATCGAAGGCTCGGGCTATGCGGCAACCAAGGCGAAGCTGACCAGCGGCGGAAAGCCGATCTGCGATGCCGAGCTCCGCTTCCGCCTGATGCCCTTTCCCGCCGATATGCGCACGCTGATGCTCAGCCGCATCGAAGCCATCGGCCTGACGCCGGAGCCTGCGCCATGACCAGCGCCCTTCCCCGCCGCGATGTGGTCATCACCGGCATCGGCATCGCCTCCAGCCTGGGCGAAGGCGTCGAAGCTCATGCGGCGGCGCTCGCAGCCGGCGGTCCGCCGGTCGTCGACACCGAGACTTTCAAGCCTTATCCGGTCCATCCGCTGATGGCGCTGGAGCTGGACAAGCAGATCCCGAAGAAATCCGACCAGCGCCAGATGGAGCCCTGGCAGCGCCTCGGCGTCTATGCCGCCGGGCTCGCCCTCGACTCGGCGGGGCTGAAGGAGGATGCCGAGGCCAAGAGCGCCCTGCAGGTCATCGTCGCGGCCGGCGGCGGCGAGCGCGACCACGCCGTCGATTCCGCCATCCTCAGCGGTTTGCGCGGCGCGAACGAGCCGGGCGCCTATCTCAACGAGCACCTGATGAGCGATCTCAGGCCCACGCTCTTCCTGGCCCAGCTCTCCAACCTGCTCGCCGGCAACATCGGCATCGTCCATGGCATCACCGGTCCGTCGCGCACGTTCATGGGCGAGGAACAGGCCGGCGTCGACGCGATCCGCACGGCGCATGCCCGCATCGCCTCCGGCCAGTCCGACCTGATGCTCGTCGGCGGCGCCTACAATGCCGAGCGCCGTGACATGCTGCTGCTCTTCGAACTCGGTGGCTATCTCCGCCGCAACAGCTTCGCGCCCGTGTTCGAGCGCGAAGACGCGCCCGGCCTGATCACCGGCAGCGCCGGCGCCTTCCTCGTGCTGGAATCGGCCGAGCGCGCCGCCGCGCGGGGCGCCAAGATACACGCCCGGCTCAGCCATGCCGGCGCCGCCCGCAGCCGCCGCGCGCCGGGCACCGTCGAATCCGCCTTGACGAAGCTCGTCAGTGCCTTCGGCGCGATCGGCCCGGACAGCCTCGCCATCTCCGCCGCGACCGGCTGCGCCGGCATCACTGCCGAGGAGGCCGCTGCCTTGCAGGCGGCCGCCCCTTCCGCCAAGCGCATCGCCGTCGGCGATCTCGTCGGCCATGGCGTCGAGGCCGCCTTCCCTGTTTCCGTGGCGTTGGCGGCAATCGCCCTGTCGGCGGGGCAGGCGAAAGAGGCGATCGTCACCGGCGCCGGCCACTGGCGTGGCGAAGGCGCCGCGCATTTGGTCCAAGCGTGAGAGATTGAAGCCATGACCACGCATCGTGATGCCAAGGGCCGCCCGCTCGTCGCCGTCACCGGCCTCGGTGTCGTGACGTCACTGGGCCAGGGCAAGGACGCCAACTGGCAGGCTCTGACCGCCGGAAAATCCGGCATCCACCGCATCGAGCGCTTCCCGACGGAAGGGCTGCGCACCACCATCGGCGGCACCGTCGATTTCCTGTTCGACGGTCCCTTCACCGCGCCGCAGCTCTCCGAGAAGCTTGCGACGCTGGCCGCCGAGGAAGCTGTCGACCAGAGCGGCCTCGGCCAGGACGGCGATTTTCCCGGCGAGCTGTTCATGGCGGTCCCGCCCGTCGAGATGGAATGGCCGCAGAAGCAGGAACTCGCCGAGACCGTCGATGGCGAGGTCGACTATGACGCCCTGCTGCGTGCTGCCGCGACCCGCAAATTCGCGCCCATGCACGAACTCTTCGTCTTCGGTGGCGTCGCCGACCATATCGCCGACCGCTTCGGCACCAAAGGCTCGCCGATCTCGCTCTCGACAGCCTGCTCCTCCGGCGCGACCGCGATTCAGATGGGCGTCGAGGCGATCCGCCGCGGCGAGACTGAAGCTGCGCTCTGCATCGGCACTGACGGCTCGATCCATGCGGAAGCGCTGATCCGCTTCTCGCTGCTCTCGGCCCTTTCGACCCAGAACGACCCGCCGGAAGGCGCCGCCAAGCCCTTCTCGAAGAACCGCGACGGCTTCGTCATGGGCGAGGGCGCCGGTGCACTGGTGCTCGAGGATTACGACCATGCTCTCGCGCGCGGCGCCACCATCCTCGGCATCGTCGCCGGTTGCGGCGAGCGCGGCGACGGCTTCCATCGCACCCGCTCCAGCCCGGACGGCAAGCCCGCCATCCTCGCCATGCGGGATGCGCTGGCCGATGCCGGGCTGACGCCCGATGACGTCGATTACATCAACGCCCACGGCACCTCGACGCCCGAGAACGACAAGATGGAGGCGATGAGCTGCGCCGCCGTCTTCGGCGAGCGCATGGCCAAGCTGCCGATCTCCTCGAACAAGTCGATGATCGGCCACACGCTGACGGCGGCTGGCGCGGTAGAGGCGGTGATCTCGTTCCTGACCATCGCCAATGGCACGATCCCGCCGACGATCAACTACGCGAACCCCGACCCCGCCATCGCGCTGGATGTCGTGCCCAACGAGGCCCGCAAGGCCAAGGTGAAGACGGTTCTCTCCAACTCCTTCGGCTTCGGCGGCCAGAACACCTGCCTCGTGCTGACGGCGCCTCCGGAGGCGGCATGACCCAGGCTCTCTCATGACAAAAGTTCTCGTCACCGGCGGCGCCAAGGGCGTCGGCGCCGCGATCGTGCGCGCGCTCGCCGCGGCCGGCCACGATGTCGATTTCACCTTCCGCTCCTCGGCCGAGCAGGCGAAGGCGTTGGCGGAGGAGATCGCCGCCGCCCATCCCGGCCGAGCCGTGAAGGCGCTGCCGCTCGACCTCTCCGACAAGGCCGCACTCGACGCGTTCTGTGAAGCGCGCGAGGGCGTGAGCTATTTCGGCCTCGTCCACAACGCCGGCCAGCCCTATGATTCCCTCGCTGCGATGATGGCGCAGGACAAGGCGGAAGCGGCGATGCAGGTCAATTTCTGGGCCTTCACGCGCATTGCCAAGAGCCTGATGCGCAACATGATCCGCGCCAGGGCGGGCCGCATCGTCGCCATCGGCTCCGTAGCGGCGCTGCGTGGCAATCCGGGCAACGCAGCCTATGCTGCCTCCAAGGGTGCGTTGATTTCTTACGCCAAGACCCTGGCGGTGGAGACCGGCAAGCGCGGCGTCACCGTCAACATCATCGCGCCGGGCTTCGTCGACACCGACATGATGGCGCCCTACGCCGCCTATCGCGACAAGATGCAGGCGCAGATCCCGGCCGGGCGCTTCGCCAAGCCCGAAGAAGTTGCGGGCCTCGCCGCCTTCCTGATGAGCGAGCCCGCCGCCTATATCAGCGGCACGGTGCTGCCGATCGACGGCGGACTGACCGCCCAGCTTGGCGTTCATCGCTGAATCGACCGAAACGGCATCTCATGTTAGGGTTCACTTCGAACCGGAGTGAACCGACATGACGGCTGCCTTCACCATTCGCCTCGACGACGAGACCTTGGCCAAGCTCGACGCGCTCGCCGCCGACACCGACCGCTCGCGGAGCTGGCTCGCGACCAAGGCGATCGAGGACTATGTCGCGCTGAACGCGTGGCAGATCGCGAGAATCAAGGAAGGGATCGCCGAAGCGGATCGCGGCGAGTTCGCGACCGAGGAAGAGCTCGACGCGATCGAAGCCAAACTGCAAGCCATGATCGATGCCGGGCGATGAGAGTCATCTGGACGGCCCGAGCGCGGGTCGAGCTTGATGAAATCGCCGACTATGTCGCGCCGATCAGCGCCTCCGCCGCTTTGGCCCTGGTGCGCCGCCTCAGGAGGGCGGGTAACCAGCTCGGCGAGCAGCCTCACATGGGCAGGTCGGGGCGCGTCGATGAGAGCCGAGAACTTGTTGTGACCGGCACGCCCTACATTCTTCCTTACCGCGTACGCGACGGCCGGGTCGAAATCCTCGCTGTCATGCACACCTCCCGGCAATGGCCGGATCAGATCTGAAAGAGTTCGCCTCATGCGCTCCCTCCAGCTCCATGGTGATCGTGACCTCCGCCTCGAGGAGATCGAGCCGCCACCGCCGCCCGCTCCGGGCGAGGTCCAGATCCGCATCAAGGCGGTCGGGCTGAACTATCTCGACCTCTGGGGCTTCCGCGGCATGGCCTTCGCCAAGCGCAAGATGCCGCAGGCGGCGGGCGTCGAGGCGGCCGGCGAGATCGTCTGCGTCGGCGAGGGCGTCACCGGCTTCGCGCCGGGCGACGTCGTGACGGCTTATGGCGCCGACACCTGCGGTCAGTGCAAGGCCTGCCGCGAGGGCCGCGACAATCTCTGCGAGAACGTCGCCGGCATTATGGGTTTCCATATCGACGGCTTCGCCCGGGAGTTGCTCAATCGTCCGGCTCGCCTGACGATCAAGGCGCCGAAGGGCGTCTCCTTCGAGGATGCCGCATGCGCGCCGATCGGCTTCGGCACCGTGCAACACATGCTGTTCGACAATGCGAAGCTGGCGCCGGGCGAGTCGGTGCTCGTCCATGCCGGCGGTTCCGGCATCGGCACCGCGGCGATCCTGATGGCCAAGGCGATCGGCTGCACGGTCTACACGACCGTCGGCGACGACGAGAAGGGCGCCAAGGCCAAGGCACTCGGCGCCGACCACGTCATCAACTACCGCGAGGACCGCTTCGAGGGCGTCGTGCGCAAGCTCACCGGCCGCAAGGGCGTGGACGTCGTCTTCGAGCATGTCGGCGCCGACACCTGGAACGGCTCGCTGCTCTGCCTCAAGCGCGGTGGCAGGCTCGTCACCTGCGGCGCGACCTCCGGCCCCTCGGCGACGATCAATCTGATGCAGCTCTTCCAGCAGCAATACCGGATCACCGGCTCCTTTGGCTGCCGCATCGAGAACATCGCGCAGTCCTTGCAGAAGATGGCCGGCGGCATGAAGCCGGTGATCGATTCGGTCTTCCCCCTCGCCGAATTCGAGAAAGGCCTCGCCCGCATCGAGGGCCGTAAGGTCTTCGGCAAGGTCGTCATCGCCTTCTGAGTGGAGCGGCCTGCCTGCCGCAAGACTTGACGCCAGCGCATTCCTGCCCCAGATCGCGCCATTCAGGCCCGGTCTTGCTCTCGGGACGGGCGAGTTAGAGCATTTTCGAGCGAAGTGGATACCGGTTCGCGTGAAGAAGATGCGACAAAACAAAAGGACAAGGCCTGTCCGCGTTGCGAAGAAGCGCGGACATGCTCTGGGGCTGGACCGACCTTGAGACGATTGAAAGCAATCGCCGCGCGCATCGGCGCGGCGATCATGATTGGCGTGATCCGCGCGCTGTTCGGGTTCCTGCGGCTGCTCGGGCCGGATCGCGCCAGCGACCTCGGCGGCTGGCTGCTGCGGACCGTGAGCCCGCTGATCCCGGTCAACCGCGTCGCGCTAGCCAATATCCGCGCAGCTTTTCCTGAAAAGGACGAGGCGGAGGTGAAGCGCATCGCACGCGGAGCCTGGGAGAATCTCGGCCGCGTCGCCGGCGAATACGCTCATCTGAAGACGCTCTTCGACTACGACTACGATAATCCGGACAAGCCTTCGCGCATCGAGGTCGAGGGGATCGAGCACTTCGTTGCACTCAGGGAGGATGGCAAACCCGGCCTGATCTTCTCGACCCATCTGGCGAATTGGGAATTGCCGGCGATCTGCGCCGCCGCCTATGATCTCGAGACGACCGCCGTCTTTCGCGCGCCCAACGACCCCGCCATCGCCGCTGTCGTGCACGAAATCCGCTCCGGCGCGATGGGCGGCCTCGCCGCCGCCAAGCAGGGAGCAGCCTTCGCCATGCAGGGCGTCCTCGAGAAGGGCGGGCATCTCGGCATGCTGATCGACCAGCATTTCACCCGGGGCGTCGTCGTACCGTTCTTCGGACGCCCGGCATTGACCAATCCGATCATGGGCAAGTTCGCGCGACGCTTCGAGTGCCCGGTGCATGGCGTCCGCGTCATCCGCCTGCCGAACCACCGCTTCCGGCTGGAGCTGACACCGCCGCTCGATCTGCCGCGCGACGCCGCGGGCGAGATCGATGTGCGGGGCGCCATGGCCATGATGACGGCGGTGGTCGAAGGCTGGGTGCGCGAGCACCCCGAGCAATGGCTCTGGATGCACCGCCGCTGGCGGCCCAAGATGATCCCGGCTGCCGCCTTGGCCGAGTTCGATCACGCCCGCGCGACCATGCCCGTTTTCAAGGCAACGTGATTTCCCTCTGCGATGAATTGCTGGCTTTGGTAACCTTCGGAAAATAAGTCATCTTCAAAGTCGAGATCATGGTCCCTGTCCTGCGCCGATCCACCGTGGCTGCTGCCGCCCTTGTATTGGGCATGACGGCGGCTCTCGCGCAAACGGGGACGAAGGCGCCGCGGGCGGTGCTCGAGCTCTTTACCAGCCAGGGCTGCTCATCCTGCCCACCCGCCGATGCGCTGGTCCTCGAGCTGGCCAAGGACCCGACGCTGATCGCGCTGACGATGCCGGTGACGTATTGGGACTATCTCGGCTGGAAGGACACGCTCGGCAAGGACTCCTTCGCGAAGCGCCAGAAGCTCTATGCCAAGGCCCGTGGCGATGGGCAGGTCTACACGCCGCAAATCGTCATCAGCGGCTCCTCCCATGCGGTAGGCTCGGAGAAAGCGGAGATTGAGAAGGCGGTGAACCAGTTCGCCGTCACCGGCTTCGCCGCGAAGCTTGCGCTCAAGGAGGAGAACGGCAACCTCCAGATCAAGATCGCGCCGACCGGCGCCGCGAGCGACGAGGTCTCCGGTGTCTGGGTTCTACCCATCTCGCATCAGGCGACGGTACCCATCACGCGCGGTGAAAACCAGGGCAAGACGCTGACCTACGCCAATGTGGTGCGCGGCATGGTGCGCGTCGGTGACTGGAACGGGCAGGAGGCGACCATCACCGCCCCGTTGGCCGCCACGCAGGCGCCCGAGGCCGATGGCTATGTCGTCGTCATCCAGGCCGACCGGCCGGGCAAGCACGGCTATGTGATGCCGGGCGCGATTCTGGCCGCCGCCAAGGGCCCGGCGACACGCTGAACTTGCCGCCGCGGCAGAGTCTCAGAGCAGGATGACCTTGTTCGACAGCTCGTCGACGTCGCCGGGAACCGGCGGGACATGCTGTGCGAGAACTGCACCGACACCATCGACCGCCTTGATCAGCCCCTCGGTCAGCCTATCCTCGCGCGCCGCCGCCAACAGCGGCTCGATGATGCCGCTCCAGGTGCCCTGGTCCACGAGCCCGTCGATCCCGGTATCGGCGAGAATCTCGGCGTAGCGCTCCTGCAGCGCGATATAGAGCAGCACGCCGGTGCGCGCCCTCGTCCGCGTCATGCCGCGCGCCGTGAACTCCCGCAGTGCCGCTTCGTGCGCCCGCCGGCGCTTGACGAAACCCGGCACAAAACGCCCGCCGCGCCCGTACCAGAGGAGCCCTGCCAGAAGCAGGGCTGCGCAGAAGAGTTGAATCATGAAGATTCGCTGCGCGCTCATCGCCGTCAGCGACAGCAGCGGCCATGGCACAAACAGCGCGAGCGTGAGCGCCATGACCACCGGCACGTTGCGGTAGCTCGAAGCCGCCCGGTCGATCACCACCACGATCTCGCCTGCCGTCAGCAATTCGGCCCGGCGCACGGCCTCCGCGATCGCATCCCTGTCAGCGGCATCCATCACCAGTCTCCCGAAGCCCCGCCGCCGCCGGAGGAGCCTCCGCCGCCCGAAAACCCGCCGCCCGAGCTCCAGCCGCCTCCGCCGCCGCCCCAGCCGGAGCCGCCGCTCCAGCCTGATCCTGAGCCCGTGCTCGGCGGCAGTATCACCCATTGCCCGTTGCGCAGCCGGTGGCGGCGCGCTCCGCCGTTCTGCTGGCTGATCCCCCGCAGGAAAGCGACGATGAACAGGAAGATGAAGATCATCGCGATGATGACGGCGATGTCCTCGCCCAATGAGCTCTCGTCCGAGCGGACCTCGGCGCGCCGCTGCCATTCCTCGGCATCCCCAGCCAGAATCGTCAGGATGGCATCGACTCCGGCATCGATCCCTCCGGCGAAATCGCCGCTCTTGAACTTCGGCGCGATGGCGGTGGTGATGATGACCTTGGAGAGCGCGTCGGTCAGCGCCCCTTCCAGGCCGTAGCCGACTTCGATTCGGACCTTGCGCTCCTTCGGCGCGACGATCAGCAGCACGCCGTTGTTCTTGGCTTTCTCGCCGAGCTTCCAATGCCGGAAGAGCCCATTCGCGAAATTCTCGATCGGGACGTCCTGAAGCGACGGCACCGTCGCGACGACGACCTGATCGGAGGTCTTGTCTTCATGCGCCTTGAGCTTGTCCTCGATGCGCTGCCGGACATCGGGCGCAAGCAGATTGGCGCCGTCGACGACCCGGCCCGTAAGCGCCGGGTAGTTCGGATCCGCGGCGAATACAAGGCTGCTCCAGAGCAACAAAACCAGGGCCGCAGCGGCCCGCAGCATCGTCATTCCCGGGCGATGCGAAGCGCAGACCCGAGAATCTCCGGAGAGAGATGCTCGGGCCGAGCCCGAGCATGACATACCGCTCTGCCGCACGAAGCTGGTTACCTCAGAACTTCACCGCGGGCGGCCGCTCGGCGCCCGCCGTGGCCGTGAAGGTCTCCATCGGCTTGGCGCCCCAGAACAGCTTCGCCCAGATCACGCCCGGGAAGGTGCGAATCTCGGTGTTGAAGGCCTGCACCGCCTGAATGTAATCGCGCCGCGCCACCGCAACCCGGTTCTCGGTGCCCTCGAGTTGCGACTGCAAGGCGAGGAAGTTCTGGTTCGACTTCAGCTCCGGATAGCGCTCGACCGTGACGAGGAGGCGACCGAGCGCGCCGGTGAGCTGGTTCTGCGCGTCCTGGAATTCCTTGAACTTGACCGGGTCGTTGATCGTCGAAGCATCGACCTTGACCTGCGTCGCCTTGGCGCGGGCCTCGATCACGGCGGTCAGCACGTCGCGCTCCTGTGCGGCGTAGCCCTTCACCGTCTCGACGAGATTCGGAATCAGGTCGGCCCGGCGCTGGTACTGGTTCTGCACCTCGGACCACGCGGCCTTCGCCTTCTCCTCCAGCGTCGGCACGTTGTTATAGCCGCAGCCGGCAAGCGCGATGCCGACAAGGCCGAGCACGAGCCACGCGAGTGGACGGCGAAGATGGGTGGAAAACGACATGCCGAAAACCCCTTTTGGCAGCGTCACAACGGTCTCGATTCGGAACTCTACCTGTCGCGGCGCGCTGGTCCAAGCTGGCAGGCCGCGGCGAATGGCCTATTCTGCCCGCAATCCTCGGAGTCGAGCCATGCGCCTACCCCTCCTTCTGTCCCTGACCGCGGCCGTGCTGACCACTCAGATCGCGATCGCCCAGCCGCTCGCTCCCGCGCCCGAGGCGGGCACGGGGCGCAGTATCAAGACGCTCGGCACGGCCCAGCGCTTCATGGCCGCCGCCGCAAATCCGCTCGCTGCCGCGGCCGGGCGCGACATTCTGCGCGCCGGCGGCAGCGCGGCAGACGCCGCTATCGCCACCCAGTTCGTGCTCAACCTGGTCGAGCCGCAGAGCTCCGGCATCGGCGGCGGAGCGTTCTTCGTCTATTGGGACGAGACCGCTCGCAAGGTGACGACACTCGATGGCCGCGAGACGGCCCCCGCTGCCGCCAGGCCGGACCGCTTCATCAAGGACGGGAGGCCGATGCGGTTCGTGGATGCCGTCATCGGTGGCCGCTCGGTCGGCGTGCCCGGCACGCTGAAGCTGTTGGAAGAGGCGCATCGCCGCTGGGGCAAGCTGCCCTGGGCCGATCTGGTGGCCCCCGCCCTGAAACTGGCGGAGGAGGGCTTCACCATCTCTCCCCGCCTCAACGGCCTGCTCGCCGGCGAAGCCAACCTGCCGAAAAACGCCCTCGCCGCAGCCTATTTCTACGAGCCCGACGGCAAGCCCAAGGCCGTCGGCACCGTCCTGAAGAACCCGGCCTTTGCGGCGACGCTGCGAGCCATCGCCGCGCAGGGCGCAAAAGCGCTCTATGAGGGGCCGATCGCTGAGGACATCGTTGCGACCGTCACAGGTCACCCGACCAATCCCGGCGACATGGCGCTGGCCGATCTCGCCGCCTACAAGGTCCAGGAGCGCGAGCCGGTTTGCGGCAGCTATCGCATCTGGCGCCTCTGCGGCATGGGGCCTCCGAGTTCGGGCGCCATCGCCATCCAGCAGATTCTCGGCGTGCTGGAAGGGCAAGATCTGCGCCGGATCGGTCCGGGCGCTGAGGCCGCCCACTGGTTCAGCGAAGCCGGCCGCCTCGCCTTCGCCGATCGCGCGCTTTATCTTGCGGATCCCGCCTTCATCAGCGTGCCCGTGCGCGGCCTGATCGACCGCAGCTATATCCGCTCCCGCGCCAGCCTGGTCAGCCCGGAACGGTCGATGGGCAAGGCCAAGCCGGGCGATCCTCCGAACAAGAGAGCGCAGCAGTTCGCCCCCTCCGATGGCATCGAGAACGGCACCAGCCACATCTCGGTGGTCGACGCGGCCGGCAATGCCGTCGCCATGACCACCACGATCGAGGACGGCTTCGGCTCGCGCCTGATGACGCAAAGCGGCTTCCTGCTCAACAACGAGCTGACCGATTTCAACTTCGCACCGGAGGAGGATGGAAAGCCCGTCGCCAACCGTGTCGAGCCCGGCAAGCGGCCGCGTTCCTCGATGGCGCCGACCTTGGTCTTCGACGCTTTCGGTCGGCTCTATGCCGTCGTCGGCTCGCCTGGCGGCAGCCAGATCATCGGCTATGTCGCCAAGACCCTCGTCGCGCTGCTCGATTGGAAGATGGACCCGCAGCAGGCTGTTGATTTCGGCAATTTCGGCAGCCGGAACGGGCCGACTGAGCTGGAGAGTGGGACGGAAGCCGAGGCCTGGAAGCCTGCGCTGGAAGCGAAGGGCCATGAGGTGCGCCTGCTGGAGATGACCTCCGGCACCCAGGCCATCGTGAAGACGCCTGAGGGCTTCCTGGGCGGCGCCGACGGCCGGCGGGAAGGGGTCGCGATCGGGGACTGAGCCTGCGTCATGACGCTGTCATCTTGCGGGCGCGTGGCTCCGCGCGCCCCACAGAGGACCGCTCCCATGCGCACCATCGCCCTCGCCTTTCTGACCCTGCTCGCCCTCGCCGCCGCTCCGCTGCGGGCCGAAGACGCAAAACCCTTCGCCACCGCCGCCTCGATCGATCTGCGCACCGTCCTCAAGCCGCCGCCGACGCAGGACTCCGCTCAGACCAAGGCCGAGATCGGCGAAGTCCTCACCATCCAGGTCACGCGCTCGCCCGAGATGGAAGCACAGGCCCAGGCCGATGCGGTCGAGGACATCTGGCGCTTCGCCAATGTCATGGGCCCGGCCTTCAAGGCCGACTCATTGCCGGTCTTCTCCGCCTTCTTCGATCGCGTCGTCGCGACCGAAGGCGCCGTGGTCGATCCGGCCAAGGACAGCTGGAAGCGCCCGCGCCCGCATCAGGCAAGCCCGCTGGTGAAGCCGGTGGTGAAGATCTCCAATTCCGGCGCCTATCCGTCCGGCCATACCACCGTCGGGACGCTCATGGGCATCGTGCTCTCCAACATGGTGCCGGAGAAGCGCACCGAGATCATGGACAGGGCCTGGGCCTATGGCTGGAACCGCGTGATCGGCGGCATCCACTACCGCTCGGATATCGAGGCCGGCCGCATCGCCGGCTCGGTCATCGCCGCCCGGATCATGGAGCAGCCCGAATTCCAGACCGAGTTCGCTGCCGCCAAGGCCGAACTGCGGAAGGTGCTCGGGCTCTGAGCGACGCTCAGTTACGCGGTGCGGTGGGTGCGTTGCGCTCCCCGCCCGCGCCGCGTCCGGCGATCAACCAGTAGACGAAGCCCGTTGCGGCGCCGACCACGAAGAGCCCGGAGATGATCTGGATCTCCGCATGGCTCGGCGCCCGCGACAACCTCAGCATGGCGAGAGGCAGCAGCGCCGCGAGGGCGCCGGTCAGACCGCTCTGGATGAGGCCGCTGCGCAACCGGAACAGCTCACTGCCGACCGCGACCAGCACCACCGGCGCCACGATGATCGCCATCCCCAGCCGCCCGATCAAGGCGAAGGCCGCTTGCGCCGCCGGCGCCGGATCGACGCCGCTCTCGGCCAACCCGAACAGAACGTCGATGAGCCGCTCAATGCCGCCGCCGATCAGCAGCGCCACGGCGGGCGAGGCGACACTCGCCATGGCGAGGAAGAACAGCCCCGCCCCCATCGCGACGAGGCAGGCGAAAGGGATCAGCAGAATCCAGCGTAGCAAGGCTTACTCCGCCGCAACGGCCGGCGCAGCCTGCGCCTCTTCCTGCTCCAACATCAGCCGGGCGCGGGCCGAGAGCTTCTCGGTCTCGCTCTTGAGCTGGCCGCAGGCTGCGAGAATGTCGCGCCCGCGCGGGGTGCGCACCGGCGAGGCATAGCCGGCGCGGAAGACGATCTCGGAGAAGCGCTCGATCCGGTCCCAGTCCGAGCACTCGTACTTGGTGCCGGGCCAGGGGTTGAACGGGATCAGGTTGATCTTGGCCGGGATGCCCTTGAGCAGACGGACGAGCTCGCGCGCCTCGGCGTCGGAGTCGTTCACGCCCTTGAGCATGACGTATTCAAAGGTGATCCGCTTCGCATTCGACAGGCCCGGATAGTTCCGGCAGGCGTCGAGTAGATCCTTGATCGGGTATTTCTTGTTGAGCGGCACCAATTCGTTGCGCAGATCGTCGCGCACCGCATGCAGCGAGATCGCCAGCATCGTGCCCATCTCCTCGCCGAGCGGGCCGATCTGCGGCACCACGCCAGAGGTCGAGACGGTGATGCGACGGCGCCCGAGCGACAGCCCCTGATCATCGGTGATCACGCCGATCGCATCGCGCACGCCGTCGAAATTGTAGAGCGGCTCGCCCATGCCCATGAAGACGATGTTCGTGACAAAGCGCCCGCCATCATTCGGGACGAAGGCGCCTTCCGGCGGCTTGCGGTTGGGGAAATCGCCGAGGCGGTCGCGCGCCACCATCACCTGCGCGACGATCTCCTCGGTCTTGAGATTGCGCACCAGGCGCTGCGTGCCGGTGTGGCAGAAGGTGCAGGTCAGCGTGCAGCCGACCTGGCTGGAGACGCACAGGGTGCCGCGGTCGACTTCGGGGATGTAGACGCATTCGATCTCGGCGCCGCGGTCATGCGCGCCGGTCGAAGGCATCCGCATCAACCATTTGCGCGTGCCGTCGGTCGAGACCTGCTCGGCCGTGACCTCCGGAAGATCGAGCGAGAAACGCTCGGCAAGCTGCCCGCGCAGCCCCTTGCCGATCGTCGTCATCGCGTCGAAATCGCGGACGCCATAATGATAGATCCAGTTCCAGAGCTGGCCGACGCGCATGCGCCGCTCCTTCTCGGAAACGCCGATCTCGGCGAGCGCCTCAACGAGGCCGGCGCGGGTACGCCCTACCAGCGAGGGGCGTCGCAAAACGGTTTCAGCCGCCGGAGCGGCAGGTGCGGAAACGGACACTGTCATCGGAGCTCTGTCGTCGCCCATCAGGAAAGGCGCGGGATTTGCCGCTCCCTAGCACAATTGCGGGAAAACCGGAAATCCGGCCCCAGCGTCATTCGCGGGCGGAGCCCTCGGGTCCGAACTGTGGCCCGAGGATAAACGCCGCGTAGACCCGAGAATCACCTGGCACAGATGCTGGGGCATGCCCGAGCATGACGGGCCTCGGTCTCAAGGCTTCGCCATGCGCCCTACTTGCAGGCGTCTTCGGCGCGCTTCACGATCTGGCTGATGCCCGCGAGCGAGTACTTGTCGGCGGTGGCGTTGCCGCGCTTCGAGGTCGCCTTGATCTCCAGCCCGGAACCGCGGCGCATCGCGTCGAGCATGCGCTGCTCCTCGGCCGGGTTCTTCAGCCACATGTTCTGGCCCTTGGCGACCAGCGCGAAGCGGTCATTGCCGATCAAGGCCTGATGTTCGACGCCTTCCTTGACGTCGAAGTTCATCACGAAGCTGATCTCGTTGCGCACGCCTTCCCCCGGCCGGCTGGAGACGAAGAGCATACCCTCGACATCCTTGAGATTCGCCGGCATGCGGCTCTCCGGCTTGGCGAGCGCGTAGCAGACCTTGGAACGGCCCTGCTGCGAGGAGAAGGCCTGCCATTTGCCGGCCGTCTCCAGCAGCATCGCCTGCCCCTGTCCGGGGCTGGCGGCAGGCGTGGCAGCGGCGGTCGCGGCGGGCTTCGGCTTGGCCGGCGCAGCCTCAGCCGGCAGACCGGCCAGGGCCAGCAATCCAGCCGTCAGGCCGAGCGCGGCGGCGATGCGGAAAAATGCGGCGTCGCGGGTGCGGAAGAAGGACTTGATCATGGACCGCCATCAGTCACTAAAAAACTTAATACCGCGTTTACCACCTGTTGGGGAGCGGACCGCGCGGGACGGCGGCATAGAGTGTCACGATCCTGGCGAAAATGCGAACGGCACCATTGCCGGCCGGTTCCCCGTTCCGAGCGGCCGTGGCAGAGTTCCGCGCCGAGGATGGCAACGGTGAAGTGGCGATGAAAGCCTTGCTCTGCGAACATCACGGACCGGCGGAGGAACTCGTCATCCGCGACCTGCCCGAGCCGCTGCCGGGCCGCGGCGAGGTCGTCATTGACGTAAAGGCTGCCGCTCTCAACTTCTTCGACACGCTGATCATCAAGGGCCGCTACCAGACCAAGCCGGCCTTCCCCTTTTCTCCCTCGGCCGAATGCGCCGGCACCATCGCCGCCCTGGGCGAAGGCGTCGCCGGCTGGCGCGTCGGTGAGCGCGTTGGAGCCTGGATGGGCTATGGCGCTGCGCGCGAGAAGGTCGCGGTGTCCGCCGACGCACTGGTTCGCGTCCCCGACAAGCTCGACGACGCGCAGGCCGCGAGCCTGTTCGTCACCTATGGCACTGCGATGCACGGGCTGATCCAGCGCGCGCATCTGAAGGCGGGCGAGACGCTGGCGATCCTCGGCGCTTCCGGCGGAGCGGGGCTCGCCGCCGTCGAGATCGGCGCGCTGCTCGGCGCCCATGTCATCGCCTGCGCCTCCTCGCCCGACAAGCTCGCGCTCGCCCGCGAGCACGGGGCGCAGGAGGAGGTCGACTATGCGCAGCACGACATTCGCACCGCGCTGAAGAAGCTCACCGGCGGGCGCGGCGTCGATGTCCTCTACGACACGGTCGGCGGCGAGCTCGCCGAGCCCGCCCTGCGTTCGATGGCCTGGGAAGGGCGCTACCTCGTCGTCGGCTTCGCCGGCGGCGAGATCCCGAAGATTCCGCTCAACCTGCTGCTGCTCAAGGGGTGTGACCTGCGCGGCGTCTTCTGGGGCGAGTTCGTCGTCCGCGAGCCGGCCGCGCATCGGCGCAACATGGAACGCCTGCTGGAATGGGCAGCAGGCGGCCATATCCGCGCCCATGTCCATGCGACCTTCCCGCTGGAGCGCTGGACGGAAGCCTACGCGCTGATTGGCGACCGCAAGGCCAAGGGCAAGATCGTCCTGACGCTGTAGATCGGTCCCGCGTCATCCTCGGGCGAAGCAAAGCTTCGACCCGAGAATCTCACGACAAGAAGGCGCCGGTTTCCGGGATGCTGGGTCCAGCCCGAACATGACGCCGCCGGATCAAAGCTCCGCCAGCTTCGCCTTCGCCCGCTCGCGATGCTCCGGCGTGATCGAGCCGGCGACGGCCGCGATCGCCGCAGCAATCACCGCCGCATCGTCGGTGAAGCCAATGAGCGGCATGAAGTCGGGAATCGCGTCCACCGGCAGCACGAAATAGCCGAGCGCGGCGAGCAGCGTCAGCCGCACACGGCGCGGCGTCGCCGGATCGCGCGCACAGAACCACGCGGCCAGCAGATCCTCGGCAAACGGAATGCGTTTCGCGACGCGCTTGAGCCGGGCCATGAAATCGGCACCGAACTTCGCTTCGTCGCGCAGGCTCTTGCGGATCGCCTCCATCTCCTCGCGGCTGAAGCTTGCGCTGAACCCCTGGCTCATCCCGGTCTTGCTCCTTTGCGTCCGATGACGCCGATGATCGCGCGCTCGAGATCGGCGCGCCATGTCGAAAGATGGCCCCGTCGCAATCCTGCACAAGAGGCCGGCCGGAAAACCCGCTTGGAGCGACATGAAACGCGCTCTAAACCGGCTTTAGAACCAAAAAGCACGGGAAACGTACCATGAAGCTCGATTCCTCCCTCGCCGCCATCGTCACCGGTGGCGCCTCCGGCCTCGGCGAGGCAACCGCCCGCATGCTCGCTGGCGAGGGCGCCAAGGTGGCGCTGCTCGACCTCAATGCCGAGCGCGGCGAAGCGATCGCGCAGGAGATCAGCGGCATCTTCTGCGCCTGCGACGTCACCAGCGAAACCTCCGTCGACGAAGCCTTGGCCCGGGCCCGCGCCGCCCATGGCATCGCCCGCATCATCGTCAACTGCGCCGGCATCGCGCCGGGCCGCCGCGTCGTCTCCAAGAAGCGCGACACCGGCGAGCTCGTCGCCCATGATCTCGCCACCTTCGAGAAGGCCGTCGCGATCAACCTCGTCGGCACCTTCCGCGTCATCGCCAAATCGGCGGCAGCGCTGGCAGGCCTCGATCCGATCACGGCCGATGGCGGGCGCGGCGTCATCATCTGCACAGCCTCGGTCGCAGCCGAGGACGGGCAGATCGGCCAAGCCGCCTATGCCGCCTCCAAGGCCGGCGTCGCCGGCATGACCCTGCCGATCGCACGCGATCTGGCCGGGCTCGGCATCCGCATCGTCACGATCATGCCCGGCCTGTTCGAGACGCCGATGTTCGCCGGCCTTCCCGAGGATGCCAAGGCCTCGCTCGCCGTCTCGGTGCCGCACCCGTCGCGCCTCGGCAGACCCACGGAATATGCGGCGCTGGCCCGCAGCATCATCGAGAACGACATGCTGAACGGCACCGCGATCCGTCTTGACGGAGCGATCCGCCTCGCGCCGAAATAGCGGCCTCCGCCTGCCCCGGGCTGGGTCCACCACAGGAGGCGATGGTGAAACCCGCTCCTTTCGAGCAGCGCCACAAGGACGGCAGCCCATGGGCACGAGGCCAGACGCTGGATGGCCTGCCCACCGGCTATTGGGAGTGGTTTCGCAAGGACGGCACCCGGTTGCGCTCCGGCCATTTCGACAGGGGCGAGCAGGCCGGGGAATGGACGACCTATGATGCGGTCGGTCAGGTGTACAAGGTGACGCGAATGCGTCGCTCCGGCGACTGAGGCGCTTGGCCACCGCGGTCACAGAATGCGGTAGACCTCGCCGGCGCTGCGGTCCCGGTAAAGGTCCACGCGCTCGCCGTTCCAATGATAGTCGAGATGCCGACCCTGCACCGGGTGACCGGCCCCGTCGGGATAGAACAGGCCGACGCATTCTCCGCCGGGGCAGCGCACGCTGGGATAGACGACGCCTGCCGAGCCAAGCGCCCGCAACCCGGCGCCAAGCGCCTGGCTGCCGGCATAGTCGGCCGGGTCGAGCAGCGGGGCAGCTTCGGCCCCGAGCGCCCGGACATCGTGCAGGGTCGCGTCGATCTCCAGGACGATCTCGCGGAACTGCGAGGTCCAGCCCGGCGGCTGCGCCGTCGCCCGCATGAACCGGGCGTGATGGTGGATCGTTTCGAGCAGCGCCACCTCGAAACGGTCACCGGCATAGAGCACGCCGAAACCACCGTCGCTGAAGCGGCTTGGCCGGTCCGGGCTGACATGCGTGAAGGGGGCCATCAGCCAGCTCGCACCCTGGCCCGATACGCGTCTGCCGGGCGGCACGAGATCGAGATTGCCGATTGTCTCCATCAGCCGCGGATTGGTCTTCTGCTCGGCGGCGATCAGCAGCGGCCAGTCCGAGGGGTCGGCGATGTCCTCGAACAGGTCGATCGGCGGGAAGATGCTGCGGATGATCCGCACCGCCCCCTGCCATTCGACCTCTGCGACCGGCAGGCTCTCCGGCTCGATCACCAGCCGCCCCGCTCGGCATCGAGCAGGCGGCGCACCCGCATCAGATCGGTGAGTTCGCCGCGGAGCATGATTTCGAGCGCCGATTTGCCGACGAAGTCGCTGTTGGGCCGCTTGATCCAATCATAACCGCGCTGCGGCTCGGTGAAGATCAATCGGAGAGCCTTGTGGATGCCCATCAGGTTCGACAGCCGCGCCTTGCCATCACGCGAGATGCGACCGATCTCGCCGGTTTTCCAGCGTCGGTAGCTCCGAACCGGCAGGTCGATCAGCACCGCCGCCTCCTCGTCGGTGACGCGCCAGAGCCGGAACAGGTTCACGGCAGCGCGAAACATGGCGGCCGCCTCCTCGTCCGTGATCGGATCGGGAGCGAAGTCGCGCTGGCCGGTTTCGATGCGCAGCAGGGCCGCCATGGCAGATCCTCCATTTGGCATAAAATGGAGACAACTCTGCCAAATGGCAAGATGCCGCTATTCCTCGATCTTCGCCGGTTTGATCTCGTGCTTGAGGATCAGCGGTGTCTGGGCCAGGGCGAACGCCATGGTCAGCGGCATCACGCCCCAGACTTTGAAGGCGACCCAGAAATCCTGGGTCTGTGTGCGCCAGACCACCTCATTGAGCGCCGCCAGCACGAAGAAAAACAGTCCCCAGCGGAAGGTCAGCTTGCGCCAGCCTTCCGCGTCGAGCTGCAGCACAGTCTCCAGCACCAGCGAGAGCAGCGAACGGCCGAAGAAAAGCCCGCCGAGCAGCACCGAGCCGAACAGCGCATTCACGATGGTCGGCTTGACCTTGATGAAGAAGGCATCGTCCAGCGCCAGCGTCAGCCCGCCGAAGACGGTGACGACGATGGCATTCACGATCGCCATGCGCGGCAGATAGCCCATCAGCACCCGCGACAGCGCCAGCGCCAGCAGCGAGGCGACGATGAAGATGCCGGTCGCGACGAAGATGCGCCGGTCCTCGGCGACATGGAACAGCCGGTCGCCATAGGAATTCGCGAAGAAGAAGATCGCGAGCGGCCCAAATTCCAGCGCCAGCTTGAGCAGGGGGCTTATCGCCCTGCCTTTCGCGGCCTCGGCCGGAATCTGCCGTGTCGTCTCGCTTGCGCCGTCGCTCACGCCGCCTCTCCCAATCCCGCCACGGCACGCGCAAAGTCGCGGGCCGAGAACGGCTCCAGATCCTCGACGCTCTCGCCGACGCCGATGAAATGCACGGGCAGGCCGAACTGCGCCGCCAGCGCCACCAGGATGCCGCCGCGCGCCGTGCCATCGAGCTTTGTCATCACCAGCCCGGTCACGCCCGCCGTCTCGCGGAAGGCCTCGACCTGGCTGATCGCGTTCTGGCCGACGGTGGCATCGAGCACGAGCAGCGCCGCATGCGGCGCGCTCGGATCCTGCTTGCGGATGACGCGGACGACCTTGGCGAGCTCGTCCATCAGCCCCTGCTTGTTTTGCAGCCGCCCGGCGGTGTCGACGAGCAGCACGTCGGTACCGTCAGCCTTGGCTTTCTCCAGCGCCTCGAAAGCGAGGCCCGCCGCATCGGCCCCCTGCTGGCCGAAGACGACCTTGGCGCCGGTGCGCTCGCCCCAGACACGCAGTTGCTCGATCGCGGCGGCGCGGAAGGTATCGCCGGCGGCCAGCATCACGGATTTGCCCTCGGCGCGGAATTTCGCAGCGAGCTTGCCGATCGTCGTGGTCTTGCCGGAGCCATTGACCCCGACCATCAGCAGCACGAACGGCTTTTTCGTGGCGTCGATCACCAGCGGCTGCGCCACGGGAACGAGAATCGTCTCGACCTCGCGCGCCAGTATCGTCTTCACCTCGGCCGGCTCGATCTGCTTGTCGTAGCGCCCGTCGCCGACGGCCTTCGCGATCCTGGCCGAGGTCGCGAGACCGAGATCGGCCTGGATCAGGATGTCCTCGAGATCCTCAAGCGTGCCCGCGTCGAGCTTGCGCTTGGTGAAAAGGTCGGTGATCCCCGTCGTCAGCGCCGAGGAGGTGCGCGAGAGCCCATCCGTCAGGCGCCTCCACCAGCTCCGCTTCGGCTGCGGGGCGGGGGTGGGAGCGGGTTCAGGAGCAGCAACGGGTTCAGGCTGCGGTGCGACGGCAACCTCGGGTTTCGGTTCCGGTTCCGCCGGCAGCGCAATGCTTTCGACCGGCGCGGGCGACACAACGGGCTCGGCAGCGTGAACTTCAACAGCGGGAACTTCCGCCTCGGCAACCGACGGCGCAACGACCTCTTCTGCTTCCGGCTTCAGGTCCTCGAGGGACTCGGCCGCCTGCTCGGTTGCCGCCTCGGGCGCCGGTGCCGGTTTGGCCGGCTCCTCGTCGCGCCCGAACAGCTTCGAAAAGAAGCCGCGTTTCTTCGGTTCGGTCTCGCTCATCGCCATCCTGTCTTCGGTTCGGCGGGCATCTTCAGTTGCGCCGCCGTGCCGGCTTCGCTAGCGCAATGCCATGGCTCAGCCGGATCAACCAGACAATTCGCAGCCGCAGGGGCAAATCGACGCCGAGCTGCCGGTGCCGCTGCTCTATCGCGACGCCATGATGCTCGTCATCGACAAGCCCGCCGGTCTGCCTTCGCATCGCGGCCCGCAGGCGAAACGCCGCGTCATTCCCGTCCTGACCGATTATCTCGACCAGCTCCGCTTCGGCCTGCCGCGCCGGCCGGAAGCCGCGCATCGGCTCGACAAGGACACCTCCGGCTGTCTCATTCTCGGCCGCCATCCCCGCGCAATGGCCGAGCTCAACCAGATGTTTCGCGACGGGCGGATCGACAAGACTTATTGGGCGGTCGTGCAGGGCGATCCGACGGAGGACGAGGGGCTAATCGATCTGCCGCTGGCCCGGCGCTCACCGGAGCGCGGCTGGTGGATGAAGGTCGATCCCGCCGGCCTGCCCTCGCAGACCCGCTATCGCGTGCTCGGGCGAGGCCGGGACGAGACCGGCCCGCTCGCCTGGCTTGCCATGGAGCCGCTGACCGGCCGCACCCATCAGCTGCGCGTGCATTGCCAGGCATCCGGCTGGCCGATGCTCGGCGACGAGATCTACGGCACCGCCCCGCGCGAAGGCGGCCCCGGTCTCCAGCTCCATGCCCGTGGCATCACCGTACCTCTTTACCGCAAGCGCGAGCCGATCCATGTCGAGGCGCCGCCTCCGCCCCATATGTGGGCAGCCTTGAAGGCCTGCGGATGGAGCGCCGCCTCGGGCTGAAGCTGCTCAGCTCGCCAGCGCGTCGATCGCCCGGGCGAGCTTGACGTCGAGTTCGGTCAGCCCGCCGGCATCATGGGTGGCGAGCGTCACTTCGACCGTCCGATAGACGTTCGACCACTCGGGGTGGTGATTCATCGCCTCGGCGAGCAGTGCCACCCGCGTCATCCAGCCGAAGGCCTCGCTGAAGTCGCGGAAGACGAAGCGTCGCGTGATCGCCTCGCGTCCCTGGACCAGCTTCCAGCCGGTCAGCGTCGCCAGCGCTTCGGCCTGAGCCTCCGGGGAAAGCCGCTTCGGTCTTGTCATCGGCGCATCTCCCGCGGCAGTCGATTCGGATAGGACGGGCCGAGCGGATAAGCGGCTTCCAACACATAGGGGCCACCGCCGATCGAGTCGCGCGACGACATCAGCGCGACGCGGCGCACCGTAAAGGTGATCGGCGGCACGATCGGGTGCAGGCCGAGATAATGCGCGACCTCGGTCGGCATGGTGTCGCGCAGCCGCGCCAAGGTGACATGCGGCACGAATTTGCGCCCCTCCGCCGGCAGGCCGATGCGACGCATCTGCCGCTCGATATCCCCCTGCAGATCGGTCAGCGCCTTCACCGGCGTCGCGCGGGCAAAGACGGCGCGCGGCTTGTCGCCGCCAAAGCTGCCGAGTGAATCGAGGGTTACCTCGAAGGGATAGGCGCTGAGATCGGAGAGCATGTGGTCGACGTCGTTCGCCATCCGCCGGTCGACATCGCCCAGAAAGCGCAGGGTGATGTGGTAATCGGCCGGTTCGATCCAGCGTGCTCCCGACAGGCCCCCGCGATGCAGCGTCAGCTGGCTTGCAACCTCGGCGGGAATTTCCAGAGCGATGAACAGCCTCGGCATGAGTGAATCCCTTGCCAAGCAATTGTGACTCTGGAGAGACGGTAAGCGCGCAGCCGGCTCATGGGAACCGTTTTTCCCCTGCGCGATGCTCGGCGCGCTCCGTCATGCTCGGGCTCGGCTTGAGCATCTCATCGACGAGATTCCCGGGTCGCCGCTGTGCGGCGCCCGAGAACGACGCATGTCTTCACGGGCAGGGATTGCCGACGAGCTGATGGATCGCGTCGATTTTCGCCTCGACCTCAGGCGACAGCTTGACGTCGATCGAGGCGATATCGGTCTTGAGCTGCTCCATCGAGGTCGCGCCGATGATGTTGGCGGTCACGAAGCAGCGGCTGTTGACGAAGGCCAGCGCCATCTGCGCCGGATCGAGGCCGGCCTCCCGAGCAAGCGCGATGTAGCGCTTGATCGCATCCTCGGCGCCCGCGCCCTCATAGCGCTGGCCGCGATCGAACAGCGTCGTGCGGGCGCCGGCCGGGCGGGCACCGTCGAGATATTTGCCGGTGAGATAGCCCTGCGCCAGCGGCGAATAGGCGAGCAGGCCGACATCCTCGCGCAGCGCGACCTCGGCAAGCGCCGTCTCGAAGGTGCGGTTGAGCAGATTATAGGCGTTCTGGACCGACTGCACCCCGGGTGTGCCCCGTGCTTCCGCATCGGCCACGAAGCGCATCGTGCCCCAGGCGCTCTCATTGGAGAGGCCGAGATGGCGGATCTTGCCGGCTTTCACCAGTTCGCCAAAAGCGTCGAGCTGCTCGGGAATCGAGGTCTCGTCGGCCGGCTTCTCATAGGCAGCCCGTGAAAAGCGCGTGGGGTTCGAGCCCCACGGCATCGGCCGTTCGGGAAAATGCAGCTGGTAGAGATCGATATAGTCGGTCTGCAGGCGATTCAGGCTCTTGTCGACCGCTTCGAAGATCTGCTTGCGCGTCAGCCGCGTCGGGCTCTTGTCGTCGCGGAACCAGGTGTTGCCGCCACGGCCGCAAACCTTCGATGCCAGGATGATCTTGTCGCGGTTGCCGCGGGCCTTGAACCAGTTACCGATGATCCGCTCGGTCGAGCCTTGCGTCTCCGGCTTGGGCGGTATCGCGTAGAGCTCGGCGGTATCGAAGAAATTGATGCCCTGCTCGATCGCATAATCCATCTGGGCATGGCCTTCGGCCTCGGTGTTCTGTTCCCCCCAGGTCATGGTTCCCAAGCAGATCACCGAGACCTTGAGATCGGTGCGCCCGAGGCGACGGTATTCCATGGTGAAGCAACTCCGGAAACAGGCCGGCGGGCGGCGATACGAGAATCGGGGATCGCCGCGCGGAAAGCCCGCGGACGGATCAGGACCTGGCGGGCAAGGTGGCGATGAAGCGCTCGACCGTCGGCAGGATGTTGCGGACGATGACGGTGACGCCCTCGGCCGTGGGGTGGAGCCCATCCGCCTGGTTCAGAGCGCGGTCGCCCGCGATGCCATCCAGGAAGAAGGGGTAAAGCACCAGCCCGTACTTCTCCGCAAGCTCGCGATAGATCGCGTCGAAACGTTTCGCATAATCCTCCCCGAGATTGCGCGGGGCGTACATGCCGGCGATCATTACCGGAATCTTCCGCTCCTTCAGCCGCGCGATCATCATGTCCAGCGCCTGGCGTGTCTGCGCCGGGTCGACTCCGCGCAGCGCATCGTTCGCGCCGAGTTCGAGGATCACGCCATCGGTCCCATCAGGCACCGACCAGTCGAGCCGTTCCAGCCCCCCTTGCGTCGTATCGCCGGACACGCCGGCGTTCACGATTTCGACAGCGACGCCCTTCCGGCGCAGAGCCTGCTCCAGGACGGCGGGAAAAGCCGCGCTGCCCGGCAGATTGTAACCCGCAGACAGCGAATCGCCGAAGGCGACGAGCTTCAGCGGCCTCGCGGCGGTTGGGTTGGTGCTGGCGGTCTGGGAGCTGGCCATGTCGCTGGAACCGATGAAAAGCAGCAGGAGAATAACGAAAAACGCCGCAGCCGATTGGAGAAGCGCGAAACCGCGCCCATATGGCCGCAGACCGCGCCGCGCCGCGTTTCCGCCCCGCTCCGGGCGTGATCTGGCGCCAGCGGGGATGGCGATGGATAGCGAAGTCAGGATCATGGCGTGATGAGCGAGAAGGCCGCCCCGGCGATCGAGTTGCAGGATGTCCACCTGAGTTTGGGGCGTGGCGCCGCCCGCGTCCATATCCTCAAGGGCGTCTCGGTGTCGCTGACAAATGGCGAGGCGACCGGGCTTGTCGGCCCCTCCGGGTCCGGCAAGTCGACCCTGCTGATGATAATGGCCGGACTGGAACGCCCTGATTCAGGCCTCGTGCATGTGGCCGGACAGGATCTCGGCGCCCTCGACGAGGATGGGCTCGCCGTCTTCCGCGGCAGGCAGATCGGCATCGTCTTCCAGTCCTTCCATCTCGTCCC
This sequence comes from Allobosea sp. TAF32, assembly GCF_052113585.1. Classification (NCBI taxonomy): domain Bacteria; kingdom Pseudomonadati; phylum Pseudomonadota; class Alphaproteobacteria; order Hyphomicrobiales; family Alloboseaceae; genus Allobosea; species Allobosea sp. TAF32. Next base: position 57,316 of record NZ_JBFRDM010000014.1, on the reverse strand, counting down.
GACGATGACGGCGCGCGAGAACGTGGCGCTGCCGCTGGAGCTCGCCGGCCATCCCGACGCCTTCGCCCGCGCCGAAGCCGAGCTGCGCAATGTCGGCCTCGGCCACCGCATGGACCATTATCCGGCCCAGCTCTCCGGCGGCGAGCAGCAGCGTGTCGCCATCGCACGGGCCGTCGCTCCCGATCCCGCGATCCTCGTCGCCGACGAGCCGACCGGCAATCTCGACGAAGCGACCGGCCGCTCGATCGTCGACCTCATCTTCGCCCTCAAGCGCGAGCGCGGCGCGACGCTGGTCCTCGTCACCCACGACCTCTCGCTCGCCGCCTTGTGCGAGCGCACCGTCCGCCTGCGCTCCGGCGTGATCGAGGCCGAGCACGAGACGGCGGTCGCCTGACGATGCACGCCCCCGTCAAGCCACCACACGGCCCGGCCTCCCGCTCCCTCGGCATCGGCCTCATCCTTCGCCTCGCCATCCGAGACCTGCGTGCCGGCCTGCGTGGCTTCGGCATCTTCATCGCCTGCCTCGCGCTCGGCGTCATGACCATCGCCGCCGTCGCCTCCGCCTCGCGCGGTCTGACCGAAGGCCTTGCCCGGGAAGGGCGACGCATCCTCGGCGGCGACGCCGCCTTCAGCCTGATCCACCGCGAGGCAACGCCCGAGGAACTCGACTTCCTGACCGCGCGCGGCACGGTCTCCAGCATCGCGACCATGCGCGGCATGGCCAATGCCGGCGAAAAGGGCGCGGCCCTCGTCGAGATCAAAGCGGTGGATTCCAGCTATCCGGGCATCGGGGGGGTCGAGACCGACCCGCAAGCTCCGCTGCCCGGGCTGCTGGAACAACGCGACGGCGTTTTCGGCGCCGTCGCCGATCCCGTCCTGTTCGGCCGGCTCGATCTCAAGCCCGGCGACATCGTCACGGTCGGCGGCGCAAAAATCCAGCTGCGCGCCAATCTGATGTCCGAGCCTGACAAGATCGCCGCCGGCGTCGGCTTCGGCCCGCGCCTCCTGATCTCGCAGGAAGCCCTTCGCGCCACCGGCCTGATCCAGCCGGGCAGCCTCATCCGCTGGACCTATCGCCTTCAGCTTCCGCCGACTGCCTCCAGCGACGCCGATCTCGAACGGCTTGTCGCCGATGTCGGCACCCAGCAGCGCGACGCCGGCTGGGAGATCCGCTCCCGCGCCAATGCCGCGCCGAGCTTCCAGCGCAATCTCGAACGCTTCACCCAGTTCCTGACGCTGGTCGGTCTCACCGCCCTGCTGGTCGGCGGCGTCGGCGTCGCCAATGCCGTGCGCCGCTTCGTCGAGGCCAAGAAGCTCGATTTCGCCACGATGAAGGCGGTCGGCGCCAGCGGCGGCCGCGTCGTCGCGATCCACCTGACCGAGGTGATGCTCGTCGCCGCTATCGGCACGGCGATCGGCCTCGTACTCGGCGCCGCCGCCCCCTTTGGCCTGGGCGCCGTCGTCCAGAGCATCCTGCCGGTTCCCTTCGAGCCGACACTGGCGCCGGGCGAACTCGCCATCGCCGCGCTCTACGGGCTGTTGACGGCGTTCGTCTTCGCGGTCATTCCGCTCGGCCGGGCGCACGATATCCCGGTGTCGGCCCTTTTCCGCGATCGCATCGAGCCCGATCCGCGCCGCCCGCGCGCGATCTACCTCGCCCTCTGCGCACTGGCGCTGGCCGGGCTCGCCGGCGTCGCCATCGGCTTCGCCTATGACCGCCGGATCGCGCTGATCTATATCGGCGTGATGTTCGGCGTCTTCGTGCTGCTGCGCGTCGTCTCGCTTGGCCTGATGGCGCTCGCACGCCGCATCCCGCGCCCGCGCCGCCCGGCCCTGCGGATGGCGCTCGCCAACAGCCACCGGCCGGGCGCGCTGACGCCCTCGCTCGTCCTCTCCCTCGGGCTGGGCGTCGCGCTGCTTTCGGCGCTCTCCTTCATCGATGTCAGCCTGACCCGGCAGCTCACCGGCGCGCTGCCCGACAAGGCGCCGAGCTTCTTCTTCCTCGACGTGCCCAGCCGCGATTCCGGGCGTTTCGACGCCTTCCTCGCCGAGCAACGCCCGGGCGCGAAGACCGAGCGCGTGCCAATGATGCGCGGCCGCATCGTCGCCGTGAACGAGACCCGCGCCGAGGACATCAAGGCGAGCGAGCAATCCGCCTGGGTGCTCGACGGCGACCGCGGCATCACCTATGCGGCGGCAATTCCGGAGGGCTCGCGCATCTCCGCCGGCGCATGGTGGCCGGCGGACTACCGCGGCGAGCCGCTGGTTTCCTTCGATGCCCAGAACGCCACGGGCATCGGCCTGAAGATCGGCGACCGGCTCACCGTCAACGTGCTCGGCCGCAACATCACCGCCCGCGTCGCCAATCTCCGCACGGTCGACTGGCGCTCCTTCGGCATCAACTTCGTCATGGTGTTCTCGCCCAACACCTTCGCGGGCGCGCCGCACACCAACCTCGCGACCATCACGGCGAGCCCGGACGGCAAGGGTGCGACCGACGCGGCGCTGATGCGCCGCCTCGCGCTCGACTTCCCCGCCGTCACGGCGGTGCGGGTCAAGGACGCGCTCGAAGCGGTCAATACCATCGTCGCCCAGCTCGCCATGGCGATCCGCGGTGCATCGGGCCTGGCCATCGCGGCGAGCCTGCTGGTGCTGGGTGGAGCGCTGGCGGCCGGACAGCGGGCGCGGCTCTATGACGCGATGATCCTGAAGACCCTCGGCGCCACCCGCCGCTTCATACTTTCGTCGTACGCCCTTGAATACGCGGCGATCGGCCTCGTCGCAGCCGTCTTCGGCGTTATTGCGGGTACAGCGGCGGGGTGGGGGATCGTCACGCAAGTGATGCGGATCGATTTCGTCAGTGATCCGACGGGCGCGGTACTGGCTGCGACTGCAGCAGTTGGTGTTACCGTCCTGTTCGGGCTCGTCGGTACGATAAAAATACTCGCGAAAGCCCCCGCTTCTCATCTCAGGAATTTATGATGACTATCTGGGAACGACTCTCGATAGACATTAAGATCCTGTAATTCTGCCTTTGTTCAGCGCCGAATTTCTATAGCCCGGCCGGGCTTAACCATGGCCGGCCCTTGTAAGGAAGGCAAAAGCCCCTCATATTCCTCTCACCGCGCCGATCATGCGCGAGGACGGCTGGCATTCGCGTGCCTTCCGTCGTCCGAAACTACGTCAGGGGAAACTCTCTTAATGAGCAACTTCGACCGCAATGCTCCAGTCTGGGGTGCCGGCCGCGCACAGCAGACCAGCGCCGTCGAGATGGATCAGGGCCTGCGCTCGTTCATGCTCGGCGTCTACAACAACATGGCGATCGGCCTCGGCATCACTGGCCTCGCCGCGCTCGGCATCTCGATGCTGGCGATTGCCGGCTTCACGCCCGACGGCAAGATCACCGGCCTGACCGCGCTCGGCCAGGCGATTTATCTCAGCCCGCTGAAATGGGTCGTGATGTTGGCCCCGCTCGCCTTCATCATGCTCTTCTCGTTCAAGGCCGAAAGCATGAGCGCCTCTTCGGCGCGCACCATGTTCTTCGCCTTCGCGGCGGTGATGGGCATCTCGATGTCGTCCATCCTCGTCGTCTTCACCGGCGCTTCGGTGACGCGCGTCTTCTTCATCACGGCCGCCGCCTTCGGAGCGTTGAGCCTCGTTGGCTACACCACGAAGAAGTCGCTGTCGGGCATGGGCTCCTTCCTGATCATGGGCCTGATCGGCCTGATCATCGCCTCGGTGGTCAATCTGTTCCTGGCGTCGAGCGCGCTGTCCTTCGGCATCTCGGTGATCGGCGTCCTGATCTTCGCCGGCCTGACCGCCTGGGACACCCAGCGCCTGAAGGAGATGTATCTCTCTTCGGATCTGGATCCGGAATCGGCTGCGAAGATCTCGGTGAACGGCGCGCTGTCGCTCTACCTGAACTTCATCAACATGTTCCAGATGCTGATCAGCCTGCTCGGCGACCGCCGCTGAGCCGATCTTGCGGGCGACATGCCCGGAGCGAGCCCCGGCCCCCGGCCGGGGCTTTTCTTTTGGCACGGGCATTGCTCATTCTGCAGCGATGACGACGCCCGCGATCCGACCTGCTTGCCCGGCTGACATCGCCGCCATTCGCGCGATATACGCCCATGCCGTCCTGCATGGCACCGCATCCTGGGAACTGGAGCCACCAACCGAGACGGAGATGCTCCGCCGCTTCGAGACCATTCTGGCAGGCGGCTACCCCTATCTCGTCGCCGAAGGCGAAGGCGAACTGCTGGGCTATGCCTATGCCGGCGCCTACCGCCCGCGCCCCGCCTATCGCGCCACGGTCGAGAATTCGATCTACGTTGCTCCCACGGCCCAGGGACGCGGCGTCGGCGGCCTCCTGCTCGACGCATTGATCAATGCCTGCGCCGAATGCGGCTTCCGCCAGATGATCGCGGTGATCGGCGACGGCACGGGCGCCTCGGTGGGCTCGCGCCGCCTGCATGAGAAGGCCGGCTTCCGTCTGATCGGCGTGGCCGAGAAGGTCGGCTTCAAGCAGGGCCGCTGGCTCGACCAGATGCTGATGCAGAAGGAGCTGGGCGAAGGCGACCGCTCGCCACCGGCCTTCTGAAGGGCCATCTCCGTTGATGGTCAGTTCACGATGCTGAGCTTGCGGTCGAGCACTTGCAGGACTCGTGACAGTTCCGAGCCGCGCTTGAGAATCAGCCCCGTCGCAGCGACGACCGAATAGGCTCCCTGCCGGCGGGCCAGCGCCGGGTCCTTGACGATTCGGTAGAGGGGCATCTCCGACGAACGCCGGAACACCGAGAACTGCGCCTTGTCCTTCAGGAAATCGATGGCGTAGTCGCGCCATTCACCAGCCGCGACCATGCGGCCATAGAGATTGAGCAATTCGTTGAGTTCGCGCCGGTCGAAGGTGACTGTCGCCGGCCGGGCCGGCGACGGAAAATGGACGACCGCGCCAGCCGGTTGCGATTGCGGCGTTTCGCTTTCGCTCATGGCGCCTCCCTGAGCGGAGCCTCTCGAAGTGACAGGGCGATGATGCGCCCACACTGCTGCGCTGGCAAGCGATCGCGCTCGTCCGCGTTGGCGCGCTGGGTAAGCATTCATCGCAAATGCCGCATTTTCGCCGCGAACGCGCCCAGCGACCGCCAAGTTACACCGCTCAACTCCCCTCGTTGCCTCGACGGCCCGGTTTCGCTGAACGCCGGTTTGTCAGCCCCCCAGCCCCCCGGAGTTCCGGTGGAGCCGGGCCACCGAGTCGAGGCCAACTAGCGGCTGGCATTGCGCCGGCCGTTTTCTTTGTGAGGGTCGGGCCTCGCTTCGCGAGGCCGCGATGACCGACGAAAGCGAGCTAGCGCGCCTGGCCGTGATACTCCGCGTTGGGCCGCATATCGACGGCCGAGGCCATCCGGTTCGACATGTTGTAGAAGGACGCGACCGCGCCGATGTCCCAGATGTCGCGCTCGCCGAAACCGGCCTTGCGCAGGGCTTCCCGGTCGTTCTCGCCGATCAGATGCGGCGTTTCAGTCAGCTTCACGGCGAAATCCAGCATGGCACGATGCCGCGCCGACAGCTCCGCCGCACGGTAGTTCATCACCAGCATCTCGCCCAGCACCGGATCGCCAGAGAGTTGGCGCACGGCCGCGCCATGGGCGGCAAGGCAGTAATAGCAGCGATTCACGCTGGACACCGCGACCGCAATCATCTCCCGCTCCAGCTTGGACAGGCCGGAGGGCGCCAGCATCAGGTCATTGTAGAAGGCGGCGAAGGCCGAGAGCTTGGCGTCATCATGGGCGTAGGACGTCAGCACATTCGGCACGAATCCGAGCTTCTCCCGGCACTTCTCGAAATAGGCGTCATTTTCTGGCGAAAGCTGTCCAGGCTTCAGCGCCAGCGCCATTACCCGCGGCGGCGCATCCTGCCGTGCCGGCTCTTCGCCTACCTTTGGTTTGTCATGCTTCGTCGCCATGGTGCATCCTGTTAGATCCTGTGCGGCAATTTTGCCGCTTTTTCAGGCAAGGCAAAGTTGAAAGCCTGAGCAGCCTATGCCATCGCTGCTGCAAAACAACTGGGGTGACACATGGGCAAACGGGTGACGAACGCGACCGCCGGAGCGATCGCAGCCATCGAAGCCGCAGCGACGGGCCTGAAGAGCGCGATGCCGGCCGAATTCCCCCGCCTTCTCTACGGTCGTTCCGTCGCCGAGGACCTCGAAGCCCTGCCGCCGGATATGCTGGCTCACACCGCGGCCGCCGCCTACGAGCACCTGGCCGAGCCTCGCAAGCCCGAGACGATCAACCTGCGCTTCCGCGACGACGCGTTCGGCGAGGGTGACCGCGAGCGCCAGGTCACCATCCTGGAAGTCGTGAACGACAACAAACCGTTCCTGCTCGATTCGACGCTGGCCGAGCTGCAGGATCAGGGCTACGAGCCGCGCCTCGTCGCGCATCCGATCCTGGCGGTGGCGCGCGATGCCGAGGGCAAGTTCGTCTCGCTCGCCGGCGAAGCCACCGGCCGCGCGCCGGAAGGCACGCGGCGGGAAAGCCTGCTGCATATCCATATCCCGCGCATCGACACGCCCGCAGCGCGCGAAAAGCTGCGCGCCGGCCTGGAGCATGTCTATGCCGATGTCGCGCTCGCGGTCGACGACTGGGCCGCGATGCGCGGCCGTATCACCGAAGTGATACAGGCCTATCGCGCCAACCCGCCGCCGCTGCCGGAGGACGAGATCACCGAGGCGCTGCAGTTCCTCGAATGGATCGCCGGCGACAACTTCACCCTGCTCGGCATCCGCGCCTACCGGTTCCCTGGCGGCGACGTCGCGGCCGACCCGATCGAGGGCTCGGGCCTCGGCATCCTGCGCGACCCCTCCGTCAAGGTGCTGCGCAAGGGCCGCGAGCTGGTGACGACCACGCCGGAGGTGCGTTCCTTCCTGGCCAAGCCCCAGGCGCTCATCATCACCAAGGCCAACGTCAAGAGCCTGGTCCACCGTCGCGTCCATCTCGACTATGTCGGCGTCAAGCTGTTCACGCCGGACGGCCGGCTCGACGGCGAGCTGCGCATTGTCGGCCTCCTGACCTCGAACGCCTATACCGGCTCGGCCCGCGCCATCCCCTATCTCAGGCTGAAGGTCGCGCGCGTCGCCAAGAACATCGGCTTCGATCCGGCGAGCTATTCCGGCCGCGCACTGATGAACGTGCTCGACGCCTATCCGCGCGACGAGCTCTTCCAGATCGATGTGACGACCCTGGAGCAGTTCGCACTCGACATCCTGCAGCTCACCGAGCGCCCGCGCATCCGGGCGCTTGCCCGCGTCGATGAGTTCGACCGTTTCGTCTCGATTCTCGTCTTCATCCCGAAGGATCGCTACGACACCACGGTCCGTCAGCGCGTCGGCGAATTCCTGGCGCGGATCTATAACGGCCGCATCTCGGCCGCCTATCCGGCCTATCCGGAAGGCCCGCTCTCGCGCACCCACTACATCATCGGCCGCGACGAGGGCAAAACGCCGCGCATCGACCGCGCCACGCTCGAGGCCGGCATCAGCGCCATCGTCCGCACCTGGGGCGATGGCCTCAAGGACGTGCTCGATCAGGAGAAGGCTGGGCCGGCCGCTCGCGCACTGGCCGAACGCTACGCCGAGGCCTTCGGCGCCGCTTATCGCGAACGCTTCTCTGCCGCCGATGCGCTTGTCGACATCGAGATGCTGCAGCAGCTGACGCCGGAGCGCGGCCGGGCCGTCAACCTCTACCGGCGCGAGGGCGACGACGCCAAGCGCGCCAATCTCAAGGTCTTCTCGCGCGGAGCGCCGATCTCGCTGTCCGCCCGCGTGCCGGTGCTCGAGAACATGGGCTTCCGCGTCGTCAACGAGCGGACTTACAACGTCATGCCACAGGGCACCGGCGAGAACGCCCGCGTCTGGCTGCATGACATGTCGCTGGAGCGCGCCGACGACGGCGAGATCGACATCGAGCATCTCGATCCGACGATCGAGGCCGCCCTGATGGCGCAGTTCCGCGGCCTCGCCGAATCCGACCGCTTCGACCAACTCGTCCTCGCCGCCGGCCTTGCCTGGCGCGAGGCCGCTTTGCTGCGCGCCTTCGGCCGCTATCTCCGCCAGGCCGGCGCGCCCTATGCGCAGGGCTATATCGCCGATGCGCTGACCCGCCATGCCGACATCGCCTCGGGCCTGATCGCCTATTTCAATGCCAAGTTCGACCCGCGCGTTCCGGCCGGCGAGCGCGAGCAGCGCATGGCCCAGAAGCGCGCCGAGATCGAGGAGGCGCTCGACGCCGTCACCAGCCTCGACGAAGACCGCATCCTGCGTCGCCTAATCAATCTGGTCGACGCTGCGCTGCGCACCAATTTCTTCCAGACCGGCCCGGACGGCCATCCGCGCCAGACCATCACCTTCAAATTCGATTGCGCGAAGGTGGACGGCCTGCCGCTGCCGCGCCCGCTCTACGAGATCTTCGTCTATTCGCCACGTGTCGAGGGCGTCCATATGCGCTTCGGCAAGGTCGCCCGCGGCGGCCTGCGCTGGTCGGACCGACCACAGGACTTCCGCACCGAGGTGCTGGGCCTGGTCAAGGCGCAGCAGGTCAAGAACGCCGTGATCGTGCCGGTCGGCGCCAAGGGCGGCTTCGTTCCGAAGCAGCTGCCTCCGGCCTCCGACCGTGCCGCCTGGCTGGCCGAGGGCACCGAGAGCTACCGCATCTTCATCCGCAACCTGCTCGAGCTCACCGACAATCTCGACGGCGAGACGATCGTGCCGCCGCCGGACACGGTGCGACATGACGGCGACGACCCCTATCTCGTCGTCGCCGCCGACAAGGGCACTGCGACCTTCTCCGACACCGCTAACGCGATCTCGCTGGAGAAGCACCACTGGCTCGGCGACGCCTTCGCCTCCGGCGGCTCGCAGGGCTACGACCACAAGGGCATGGGCATCACCGCCCGCGGCGGTTGGGAGGCGGTGAAACGCCACTTCCGCGAGGTCGATATCGACATCCAGACGACGCCCTTCACCGTGGCGGGCGTCGGCGACATGTCCGGCGACGTCTTCGGCAACGGCATGCTGCTCTCGCCGGCGATCAAGCTCGTCGCGGCCTTCGACCACCGCGACATCTTCCTCGATCCGAATCCGGACCCTGCCGCCTCGCTGGCCGAGCGCCAGCGCCTCTTCGCACTGCCGCGCTCGTCTTGGGCTGACTACGACAAGACGCTGATCTCGAAGGGCGGCGGCATCTTCTCGCGCCAGGCCAAGAGCATCCCGCTCTCCGCCGAGGTGCGCGCCCTGCTCGACCTCGACAAGGCCGAAGTCTCACCGCCCGAGCTGATGACGGCGATCCTCAAGGCGCGTGTCGATCTGCTTTGGTTCGGCGGAATCGGCACCTATATCCGCGCCAGCGACGAGACCGACGCACAGGTCGGCGACCGCGCCAATGACGCGATCCGCATCACCGGCAACGATCTCAGGACGCGGGTCGTGGGCGAAGGCGCCAATCTCGGCGTCACCCAGCGCGGCCGCATCGAGGCTGCCCGCAAGGGCGTCAAGCTCAACACCGACGCGATCGACAACTCCGCCGGCGTCAACACCTCGGACGTCGAGGTCAACATCAAGATAGCGCTCGCCGACCCGGTGAAGGACGGTCGCCTCCAGGAAGACAAGCGCAACGAGTTGCTGGCGGCGATGACCGACGAGGTCGGCGATCTCGTCCTGCGCAACAACTATCTGCAGACGCTCGCCCTCTCGCTCACCGAGGCGCAGGGCGCCGCGGCGACGCCCGGCCTGCGCTTCCTGATGCAGACGCTGGAGCAGGACGGACGGCTCGACCGCTCGGTGGAGTATCTGCCGAGCGACGCCCAGCTCGCCGAGCGCGAAAAGCGTAGCGAAGGCCTGACCCGGCCGGAACTCGCCGTGCTCCTGGCCTACGCCAAGCTCTCGCTGCACGACGCACTGCTGGAATCCTCGGTGCCGGACGATCCCTATCTCGCCAGCGAGCTCGTCCGCTATTTCCCGAAGGCCCTGCGGGACGCCTATCCGGACGCCATCGCCAGCCACAAGCTGCGACGCGAGATCGTGGCGACGCAGCTCGCCAATGCGATCGTCAACCGCGGCGGCCCGGCTCTGGTCCCGGTCCTGGCCGCGCTGACCCGCTCGGGCGCGCCGGCCATCGCTGCCGCCTACGCCATCGCCCGCGACTCCTTCGATCTGATCGCCCTCAACGGTGACATCGACGCGCTCGACGCGAAGATTCCCGGCAAGACCCAGCTCGGTCTCTATGCCGCCGCCCAGGAACTCGTCACCAACCGCATGGGCTGGTTCCTGCGTCGCGGGGTAGCCAAGCCCGGCACGATCGAGCAGACGATCGCCCATTATGCCAAGGGCGTGAAAGAGCTGTCGGCCGAGCTCGGCAGCCTGCTGCCCGAGGCCGCCTCGCAGGCCCGGCTCGCCCGCATCGCAGTGCTGACCTCCGAAGGCGTGCCCGAAGCACTGGCCACCCGCGTCGCCAGCCTGCCGGCGATGGCCGAGGCGACGGACATCGTCGACATCGCCGAGCGCAGCAAGCGCGAGATCGGCGATGTCGCCCGTATCCATTTCGGCATCGATGCGCTCTTCGGCCTGTCGAGCTTGAAGACAGCGGCGTCAGCCGTCCCCGCGACTGACGACTATGAGCGCCTTGCCCGCGAGCGCGCGCTCGAAACCCTCGACGATGCCCACTCCAACCTGACCCAGGAGGCTTCCGCCTCCGGCAAGGGCGAAGCCACACTGGACAGCTGGCTTGCCGAGCGCGGTGAGGAGGCGGAACGGACCCGCTCGACCGTCAACGCAATCGCGAGTTCCGGCCTCACCTTGCCGAAACTGATGGTGGCCGCCGGCATGCTGGCCGACCTGCCGCGCAAGCGCGGCTGAACAGGACGAACCGAATGACCGAAGCCGACCGCAGTACCCGTATCGACCCCAAGCTGCTCGAAATCCTGGTCTGCCCGCTGACCAAGGCGACGCTCGAATACGATGCCGCGAAACAGGAGCTGATCAGCCGGGCGGCGAAGCTCGCCTATCCGATCCGCGACGGCATCCCGATCATGCTGCCGGAAGAGGCCCGGCCGCTGGAGGATTGAGGCCAGTCGTCATTCTCGGGGCGCCGCATGGCGGCGACCCGAGAATCTCAGAATAAGAAGGCTCTGGTTTCCGAGATGGTCGGGTCAAGCCGACCATGACGGCCGTCAAAGCATCTCGCCCCTAAGCAGCCGAGGCGGCGCGCCCGCGACACCCGCTGCCTCGCGGATGAAGAACCGCTTCAGTCCCGGAAGCCGGTCGACGACCCCCAGGCCGAAGTCACGCGCCAGCCTGATCGGCGTCGCATCGTTCGAGAACAGCCGGTTCAGCCCGTCAGTGACCGCGCCCATCGCCACGGTGTCGAAGCGGCGGGCCTTCTCATAGCCTTCGAGCACGTCGAGCGAGCCGGGATCGAGCCCGAGCCGGGCCGCATCGACGATGGTCTCGGCCAGCGCCGCGACATCCTTGAGTCCGAGGTTGAGTCCCTGCCCCGCGATGGGGTGGATCAGATGCGCGGCATCCCCGAGCAGCGCGAATCGCTCAGCCACGAAGCGCCGGGCCACACCGAAGCCGAGCGGATGCGCGCTCACAGCGCTTTCGAGCGTGATCTCGCCAAGCTCGAGCCCGAAGCGCGTCTCGATCTCGGCCAGCAGGTCGGCAGCATCGAGCGAGAGCAGGGCCGGGACATTCTCCCTCCTCTCGGTCCAGACGATCGAGGAGCGGTGGCCGAGGGTGCCACCATCGGCGAGCGGCAGGATCGCGAAGGGGCCGGACGGCAGGAAATGTTCGACGGCCCGGCCGCCATGCGGACGCTCATGCCCAATCGTCGCGACGATGCCGGACTGGCCATAGCCCCAGCCGACCCAGCCGATGCCGGCCTGCTCGCGCAGCTTCGAGCGCGCGCCGTCGGCAGCGACCAGCAGCGTAGCCTCGCCACGTGAGCCGTCACCGAAGACGACCCCAACCGCAGCTTCTTCTGCCGTGAAACGGCGCACCCCGGTCGCGCGCAGCTCGACGCCTTCCCGCTCGCAGGCCGCCTTGAGCGCGGCCACCAGCGCTGCATTCTCCACCATATGGGCGAAGGGCTGGCCCGGCTCGACCTCGCCATCGAAGGTCAGGAAGACCGGGCGCACCGCATCGTTCGTGCGGCTGTCCGAGACGATCATCTCCATCATCGCCTGCGCAGAGCCTGCGACGGCGTCCCAGATGCCCAGCGTCTCCAGCATCGCGCGGGCGCCGGCCGCCACCGCGTAAGCGCGGTTGTCGGCGCGCGGTGGCGCAGCCAGCGCCGGATCGGCCAGTGTAATCGCGAAATCGTTCCCCAGCGCCTGCTTCAGCGCCAGCGCCAGGGTCAGCCCCGCGATTCCCCCACCCGCGATGACGATGCCCATGTCGGAATCCCGCTCGATGGCCATGCTGCTGCTCCTTCGGCAAGCGTCTTGACGGCACGGGACGCCTCGTTGCTGATGCGAGACGAACCGGCTGTTCCTGTGGGGGCCGCCAGCCGCTCCGTCAACTGACCGCGATGCCCGCCGCCATGTCCCAGATCAGCGCCTCCCTGACGGCAATCCTCGACCTCGAGACGCTCGAGCGCAACCTGTTCCGCGGTCGCAGCCCCAAGTCGAACTGGCCGCGCGTCTTCGGCGGGCAGGTCATCGCGCAGTCGCTTTATGCCGCCTGCAAGACGGTCGAAGGCCGGCAGCCGCATTCGCTGCATGCCTATTTCCTGCTGCCTGGCGATCCGGAGATTCCGATCGTCTATGAAGTCGACCGGCTGCGCGACGGCCGGTCCTTCACGACGCGGCGCGTGCTCGCCATCCAGAAGGGCGAGGCGATCTTCGCCATGTCCGCTTCCTTCCAGGTCGACGAGCCCGGCTTCGAGCACCAGATGCCGATGCCGAGCGTGCCGATGCCGGAAGAGCTGCCGGATCGGGAGGAGATGGCCAAGAGCGTGCTGCCGCATATGCCGGATGCCATACAGGCCTATTATCAGCGCAAGCGGCCGATCGAGATTCGCCCTGTCGAGCTCGAGCGTTATCGCACCGGCGGCAAGATGGAGCCGAAGTTCAACGTCTGGATTCGGGCGATGGAAACCCTTCCGGACGAGCCGGCTTTCCATCGGAGCGTGCTGGCCTATGCCTCCGACCTGATGCTGCTCGATTCCAGCCTGATCGCGCACGGCACCACGGTCTTCGACCAGAAGATCCAGGGCGCCAGCCTCGACCATGCATTGTGGTTCCATCGTCCGTTCCGGGCCGATGAGTGGCTTCTCTACTCGCAGGACAGCCCTTCGACCTCGGGCGCCCGCGGCTTCTCGCGCGGCCTCGTCTTCGATCTGCAGGGCCGCCTCGTCGCCTCCGTCGCCCAGGAAGGGCTCATCCGGCCCCGGCCGGATCTAGGCTGACGATATTTTGGGCGCATGCTTCTCCGATAATCTCATGCCTATTTTCTAGGCAGAGCCTGCTTTCCCAACATCTGATTCCCCTCATTTGACCTCCGGATGCCCCCTTGAGGCTCCCGGAGCGGGTTGGCACGTCCCTTGAATTGCATGGTGCGACGCACTGCGACCGCAGGGCGCGCGAGGTGCAACGAGATCGCCGGGGCTGACGACCGGGCGGCGCAAACGGGGAAACCCAGCACATGAAAATCGTGATGGCAATCATCAAGCCGTTCAAGCTGGAGGAGGTGCGCGACGCGCTCACTGCCATCGGCGTGCACGGCCTGACGGTGACCGAAGTCAAAGGCTACGGTCGCCAGAAGGGGCATACGGAAATCTACCGCGGCGCCGAATATGCCGTGAGCTTCCTGCCGAAGATCAAGATCGAGGTCGCGGTCTCCGACGAGCTCGTCCCGCAGGTGATCGAAGCGATCACCGCCGCGGCCCGCACCGGCCAGATCGGTGACGGCAAGATCTTCGTTTCCTCGATCGAGAGAGCCGTGCGCATTCGCACCGGCGAGACCGACGCCGACGCCCTCTGAGCCCGACCCTTCAGGAGTTTTAGACGATGAATTTGAGGACTTCCCTGCGGGCCGGATCGATCGGCCTCGCACTGGCCGCCGTTTCGGCCGGCGTCGCGCTCGCCCAGGCCCCGGCGGCCGCCCCGCCCGTTCCCAACAAGGGCGACGTCGCCTTCATGATGAGCTCGACGATCCTCGTCCTGCTCATGACGATCCCGGGCCTCGCCCTCTTCTATGGCGGCCTCGTCCGTTCCAAGAACATGCTCTCGGTGCTGACCCAGGTCTTCGCCATCGTCAGCGTCGTCTGTATCCTCTGGGTCGCCTATGGCTATTCGCTCGCCTTCACCAATGGCGGCGGGTTGAACGACTTCGTCGGCGGCTTCTCGAAGGCCTTCCTGCGGGGCGTCGACGCAACCACCGTGGCGGGCACGTTCTCGAACGGGGTCTACATCCCCGAATTCGTCTATATCTGCTTCCAGATGACCTTCGCCTGCATCACGCCGGCGCTGATCGTCGGCGCCTTCGCGGAACGCATGAAGTTCTCCGCGCTGCTGCTGTTCACGGTGCTCTGGGTCACCTTCATCTATTTCCCGATGGCTCACATGGTCTGGTACTGGGGCGGGCCTGACGCGGTCGGCAACGCCGCCAAGGCGCTGGCCGAGGCCGGCGCGGACGGCAAGGCTGCGGCGCAGTCCGCGCTCGACGCGGTCAATGCCGATGCCGGCATGCTCTTCAAATGGGGCGCGCTCGACTTCGCCGGCGGCACGGTGGTCCACATCAACGCAGGCATCGCCGGCCTCGTCGGCTGCATCCTGATGGGCAAGCGCATCGGCTTCGGCAAGGAGCTGATGGCGCCGCACTCGCTGACGATGACCCTGATCGGCGCCGCGCTGCTCTGGGTCGGCTGGTTCGGCTTCAACGCCGGCTCGAACCTCGAAGCCAACGGCACCGCCGCGCTCGCCATGATCAACACCTTCGTCGCCACGGCAGCCGCCGCGCTGGGCTGGCTCTTCGTCGAATGGGCGGTCAAGGGCAAGCCCTCGATGCTCGGCATGGTCTCGGGCGCGGTCGCCGGCCTCGTCGCCGTCACCCCGGCGGCCGGCTTCGCCGGCCCGATGGGCTCGATCGTCCTCGGGCTCGTCGTCGGTGTCGTGTGCTTCGTCTTCTGCACGACGGTGAAGAACGCGCTCGGCTATGACGACTCGCTCGACGTCTTCGGCATCCACTGCGTCGGCGGCATCATCGGCGCGATCGCGACCGGCATCCTGGTCAACACCGCTCTCGGCGGCGGGGGTATCCCGGATTATTCAAGCAAGCCCGGCGAGCTCGTCGTCGCCGCCTACGAGTTCGGCCCGGCCGTCATGGCGCAGGTGAAGGCGGTGCTATTCACGCTGGTGTTCAGCGGCGTCGGCTCGGCGATCCTCTACAAGATCGTCGACGTGATCGTCGGCCTGCGCGTCACCACCGATGAAGAGCGCGAGGGTCTCGACATCGCCGAGCACGGCGAGCGCGCTTACAATATGTGATCTCCTGCAGGTTTCACGTGAATCCCGGACCCCGGCGGGCAACCGCCGGGGTTTTTCTCTTCTTGCCGCCGGCCTCGCGCGCTTCGGCCTTACGGCCTCCCGACATCCGGCGGCGGTGCATAGCGTTCAAGGTTAAGCGGGTCTTAACCTCGCCTTCCTAACCTCTTCCTGATGGCCGGAATGATGCGGCCCGACAGTCCGGACACGACCCGAAAGCCGCATGCGCACCATTCGCCGCTCCCAATCGCTCATGGACCGCCTGCCCGATCCGGTGCGGGAGTTCCTGTCGCGCCGTGCCTCGGAGCTGACCGGGCTCGGCGTGCTGGCCCTGATGGTCGCGATCGCCGTCGCGCTCGCGAGCTGGTCGGTCGATGATCCCAGCCTGAACAACGCCACCAGCGGCGCCGTTCGCAACTGGCTCGGGCGCCCCGGCGCCATGGTCGCCGATCTGCTGATGCAGCTCATCGGCCTCGGCGTCATCGCATTGCTCTTCCCGCCGATGATCTGGGCGCTCAGGCTCATGCGCTTCCATCTCTTCGATCGCGGCGCGTTGAAGCTCGGCCTCTGGGTCGTCGGCGTCGCTGCGACCGCCGCCGTGGCCAGTGCCTTGCCGGCCACGCCGCGCTGGCCGCTGCCGACCGGCATGGGCGGCGTCATCGGCGACGGGCTGCTCTTCGGCACGCGCAACATCGCGGGCATTGCCGGCAGCGCCGTCGGCAGCCTCGTCGGTTTCCTCTATGCCGGCATCGCCATTCTCGCCGTCACCGCCGCCGCGGGCTTCGGCTTCGTCACCGACGACGATTCCGCACTCGAGGGCGACGAGGCCGAGGATAGCTGGTCGGACGGCGAGGAGCGCCGTGACGACGAGCCCGGCATTACCGTGATCCTGATCGGCTGGCTCGCCCATGGCGCCATGGCCCTGCGCGCCGCCATCCTGCGCCGCCTGCCGCAGCCGCCCGAGCCTGCCGTCGATCGCGGCGTCGTCCCGCGCGACGAAAGCGGCCGCGTGCGCCGCGAGCCGCAGTTCGGCGAGGTGCCCGCCAGCCGCCGCAGCCTTCCCGAGTTCGATCCCGAACCGCTTCCGGGCGCGCGTCCCTCCGTGGCGAAGGGCCGGGCTCAGGATGACATCGACGCTCCCTTCGATCTCGATGACGACCCGCAGGATCTGCGCGATCTCAACGCGCCGCGGGTGGCCATGCCGCGCGCGGCGCCCAAACCCGGCAAGCGTATGCAGCGCGAGGCGCAGCCCTCGCTCCTCGACCGGGAAGGCTTCGAGCTGCCGCCGCTGACCTATCTGGCCGAGCCGAAAAAGGTCGCGGCCAACGCCGTCTCGACCGACGCGCTGGAGCAGAACGCGACACTGCTTGAAGGCGTGCTCGAGGACTTCGGCGTTCGCGGCGAGATCACGCAGGTCCGGCCCGGCCCGGTGGTCACCCTCTATGAGCTTGAGCCTGCTCCGGGGACGAAGTCGTCGCGGGTGATCTCGCTGGCTGACGACATCGCACGTTCGATGAGCGCGGTCTCGGCGCGTGTCGCGGTGGTGCAGGGCAAGAACGCCATCGGCATCGAACTGCCCAACAGCAAGCGCGAGACCGTCTTCCTGCGCGAATTGCTCGCCAGCCAGGATTTCGAGGCGACCAAGCACAAGCTGGCGCTCTGCCTCGGCAAGACCATCGGCGGCGAACCGGTGATCGCCGACCTCGCCCGCATGCCGCATCTGCTCGTCGCCGGCACCACCGGCTCGGGCAAGTCCGTCGCCATCAACACCATGATCCTGTCGATCCTCTACCGGCTGAAGCCCGAGGAATGCCGGCTGATCATGGTCGATCCCAAGATGCTGGAACTGTCCGTCTATGACGGCATCCCGCATCTGCTCACCCCCGTCGTGACCGACCCCAAGAAGGCGGTCGTCGCCCTCAAATGGGCGGTGCGCGAGATGGAGGAGCGCTACAAGAAGATGTCGAAGCTCGCCGTGCGCAACATCGACGGCTTCAATGCGAGGGTCGGCGAGGCCAAGGCCGCCGGCGAGATCATCACCCGCACGGTCCAGACCGGCTTCGACAAGCATTCGGGCGAGGCTGTCTACGAGGAGGAGGTCATGGACCTCGAGCCTCTGCCTTATATCGTCGTCATCGTCGACGAGATGGCCGATCTGATGATGGTCGCCGGCAAGGAGATCGAGGGCACGATCCAGCGCCTCGCCCAAATGGCGCGCGCCGCCGGCATCCATGTCGTGCTGGCGACGCAGCGGCCCTCGGTCGACGTCATCACCGGCACGATCAAGGCGAACTTCCCGACCCGGATCTCCTTCCAGGTCACCTCGAAGATCGATAGCCGCACCATCCTCGGCGAGATGGGCGCCGAGCAACTGCTCGGCCAGGGCGACATGCTCTACATGGCCGGCGGCGGGCGCATCACCCGCGTCCACGGCCCCTTCGTCTCCGACAACGAGGTCGAGAAGGTCGTCGCTCACCTCAAGACGCAAGGCCGGCCGCAATATCTCGACGCCGTCACCTCCGAGGAGGAGGACGGCGCCGAGGACGAGGACGGCGCCGTCTTCGACAAGACCGGCATGGGTTCGGTCGACTCGGACGACCCCTACGAGCAGGCGGTCGCGGTCGTCTTGCGCGACAAGAAGGCTTCGACCTCCTACATCCAGCGCCGCCTCCAGATCGGCTACAACCGCGCCGCCTCGATCATGGAGCGCATGGAGAACGAGGGCATCGTCGGCCCCGCAAACCACGCCGGAAAACGCGAGATCCTCGTCGAGACGCAGAACCAGCACGACGAATGACGCTCGCGACGGGCTGCGGGCCCTTGCGGCCGGGGAGGGCAGTCCTCAAATTGCCATGACGATGCTGCAACCTCGGCAGCATATCGCGCGTTGACCTTGGGCCAATCTGAGCCGACCCGTTTGTCGCAACGCACTTGCAAGGCCCGGCAGCGCGTTGGCCGAGGCACAGGGAGTGGAGCAGCTTGCTCAAGCACATGACCCCGGCGGTCCGGAAATTGGTTCTGGCGGCGACTTTTTTTGGCGGCGTCATCGCGGCTATGCCGCTGGCCGCCCAGCCTCTCCAGCTCCAGTCCCCTTCCCCTGCGAAGCCGGCCGCGGCCAAGCCCGTTGCGCCGCGTCTCGTCCTGCCGCCGCCGCGCCCTGCCAATCTCGGCATGGCGCGAACCGCTGCAGCCGAACCAGCAGCCGTGCAGCCGGTTTCATCCGGCTCCACTGCGACCAAGCCACCCGAGGCTCAGCAACACGCCGCCGCGCCCGCGAAGGCCAAGGGCTCTGTCCCTGCCACACAGGAAGAGGCGATCGAGCGGCTCAATGCCTATCTCAACAGCTTCACCTCGCTGCAGGGAAATTTCATCCAGTTTGCCGCCAATGGCCGGCGGCTCGAAGGCCGCGTCTACATCCAGCGCCCGGGCAAGATGCGCTTCGAGTACGAGCCGCCCGCCACCACCGAAGTCATCGCCGACGGCACCTCGGTTGCCGTGCGCGACAAGCGCCTGGCGACGCAGGACATCTACTCGATCGGCCAGACGCCGCTGAAGTTTCTCGTGCGCGAGCGCATGGACCTGGCCCGCGAAGGCACCCTCACCGGCGCCAGCATCGACGGTGACATCCTTTCCGTCAGGATCGAGGACCGCTCGACGCTGGGGGGCACCTCGAAGATCACGCTGAAATACGATCTCGTCGCCAATGAGCTGCGGCAATGGATCGTGGTCGATCCGCAGGGCTACGAGACCTCGGTCGCGCTCTACAATCTCGACACCCAGCGCCGTCCCGATCCGAAGAAGTTCGTGATCGACTACCAGCGCACGCTCTAGGCGGCCCTTTCAACGGACCTGCAGACGGACTTCGCGCCGGGGCTTGCCTTTTGCGCCCCGACGACCCAGTTTCCGGCCTCCTTCCCGCCGGAATTCTCGCGTGCAACTCACCGTCACCAGTTGGAATATCAACTCCGTCCGCTTGCGCATCGGCATGGTCGGCGAGTTCCTGAAGACCTACGCTCCCGACGTGCTCTGTCTGCAGGAGACCAAGACGCCGGACGAGCAGTTCCCGGCCAAGGCTTTCCAGCAGTTCGGCTATACCCATCAGGCCTTCATCGGCCAGAAGGGCTATAACGGCGTCGCCATCGTTTCGAAGCTGCCCTTCAGCGAGAAGGAGGCGATGTCGATGTGCGGGCGCAACGACGCCCGGCACATGACCGTGACGCTCGACAAGGCCGCGGGCGCCGCCGCCGGCATCGCCATCCATAACTTCTATATCCCTGCCGGCGGCGATATCCCCGATCCGGAGAAGAACGACAAGTTCGCCCACAAGCTCGCCTTCCTCGACGAGCTCGGCGCCTGGGGGGTGGCGAAGAAGCCGACCGATCGGCCGGCGATCCTCCTCGGCGACCTCAACATCGCGCCCTACGAGCACGACGTCTGGAGCCACAAGCAGCTCCTCGACGTCGTCAGCCACACGCCGATCGAGACCACGACGCTGGAGAAGCTGCGCAGCGAGACCGGCTGGACCGACGCCGCACGCACGCTCCGCCCGGAGCCCGAGAAGCTCTATTCCTGGTGGAGCTACCGCGCGCAGGACTGGGAAGCGTCGAACAGGGGCCGCCGGCTCGACCATATCTGGCTCTCGGACGGCCTGAAGCCGACGCTGCGCGACCTCGCCTTCCTGCGCGAAGCCCGCGGCTGGGAGCGCCCTTCCGACCATGTCCCGGTAACGGTGACGCTGGAACTTTGACAAGCTCGTTGGCGCGCAACGCCTGAGCGGACGGCGTCCCGGCCATGCCAGACCGTCCTAACGGACCGCCGACGCATCGTGATATAGCCGCGGCAGTTTTCATTGCCGTGGCCGAAGCCGTTGCACCCGCCGCTCTCCACCTCCCTGTCCCTGCGCGATGCACTGCTCACCCTCGCGGTGATGGTGGTCTGGGGCACCAATTTCGTCGTCATCCGCATCGGCGTCGACCATTTCCCGCCCCTGCTCTTCGCCTGCCTGCGCTTTGCGTTCGCGCTGCTGCCCGCGGTTTTCTTCCTCAAGCGGCCAGCCGTTCCCTGGAGCAAGCTCGCTGCCTATGGGCTCCTGATCGGTGCCGGCCAGTTCGGCCTGCTGTTCATCGCCATCAAGGGTTTCATCGCGCCGGGGCTGGCCTCGCTGGTGGTGCAGTCGCAGTCCTTCTTCACGATCCTGCTCGCCGCCGCGATCACCCGTGAGCGCGTTCAGCCCTTCCAGTTCGTCGGCCTGCTGCTCGCCGCGGTCGGTATCGGCGTCATTCTCTGGCACGCGGACGGCACGACCACCCCCCTCGGGATCGCCCTCGTGCTTGCCGCAGCGCTTTGCTGGGCCGGCGGCAACATCGTGTCGCGCAGCACCCCCGGCGTCGACATGCTGGCCTATGTCGTCTGGACCAGCCTCTTCGCCGTGCCACCCCTCTTCATCCTGTCCTGGCTCATCGAGGGTTGGCCGGCGATGCGCGGCGGGCTGACCGGAGCCCCGCTCGCCGCCTGGGCGGCCGCGCTCTGGCAAGCCGTCGGCAACGTGATGTTCGGCTATGCCGTCTGGGGCTGGCTGCTCTCGCGCTATGCCGCCGCCACGGTCGCGCCAACCGCGTTGCTGGTCCCGGTCTTTGGCATGGGTGCCGCCGCCATCTGGCTGGGCGAGCCGCTGCCTGGCTGGAAGTTCCTTGCTGCCGGACTGGTGCTGTCCGGCCTGTGCATCAACATCCTCTGGCCGCGCTTCGCGGCGATCCGCGCCGCCAGGCATCCGCCTTCGTCCTGAGGGCACTGCGCCTTACTTGCGGTCGATCGCGGCGAGCGCCTCTTGCACGGACGAGAGCTCGCCGACGAAACCACGCAGCCTGGTGCTGATCTCTGAGGCGATCGCCTCCGCCGAATCCGGCGATTCGCCGAGCACGCGCCGCATCACGCTGCGCGGCAACCGCATGACCCGCGTCGGCTCGCGCGCGATCGCGGTGACCTGCCGCGGCACCGAGGTGAAGAGCGCGAGTTCGCCGATCATGGCGCCGGGGCCGATGATCTCCTGCGCCGGCTGGCCGTCATCCCGCGCCGTAACGGCGATCGCGCCCGACACCACCAAAACGGCCCCGTCCGAAGGCTCGCCGGCGCGGAACAGCACATCGCCGGCACGCAGGATGCGGCTTTCCGCCGCGAAGGCGAGCAGTCGCAGCGCATCGCGCTCCATCAGGCTCAGCAGCGGCTGCCGGGCCAGCAGGGCCATATCGTCGTCGAGCGCCATCCGTCAGGGATTCAGCCGGTAGCCGCCGGCATCGGTCACGAGCAGGCGGGCATTGCCGGGATCCGGCTCGATCTTCTGCCTGAGACGGTAGATATGCGTCTCGAGCGTGTGCGTCGTGACCTGGCTGTTATAGCCCCAGACCTCCTGCAGCAGCACCTCGCGCGCGATCGGCTTGCGGCCGGCGCGGTAGAGGAAGCGCAGGATCGCGGTCTCCTTCTCGGTCAGCTTGGTCTTCGAGCCCTTTTCGCTGACGAGCAACTTCGATCCGGGATGAAAGGTGTAGGGGCCGACCTGAAAAATGGCGTCCTCGCTCGCCTCGTACTGCCTCAAATGCGCCCGGATGCGCGCCAGCAGCACGGCGAACTTGAACGGCTTCACCACATAATCGTTGGCGCCGGCCTCGAGACCCAGCACCGTATCGGCGTCCGAGCCCTGGCCGGTCAACATCACGACCGGGCTCTTGAAGCCGTTCTTGCGCATCACCTTGACGGCCTCGCGGCCGTCCATGTCGGGCAGCCCGACATCCATGACGACCAGATCGACGCGCTCGCCCTGCACGGCCCTCACGGCAGCGGCGGCCGTGCCGGCCGTCGACAGCCTGAACTCCTCGTAAAGCGCCAGCTGTTCGGCCAGTGCATCGCGCAGGGTCTGGTCGTCATCGACCAGGAGAATATGATGGACGACGGACATGGGACGGTTCGCTCGGACGCAATCGTTACGGCAACATGAGCCCGCTGAGTCGTCATCGCAAGTCAGGCAGCCAGGAATCCCCTTGAGAAACCGCCCTTCCTTCCCCGCAGACCCGCGCAAACTCTCCTCGCTGCGGGTCTTCGCCTCCGTCCGTGACCGCCGCAAGGGCTTCCTGATCGCCGGCTCGTCGGTGTTCCCTTGCGCGCTTGGTCGCTCCGGCATCCGCACCGACAAGCGCGAGGGCGACGGCGGCACGCCACGCACCGCCCTGCCGTTGCGCAGCGTCTTCTACCGGGCCGACCGCCTGGCTCGGCCGCGCACGCTGCTGCCGTCAAAGCGGATCGGGCCGCGCGACGCCTGGTGCGACGACGTGAATCACCGCCGCTACAATCGGCTGATCGACCGTCCGCCGGGCCAGGCCGAGGAGCGGCTGCAGCGAGAGGACCATCTCTACGACGTCATCGTCGAGCTCGGCTGGAATGATCGGCCGGTGATTCGAGGGCGCGGCAGCGCGATCTTCTGGCATCTGGCCCGCCCCGGCTTCACGCCCACCGCCGGCTGCGTCGCGGTCGAGGGCCATGTCTTCGCCAAGGTGCTGCCGCGGCTGGCGCGCCATTGCCGGATTCTGGTCAGATAGGCCGAATTCGGCTAGAAGCAGCGGCGAGCACCGTCTCGATCATCCTCTTTGGATCAGCGGCCGCGCCCACGGGCACCGTCCCATGTCGCGGCACGATCCCAATCTGAGATTTGCGATGACTGATTCGGGTTCCTCGTTCCGCTTCGGACGGATCGCCGCGATGTTGCCGGTCGCCGATATGGCCCGCGCCTGCGATTTCTACATCGGCGCTCTCGGCTTCCGAAAAACCTTCGAGAACGGCAATCCCGTCGGCTTCATGATCCTGAAGCGCGACGCCGCCGAGTTGCACCTCACGCTCCAGCCCGGCCACAGGCCGGCAGCGTTCAACGTCGCGCATATGATGGTGGAGGACATCGACGCGGTGCACTCCCTCGTCCGCGAGCGCGGCCTGCGCATCGTCAAGGGGCTGCGCGACAAGGATTACGGCCTGCGCGCCTTCGTCTTCGAGGATCCGGACGGCAACCGCATCGATGTCGGTGAGCCGCTGAAATAGGCCGTCAATTCTCGGACGCAGCGAAACGCAGACCCGGGAATCTCATGCCAAGGGAGGCTCCTTAGCCTCCCTTGGCATGAGATTCCCGGGTCAAGCCCGAGCATGACGCTTAAAATCAGCCCCGCGCGCCGAAAATCGCGCTGCCGACACGCACATAGGTCGCGCCAAGCTGGATAGCCGCCTCGTAATCGGCGCTCATACCCATCGACAAGCCCTTGAGCCCGTTGCGGGCGGCGATCTTGGCCAGCAGCCCGAAATGCGGAGAAGGCGGCTCCTCGGCGGGCGGGATACACATCAGCCCCTCGATCGCGAGACCGTGAACGTCGCGGCAGCGGGCGATGAAGGCATCGACCTCCACCGGCAGGACACCGCCCTTCTGCGACTCCTCGCCGGTGTTCACCTGCACGAACAGCCTCGGCGCGCGTCCGGCCCGCGCGATCTCGCGCGCCAGCTCCTTCGCCAGGCTCTCCCGGTCAAGCGACTGGATGACGTCGAACAGCTCCACCGCCTCGCGCGCCTTGTTCGACTGCAGCGGTCCGATCATGTGCAGTTCGGCATCGGGGAAGCGCTCTTTCAGCGAGGGCCACTTCGCCTTGGCCTCCTGGACATAGTTCTCGCCGAAGATGCGCTGTCCGGCCTCCAGCACCTCGATGATCTGTTCGACCGGCTTGGTCTTGGAGACGGCGACCAGCGCAACCGAACCCGGCTTGCGCCCGAAATCGCGCTCGGTCCGGCTGATCGCCGCCCGGATCTCAGCCAAACGCGTAACCGTATCGCTCATCTGCCAGCCTCTCATGCCCTGCGCGCCGTTGACCGCGTGCGCGCAATGGTGTCCTAGAGCAGGTTGCAAGATTCCGACATCCGGTTTTTGCATTCAGCCCCTGCGCCGGCCTGCCTCCGGGAACCGGCGAACCGCCAAGAATCGCCCGCTCAGAGAATTGCCCGCTGACATGGCCGTCGAACGCTACAATCCGAAAGAGTCCGAGCCGAAATGGCGCACCGTCTGGGAAGAGCGCAAGCTTTTCGAGACGAGGAACGACGACACGCGGCCGAGCTACTATGTCCTCGAGATGTTCCCCTATCCGTCGGGCCGCATCCATATGGGCCATGTCCGCAACTACGCGATGGGCGACGTTGTCGCGCGCTACAAGCGCGCCAAGGGCTTCTCGGTGCTGCATCCGATGGGCTGGGACGCCTTCGGCTTGCCGGCGGAGAATGCCGCCAAGCAGAAAAAGGTCCATCCGCGCGAATGGACCTACGAGAACATCGCGACGATGCGCAAGCAGCTCAAGTCGATGGGCCTGTCGCTCGACTGGAGCCGCGAGCTCGCGACCTGCGACCCCAGCTACTACCGCCACCAGCAGAAGATGTTCCTGGACTTCCTGAAGGCCGGGCTGGTCGACCGCAAGACCGCCAAGGTCAACTGGGACCCGGTCGACGAGACCGTGCTGGCCAATGAGCAGGTCATCGACGGCCGCGGCTGGCGTTCCGGTGCGCCGGTCGAGATCCGCGAGCTGACCCAGTGGTTCTTCAAGATCACCGAGTATGGTCAGGAGCTCAACGACGCGCTCGACGGCCTGACCCGCTGGCCGGAAAAGGTCCGGCTGATGCAGAAGAACTGGATCGGCCGCTCGGAAGGCCTGCTGGTTCGTTTCGCTCTCGAATCGAATGGTGCGGGGCAGGACGAGGTCGAGGTCTATACGACCCGCCCCGATACGCTGTTCGGCGCCAAGTTCGTCGCCATCGCGCCCGATCATCCGATCGCCAAGTCCATCGCGGCGAAGAGCCCCTCGCTGCAGGCCTTTATCGAGGAATGCAAGCGCACCGGCACGGCGCAGGAAGCCATCGACAAGGCCGAGAAGCTCGGTTTCGACACTGGCCTGCGCGCCGTGCACCCGCTCGATCCCAACTGGACGCTGCCGGTCTATGTCGCGAATTTCGTCTTGATGGAATACGGCACCGGCGCCATCTTCGGCTGCCCGGCGCATGACCAGCGCGACCTCGACTTCGTCAACAAGTATGGCCTGGGTAATACCCCTGTGGTAGCGCCGGAAGGCACCGATCCGGCTGGTTTCGTCATCACCGACACCGCCTATGACGGCGATGGCCGGATGATCAATTCCCGCTTCCTCGACGGTATGACCATCTCGGAAGCCAAGGAGGAGATCGCGCGCCGGCTCGAGAGCGAAACCCGCGGCAACCGCCCGGTTGGCCAGCGCAAGATCAATTTCCGCCTGCGCGATTGGGGCATCTCGCGCCAGCGCTACTGGGGCTGCCCGATCCCGGTCATCCATTGTTCCGACTGCGGAACGGTTCCGGTGCCGGATGCCGACCTGCCCGTTAAGCTGCCGGACGACGTCTCCTTCGACAAACCGGGCAACCCGCTCGACCATCATCCGAGCTGGAAACACGTCGCCTGCCCGCAATGCGGCAAACCGGCGCGGCGCGAGACCGATACGATGGATACCTTCGTCGATTCGTCCTGGTACTTCGCCCGCTTCACCGACCCGTGGCGCACCAAGAGCCCGACCGACCGCAAGGCCGTCGATCGCTTCCTCCCGGTCGACCAGTATATCGGCGGCGTCGAGCACGCGATCCTGCACCTGCTCTATTCGCGCTTCTTCACCCGCGCGATGAAGAGGACCGGCCATGCCGGCCTCGACGAGCCCTTCGCTGGTCTGTTCACCCAGGGCATGGTCGTGCACGAGACCTACCGGGCCGCCAATGGCGACTGGGTCGAGCCGGGCAATGTCCGTATCGAGGTGGCCGGCAGCGACCGCCGTGGTTTCGACGTCGAGACCGGCGCTCCGATCGAAATCGGCTCGATCGAGAAGATGTCGAAGTCGAAGAAGAACGTCGTGGACCCCGACGACATCATCGCGTCCTACGGCGCCGACACCGCACGCTGGTTCATGCTCTCGGATTCGCCGCCGGATCGCGACGTGATCTGGACCGACGAGGGCGTGCAGGGCGCCGCCCGCTTCGTCCAGCGTCTCTGGCGTCTCGTCGCTGAGATCGCCGAACGCACCGGCGGCAAGGCCGAGAAGCCTGCCCAGGTCGGTGATGCCGCGCTCGCGCTACGCAAAGCGAGCCATCGCGCTCTCGACGCGGTCGGCGCCGATATCGAGCGCCTCGGCTTCAACCGTTGCGTCGCGCATATCTACACCCTGACCAATGCCATCGGTAAGGCGCTGGACGCTGCGGCCGAGAGGCCCGAGCTCGATGCCGACATCGCCTTCGCGCTGCTTGAAGCCGCCACGATCGTCACCCAGCTCGTGGCACCGATGATGCCGCATCTGGCCGAGGAATGCTGGCAGGGTCTCCGCCAGCCTGGCCTCGTCGGCGAAGCCTCCTGGCCGGAGGTCGAGCCCGCACTGCTGAAGGACGACAGCGTCACGCTGCCCGTCCAGCTCAACGGCAAGAAGCGGGCTGAGGTGACGGTTCCCGCCGATGCCGATACGGTGGCGGTGGAAGCCGCCACCCGCGCCAGCGAAGCGGTTCAGCGGGCCCTCGAAGGGCGCGCCATCCGCAAGATCATCGTGGTTCCCGGGAGAATCGTGAATGTCGTCGTCTGAAGCCGCTCTTTCCCGCCGGACGCTGCTCGCAGCCGTGCTCGCCGCGGCAGCGCTCGCTGGAGGCTGCTTCCAGCCGCTCTATTCCGAGAACACGACGAGCACGGTCGGTGGCAGCGTCAAGACCGCGCTTCGCAGCATCGAGATTCCAGAGATCAAGGGCCTGGTGGGCCATTACTTCCGTAACGAGCTCGTCTTTGAGTTCGACGGCAGCGGTGATCCAGACGCGCAGAGGAAGCTGAGGCTCGATGCCAATATCGCGGAATCCGTCGAGGTCGTCACGGTGGATTACATCAATGGCCGCGCCGATTCGGCGGTGCTCGTCGCTACCGCAACCTGGAAAGTGACGCGCATCGGGACGGGTGAAGTCGTCTCCTCCGGCACCAATTCCGTCCGCGC
The DNA here is from genome assembly GCF_052113585.1 of Allobosea sp. TAF32. Lineage (NCBI taxonomy): Bacteria > Pseudomonadati > Pseudomonadota > Alphaproteobacteria > Hyphomicrobiales > Alloboseaceae > Allobosea > Allobosea sp. TAF32. Next base: position 29,726 of record NZ_JBFRDM010000014.1, on the reverse strand, counting down.
GCCCTATGAGCGCTCCGGACAGCGTTTCGCCACGCTGCGTGCAGCACGTGACGCACAGATCCGCGCCGCGAAGAACCTCGCCACGATCATCCGGGGACAGATCGCCGCCGATCTCACTTCCTGACCTGCCATGGTCGCGATCAAGGCGCATGAAGCCGAACGGACACTGGCGCGCCTCGATCCGGCCTGGCGCCTTGTCCTGATCTACGGACCCGATGCTGGCCTCGTCTCCGAGCGGGCAGGCACCTTGGCCCGCGCCAGCGTCGATGATGCCAACGATGCTTTCCAGCTCATCCGCATGGATGGCGACGTCGTTGCCGCCGACCCGCTGAAGCTCGCTGACGAAGCCAACACCATCGGCCTTTTCGGCGGCCGCCGCGCAATCCGCGTCTCTCCGACATCCAAACCCCTGCTGGCGGCAGTCGAGCCGCTGTTGGCGGTGCCTTCGCAGGATGCCCTCGTCATCGTCGAGGCGGGCGATCTGCAGCGCACGAACCCGCTGCGCACCGCCTGCGAGAGGGCGAAGACCGCGCTCGCCGTGCCCTGCTATGGCGACGCAGCCCGCGATCTCGGCTCGATCATCGATGAAATGGTACGCGCCGCCGGCAAGTCGATCGACCGCACCAGCCGGGAGCATCTCGCCGGTCTTCTCGGCGGCGACCGCCAGACATCTCGCCGCGAGATCGAAAAGCTCCTGCTTTATGTCGGAACCGACCCTGCCGTGCGGGAAGAGCACATTGACGCTATCGTCGGCGACACCGCCCAGCGCGAGCAGGCCATTCTCGTCGATGCGGTCTTCGCGGGAAAGCTGCCGGTGCTCGACCTCGCTCAGGCCAAGCTCAGCAGCGAGGGATTGGACGCCGGTGTGATGCTCGGCACGGTGCTTCGCCAGGCGCTGGCCTTGCTCAAGGCGCGCCAGGCTGTCGATGCCGGGAAGGGGGTCAGAGACGTCGTCGGGACGATGCGCCTACCCTACCCCCGCATTGCCACAACCGAAGCTGCACTGAATGCCTGGTCCAGCACCAAGCTGAACGAAGCTGTCGGCCTACTCGGCAATGCGATCCTGGCCACGCGCCAGAATGCCGATATGGGTCGCGCCGTCGCGACCCGCACATTGTGGACGTTGGCTCGGCTCGCCCGCAGCGGCCGGCCTGAGTGATCAGGCCTTGAGCCGGTGGCAGAGCGCGTCGAGTTGTTCGAGCGTCTTGTAGCCGATCCGGACCTCCCCCGATCCGTTGGCGCGATGCGCGATCGAAACTGAGAGACCAAGCGCTTCCTCCAGCGCCTTCTCGAGAGCCCGCGTATCCGGATCCTTCTCTACCTTCGGCTTCGACAGCGCGACGCTCTTTGTCGTCTCGCCCCGTGCTTCTTCCTGCACGACACGCTCGATATCGCGGACGCTCATGCCTTCGTCGACGATCCGGCGCGCCATCAGTTCCGGCTCCGAAACGGAGAGGAGGGCGCGAGCGTGACCCGCTGAAACCGCGCCTTCGCTGACCATCTTGCGGACGGATTCCGGCAACTTCGACAGACGCATCGTATTGGCGACGTGGCTGCGGCTCTTGCCGATGACGCGTGCCAAATCGTTCTGCGTATAGCCGAACTCGGCGATCAACCGCTCATAGCCGGCAGCTTCCTCGATCGCGTTCAGGTCGGTGCGCTGAACGTTCTCGACGATCGCGATCTCCAGCGCTTCGCGGTCGTCCGCCTCGACCAGAATCACCGGGACATCGTGCAGTTCGGCGCGTTGCGCCGCCCGCCAGCGCCGCTCGCCGGCGATGATCTCGTAGGCATCGACCATGCCGGGGATCGAACGCACGATGATCGGCTGCAAAATGCCACGCTCGCGAATCGAAGTCGTGAGCTCGTCGAGATCCTCCTCCACGAAGCTGCGGCGCGGATTGCGCGCGCTCGGACGCAGGAACTCGACCGGCACTTTGCGTTGGCCCCGCGCCCGCTCGATTGCGCCGATTTCCTCCCCGACGTCGCCGATCAGCGCCGCCAGACCACGGCCCAGGCGTGAGCGCCCCTGTTCTTCGGCCATCGCCATCCTCGTTACCTCACCATTTCGTTTCGTCAGGCCGCGGCGCGCAGAGCGCGCTCCCGCTTGATCACCTCCGACGCCAGTCGCAGATACGCCTGCGAACCCGAGCAGCGCAGATCATAGAGCAGCGCCGGCTTCCCATAGGACGGCGCCTCGGAAACCCGCACGTTTCGTGGGATTACCGTCTCATAAACCTTGTCACCAAGGAAACTCTTCACATCCGCCATGACCTGACCCGACAGATTGTTGCGCGGGTCGAACATGGTCAGCACCACGCCCTGGATCATCAGCCGCGGATTGAGCCCGGCGCGAACTTGCTCCACCGTCTTGAGCAGCTGGCTGAGACCTTCGAGCGCGAAAAACTCGCACTGCAGCGGCACCAATACGGCGTCAGCTGCCGTCATCGCGTTTATCGTAATCAGGCTCAGCGAAGGCGGGCAGTCGATCAGGACATAGGTCAGATCCTGGCAGCGCTGGTCGTAGCACAATTCGTCAATCGCACTCTTCAACCGATGAGCGCGATCCTTGGCCGATGCGATCTCCAGTTCGACGCCGAGCAGGTCCAGCGTCGAGGGCGCCAGAGACAGGCCCGGTACGGCCGTGGGCTGGAGCGCCTGACCCAGGCCGACATCGCCGCAGAGAACATCGTAAGTCGAGGACTTCCGGCTACGGCGATCGACGCCGAGTCCGGTCGAGGCATTGCCCTGCGGGTCGAGGTCGACGATCAGCACCTTCTCGCCGATCGCGGCCAGCGCCGTGCCGAGGTTGATCGCCGTGGTCGTCTTGCCGACGCCACCCTTCTGATTCGCAAGCGCGATGACACGCGGGCGGCGCTGCGGTGGCGCAGATCTGGGTTCGGTCATGGATCGGCTCGTCTCTCGGCCGAGCGGATCATCAGGATTCGCGCGGCATCATCAGTCACGGAGGAAACCGTTGTCGCCTGAATCTTCCAATATCTGGCCGAGTCGGTCAATTCCGCATCTAGATGTTGTCCCTTGGGAAAGAGCCCAAGAGTGCCGGTTCTCAACAGCTCTTCGCACCAGTCGAGGAGCTTCGTCAGCGGCGCTAGCGCCCGGGCTGTCACCACATCGGCCTTGCCCGCGAAATCGCCGATCACATCCTCGATACGAGCGGCATGGACCTTGACCGGGGCGCCGGTAACCCGCGCCGCGTGGCGCAGAAACGCGCATTTGCGAGCATTGCTCTCGACAAGATCGATCTGACCTCGGCCACGCTCCGCAAGGCAGATACCGATCACCAGCCCCGGAAAACCGCCGCCGGAACCGAGATCGAGCCAGCGTTCGCGTTCGGGCGCGAGGCTGAAGATCTGCAGCGAGTCCGCGATATGGCGTGTCCAGACATCCGCCAGCGTCGTGGAGGAGACCAGATTCTTGGCCGCCTGCCAGCGCTCGAGCTCCGCCACGAGCAGCGCCAGGCGCTCCTCTGTTTCACGTGAAACAGGCGTCAAGCGCAAAGCGCGCTGCCTGTCGGTCTTTTCAACAGTCACGTCGATCCTGTGGATAACGGCGCCGGAAGCCGGCCCTTCCGTGCGTGTGCGGCCAACAACGCCAGAGCTGCCGGCGTCATGCCTTCGATCTTGCCGGCCTGCGCCAGGTCCGCTGGGCGCAGCGCGGCGAGCTTTGCCTTGATCTCGTTCGACAGGCCCGAAATCATGTCGAGGTCGAGATCAGCCGGAACTTTCAAAGACTGGTCGCGTCGATAAGCCTGGATCTCCGCAGCCTGCCGGTCGAGATAGACCGCATAGACTGCATCCGCGGTGACACGCGCCGTCACGGACGCGGAATAACCCTGCAGCTCAGGCCAGATCGCAGCAAGCCGCTCGAAACCGACATCGGGATAAGACAGGATTTGGTAAGCGCTGCGTCGCACTCCGTCCCGATTGAGCTGCAGGCCCACGCCCTCTGCCTGCCGAGGCGTCAACCACAGTCCCTGCAAGGTCTGGCTCAAAGCAGCGATTTCGCCGCGGCGCGCCTCAAAGGCGGCATGCCGGGCTGAGCCGACCACGCCGAGCTTCGTGCCGAAGCCCGTCAGCCGCTCATCGGCATTGTCCACGCGCAGTGACAGGCGAAATTCCGCCCGCGACGTGAACATTCGGTACGGCTCCGTAACGCCGCGCGTGACGAGGTCGTCGACGAGCACGCCGATATAGGACTGTGTTCGGTCGAAAACCACGGGCTCAGCGTCGCCAGCCAACCGTGCCGCGTTGAGTCCTGCGAGCAGTCCCTGGGCGCCCGCCTCCTCATAGCCCGTCGTTCCATTGATCTGGCCGGCCAGGAACAGGCCAGCGACGGCGTGCGTCTCCAGCGTGTTCTTCAACGCCCGCGGATCGACGAAATCGTATTCGATCGCATAGCCCGGCCGCTGCATCGTGGCGCGCTCGAGACCGGGGATGGTCTTCAGCAGACCGAGCTGGACGTCCTCGGGAAGCGAGGTCGAGATGCCGTTGGGATAGACCGTGTCGTCATCCAGCCCTTCCGGCTCCAGAAAGATCTGGTGTCCGTCGCGATCGCCAAACCTGCCGACCTTGTCCTCGATCGACGGGCAATAGCGCGGGCCGCGCCCTTCGATCTGACCCGAGAACATCGGCGCGCGATGCAGATTGGCGCGGATCAGCTCATGGCTCGCCAGCGTCGTGCGCGTGATACCGCAGGAAATCTGCGGATTAGTGATCGCTGCAGTCAGCGCCGAGAACGGCTCCGGCGGCTCGTCGCCCGGCTGCATCTCAAGTGCAGCCCAGTCGATGCTTCTACCATCGAGACGGGGAGGGGTTCCGGTCTTCAGACGCCCCAGCGGGAAGCCATAACGCTCCAGCGTCGCCGAGAGTCCGAGCGAGGGTGCCTCACCGACCCGCCCGGCCGGGATCTTGGTCTCGCCGATATGGATCAACCCGCGCAAGAAGGTCCCCGTCGTCAGCACGACCGTTCCGGTTCCGAATCGGCGCCCATCCGCAAGTATGACCGCAACAACGCGGCCAGCTTCGATCTCGAGGTCGAAGACCTCGCCGGCGACGATATCGAGCCCGGCCTGCTGCGCGAGCAGCTCCTGCACGGCTTGGCGATAGAGCTTGCGATCGGCCTGGGCGCGGGGCCCGCGCACCGCTGGTCCCTTGCGCCGGTTCAGCATACGGAACTGGATGCCCCCAAGGTCGGCCGCGCGGGCCATCACGCCGTCGAGTGCGTCGATCTCCCTTACGAGATGACCCTTGCCGAGACCGCCGATCGCGGGATTGCAAGACATCACGCCGATGGTCTCGGGCTTGTGCGTCACCAAGGCTGTACGCGCGCCATAGCGCGCCGCCGCCGCAGCCGCTTCTGCCCCGGCATGGCCGCCGCCGACGACGATGACGTCGTAGTGCTGCTGATGATGGATGGACATGCCATTTTCGCTAACGAAGCCGGGGAGGCGGGTCAACGGCAATCGCTACAAGCCAGGCGGATCATCCGCTCGGGCTTACTTTCCGATGCAGAATCCGGCGAAGAGCTGGTCGAGCACGTCCTCGACATCGATGCGGCCGACCAGCCTCTCCAGCGCAACGACCGCCAGGCGGATATCCTCCGCCAGCAACTCACCCTGGCAATGATCGGCGGTGACCGCACGCTCCAGCGCCGCGACCGCATCGCTCACCGCGACGCGATGGCGTTCACGCGTCAGGAGCGCAGGCTCCGTCTGACCGAGATCGCGCAGCCGTGCCACGATCTCCGCGAGCAGGTCAGGGATTCCCTCTCCGGTTTTCACCGAGATCGCACGTTCCCCCGCCAGTGCTTCCCCACCAAGATCCGACTTCGTCGCGACTGCCAATGTCGAAGCTTCTTGCTCGATTCGATACGTATCCGAATCGATCCCGCGCAGGCTCAGTACGAGATCAGCGCGCTCCACCAGCGCGCGTGCACGCTTGACGCCTTCGGCCTCGATCGGGTCGATGCTGTCGCGCAGTCCCGCCGTATCGACCAGGATCACCGGCAAACCTTCCAGGTCGAGGCGTACTTCCAAAGCGTCGCGCGTCGTGCCGGCAATCGGAGACACGATAGCAACCTCGCGCCGGGCGAGCGCATTGAGCAGGCTCGATTTGCCGGCATTGGGCGGGCCGGCCAGCACCACGACGAAGCCCTCGCGGACACGTTCGCCCATGGTGAAACTGCCGAGCGCCTCACGCAGCGAGCTCAGAACACCGCCGGCCAAGGCAAGTGCCTGATCCTGAAGCGGACCCGCAACATCGCCCTCGTCTGAGAAATCCAGCTCGGCGGCGAGCAAGCTCATCGCCTCGATCAACTCTCCGCGCCAGCGCTTGGCGACGAAGCCGAGGGCGCCGTCCATTTGGCGCAGGGCCTGTTTGCGCTGCCATTCCGTTTCCGAATCGATCAGGTCGGCCAAGCCTTCGACGGCTGCGAGATCGAGCTTGCCGGCCTCGAAGGCTCGCCGGGTAAATTCTCCGGCTTCCGCGAGTTTTACTCCCGGTAGTACCGTCAGTATGGCCAGTAGTTCCGCGAGAACGGCGCGCGAACCGTGGACATGAAACTCCGCGACATCCTCACCAGTGAAGCTCGCCGGTGCCGCGAAGAACAGAACGAGCGCCGTATCGACGGCCATACCTTTTCCATCCGAGAGTCGGCGGAGTGTCGCCACGCGCGGCGGCGGTATGACTCCCGCTACGGTCTCAAGGACGAAACGAACCCGCGGACCGGAGACACGTACGACCGCGACACCGGCCCGACCAGGCGCCGAGGACAGTGCCACGATCGTCGGATGGGCTTCGTAGATGTGCGTCTCAGTGGCCGTCATGCTGGTCATTCGCTGGTAGGTGTCAGGGATGGCGGCACAGCTGTGCCTTGCCCGGGCAGCGCGTCAAGCTTGCATCCTCTGGGCCCGCATTCTGCCGCGTCCCGGCCGAGCGCGCGAAGGCACAAGAAGCCCTATGTCGAGCTGGGGAGCGACCGGCCAACGATGCTCCATGCGGGAGCCCGAAGATAGGCGACCGTTCGGATTCGTTTCGATTACGAATCGAGTCCTTCTCGGAAATCTGTCTCCCGGTTGTAACGGGAGTGAATCGGTCGCCACATAGATCGGGGGCGGCGGCGGCCCGTAGCTGCGCCACAAACAAATTCGCCGCCGTCCGACCGCTTCTGCGCGATCGATACGGCGGCGAATCGAATGCCGGATCGGGTGGACCCGTCAGGTATTCATCGAGTCGAAGAATTCCGAGTTCTGCTTGGTCTGGCGCAGCTTGTCCAAAAGGAACTCGATCGCGTCCTGCGGTCCCATCGGGTTGAGGATACGGCGCAGCACATAGGTCTTCTGCAGGTCGGAGCGCGGCGTGATGAGCTCCTCCTTGCGGGTGCCGGACTTGATGATGTCGATCGCCGGGAAGATGCGCTTGTCGGCCACCTTGCGGTCGAGAATGATCTCGGAGTTACCCGTTCCCTTGAACTCCTCGAAGATCACCTCGTCCATGCGGGAGCCGGTGTCGATCAGCGCTGTCGCGACGATGGTCAGAGAGCCCCCTTCTTCGATATTGCGCGCCGCGCCGAAGAAGCGCTTCGGCCGCTGCAGGGCATTGGCGTCGACACCGCCGGTCAGCACTTTGCCCGAGGACGGAACCACGGTGTTGTAGGCGCGGCCGAGGCGCGTGATCGAATCGAGCAGGATGACGACGTCGCGGCCATGCTCGACCAGACGCTTGGCCTTCTCGATGACCATCTCCGCGACCTGGACGTGGCGCGAGGCCGGCTCGTCGAAGGTCGAGGACACGACCTCGCCCTTCACCGAGCGCTGCATGTCGGTGACTTCCTCTGGGCGCTCGTCGATCAGCAGAACGATGAGATAGCACTCGGGATGATTGGTCGTGATCGACTGGGCGATGTTCTGCAGCAGCACGGTCTTGCCGGTGCGCGGCGGCGCGACGATCAGCGCGCGCTGGCCCTTGCCGATCGGCGCCACGATGTCGATGACGCGCGGCGAGAAATCCTTCTTGGTCGGATCCTGCACCTCGAGCTTCAGCCGCTGGTCCGGGTAGAGCGGCGTCAAATTGTCGAAGTGGATCTTGTGCTTGATCTTCTCCGGGTCCTCGAAATTGATCGAGTTGACCTTGAGCAGAGCGAAATAGCGCTCGCCATCCTTGGGGCTGCGGATCGGCCCCTCGACCGTGTCGCCAGTGCGCAGACCGAACTTCCGAATCTGCGAGGGCGAGACATAGATGTCGTCGGGACCCGGCAGATAGTTCGAATCGGAGGAGCGCAGGAAGCCGAAGCCGTCCTGCAGCACCTCGACCACGCCCTCGCCCAGGATCTCGGTCTCGCGTGCGGCGAGCTGCTTCAGGATGGCGAACATCAGCTCCTGCTTGCGCATCGTGCTGGCGTTCTCGACCTCCACCTCTTCGGCAAAGGTCAGAAGTTCGGTCGGCGATTTGATCTTGAGCTCTTGGAGCTTGATTTCCCGCATGGGGCACCCGGATCGTGAACGCCCTGCGAATCGGCAGGGGTGGGGACTGTACTGGAGTGATCGACTTCGGCCCTGACCGGACCTGCGCGGGGGGTGCGCGACCTGAGCTGCTGCTAGGGCAGATCGCTCACGAACAGTCGACAACAAGGGAGGACGCTGGAGAAGCGCAGCTCCTGATAGCGGGAATCGCGGCCGGGCTCAAGCGGGAAGAATCGTCAGCGTCAGAACGGTTTCACGATGACGAGAATGACGATGACGAGCATCAGCACGGCCGGCACTTCGTTGAGGATGCGGAAATAGCGGGGAGACTTCTGGTTCTTGTCCTGGGCGAAGGCGCGGACATGCTTCACCAGCACGCCATGGATGCCAGAGAGGATCAGCACCAGCAGCAGCTTGGCATGCAGCCAGCCGCCTTTGAAGGCGAAGCCGTACCAGGAGAGGTAGAGACCGAGCACCCAGGTCAGGATCATCGCCGGGTTGATGATGCCCTTCAGCAGCCGGCGCTCCATGATCTTGAAGGTTTCGGACTGGATCGAGCCGATCTGAGCCTCGGCATGGTAGACCATCAGCCGCGGCAGATAGAGCATCCCGGCCATCCAGGAGATGACCGCGACGACGTGGAAAGCCTTGATCCACTCATACATATCCTGACCCTCAGCCCCGCACGGCCTTCAGCAGCCGCTCGACATGGGCGATTGGCGTATCCGGCAGGATGCCATGCCCGAGATTGAAGACGAACGGCCCGCCACCGAAGGCTGAGAGGATCGCCGCTATTTCCTTCTCGAGCTCCGGGCCGCCAGCCCTCAGAACGAGCGGATCGAGATTGCCCTGCACAGGTAGTTTCGACTGAATCGCGTCGCGCGCAAAGTCCCGATTGATATCGGATTCGAGCCCGACCGCATCGACACCCGTTCCAGCAACATAGTCCGGGATCAACCTGCCGGCTCCGCGTGGGAACCCGATGATGCGGGCATGGGGGTGAACCGCGCGCACGCCCTCTACGATCCGGCTGGTCGGCGCGACGCACCAGCGCCTGAAATCCTCCGGTCCCAACGCGCCTGCCCAGCTGTCGAAGATCTGCACCGCATCGACGCCGGCGGCGATCTGTGCGTTGAGATAGCTCACGGAGGCAGTGACGATGCGATCGATGATCGCCTGGAACAGTTCAGGGTCCTTCGCGAACAGGGCCTTGGCAGGTCCCTGATCGGGCGTGCCGCGGCCGGCCACCATATAGGTCGCCACAGTCCAGGGAGCCCCGCAGAAACCGATGAACCCTGTCTCGCGGGGCAAGGCACCACGCACCCGCCGCACGGTCTCCAGAATGGGATCCAGCTTGGCGCCATCGGCGAGCTGATCGATCTCTGCCAGTCTTGCGGCATCCGCGACGGGTTCCAGCCGCGGACCTTCGCCCTCTGCGAACCAGAGCTTCTGCCCGAGTGCCTGCGGCACGACGAGAATATCCGAGAACAGGATCGCGGCATCGAAGCCGAAGCGCCGGATCGGCTGGAGTGTCACCTCGGCAGCGAGCTCGGGGTTGTAGCAGAGCGCAAGGAAGCTGCCGGCCTTGGCCCGGAGCTCGCGATACTCCGGCAAATAGCGCCCCGCCTGGCGCATCAGCCAGATCGGAGGAACAGGCAATTTCTCGCCTGCCAATGCCCGAAGAAAGAGCGGCTCTGCGCTGATCGTTCCAGGGGCTGGATGGCTCATCCCGTATCCTCACTAAAAAGAGATTCTATGAAAGATTCTCTTTTTCTTTGACTCTTGGACAGGGGAGATAGCCCGGCCCAATCCTGTCCACAACCGTTCCACAGGTGGTGGGACAGCCGGTCGCGGATCTCAGGTTCGAACGATCGGGTGTTAAGGCTTTATTAACGAATTGAAATCCGCTTCCGCGCCTGCAGCGGCCAGAATGATTCACGTGAAACACTTCCTTAACCATGCACAGTCCGGCGGCTGTTGACGAACAGGGCGGGTTATACAGGCGCTCTCGCTGCCACCGCCCACAGGCCGGGTTGTCCACACCACTCCCCATGCCCCGGGAAAACTCGGAGCGGCCACGGTACCGACGCTTTCGGATCGAATGCCTGATTCCGATCCGGCCGAAAGCGCGCTAGATGAAGACAAGAGCGCTTCAGGCCGGGGGACGCCGTGGTCCGCAACTATTTCCATCTGCATCTGGTTTCAGACGCGACCGGCGAAACCCTGATCGCCGTCAGCCGTGCCGCAGCGGCACAATATGAGAGCGTGTCCGCTATCGAGCATGTCTACCCGCTGGTGCGCTCGGAGGCTCAGCTCGCCCGCGTTCTGGCCGAAATCGAATCCTCACCCGGCGTCGTGCTCTACACGCTGGTCGAACCTGAATGGCAGGAAAAGCTCGAGAACTTCTGCCGCGAGCTGGGCTGCCCCTGTCTCTCGGTGCTGCAGCCGGTGCTGTCGCTGTTCCAATCCTATCTCGGCCAGGCCTCCGCGACGAAGCCGGGCGCGCAGCACGTTCTCAATACCGAGTACTTCCGCCGCATCGATGCGATGAACTACACGCTGCTCCATGACGACGGGCAGATGGGCGGCGATCTCGACAATGCCGACGTCATCCTGGTCGGCATCAGCCGGACGTCGAAGACACCGACGAGCATCTATCTCGCCAATCGCGGCATCAAGACCGCCAATATCCCTCTCGTGCCGAATATTCCGCTGCCTGTGGAACTGGAGAGCGCCAAGAAGCCGCTGATCGTCGGCCTGATCGCCAGCCCCGATCGCATCGTTCAGATCCGCCAGAATCGCCTCCTGTCCCTACGCGCCGACGATGAGACATCCTATGTTGATCCGGCGGCGGTCGCCGACGAAGTTTCGCAGTCGCGACGGCTTTGCGCCCGCAAGGGCTGGCCGGTCATTGATGTGACCCGTCGCTCGATCGAGGAGACTGCAGCATCGATCGTCGACCTGCTGCGCGACCACCGCATGAAGTTCATCGCGACATGATCATATCCAACAGTCTTTGGCTCGAAGCACAGCCCTTGATCCTCGCCTCCGGGAGCACGACCCGCCGCGAGATGCTGGCTGCGGCCGGCATTCCGGTAGAGGTGCTGAAGCCCGAGATCGACGAGCGCGCGGTAGAGCATCCGCTGGTCGAGCAGCATGTCCCGGCAGACCAGATCGCAGCGGCGCTTGCCTGCGCCAAGGCTCTCTCTGTGTCGAACGCGCGGCCGGGTCGTCTCGTCCTTGCCGCCGACCAGACCCTGACCTGCGACGGAATCACCTTCCACAAGCCGGTCGATGACTTCGCAGCTGCCGAGCAGATCGCGGAGCTCGCCGGCAGGACGCACGAACTCCACTCCGCCTTCGTCCTGGCGAGGGATGGCGCGCCGATCGCCGAAGGGCGCGAGACCGCGCGGATGACCATGCGTTCTCTCGATTCCGACTTCATCGGGCTCTATGTCGATCTGGTCGGCCCTGCGGCTCTGTCCAGCGTCGGCGGCTATCAGCTTGAAGGGCTGGGCGCCCAGCTCTTCGACACCGTCGAAGGCAATCACTTCACCATACTGGGCCTGCCCTTGCTTGCCGTTCTCGCCGCCCTGCGCGATCTCGGCTGTCTCGCCCGCTGACTGGACTATCCCATGCCGCCTCGCTGCTTCGTTGTTGGACACCCCATCGCTCATTCGCGCTCGCCGATGATCCATGGCGAGTGGCTCCGCCAATACCGGATCGCCGGTTCCTATCAGCGCGTCGATGTCGCACCGCCCGATCTGCCCGCCTTCATCCAGCGCTTGCGCGACGGTGAATTCGCCGGCGGCAATGTCACCGTGCCGCACAAGGAAGCAGTGATGGTGCTGGTCGATGAGGTCAGCGATGCCGGCCGGGCGGTCGGCGCGGTCAACACGCTCTGGCGCGAGGGCAATCGCGTATTGGCTGATAACAGCGATGTGCCGGGCTTCCTCGCTCATCTCGATGCGACCGTGCCGGATTGGCAGGGGCGTGTCGGAACAGCACTCGTCCTGGGCGCCGGCGGGGCCGCGCGCGGCATCTGCTACGGGCTGAAGTCGCGGGGCGTCGACCGCGTCGTCGTCGTCAATCGCAGCCGCGAGCGCGCAGAGGAATTGGCTGCTGCCTTGGGGCGGCCGCTTGAGACCGGAGACTGGGATCAGCGCGACCGGCTCGTCGGGCAGGCCGATCTCATCGTGAACGCGACGGCCTTGGGCATGCAGGGCAAACCGCCGCTGGAGATCGATCTCGCGGCGCTCCGGCCCGGCACCATCGTCGACGACATCGTCTATGCGCCTCTCAAGACGGCGCTCCTCGCGGCGGCCGAGAGTCGCGGCGGCGTTCCGGTCGATGGTCTGGGCATGCTGCTGCATCAAGCGGTACCCGGCTTCGCTCGCTGGTTCGGCGTAACGCCGGAAGTGACGCCGGCCCTGCGCGCCCTGATCGAAGCCGATATCCTGAAGACCTGATTCGGCGGAGAGAGCATGACCTTCGTGCTGGGGCTGACGGGCTCGATCGGAATGGGGAAGTCGACGACGGCCGGGCTGTTCGTGCAGCGCGGCGTGCCGTTGCATGATGCGGATGCTGCCGTACATCGCCTGCACCGTGGCCGCGCGGCGGCACCGATCGAGGAGGCCTTCCCCGGCACATTGGTCGATGGTGTGGTCGATCGGGCGAAACTGGGCGCGGCGGTCCTCGGAAAGCCGGAAGCGCTCAAGCGGCTCGAGGCGATCATTCATCCGCTCGTGCGCGAGGAAGAGGAAAGCTTCGTCGTGCGCTGTCGCCGCGAGGGCGCGGCGCTTGCTGTCATCGACGTGCCGCTGCTGCTCGAAACCGGCGGGGAAGTGCGTTGCGACGCAGTCCTCGTCGTGACCGCGCCGGCTGAGGTTCAGCGCGAACGCGTCCTCGCCCGGCCCGGCATGAACGCGGAAAAGCTCGACGCGATCCTTTCGCGCCAGATGCCGGATGCCGAAAAGCGCCGCCGCGCCCATTTCCTTGTGGACACGTCCCGCGGGCTCGTGGCCGCGGAGCGACAGGTCGGTTCTATCCTGATGGCGCTCGCCGGCCGTCCCGGGCGCGGCGCTGCAGTGAGGTCCTCAAGCGATGCGTGAGATCGTTCTCGATACCGAAACCACCGGCGTCGAAGCCAATAATGGCGACCGCATCGTCGAGATCGGCTGCGTCGAGCTGGTCAATCACTGCCCGAGCGGCCGCACTTATCATGTCTACATCAACCCCGAGCGCTCGATGCCGGTCGGGGCGTTCAATGTCCACGGCCTCTCGGAAGAATTCCTGTCGGACAAGCCCGTCTTCGCCGCGGTCGCCCAGGAGTTCGCGGAGTTCATCGCCGGCGCGAAGCTGGTGATTCACAACGCCGCCTTCGACGTCGGCTTCATCAACATGGAGTTCAAGCGCCTCGGCCTGCCGCCGATCGAGCAGGCATGGGTGGTCGATACCCTGTCGATGGCGCGCCGCAAGCACCCCGGCGCTTCGAACAGCCTCGATGCGCTGTGCTCGCGCTACGGCATCGACAACAGCCGCCGCACCAGGCACGGCGCCTTGCTCGACTCCGAGATCCTCGCCGAGGTGTATATCGAGCTGATCGGCGGCAAGCAGACCTCGCTGGGTCTGGGCGTCGAGGGAGTGGCGGGTCGCGGCGGGCTTGCGATGGTTGCGGCCGAGAAGCCGCAGCGCCAGCGTCCGCTTGCGCCGCGCCTCGACGAAGCCGCCATCAAGGCGCATGAGGCCTTCATCCTGGGATCGCTGAAGGCCCCGCTGTGGAAGGGCTATCTCGGCATCACGGACGACGCGGCACAGTAATCCGCATCGTCCTTTCCCGGAAGGTCAGCTCTGGGCGTCCTTCCGCACCTTGCGGCGCGAAAGCATGTTGAGCGCCTCGATCAGGGCCGAAAAGGCCATAGCGGCGTAAATATAGCCCTTCGGCACATGCACGCCGAAGCCCTCTGCGATCAGCGTACCGCCGATCATCAGCAGGAAGCCGAGCGCCAGCATCACGATGGTCGGGTTCCTGTCGATGAAGCGCGCCAGCGGATCGGCGGCGAGCAGCATCGTCAGCACGGCGACGATCACGGCGATCACCATCACCGGCACGTGCTCGGTCATGCCGACCGCAGTGATGATCGAGTCGATCGAGAAAACGAGGTCGAGCAGCAGGATCTGGAAAATCGCGCTGCCGAAGCTCAGCGTCACTGCCCGGCCGCCCTCGGCGAGGACGGAGTCGGGATCGGGATCGACCTTGTGATGGATCTCTTTCGTCGCCTTCCAGACCAGGAAGAGGCCGCCGGCGATGAGGATAAGATCGCGCCAGGAGAAGGCCTGGCCGAGTACCGAGAAGATCGGCGTAGTCAGCGTGACGATGAAGGCCACGGTGCTGAGCAGCGCAAGGCGCAGGATCAGCGCCAGGCCGATGCCGATCTTGCGGCCCTTCGAGCGCTGATGTTCGGGCAGCTTGTTGGTCAGGATGGAGATGAAGATCAGGTTGTCGATGCCGAGCACGACCTCCATGGCGATCAATGCCCCGAGCGCGGCCCATACGGCGGGGTCGGCGGCAAGTGTCAGAAGGTTGTCCATCGGGTCTCCACGGATACGGAAAAGGCGGGCGTCCCTGCCGGGGCGTCCGCCGTTGCTCGTGCGACATGGAGAGGTGGCACTTGCTCTGCAAGGGCAACAATGATCCGCAACAAATGAAAAAGGGCCCGGAAGGGCCCTTTCTTGATCCTTGTAGCGGCTCGAGCTGCCGTCAGTTGGCGGTGGCGCCGGGCTGACCCTGCAGTTCCTGCATACGCTGCTGATAGAGCGAGGCGAAGTCGATCGGCGGGATGTAAAAGGGCGGGAAGCCGCCGTTCTGGACCGCTTCCGCGACGATCTGGCGCGCGAAGGGGAAGAGCAGGCGGGCGCAATCGATCACCAGTACAGGGTGGATGTGCTCCTGCGGGATGTTTTGCAGACGGAACACGCCGGCATAGCTCAGGTCGAAGGCGAAGAGCGTCTCGCCCTTCAGTTCGGCCTTGCCTTCCAGGCGAAGCACGGTCTCATAATCGTTGTCGCCGAGCGCGGTGCTGCCGACATTGACCTGCAGCGACATCTGCGGGCCCTGTTGCGCCTCCTGCTGGGAGAGCGAGCGCGGCGCCTTGGGGTTCTCGAAGGAAAAATCCTTCGTGTACTGGACTAGGGCGTTCAGGCTGGGAGCCGCGTTCGCAGCGTCCGTGCCATTGCCGTTGGGGAGTTCGTTGGCCATCGGTCCCATCTTGTTCTGGCAGGCTGTCTCGGGAAATCCCGCGCCATTGCCGGCGTCCGGGACTGCGTCCCACATTCCGGAGCAACGCGCGCGTCGGCTATCATGGACGCTGGGCCGGCACAAGAAGTCGCCTTCACAAGGTGGGGGGTGGATGTTACGAGCCTGTCTTACCATATGACGGCTAAGGCCTGCCGCGGCTGCGCGGAAAGGCTGCAAGCAATAACGGGGAGCCGCGGGTCAGCCTTCGATGCAAAATTCCTTCGACATGACGACTCTGGTCTTCTTGGCTCTGGCCGTTTTCGTCGCCTGGAAGCTGCGTTCCGTGCTCGGTCAGAAGACCGGCAACGAGCAGCCGAAGGATCCTTTCGCGCGTCGCGAGACCCCGCCGATGCGGCCTGACCAGGCGCAGTCCCCGGACAAGCGCGACAATGTGATCCGCCTGCCGGGTGCCGCCAACGATTCCGTCGCCGCAGACCCGCCGGCCGCCGAGCGCTGGAAGGATCTCGCTCCGCCGGATTCGCCGGTCAGTGCCGGCATCGAGGCCATTATCAGGCAGGAGCCGAGCTTCGATCCGCATGCCTTCATTTCGGGCGCAAAGTCGGCCTATGAGGCGATCGTCACCGCTTTCGCGCGCGGGGACCGCAAGATGCTCAAGGGCCTGCTTGCGAAGGATGTCTATGACGGTTTCGAGCAGGCGATCACCGAGCGTGAGAAGCGCGGTGAGAAGGCGGAATCGAATTTCGTCTCGATCGACAAGGCCGATCTCGCCGCCGTCGACGTCAAGGGCAAGACCGCCCAGGTGACCATCGCCTTCATCTCGCAGCTGATCAGCGTTACCCGCGATGCGCAGGGCAATGTCGTCGACGGCAGCGCCGATCAGGTCTCCGAGGTCAACGACATCTGGACCTTCTCGCGTCAGCTCGGCAGCCGCGATCCGAACTGGCTTCTGGTCGCCACCGAATCGGCCGCGTGAACCGTGCTGCGGGGATCGCGCTGGCGTTTTCCGCGGCAGTCTGCCTCTCCTCCATGACCGCCATGGCCGCTCCCTTTCCCTTGCCGGACGGCGCCCGGGCCGAGCAACGCGCCGCGCATGAGATCGATGGCTGGGCCCGGGATGATCACGCCCGGGCTTTCGCCATTTTCGCGCGCGGCTGCATGGCCGACCCGCCGTTGCGCCAGGCAGTACCTTTGCCCGACATCCTCGCCGCCGTCTGCGACAAGGCGAAGGCGCTGGCCGCCAAGGGCAATGTCGGCCGGGACCAGGCGCGCGGCTTCTTCGAGCAGAATTTCAGCTTCTGGCGCATCCGGCCGGCCGGCGCTGATACCGGCTTCACGACGGGCTATTTCGAGCCCGAGTTCGAAGGTTCGCTCAAGCGTACTGATGCCTTCCCGACGCCGCTCTACGACCGACCGAAGGATCTGGTGACGCGCTTCCCGGAGGATGACTGGCCGGGCCTGGAAAAGACGTTGTCCGCCGCGCGCCGAACCGAAAGGGGACTCGAACCCTTTCCGGACCGCACCGCGATCGAGACCGGTGCGCTCGACGGGCAGGGGCTGGAGATTCTCTGGCTACGCGATCCGGTCGACCGCTTCGTCCTGCAGGTGCAGGGCTCGGGCCGCGTGCGCTTGCCCGACGGTTCTGTGACGCGGCTGACCTATTCAGGTCGCAACGGCCATCCCTATACCTCGCTCGGCCGCGTTCTCAGCCAGCGCGAGGCCATTCCGCCCGAGCAGATGACCATGGACCGGCTCGTCGCTCGGCTGAAGGCCGACCCCGCCTTTGCCCGGGACCTGATCCGCCTGAACGAGTCCTTCGTCTTCTTCGCCCGCCGCGACGATCTTCCAGCGGAGAGCGGGCCGATCGGCGGCGCCGGACTACCGCTGACGCCGCTGCGCAGCATCGCCATCGATCGTACTGCTTGGCCCTATGGTCTGCCGGTCTGGATCGACACGACGATTCCGGATGGTGCTGGCGGTGACGAGCATCTCGCCCGGCTGATGATCGCGCAGGACACGGGCTCGGCCATCCTCGGCCCGGCCCGGATGGACCTCTTCGTCGGTTCCGGCCCGGCTGCCGGCCATCGCGCCGGGCTGATCCGCCATCCCGTGTCCTTCACCGTGCTATGGCCGCGTTGACATGCGGTCACGCCGGGGCAAGACGCTGACGCAGGCCGATATCGCGCTCTGGAGACAGGTGGCGCGTTCGGTCAAGCCGCTGCCCGGCAGGGCGCCGATCGAGCCGGAGCCGGCCCCGCCTCCGGCAGCGCCTTCTCCAACCGAGACATCCGTTCTTGTCGTTGCCGTCGCCTCGGCAAGAACGTCGCCCCCGGCGGCTCCGCCGCTCGCGCCGATCGAGCGCCGCCTGCGCACGCAACTCCGGCGTGGCCGGCAGGAGATCGAAGCATCGATCGATTTGCACGGGATGCGGCAGGACGAGGCGCATCTGGCCCTGCACGGCTTCCTGCGTCGCGAACAGGCCCGCGGCACCCGCCTGGCCCTTGTCGTCACCGGAAAGGGCGGTCCTGCACCAACCCTGTTCGGTGATGAGCGTGGCGTCCTGCGGCGCATGGTGCCGCATTGGCTCAGGCTCCCGGAGTTGCGCCCGCTGGTGCTGGGCTTCGAAGAGGCCGAGCAGCGCCATGGCGGTGCCGGCGCGCTCTATGTGCGCTTGCGGCGGCCTAGGGAGCACGGCCCGTGACGCCCTTCGGACGGCGTGTGCGTGAGCTTCGGGACCGGCGAGGCCTGACCCTTGCTCAGATGGCGGACGGCCTTGGCGTGACGCCGGCCTATCTTTCGGCGCTGGAGCACGGCAAGCGTGGTCGTCCGACCTTCACCCTGATCCAGGGCGCGATCCATGTGCTCGGCGTCATCTGGGACGAGGCGGATGAACTCGTCCGCCTCGCCGATCTCTCGCATCCGCGCGTCACCGTCGATACGGCCGGCCTCGATCCCGAGGCGACACTCTTCGCCAACCGTCTTGCCCGCGAGATCGCCGAACTCGACGGCGAGGATCTGCGTCGCCTCGCCACGGTCCTCGACGAAGCCGCCACGCGCCGGGACAAGGGTTGAGCCGGAGCATCGGACCGACAAGCGGAATCCGCTTTTCGGGCAAATCCGATGCTTACACAAAGGGCCGGATCGCCACTTTGCGTCCGAAAGAACACACGGCGATCTAGGCCGCTTGACCCCGCCGCGCGCGGATGCGACACGCCGAAACCTTCCTTTCCGGCACTTCGGCCGCGCAATTCCGGACAAGCCAGCTCATGACCAAGACCCGCACGGACGTCCTCGCCCTCGGCAACGCCATCGTCGATGTCCTGGCTTTGGCCGAGGAAGATTTCCTCGCCGCGCAAAAGCTGACCAAAGGCGCGATGATGCTGATCGATGAGAGCCGAGCGGAATCGCTCTACGCCGCCATGGGGCCGGCGCGCATCATCTCCGGCGGCTCGGCTGCAAACACCATCGCCGGCCTCGCTTCCTTCGGCGGCAAGGGCGCCTTCATCGGCAAGGTCAAGGCCGACGAACTCGGCAAGCTCTACCGCCACGATCTCACCTCGCTTGGCGTCGCCTTCGATACGGCTGCGGCCGCCGACGGCCCGGCGACGGCGCGCTCCTTCATCATCGTCACACCCGATGGCGAGCGCACAATGAACACCTATCTCGGCGCCTGCCAGGGTCTCTCCGCCGCGGATGTCGACGAGAAGGCCGTCGAGAACGCCGACATCATCTATCTCGAAGGCTATCTCTGGGACCCGCCGGCCGCGAAGGAGGCTTTTCGCAAGGCTTCCGAGGTCGCGCACAGGGCGGGCGGGCGCGTCGCGATCACCCTGTCGGACTCCTTCTGCGTCGACCGCTACCGCGACGAATTCGTCGGCCTGATCCGCAACCGCATGGTCGACCTCGTCTTCGCCAATGAGCACGAGCTCAAGAGCCTCTATGAGACCTCGGATTTCGATACGGCCCTGTCTTGGCTGCGCTCCGAGAACATTATCGCGGTCGTCACCCGCTCCGAGAAGGGCGCGCTGGCGGTCACGCCGGACGGCATCATCGAGGAGCCGGTCTTCCCGATCGAGCGCGTCGTCGACGCAACCGGCGCGGGCGATCTCTTTGCCGCCGGCTTCCTCTACGGCCTGACCTCCGGCCGAGAGACCCGCGACTGCCTGCGTCTCGGCGCCTTGGCAGCGGCCGAAATCATCTCGCATGTAGGCGCCCGGCCGGATGTTGTCCTGAAGACGCTGGCGGGCAACGAAGGCCTGCTGTGAGCCGTTAGTCCGTCATTCTCGGGCCGCGCTTTGCGCGGACCCGAGAATCGCATCTAGACAAGGCTCACTGTGCAGGCGTCCTCTCGTCCCGAGATGCTCGGCTCAAGGCCGAGCATGACGCGCGCCTGCTCCGAATACGGCACACCTCAATACAGCGTCGCCTTGACCCGCGCCGGCAGCGCCGCGTCGTAAGCCCCGCCGTCGAAGGTCTCGACCGCCGCATTGCGCGCGGTGATGTCGCGCAGGATCGTTCCGGGCGAGGGCAGGGTCCGCTTGTCGACCTGCCGCTCCGGGTTCCAGAGCTCTGCCCGCACCACCGCGCGCGAGCACTGGAAGTAGACGGCCTCGACATGGACGATCATGACGCTCGCCGGCAGCTTCCCGGCCATCTCGAACGATGCGCACAACTCAGGATCGCAGGAAATCGCTGCGCGTCCGTTCACGCGCAGCGTCTCGCCGTAACCGGGGATCAGGAAGAGCATTCCGATTCGATCGTCAAACAGAATATTCTTCAATGAATCCAGACGGTTGTTTCCTTTTCGGTCGGGAATCAGGAGCGTTTTCGCGTCCCGCACCGTGACAAAGCCCGGCAGATCCCCGCGCGGCGAACAATCCAGCCCCTCCGGGCCGACCGTTGCGAGCACAAAAAACGGCGAGGCGGCAATCAGCGCTGCATAATTCTCGTCGACATGATCGATCTCCTTGAAGACCGAGGCCGGAGCGAGCGGATTGGGGTAGGCGCGAGCGAGATCGTCGAGCGAGGCGATGCAGTGGTCGGACATGCCGGTCTCCATGGATCGGTATATGTCTAGACTATTGATGGCGGCGCGTCACCTTCTCGAAAGCGGGCCATCCTTCCCCGGGCGAAGCGAAGCGGAAACCGGAGAATCGTTGGCAAGAAGAAGTGCCGCTCCTTCATGCGATGCTCGGGCCAAGCCCAGGCGTGACGTCGCCTCTCCCGCCTCTGCTGGACACCGACCAAAGCAAAACGCCCCGCATCGGAAGATGCGGGGCGTCTCGTTTCACGTGAATCGCGTGATGCGTCGGCTTACTCGGCCTGCTGCTTCTCGCGGGCCTTCTCGGCGTCGCGCTCGGCCTTGAGCTTCTCGGTGATGTCTTCGCCGGTTTCCTGGTCGACGACCTTCATCGAGAGGCGGATCTTGCCGCGCTCGTCCATGCCGAGGAACTTCACCTTGACCTTGTCGCCTTCCTTGACGACGTCCTGCACCTTCTGGACCCGGCGCGAGGCGAGTTCGGAGATGTGGACGAGGCCGTCCTTGGCGCCGAAGAAGTTCACGAAGGCGCCGAACTCCATGATCTTCACCACGGTGCCGTCATAGATCATGCCCGGCTCGGCTTCCGAGACGATCGACTTGATCCACTTGATCGCGGCTTCGATCGACTTGCCGTCGGCCGAGGCGATCTTGATGGTGCCGTCGTCCTCGATGTTCACCTTCGCGCCGGTCTTCTCGACGATCTCGCGGATCACCTTGCCGCCGGAGCCGATGACTTCACGGATCTTGTCGACCGGGATCTTCATCGTCTCGATGCGCGGCGCGAACTCGCCGAGCTGGCTGCGCGAGGCGGAGAGGGCCTTCGCCATCTCGCCGAGGATGTGCTCACGGCCGCCCTTGGCCTGATCGAGGGCGACCTTCATGATCTCCTCGGTGATGCCGGCGATCTTGATGTCCATCTGCAGCGAGGTGATGCCCTCACCCGTGCCGGCGACCTTGAAGTCCATGTCGCCGAGATGGTCCTCGTCACCCAGGATGTCGGAGAGCACGGCGAAGCGCTTGCCTTCCAGGATGAGGCCCATCGCGATGCCCGCGACCGGAGCGCGCAGCGGCACGCCGGCATCCATCAGCGCCAGCGAGGTGCCGCAGACCGTGGCCATCGAGGAGGAGCCGTTCGACTCGGTGATCTCCGAGACGACGCGCAGGGTGTAGGGGAACTCGCCCTTGCCCGGCAGCATCGGGTGGATGGCGCGCCAGGCGAGCTTGCCGTGGCCGATCTCGCGGCGGCCGGGCGAGCCCATGCGGCCGGTCTCGCCGACCGAGTAGGGCGGGAAGTTGTAATGCAGCAGGAAGGTCTCCTTGTAGGTGCCTTCCAGCGAGTCGATGAACTGCTCGTCGTCGCCGGTGCCGAGCGTGGTCACGACCAGCGCCTGGGTCTCGCCGCGGGTGAACAGCGCGGAACCATGGGTGCGCGGCAGAACGCCCGCTTCCGCGACGATCGGGCGCACGGTCTTGCCGTCGCGGCCGTCGATACGGATGCCGTCGTCGAGGATGTTCCAGCGGACGATCTTGGCCTGCGCTTCCTTGAACTGGGCGCCGACCTTGTCCTTCGGGAAGGTCGCGACGCCGTCCGGGGTCTCCGAGACCAGCGCGGCGACGACCTTGGCCTTGACGGCGTCGACAGCCTTGTAACGCTCGGCCTTGGCGGTGATCTTGTAGGCGGCGCGCAGCTCGGACTCGCCAACCTTCATGATCGCGTCGAGAACGGCGGAATCATCCGGCGGGGTGAAGTCGCGCGGCTCCTTGGCGGCCTTCTCGGCCAGGCGGATGATCGCCTCGATCACCGGCTGGAAATGCTTGTGGCCGAACATCACGGCGCCAAGCATGACCTCTTCGGTCAGCTCCTTGGCCTCGGACTCGACCATCATCACGGCATCCTGCGTGCCGGCGACGACGAGATCGAGAACCGATTCCTTGGCTTCCTCGACCGTCGGGTTGAGCTTGTAGGCGCCGTCGATATAGCCGACGCGGGCGCCGCCGATCGGGCCCATGAAGGGCACGCCGGAGAGCGTCAGCGCAGCCGAGGTGGCAACCATCGCGAGGATGTCGGGATCGTTCTCCAGATCATGCTGGAGCACGGTGATGACGACCTGCGTGTCGTTCTTGTAGCCCTCGACGAAGAGCGGGCGGATCGGGCGGTCGATCAGGCGGGAGACCAGCGTCTCCTTCTCGCTCGGGCGGCCTTCGCGCTTGAAGTAGCCGCCGGGAATGCGGCCGGCCGCGAAGGTCTTTTCCTGATAGTTGACGGTCAGGGGGAAGAAGTCGAAGCCCGGCTTCGGCTCCTTGGCCGAGACCACGGTCGCGAGCACGACGGTCTCGCCATAGGTGGCCATCACGGCGCCGTCGGCCTGGCGGGCGACCTTACCGGTTTCGAGGACGAGCTTGCGGCCGCCCCAGATCAGTTCTTCGGTTTGGATGTCGAACATGTGTTTCGTCTTTCGGTCGGGTTCGACCCGTCCGGTGCCTTCAGGCCCATGGGCAAGACGGCGGAGCACTCGGGTGGAAAAGGTTGTGCGCCCGAGCGCTCGGCGATCCTGCCATGGACGTCTGCGGCGCCCGGCGGGTCACGCGGGAGGGCCGCCCCATGCGGCCGCCGCGACAGTGAGGCAATCCGCCCATGGCGGCATCGCCTTAAAAGGATGCCGCCCGGAGCGTGGCGCACCGGGCGGAAACGGTTTTCAGCCTTCGATCAGCGGCGGATGCCGAGCCGTTCGATCAGCGTCTTGTAGCGGGCCTCTTCCTTGCCCTTGAGGTAGTCGAGCAGCGAACGACGCTGCGAGACCAGCTTGAGCAGGCCGCGACGGGAGTGGTTGTCCTTCGCGTGCGACTTGAAGTGGCCGGTCAGGTTGTTGATGCGCTCGGTCAGGATCGCGACCTGCACTTCCGGCGAGCCGGTGTCGTTCGGCTTGGTGGCGTATTCCTGAAGCAGCGCTGTCTTGCGCTCGGCAGTGATCGACATCGGGATATCCTCTGTTCGGGTTGATCTGGCGGGCCAGGCCGGGATGTCGTCCAGCGAGGTCCGAAATCCGCGAGCCACCTCATCGCGGAGGGGTCGCGCTGCCGGCTTTTTCGGGCCGGATGCGGGCCATATACACGAAATCGGCGGAAACGCCAGCGCCGTGCGGAACAGGAGCGCCGGACGCCGGTTTGACTTGCTTATCGTCGTTCCGAAAGGCGGGATCGTGTCATGCCCGTGCGTATGCCGGATCACGATATGCCGCTCAGGCTCATCGCCGCGGATGGTCTGATGCCGGCGCGGCCGGTGCGCGCGGGTTATCTCGAGCTCTCGCTCGCTTGAAGGCGCTGTCTTCGAGGTTGTGAGGAGAGAAAAGGCGATGTCGACGCTCGATCCTTATCGCTCCAAACGCGATTTCTCTCGAACCCGTGAACCGGCGGGCGCAGCGAGCGCCGGCAAGAAATCTGCCGCGAAGGGTGGCGCCTTCGTCGTTCAGAAACACGCAGCCCGCCGCCTGCATTATGATTTTCGGCTCGAACATGACGGCGTGCTCTGGTCCTGGGCGGTGACGCGCGGCCCGAGCCTGGATCCGGCCGAGAAGCGTCTGGCGGTTCATGTCGAGGATCACCCGCTCGAATATGGCGGCTTCGAGGGCACGATTCCCGCCGGTCAATATGGCGGCGGCTCGGTCATCGTCTGGGATGAAGGCCAATGGACTCCGGAGGGCGATCCGGCTGCCGGCATGAAGAAGGGCCATCTGGCCTTTACGCTGGAGGGCCACAAGCTGCGTGGGCGCTGGCATCTCGTTCGGCTGAAGCCCCGGCGAGGCGAGAAGCGCGACAACTGGCTGCTGATCAAGTCGGAGGACGAATTCGCCCGCGCCGACGAGGACATCCTCGACACCAAGCCCGATTCGGTGAAATCCGGCCTGTCGGTCGAGCGGATCGGCATTGACGACGATCGCGGAGCCGTCTGGGACACGACAAAGCCGGCAAAGCGGGCGGCGGCCGCGGCGAAGCCTGTCCGGAAGGCGAAGGGGCCGAGCGATCGAAAGGATCTTCCCGCCTTCGTCGAGCCTTGCCTCGCAACTTTGCAGGAAAAGCCGCCGAGCGGCGCGAACTGGCTGCACGAGGTCAAGTTCGACGGCTATCGGCTGGAAGCTCGCATCGACAGCGGCGGCGTCCGGCTGTTGACCCGCTCCGGCCTCGACTGGACGGCCCGCTTCGCTGGGAGCCTCATTGCGGCGCTGGCCGGTCTGCCCTGCGAGGCTGCGCTGATCGACGGCGAACTTGTTGCGCTCGGCAGCAACGGCATCTCGTCCTTCTCCATGCTGCAGCAGGCGCTTTCGGAGGGAAAGACCAGCGGTCTCGTCTATTTCGCCTTCGATTTGCTTCATCTCGACGGCGAGGATCTGCGCGACGAGCCGCTGCTCGCGCGCAAGGAAAGGCTGCAGCATCTCCTGGAGGGCAGCCCGGCCGATGGGCCTCTGCGCTACAGCGAGCATTTCATCGAGCCGGGCCAGACCATGCTGAATCATGCCTGCCGCATGGGGCTGGAAGGCGTAATCTCGAAACAGGCTGATGCGCCCTATCGCAGTGGCCGGGGGCGCGATTGGATCAAGTCGAAATGCACGCAGCGTCAGGAATTCGTGATCGCCGGCTATGTCCCCTCCCAGGCGGCGCCACGCAAGCTCGGCTCCATCGTGACGGGTTATTACGAGAAGGGGGATTTGAAGCCGGCAGGCCGCGTCGGCACTGGTTTCACCGCGAAATCCGCAGCTGCGCTGAAGGTGAAGCTCGACGGGCTCGCGACCGACAATTCGCCCTTTAAAGGCGCCGCGGGGCGCGAGCGCGGCGTTGTCTGGGTGAAGCCGGAGCTGGTGGCCGAGGTCGAGTTCCGCGCCTGGACGGCTTCGAAAACCCTGCGCCACGCCTCGTTCCTGGGCTTGCGCGAGGACAAGCCGGCGGGTGAGATCGTCGCGGAGAAGCCCGCCCAAACGGCTCCGGCGCAAACGAAGGGCGGGAAGGTTGCGCCGCCTTCTCAAAGGAGGTCGGTCGCGACCGTGGTGAAACTGTCGAACCCCGACAAGCCGCTCTGGCCGGATATCGGCTTCACCAAGGGTGATTTGCTCGCCTATTACGCCAAGGTCTGGCCGCTGATGCAGCGTTTCGTCATCGGCCGCCCGCTCAGCCTGGTGCGCGCGCCGAACGGCATCGAGGGTTCCCGCTTCTTCCAGAAACACGCCGGCCCGGGCCTGCACGAGGCCGTCAAACGGCGCCGGGATTCGGACGACGAGGAGCTGGTCTATATCGAGGATTTCGATGGGCTTGCCGCTCTCGTCCAGCTCGGCACGGTCGAGGTCCATGTCTGGGGCGCGACCATGGACGCCATCGAGACGCCGGACCAGATCATCTTCGACCTCGATCCCGATGAGGGCGTGCCGATCGAGCGCGTGCGGGATGCGGCGCTGACGGTGCGCCGGCATCTCGATGAACTCGGCTTCGAAAGCTTCCTGAAGGTCTCCGGCGGCAAGGGCTTCCATGTCGTGCTGCCCTTGAAGCCAAAGGCGGATTGGGAGCGCGTCAGGGGTTTCGCCCGCGATTTCGCCAAGGCGATGGAGCAGGCCGCGCCGAAGCTCTATACCGCGACGCTGTCGAAGAAGGCGCGACGCGGCCGCATCTTCATCGACTATCTTCGCAATGGCCGCGGTGCGACCGCGATCGCCCCCTATTCGACCCGCGCCCGGCCGGGTGCGACGCTGGCGATGCCGGTCGAGTGGGATGACATCGACAAGCTGACGCCCGATGCGTTCAAGGCGGGCGACATCCTCGACGGCGCGTTGCCGCCCGATCTCTGGAGCGGCTTCTTCGCGGCGGGCAAGCCGCTTACCGGGGGATGAGCGGGATCGGAATGCGACCGCCTTCCAGCAGCTGGGAGCCGCGGTCGTATCGCTGCTGCGCTTCCTCGACCTCGCCGATATGCGCTTCGGCCCAGAGGGTGAGCTGATGCACGGTTCGCGAGAGCGTGCGCCCGAGCTCGGTCAGCGAATACTCGACTGTGACCGGCACGGTCGGAAAAACCTCGCGCCGGACGAGTCCGTCTCGCTCCAGGCTCTTCAGCGTCTGCGACAGCATCTTCTGGGAGATATTCTCGATCCGGCGCCGGAGCGCGTTGAAGCGCAACGTGCCGTCGTCGAGCGCGATCAGGATCAGAACGGCCCAGGTATCGCCGATGCGATCGAGCACGCGTCGCGTCGGACAGAGCGCCTGAAATGGATCGGGGCGTTTCAGCATGGCGGTTTCCGGGAGGTGACCATGTCGCGCGAAAGTGCCTTCTTTACGGGGCTGCGCGGCATGAGCAGATAGGTTCCAACAGGATGCAGGTATCTTTTTGATACCTCAACAAGGAGCCCCTGTCATGAAAGTTGCTTTGATCGGCGCAAGCGGATTTATCGGCTCGCGCCTGCTCGCCGAGCTGTCGTCGCGCGGCCACGCCGTCACCGCCATTGTCCGCAATCCCGAGAAGGTCGCGGCTTTGCCCGGCGTCACCGCCGTCAAGGGCGACATCTTCGACAAGGACGGGCTGGCGAAGGTCCTTGCCGGTCATGGCGCGGTGATCAGCGCGGTCCATTTCACCGCCAGCGATCCGCAGCTCCTCCTTGCCGCCGTGAAGCAGTCGGGCGTGAAGCGTTATCTCGTCGTCGGAGGCGCCGGCAGCCTCGAAGTGGCGCCGGGCATCCGGCTCTATGACACGCCGGAATTTCCGGCCGCCTATCTCGACGAGGCCAAGCAGGGCGGCGTCTTCCTCGATCTGCTGAAGCGGGAGCAGGGCCTGGACTGGACCTTCCTCTCGCCTTCGGCGCTGATCCAGCCGGGTGAGCGGACCGGCAAGTTCCGGCTTGGCACCGACCAGCTCCTGGTCGACGGCAGCGGCAACAGCGCGATCTCGGCGGAGGACTACGCCATGGCTCTGGTCGATGAGCTGGAAAAGCCAACTCATAGCCGCCGTCGCTTCACAGTCGGCTACTGACGAGCGCTGCGAACGACTCCGAAAAAGGAAAGGGCCGCGCCCCCTCTCGACGGCACGGCCCTATTTTAGTCTGTTTGGCGTCGCGTCACGCTTTGCGGAAATGCTTCTCGCCGATGCTGAGCGTGCCGCGCTTGAGTTTGCCCAGCGCGACCCATCCGCTTTCGCCCTCGAAATAGAGCTTCGAGCGATCGACCGCATAGCGGCCGCGATGCTGCGCGCCGGCTGCTGGCTTGGCCTTGTGAAACTGACCATCCGGTCTCAGATCGATCAAGATCGACCCGTCCTCGGTTTTCCACGTGCCGATGGCGGCCTGCTCGAAGGGGGTGGGGCCGCCCCTGTCGTCGAGATCGATCTCGAGCAGGCGGGTAGGACGGCTGGCTTGGGTGAAGCCGGAGGCGAGCTGGCCGAGAGTTTGAAGAACCTGGCTGAAAGGCATGGTTTTCGTCTCCCTGTTCTGGTGACGGCTGAAACCGCTTGTCGCAGACATCCCCGTCGGGACCTGTCAGCAAGCGGCGAAGCATCTGCCGATTCCGAGGAAGGCGGCATGACGGTCGTCACAAATCTGTTTGCGATGTCGGCGTCATAAAGGGACATAAAGTCCCGGCGCCTGTCGCAGAGATAGGTCGATACCAGCTCTGCGCAAGGTGCCGATGCGCAGAAAAATTCAGGATCGACGAAAAACGGCGCCCTTTCGGGCGCCGTTTCGTTTGAGGGCAGGAGGGCTGTGGGCGTCGAGGGCTCAGTCCTCCGCCCTCAGAACTCCTCCCAGCCTGCATCCTGGGCGCGGCCATTGGCGACCTTGCGCGGGGCGGGGGTGGCCTTGGACTGGGCAAAGGCGGCTTCGGCAAGCTTGCGCAGCCGCTCCGGCTCGGCCGCGGGGGCCTTGGCGGAGGCGGCCGGAGCCATGTTCGAGACCGCGACGGGCCGCACCACGGCGCGAGGGGCGGGCTTCGCCGGGCGCGCCGCGGCAGCCGCGGAAGCGACAGGCTGCGGATAGCTGGACTGCCCGACCGCCTCGCGGCCGGTGCGGAAGGTTGCGACGAGCTCGTTGAGCTGGCCGATCCGGCCGGAGAGGGCGTTGGCGGAAGCCGCGCTCTGCTCGGCCAGCGCTGCGTTCTGCTGCGTCATCTCGTCGAGATGCGCCACCGCCTGGCTCATCTCGTCGATGCCGTTGGCCTGCTCGCCCGACGCCGCCGAGATGTCGGCGATGGTCGCCGCCACCTTCTGCGAGGCTTCCAGGATGCGCGCGAGCTGCTCGCCGGCCTGGCGCACCAGCTTCACGCCYTCGCCGACCTCGGCATTGGACGAGGAGATCAGGGCCGAGATGTCCTTGGCCGCCTCGCCCGAGCGCTGCGCCAGCGTGCGCACCTCGGAGGCRACGACGGCRAAGCCCTTGCCGGCCTCRCCGGCACGGGCCGCCTCGACCGCGGCGTTGAGCGCCARMAGGTTGGTCTGGAAGGCGATGTCGTCGATGACRCGGATGATGTCRGAGATCTTCTGCGAGGCGCTCTCGATGCGGGCCATGGCMTCGACGGCCTGGCCGGCGATGGCGCCGCCGTTCTGGGCGGCCTGCATGGCGCCGTCGGCGATGCGGGCGGCGTCCTTCGAGGCCTGGGCCGAGGCCTTGACCGAAGCGGCGAGCTCCTCGGTGGTGGCGGCGGTCTCCTCGAGCGAGGAGGCCTGCTCCTCGGTGCGCTTGGACAGGTCGTCGGAGCCCATATGGATCTCGCGGGCGGCCAGGCCGACATCGGCCGAGGTCGTCTGGATCGTCGCGACCGTGGCCGAGAGCCGGTCGACCGTCTCGTTGATCGCGCCCTTCAGGTCGGCGAAGCGGCCGCGATAGGCGGTCTCGACCCGGTTGGTCAGATCCCCGCCCGCGATCGCCGACAATGCCTGCGCGAACTCCGTCGTCGCCGAATCAACCACGAGGTTGATCTCGTTGATGCCC
>NZ_JBFRDM010000013.1:0-207788 GCF_052113585.1 Allobosea sp. TAF32 | reverse complement strand
TGGCGTGTTATCGATACGCCGGTGCTGGACGAAGCCGGGCCGTGGGAGACACCCCGCCAAAGCCGATCATCACGTACGGAATTGATGACCCGCCCCGGCGTACTGGCCTGCGGCCTTTTGTGTGCAATAGCTCTGAACTTGGTCGTCGTCGTCTTGGCTACGCGAGAGCAACTGACGCCACAATTCCCGTTGTCCGATCAGGCGCTTGAGACGCTTGAGCCACAGGTGACTGTCAAGCCGTTCGTCAGTTTGTCATCCGCACCGGAAGGCGTGGCATTCGCCGCTGACCTGTCCGAGGAACTGCTGACGAGCCTCGCGAAGCAGAAGCGTCTGCAGGTTTTTGCGGAAAATGGGCCGGTTAGTTCGGGGGCCGGTGACCGAGGCAGGCAAATTCCGCACCGGTACTTTGTTGAAGGCAGCATTCGCCAGGCAGCGGATAAGTGGCGCGTCAGCACGCGCCTGATCGACGCTCGTACGACTGCAGTGAAATGGGCCTACTCAACAAACGGCGAACTGCGGACCGGATCAAACTTGGCGGCCGAGCTGGCCGATTTGATTACCCTTCAATTGGACACCGCAGCGGCGGCATCATACGCATCGACGCGCACTGCAAGTCCTTCGAAACCACTGTCCGAGGTCGACAGCGGAGGATGGCCTTGAGATCGGCTTCGGAAGGCTCAATCTAGCAATTTTTGCCCAGTCACGCTTCAATTGGCCAGATTCCGGTCGACGTTTAAGACTCGGCCTATCGGTAGGCCAAGATCGCCTTAGCGCGCGGGAACCGTTCTGATTTTCTCCGGTTTTTATCCTGCCGCTTTCGAGCGCCGGTGAAATCCTTCATCGACGTGTTTAGGGGCATCCTCGGAAGGCGGTAGGGAGGCGCGTCAGAGTCGCACCTTCGGTGCGGCTTCCTTCGACTCTCTGCAAAATATCGTCCTGGAGGATGACGATGCAGAACTCGACCCAAACCCGCATTCTGCCGACATTCGAACCTATTGAGACCCCCGAGCAATTGCGCGAGGCACTTGAGCGCTTGCGACGGCTTGAGATCGCGGCCGAGGATTCTCCCCGAGCACGGGAGCGGGCCGAGCTTGAGCTCAACATCTGTCGCTATCTCGCTCGATGCGAAATCCGCGTGCGCTAGAATGAATACAGCATTGTATCAGGCACTTCTCGCACTCCTCGTCGAGGCCCACGACGTCACCGCTATGGCTCACAACGTGCTGGGGCCGGTCGATATTGACCCGGCCACCATCGACGCCGACGCACTCGCCGAAGCGTCCGACAAGCTCAGGCGACTCCCGGCGGAGATGGTGGCGCTGCAGTATAGTGGGGTTCGGTAGTTAAGCCCTGAACGCGGCTCGTGATGCAATGCCTCCCTCGGCCAGCACGGCGTTCCGATATTCGTGACGATCGGTGATTTCTTCTCCGACCCAAGCAGGAAGGTTGAGGGGCTGGTCAGCGCGTGTCAGCTCCACTTCCGCTAGTACCAAACCGGAGTGGGCGCCCCGAAACTCGTCAATATTCCAGATCAGACCCTCAGCTTCGACGATGTATCGCACCTTCTTAAGTTCGCGGTTTTCGCAGAGCGTTCTGAGTATCTCTTCACCGTCCGCAAGTGGTATCTCGTATTCGAATTCGGCCCGAGCGAGGCCAACGCGCGGCCCCTTTATCGCCAAGCACGCTTTGTCTGAAAGGCAACGAACTCGGACGGTGGCCTCTAATCCGACCGGGCTCAGGTAGCCTTGACGAAGCAAGCTTGCGGATCTGGCGCTCTGGCGCCATCCATCGCCGGTTACCAGAAATTTCCGTTCGATTTCTATAGCCATTGGCCAACATCACAAGGTTCGTGCCACTCCGAAACTACGGCCGAAGGCGGCGGTTCCGATCGGCCTTGATCTTGCGAACCGTTGCCCTGCTCCCAAAATTTTTCCCTGCGGTCCACTTCTAGGGAAAAGGAGGCCGTTTTCGCGCCCAAAAGCGACATGCCTACAGGAAGCCGATGCTGGGCAACGGCGGCTTCCTTCACTTGGCCGCTGGGCGCTCTGGCGGGCTTTTCGCGGCGCTGGAACCTCCTGAACTCGACCGCGTTCACCATCCGGATTTCCGAGAGGTGCCCGATCTGGCCAAGGTCGGACAAGGGGCTGGAGGCCCAGCGAACCCCGCCACCACCGTGGCGGGGTTTGCCGTTTCGGTGATCGCGACTACCGATTTGCGCACTAGCTCTCCAGGTCCCATCGATGCGGCCCGCGCTCGCTATCGCTCGGCTTTCCGATCGCCCCCTGTAGCCAGGTATCGCGACACCGCCAATTCCAAGCGGGTCCGCTCCTGAGCCAACGCGCTATTCGGCGGGGCGGACTCTAAGGCCCGCAACCTTGCCAATGCGGCCCGGTATTCAAATGGATTGGTTACGCGGAAGAAGACGAAGGCGACGCCATCCTGTTTCGAGTTGTCCATGATGCAGCCCCTTGTAACGAACATCAGTGACGAGCGATTCAACTGGCGTGATTGGATCGCTGTTCCAATCATTCAGCATCTGCCCTGGAGGGCTCTTTCGCACCTCTGGAACCCAGCGCCCCGCTCCGCATTGACACCTGTGGTATTGCGTCTGGAGTAAGAGTGCCATGGTAGCGGCGCGTGCGAACTGGAAGGGCAATCTGAAATTCGGCGAGATCAGGTCCGGTGGCGCTCTATACGGGTGCGAGCACCGCGGCGCGCGTGTCATTCGCGACCGAGCGGCGCGCGTCGAAGAAGGCGGCATAGCCTGACTTAAGCCCATTTGCGGTCCAGGACTCGGCCCATCGGTAGGCCGAGATCGCGGTAACGCGCGTGCGATCGTGCGGGCTTTTTCGCGCAGTCGGAACCCGGCTCCACGCGCCGCACTTCCTCCCTCAATCATTTTCAGCGTTCACGTCGCCACAATCGAACGCGATGCGCCCTCGATAGATCACTCGCCGATTCAGCTCCACCTGCATTGTCATCTCGCAACGGTCGCTGTCGGCTAGCGCATCGTACGCGGCCTCGGCAAAGGCCTTTCGCGCTTCCCGTCGGGCTGCGATGTCGCTTGGCAAATCAAGATCGACGGAGTGCGAGCGGTCGTTGTTGGTGATGAAGCGATACAGAGGCATGGCAAGTCTCAAAACCTACGCGGGTGAAGCTCAATCGCCGGCTGTCGTGGAAGCCGTGGGGGTAGTGATGTGCTCGAACGGCATTTCGCTGCTCCTTCGTCTGGAAGTGCGAACATGCGGGATGCCATCCAGTTCCACCGGAACGAATCACATCGGCGCCCGTTCGCGACTCGTTGGGCTGTTGAGTTGCGTTCGATGTGTGCGCGTCGGATTCTCAGAGCCGGGCTGGGCTGCGACACCGTCAAGGGGCCGCCGCTCAGCCGCCGGCGGAAGATCGTGCCTGAACGCGTCGAGCCGTGCGGGGCGCGGTTGAGCCGCAAGATTCCGCGCAGCGATGACTGGTACGCTTCCCGCCTCGTCCACCAAGAGCTTTTTGAAGCGCGCCGAAATCCGCTGTCCAACCCGAGCGCCTGGGCATCCTTTATCCGCTGGTGCGGACGTAGAAATCGTCTATGCCGCCGGAGACGCTATCCGCCCGGGCTTTGACCAGTTTGATCGTGGGATAGCGCGCCAGCTGCCGCCGCCTCGGCCAGGATGTCGAGCGGTGGCTTGTGATCGTGGCCGAGCATGCCATGCGAATGACCGGCGAAGCGATTCCGCGGCAGGCCGGTATCGAGAACGGAAACGTTGCGGCGGGCGCGGCCGAGTTGGAGGGCGCCGGCGAGATCGGCAAAGCTGCCTCCGATTACGATGACGTCGTCCGTGATGGTCGGCTCCGAATTGTTGATGAAGAGGGATGGATTCGGCTTGGCGTCAGCTTTGGCGCCCTCGATGCCGGTGGGCCGACCTTGCGACAACAACACGTCGACCTGCCGCAGCTTCGCGACGATCTCTTCAGGCTAATGCTTCCTCTGCGCCATAGCGGCAACCTCCAAGGCTCCAAAAGCCTACTTCACGGAGGACCACTTTTCAGGGGGCAGGCCAACGGGCGCGGCGCTTACTTACTGCACCCTGCCTTCGCATCGGCAGTACCTTTGACATGATCCATGGTTGTCTGGTTTCTGGGCCCTCCAACACCGCACTCAGATGACAACGATCTTGCACGATCTCATGCTGCCGCTGCACCACGTGAACTTCAGCCCGTGAAGATCCGGCAGATCGAGATCTTCCGTTCCGTGATGGCGGGCGGCTCCACCATCGCGGCGGCCACCGCGCTAGGGCTTTCGCAATCGGCCGTCAGCCGCCAGCTCACCCAACTCGAGGAGGAGCTGGGCTTCGAGCTCTTCGAGCGCAGAAAGGGGCGTCTGCTGCCGCGGCCTGAAGCTTTCGCCCTGATGGACGAGGTCGGCGAACTGACCTCGCTTGTCGCGCGGCTGAAGCGCTACACCGAGGATCTGCGAGCCGGAACCGTCGGCCAGCGCTTCCTGAAGGTGGCGGTGCCGCATTCCTTCATCGCGACGCTGATGCCGGAGGTGATCGAGACCTATCTGTCTGAGCGACGCGACGCATCGGTCGAATTGATCGGCGGCCATTACGACGCGATCGAACAGATGGTACTGGCGCGCGTCGCGGACATCGGTTTCGTTGGCCTGCCGCCGCGCGACAAGGGCTTCGATGCCCGCGAGATCGTGCGCTCCGAATCCGTCTGCATCATGCCATCAGGCCATCCGCTCGCGGCCAAGGCGACCCTGACGCCGCGCGACCTGTCGGGGCACGGCATTATCATGCTGGGCCGCCAACGCCCGGCGCGCCTGCGCTTCGAGCGGCTGTTGCGGCGGGCCGGCGTCTTCCCGATTGTGCGCATCGAGGTCCATTCCGTCGAGGCCACCTGCGGCCTGGTCGCGCGCGGGCTCGGCGTCGCCGTGGTACCGGAGCTGATCGCCGGGCTCTATCGGCACCTGCCGATCGAGCAGCGCCCCTTCAGCCCCTGCATCCACGGCGCCTACGGCATCGTCACGCTCAAGGGCGCGCCGCTCTCGCGCTCCGCTGAAGCCTTCATCGAGATCCTGAAGAACCGGCTCGAGGCGCAAGGCAAAGCATAGCCCGATGCGCTTTGCGCATAAGGTTGCGCGGGCTTCCGGTGCCGCCCATGGTCGCCACGATACGTGAACGGCGATCACGCCGCCGTATCGGACGCCGGGAGCCTTCGATGACAGTCTTCGTCATTCGACGACTGATGCAGAGCATATTGGTGCTGGCGGCGACCGCTGTCATCGTCTTCGTCGGCGTCTACGCCATCGGCGATCCCGCGGAGATGCTGATCGCGCCCGATGCGACGGCGGCCGAACGCGCGCAGGTCGAAGCGTCGCTTGGCCTCGACAAGCCGCTGCCGATCCAGTTCCTCGCCTTTCTCGGCAATGCGTTGCACGGCGATCTCGGGCGCTCCTTCGTGTTCAACCAGCCCTCGATCTCGCTGATCCTGGAGCGCCTGCCGGCCACGCTGGAACTCGCCTTCGTCGCGATTCTGATCGCGCTCGTCTTCGGCATTCCACTGGGCCTGATCGCCGGCCTGAAGCCGCGCTCGGTCGCAGACGAGACGATCATGACCGGTTCGATCCTCGGCTTCAGCCTGCCGAATTTCTGGCAGGGCATGATGCTGGTGATGATCTTCTCGGTCTGGCTGGGATGGCTGCCCTCCAGCGGGCGCGGTCCGACCGGGCATATGTTCGGCATCGAGACCAGCTTCGCCTCCTGGGAAGGCATCCGCCATCTCATCCTACCGGCGATCAATCTCGCACTTTTCAAGCTGGCGCTCGTCATCCGGCTGACGCGAACCGGCGTGCGCGAGACCATGCCGCTCGATTTCGTCAAGTTCGCCCGCGCCAAGGGCCTGAGCGAGCGCCGGGTCGTGCTGGTCCATGTGCTGAAGACGATCATGATCCCGCTCGTCACGGTGATCGGCATGGAGATCGGCTCGTTGATCGCCTTCGGCGTCGTCACCGAGACGATCTTCGCCTGGCCCGGCATCGGCAAGCTCCTGATCGACTCGATCATGCGGCTCGACCGCCCGGTGGTGGTCGCCTACCTGCTCGTCGTCGTCAGCCTGTTCATCCTGCTGAACTTCGCGGTCGATGTGCTGTATTCCATCCTCGATCCGCGCATCCGGCTGGGGCGCAACTGATGGCCTTCGCGAAACCCGCTTTGTTCGCGGCGCTGCGCCCCGATTCCGACAGTCTCCTAGCCCGCTCGCTGGCCGGTATCCTGAAGAGCCCGAAGGCGACGATCGCCGCCTTCGTCTGCATCCTGCTCATCCTGGCCGCCGTCTTTGGCCCGGCGCTGGCACCGCAGGATCCTTACGACCTGTCGACGTTGGACATCATGGATTCGAAGCTGCCGCCGGGCTCCGAGAGCATGAACGGTTCGGTCTACTGGTTCGGCACGGATGTGCAGGGGCGCGACATGCTCTCGGCCATGATCTACGGCCTGCGGACCTCGCTCCTCGTCGGCGCGCTCGCCGGTCTCGTCGCCTTGCTGGTCGGCACCGTGCTCGGCCTTTCCGCCGCCTATTTCGGCGGGCGCGTCGACAGCCTGATCATGCGGCTGGTCGATTTGATGCTGGGCTTTCCGACGCTGCTCGTCGCGCTGATGCTGCTCGCGATCCTCGGCCAGGGGGTGGGCAAGGTCATCTTCGCCCTCGTGCTGGTGCAATGGGCAATGTTCGCCCGCGCTGTCCGCGCCGCGGCGCTGGTCGAGAAGGGCAAGGATTACATCGAGGCGGCGCGCATGCTGGGCCTCTCGCGACCGCGCATGCTGTTCGGACATCTCCTGCCGAATTGTCTCTCGCCCCTCATCGTCATCGGCACGCTCCAGGTCGCGAATGCGATCTCGGCCGAGGCGACTTTGTCCTTCCTCGGCATCGGCCTGCCGATCACGCAGCCCTCGCTCGGCCTGCTCATCGCCAACGGCTATCAGGTGCTGCTCTCCGGCCAGTACTGGATCAGCGTCTATCCGGGGATTTTGCTGCTCATCCTCGTCTTCAGCATCAACATCGTCGGCGACCGCCTGCGCGAAGTGCTGAACCCCCGCCTGGCGGAGCGCTGAGCCATGACGCCGGTGCTCGTCGTCGAAAACCTCGAAACCCAGTTCGCCAGCGCGGCTGGCCTCGTTCGCGCCGTGGACGGCGTCTCCTTCAGCATCGACCGCGGCGAAATTCTCGGCCTCGTCGGCGAATCCGGCTCGGGCAAGTCGATCACCGGCTTCTCGATCCTCGGCCTGATCGAGCCACCCGGCCGGGTCGCGGGCGGGCGCATCCTGTTCCAGGGCGAGAATCTGGTCGGCCTCCCGACCGAGAGCTTGCGGCGCCTGCGCGGCAAGAAGATCGCGATGATCTTCCAGGACCCGATGATGACGCTCAATCCTGTGCTCTCGATCGAGACGCAGATGGTCGAGGCCGTGCTCGCCCATGATGCGGTCTCGTGGAAGGAGGCGCGCGAGCGGGCCCGCGACACGCTCGGCCTCGTCGGCATCCCCTCTCCCGAGGAGCGGCTGAAGGCCTATCCGCACCAGTTCTCGGGCGGCATGCGCCAGCGCGTCGCCATCGCCATCGCCTTGCTGCACAAACCCGACCTGATCATCGCCGACGAGCCGACGACGGCGCTCGACGTCACCATCCAGAGCCAGATCCTGTTCGAGGTGCGCCGGCTTTCCACGGAGTTCGGCATGGCGCTGATCTGGATCAGCCATGATCTCGGTGTCGTCGCCAGCCTCGCCGACCGCATTGCGGTGATGTATGCCGGCCGCATCGTCGAGACCGGCTATACCGACGACGTGCTCGACCGGCCGGCCCATCCCTATACGCGCGGCCTGATGGATGCCTTGCCCGCCAATGCGGCCCGGGGCGAGAGGCTGCACCCCATCCCCGGTCTTTCGCCTTCCCCGCTGGCACGGCCAGGCGGCTGCGCCTTCCGGACTCGCTGCTTCGCCGCGACCGATATCTGCCAGCAGGAGCCTGCATTGCAGGGAACCAGTCACAGCTTCCGCTGCCACCATCCGCTTGCGACCGGAGTGGCGGCATGACCGGAGCAATGATCGAAGGTCGCGGCCTCGTCCGGCGTTTCTCCCGCGGCCTCGACGCGGCGGAGAAGCTCGCCAGGGCGCTGGGCG
Source organism: Allobosea sp. TAF32 (assembly GCF_052113585.1). Lineage (NCBI taxonomy): Bacteria > Pseudomonadati > Pseudomonadota > Alphaproteobacteria > Hyphomicrobiales > Alloboseaceae > Allobosea > Allobosea sp. TAF32. The sequence continues at coordinate 199,617 of NZ_JBFRDM010000013.1, read as the reverse complement.
CCAACATCTCCGAGGAGACCGTCCATGCCGTGGAAGGCGTCGACATCGCCATCCAGCAAGGCGAGGTGGTTGGCCTCGTTGGTGAGTCCGGCTGCGGCAAGTCCACGCTCGGCCGTTTGCTCGCCGGGCTCCTGCCGCTGACCGAGGGCAGCTTGCTCTGGCAAGGCAAGGACGTCGCCTCGCTTTCGCGCAGCGAAGCGCTGGAGATGCGCCTTGCCGTCCAGGTGATCTTCCAGGACCCGATGTCCTCGCTCAACCCGCGAAAGCGCGTCGTCGACCTTGTCGGCGAGGCGCCGCGGGTGCACGGCCTCATCCGGCGTGGGGAGGTCGACGACTATGTTGCCGAACTGCTCGAGAAGGTCGGCCTCGACCCCTCCTACCGCAAGCGCTACCCGCATCAGTTCTCCGGCGGGCAGCGCCAACGCATCGGCATCGCCCGGGCGCTCGCGGTCAAGCCGCGCATGATCATCTGCGACGAGTCGGTCTCCGCGCTGGACGTCTCGATCCAGGCGCAGGTGATCAACCTGTTCATGGACTTGCGCGAGGAGCTCGGCCTGACCTATCTCTTCATCAGCCATGATCTCGGCGTGGTGAAGCATATCAGCGACCGGGTCGCGATCATGTATCTCGGGCGCGTGGTGGAAACCGCGCCGGCCGAGTCGTTCTTCGCCGCGCCGAACCACCCCTATACCACCGCCCTGCTGGGCGAATTGCCTTCGGTCAAGGAGCGCCGGCGCGCCTTCACGCCGATCCGCGGCGAAATCCCCTCGCCGCTGCATCCCCCGGCAGGCTGCACCTTCCATCCTCGCTGCCCGCGCGTCTTCTCGCCTTGCGCCCAGGCCCGGCCGCTCCTGAAGCCGGTCGCCAAGCGGCATCTCAGCGCCTGCCATCTCAACGACGCCCCGGCCGTGCCGTTATCGGCCGGCGGCTGCGCCTGAGGAGGAGAATCTCATGAGCTTCAAGCCCCGCCTCGCCGCATTCCTCCCATTGCTCGCGAGCGTCGCCTGCCTCGGCTCGCCGGGAGGGGCGCAGGCTGCCGACCTCGTCATCGGCACGGCGAGCGAACCCTCCGCGATGGACCCGCTGTTCTCGCGCACCGGCCCGAACCAGAACATCGCCATGCAGATCTTCGACCGGCTCGTGGAGACGGATGCCCATCTGGGCATGCATCCGAGCCTCGCCGAGAGCTGGACGACGCTCGACCCGACGACCTGGCGTGTCACCCTACGCAAAGACGCTCGCTTCCAGAACGGCAAGCCGGTCACGGCCGACGATGTCGCATTCTCGCTGGAGCGGGCGCGCAATGTCCCGAACAGCCCGGCCCCGTTTTCCAACAACGTCTCGGGCGTGATCTCCGTCAAGGCGCTGGACGCGACGACGCTGGAGGTGAAGACCGACGCCCCGACGCCGGACCTGATGGAGCGGATCGGCTTCGTCTACATCCTCGAAAGGGCCGCCGCCGAGGGCAAGACCTTGCAGGACTACAACAAGGGCGACGGACTCGTCGGCTCCGGCCCTTACAGGTTCAAGGAATGGGTGCCGGGAGACCGCGTCGTCCTCACGCGCAATGATGGCTATTGGGGCGCGAAGCCCTTTTTCGAGACGGTGACGATCCGCTTCATCGCCAATGACGCGGCGCGCGTCGCGGCGCTGCGCTCGGGTGCGGTCGACCTGATCGACGGCGTCCCGCCCGCCGATCTGCCCGTGCTGGAGAAGACGGCGGGCTTGAAGGTGCATACGATCCCCTCGGCCCGGCTGATCTATCTCGCACTCGACACGGCGCGGGAGGAGAGCCCCTTCGTTACCGACAAGGATGGCAAGCCGCTGAAGCCGAACCCGCTCCGGGATTCGCGCGTCCGCCAGGCCCTCGCCAAATCGATCAACGTGCCAGCGATCGTCGAGCGTTTGCTCAACGGGGGGGGCGTGCCGGCCGGCCAGCTCGTGCCGGACGGTGTCGCCGGCTTCGACCCCTCACTCCAGCCCCTCGCCTATGACCTCGCCGGGGCCAAGGCCCTATTGCAGCAGGCCGGGCTGAAGGACGGTTTCGGCATCACCATCCATTCCTCGAACGACCGCTTCGCCGGGGACAAGGACATCGCGCAGGCGATCGGCCAGATGTTCGCGCGTGGCGGCATCAAGGTGAACGGCGTCGTCACGCAACCCTACAACGTCTACGCAGGCGCCGCGAGCCGGCAAAGCTTCTCTGCCTTCATCTTCTCTTTCGGCACGACGACGCCGACCGCCGGCCCCGGCCTGCGCAACCTGTTCATGACCGCCGATCCCAAGGCCGGAACCGGCGGCTTCAACCGCGCGCGCTATTCCAACCCCGCCTTCGACAAGGCGCTGTCGGAAGCGTTGACGCAGTTCGACGAGGGCAAGCGCATTGCCGCGATCCAGGCCGCGACGAAGATGGTCTTCGCCGATCTGCCAGTGATTCCGCTCTATTGGCAGAAGATCGCCTGGGCCTCGAAAGGCAACATCACTTATGAGGCGAACATGGCCGAGGACACTACGGCGGCGCGGGCGGGGCTGGCGAAATGAGCACCCTGTCGATGAAGGCCGGCTCTGAGCATCCCGCATCCGTCGCGACCGATGGCGATGTCGTCACGCTGAAAGACGTGATGGTGACGATGCGGGACGGCATCCGGCTTGCCACCGATATCTATCTGCCGGCGCGGGACGGGCAGCCCTTTCCTGGCCCGTTCCCGGTCGTGATGGAGCGCACGCCCTATGGCAAGGCCGAGCGCTCGCGCGCCGAGATCGGCCGTGGTGAGGCCAAGCCCATGGCGCGCTCCGATGTGGCCGCTCATTTCGTCCGGGCCGGCTATGCGGTGGTCTATCAGGATTGCCGCGGCCGCTACGGCTCGGAAGGCGAGTTCGTCAAATACGTTTCCGACGCGGAGGACGGCTACGACACCTGCGCCTGGATCGTCACGCAGCCCTGGTGCAATGGCAGAATCGGCACGATGGGCCTGTCCTACGCCGCCCACACCCAGGCGGCACTGGCTTCGCTGACTCCGCCCGGCCTCGCCTGCATGATCCTCGATTCCGGTGGCTTCTCGAACGCCTTCCAATGCGGCATCCGGCAAGGCGGCGCCTTCGAGCTCAAGCAGGCGACCTGGGCCTATAACCGGGCGCAGGAAAGCCCGGATGCCCTCGCCGACCCCGTGGTCGCCGCCGGCCTAGCCGCGGAGGATTTGCACGCCTGGTTCCGCGTGATGCCGTGGAGCGAGGGGCGCTCGCCGGTGCGCTGGGTGCCGGAATACGAGACCTATCTGCTCGATCAGTGGCGCGCCGGCTCCTTCGGCCCCGAGTGGAAACGGCCGGGCCTCTGGCTGGAGGGCTTTTACGACGCGGTGCCGGACATCCCCATCCTGCTGATGTCGAGCTGGTACGACGTCTATGTGAAGACGACCTTCGACAATTTCGCGGGCCTGGGCGCATCGGGACGCCGCCATCTCAACGTCATCATGGGACCCAGCCTGCACGGGAACCGCCAGTCCACCTTCGCGGGAGATGTTTCCTTCGGCGAGGCCGCGCCCTTCGACGGCAATGTCGGGACGAACTGGCTCGATTTCCGCCGGCGGTGGTTCGATCGCTGGCTCCGGGACGAGCCCAACGGGCTGGAGGCCGACCCGACGCTGCGCCTCTTCCTGATGGGCGGCGGCTCGGGCGAGAAGAATGCCGACGGGCGGCTCGTCCAGGGCGGGCGCTGGATCGAGGCCTCGAACTGGCCGCTGCCGGGCACGGAACGGCAGGATTGGTACATCCATGGCAACGGGCAGCTCTCGCGCGACGAGCCGGCCGCCGACGCCGCGCCCCTGACCTATGATTTCGACCCGGCCGACCCAGTCCCGACCATCGGCGGCGCGCTGACGAGCGGCCAGCCAATCTTCGAGGGTGGCGGCTTCGATCAGCGCGAGGGGCCGCGCTTCTTCGGCTCGCGCGCTGCCGGCATGCCGCTGATCGCGCGGCGTGACGTGCTCGCCTTCGAAAGCATGCCGCTGGAAGAGGACATGGCGGTGGTCGGGCCGATCACGGTCGAGCTCTGGGTGGCGTCCGACGCGCCCGACACCGATTTCACCGCCAAGCTTGTCGATATGCATCCGCCCTCCGCGGATTATCCCACCGGTTTCGCGCTCAATCTGACCGACGGCATCTTCCGCTGCCGCTATCGCAACTCCTGGGAGGAGCCGGAGCCGATCGAGCCGGAGGTCCCGTTCCGGATCACCATCGAGCCCTTCGCCACGGCGACCTTGTTCAAGGCCGGTCACCGGATCAGGCTCGACATCTCCTCCTCGAATTTCCCGAAATTCGACGTCAACCCCAATACCTTCGATCCGGAAGGGCGAGGCCGCAGGCGGCGGGTCGCTCGTAACACCATCCTGTGCGACGCAAAGCGCCCATCACGCATCATTGTCCCCGTTGTACCCTTATCCTCGTTGTCGGATCTGTAGCGCTTCTCCACGGCCTACTCCCCCGGCATCGCTGCAAACGACAGTGTTTGGAACGGGCCGGCCGTCCTCCCGCCACCGCCAGGTCGGCCGCTACGCTCTCCTGCGTATCGGTTAAACTAATCTCGATTGCATTGCTGTCGAAGCGAGGAATCTCTCCGCGGGAATTGAGCCAGGGATGACGCAGAATGCCTTCCCGATCGACATTCGCAAGGCTGTCATAGAGGGGATCGAGTATCTGCGTCTGGTACTGCGCCGGCGTCGCGATGCGCGGAGTAAAAATATCGCCGGTGACCAATGGATAACCCGTCGCGTTGTCGTCGCGATAGGCGATCAGCCGATAATCCTTTGCCCCGGCCATTCGGTCGATTCTGGGCACAACTTTGGCGGAGCGCGGCTAGCCTTACTGATGCGAGCTTTGCTGCCTCGCGGTATTCAGGAGCGAAACGGTTGCCCGGAGTCCGCCACCTTCCATATTCCTTAGCTCGACTTTGCTTTCGCGAAGGTGCGCAAGCGCAGCTTCCGCAATCGCCAAACCCAACCCGCTTCCGTTGTGGTGTTGCTCTCGGCCCCGATAGAAGCGCTGCATGACCAGCGCGAGTTCATCGACGGGAATACCCCGCCCCTCGTCTTCCACAAGGATGCTGCTCTCTCCGGCTCGCCAACGCCACAGGAGCCGACGAACTCTGCGCTGATGCCATGGATCTTCAAGCTCACGGCAAGCCCGTCGGCAAGGATGGGGTCGTCTTCGACGATCAGAACGCGCATGTCATTCCCTCGACGCCGGATTCCTCCCGTCAGCTTAAGGCTGCCTTAAGCTGGCGAAGCTCGATGGCCGCATCGTTCCCGAACGGGAACCGCAGATCTGCTTCGCGCGATACGATGGCTCGACCGCGAGCTCCGAGGAGCATTAGTCCTGATGAGCGTGGTCGCGATTACTTCTCGTTCGAGCCGATCGTAAGTCCTTATCTGGAGGGCGCCGATGAGATCGTGTTGCGCACCCCTATTCGCGAACCGTCGTCGAGGAATTACGCGCGGTGCCATGGGCGTGGTGGAACGGCGAGGACAAGGCCTGGCACGTTCCGTTTCGATCGTTCTATGAACTTCGCAGGAGATGGCCGGCGATTGAAGCAGCCGCGGAACGCAGCGACCCGGAAGCTCGAAGGCAAAGGCGCGAAGCGGCGAAATCCACCGCCGAAGACGAAGACGCGAAAGCAGCGGAGACCGAGCGCCGCCGCCGACGCTATCCCGTGCCTGCAAGCGAGCTGCCGCTTGACAGAGTGCTGATGTCCCATGAAGGGCCGCTCGTCGTCGTTGAGGTAACCGGCGAGCTCGTGCCTATGGAGACCGCCGCCCGGCATCACCCGTGGAGCTCCGGACTGCCCGACGATCTGGTCTGGGCTTTGTGGTGGCGTGCGACCCATGAGGAGCTGGTCAAAGCATGCGAACTGAGGTCGTAGAGGTTATTGGTTCAGGGCCGATTTGTGTGCAGTTCGAGCGTCGCTACGCAGATCTCTCCGCCAACAGCGTCCTGGACAGTCACCGCCATTGAAATGTGATCCCCGTTCGGCAGCTTCTCGATATTCATTGCGGTGAGCAGCTCCTTGGCAGCGTTGTAAGCGCTTTGCTCATCGGGCAGTTCCGTGCCCTCGTCATCCAGATCGAACTTCTCGCCATCGCGAGTGTGGAAGAAGTATCTTGGCATATTTGCAGAATGCAGTTGCGCCGAGGGAGTTCCACTATCTGCGTTCTGGCGCCGCTGTTCTTTTGATGTGGAGGTAGTCTGGATCGAAATCCGCCAAGGTGCAGAGGCCCTCCCAGTCGAGCACCTTCAACCGATTGCCTCAAGCGTCAGAAGCCCCGCCTCGCGAATCTCGCGCAGTTTCATATTCATGTGAACGGTCGACAATCCGAGCGCATTGGCCATTTCCGGCTGGGTCAATGGACGGGTCTAAATCTTGCCTGCGTCAAGGCTGCTTTCGAAGCTCTTCTTCCACCGCGCTGGCCAACGGCCCGACCTTGCGGACGACCTCCTCGAGTTGAGCTTTGGAGATAGCCAGCTTGTCGGTCCAATAGCGAACCTCTTAGTCCTCTCGGAGATTGATTCGCGAACGATCCGGGGGTCCGCGCTAGTGCTTATCGTCGGACATGATGGCCTTCTTCCAGAGAAGGAATCGACGAAACAGCGCTCGGTTCAAAGTCGGCAAAGCGCTATCTACCCACGACGTCGCCGCAGGGTGCTCGCCCGACTAGGAGAACGCTCCTCAGGCGGGAACCGCCGAAAGCCCCTTCGGTTTAGGGAGTTTCAACCCACCAAGGGAGGCCCTTATGGCAACCGAACCCAAGAAGCTCGACGACCTGTTTCTAGACACGCTCAAGGACATCTACTACGCCGAAAAGCAGATTCTGAAGGCGCTCCCCAAGATGGCGCGCGCGGCGAATTCGCCGGAGGTCAGGAAACTGTTCGAAACCCATCGCGACGAAATCGAAACACATGTCGAGCGGCTCACGGAGGTCTTCGAGATTCTCGGCAAGGCCCCGCGTGGCAAGACCTGCGACGCCATCGTCGGCATCATCGAGGAGGGCAAGAGCATCATCGAGGAGTTCGAGGGCAGCCCGGCGATCGATGCGGGGCTGGTCGGCGCCGCGCAGGCGGTAGAGCACTACGAGATTGCTCGCTACGGCACGCTGAAGACCTGGGCAGGGGAGCTGGGCCTTACCGATGCTGTCGCGCTGCTCAATCAGACGCTCGCCGAAGAGACCAAGACGGACCAGCTCCTGTCCAAGATCGGCATCGGCTCGGCGAATAAGAAAGCTGCCTGATCTCGGCGTCAGGCCATTCGCCTCTCGGATGCTCCGATCGAGCTTGAACGGTCGCGCGTTTCCGGGAGGCGATCGGGGAACGACATGTCGGGCATCAATTGTAGTCCGAAGGTCGGGGCAGGAGTGGCTGCTCAGCGATGGCGTCACCGAGACGCGGCATCTCTACCCTGCGCGGATCGTTATCGAGAGCGCGGTGGAGCGATGGCAGAACGGCGAGAATTCAGCAATGCGCATATCAACGCAGCAGGAATACGCGGAAGCGGCCGCGAAAATACATCGTCTGGCCGATGCAAAAGAGGGCACCCAGGGGGCTACTGAACTGGCCGAACTGGTCGCCGCCGTCCAGGAGTGGGAAGCGGCGGCTTCACCGCTCGCGCAGGGCGATGCTTCAGCGCGGGGGAACTTTCATACGCCGCGGCGACCTGGCCAGCCGGGAGATGAGGATCAGCGGCGGCCCGGGCCCAATCCGCGGTCGAGGAATGCAACGGGGTCGCATGCTCCTTTCGAGCAGGCTGATCGCGACGGCTTAGCTGCCGAGAAGCATCGGCCCCGCGATTGATCGGCTCTGTTTGAAGGAGGCGAGCGATGGCTGCCCACGGCCTGGTCAACGGGCCCCTCGGCGAGAACTGCATCCACCTTTTGAAGAAGGTCGCGTCGATCCAAGGCGAGCCGGATCGAGACGCGACGACGAAGGTCTCCGTCAAACCGGACGTTGATCGGAAGCCGGAGACGGAGAAGACGCAGGAGCGGCCGGGTAACACGCCAGCCGCGGCGTCGGCGAGTAGTTGCAGACCAACATTTCAATTGTCGCGCGGCGTCGTGTTCGGGTGGGGGCGATTCAGCGCTCTCCGACTTTTTTTCAACTACCCCCGCGAGGTTATGCAAAGCATCGCAACACCTCGGCACGCTCAGCGGTGATCGGGTTAGCATTGGCGGCGATTGTAGCGCCGCCACCCGTCCTGAAAGGCCGGAACTCGACCCGCTGGCCGATTGCAAGCTCGTGGTCGCCGAACACGTTACGATGGATGGCGAGCGGCCCGCCAGCACAGTTGATGCGGGCACCACGGAGCGCAATTGAAACAACCTCGTCGATAATCGGATGCCTCACAGCAGGTGCGTTGCTTCACAATTCTGACGCTGGCGCCGGACTGCAGAGCTCACGTCCATCGTCGCGCGTAGGTCCGCGCTGCGTGGGTAGGCTGGCAGTGTGATCTCGAATAGATCGACGTCAGAGATGGTCCGAGGCGGCAAACGCCAGTGCCATCGTCCCATTCTTCCGGCCTAGAGCGCCTTCGGTGCATTCCGGCGAAATGGGACGATATTCGAAGAATTCGCAGCGCTTCGTGCCGCATCTAGATTGTCGAATGCGCTCCGAATAGAATCTCGAAGGCGAAGGTCTTCTTGCCTTTCGCCAATTGCGCAAAGGAATGCGCTTCTCAAGAAAACCATACACTGTTCGTAGCTCGAAGAGAGACTTTCGTGATTGATATCTGAACGCATAATGGCCCCATGAGGTACACACTGTTTCGATTTGGGCCGGCATGGGCGTAGCGACTTAGAAAAGCAGAAAACTAGGCACGCGGATATGTAAAAAGACGCTTTAGAAAAAAGGTCTATCCGCAAAAATTCGGGATCGGACCGGGGAGGCTTCTGTCTCTGTGCTCGAAACCCACGCACGTGCCTGATTCGCATACGCAGCTAGATCTGATTTCGATCTGATTGAATCGTGCGTGCAAGGACAGATCCAGAGACCGCTCGAGCCGCGCGAGGGGTCTGACTCAGTTTCGCTGCAGGTTGGGGCTGTTCTGACGCTGGTTTCCAGAAGGAATCAGCATGATGAAGCAGCGATTTCGGCCAGCCAACCTGGTTCCTTCAGGATTGATGGTCGACGAGATCGCGATCGAAGGAGATCGTGTTGTTGTCCGAGCTCGGGCGGCCGTCAGCGCCGGTCCATGTCCTGATTGTGGGGCGATCTCGCAACGGATTCAGAGCCGGTATTTCCGGCGGGCAAAAGACCTGCCGCTCAGCGGCCGACGCGTCGAACTCCAGATCCTCGTCCGGCGCTTCAGGTGCGATGCGGTCCTATGCGGCCGCCAGATCTTCGCGGAGCGCTTTGGTGACAGTGTCCTTGCGCCGCGAGCACGCCGGACCGATCGTCTCGATCATATCGTCCAGCATCTCGGGCTCGCGTTGGGCGGCCGGCCGGGAGCGAGTTTTGCCGCCAGGATGATGCTGCCGGTCAGCAACGATACGCTGCTGCGCGTGGTCCGGCAGCGTGCCCGGGTGCCGAGCGAGCCGTTGCGCGTGATCGGCATCGATGACTTCGCGTGGCGGCGCAATCACCGCTACGGCACCATCGTCTGCGACCTCGAACGCCGCCGGCCGGTCGTCCTACTTCCTGACCGGGAGCCGGCGACATCGGAAGCCTGGCTCCGGCATCAGTCCGCTGTCCACACAGTCGCCCGTGACCGTGGCGGGGGCTACGGAGAGGCGGTGGCGCGAGCACTGCCGCAGGCCGTCCAGGTTGCCGACCGCTGGCACCTGATGGAGAATGCCAGCCGCGCTTTCCTCGACGCCGTGCGCAAGTCGATGCGTCAGATCCGCGGCGCCATCGGCGCCACCGTGATCAATCCCGCTTTGCTGACGGCAGCCGAGAAGCTGCAATATGACGGATATTTGCGGCGCGAGGAGACAAACGCAGCGGTCCTTGCCCTCTGGCAGGAGGGCGTGCCGATCAAACAGATCGTCAGGCGCACGGGCCATCACCGCCAGACCGTCAGGCGGATCGTCCGTGGCGAGCGCAGCGACGTCTTCCGACCTCGCCAGAGTTCTCTGGAAGCGCATCTACCCTGGCTTGATGCCCAATGGGATGCAGGCGACCGCAATGCATCAGCCCTTTGGCGCACAATGCGAAGGAACGGCTTCCGAGGAAGCCTTAGAGTCGTCTCGGAATGGGCAACACGCCGACGGCGCGCGGAAAAAACGGACGCAAGCAGCCTCGCTCGCGTCCCATCGGCCCGGACCATCGCGAGGTTGATGACCACTGGTCGCGACAATCTCTCGAAGGCCGAAACTGTTACGATCGCCGCGATCGAGAACGGCGTCCCGGCCTTGGTCGAGGCTCGCGAGATTGTCGCCGACTTCCATGCCATGATCAGAGCGAGGCGGGCCGAGCCCTTGGCTTCCTGGATCGAGCGCGCTTCCCAAAGCCTGGTCGCCTCATTGGCGAATGGCGTCCGACGAGACGAGGCCGCGGTGCGAGCAGCGATCCTCTCTGCCTGGTCGAACGGTCAAACCGAGGGCCAGATCACCCGGCTCAAGCTCGTCAAACGCCAAATGTACGGCCGCGGCAAGATCGATCTTCTCCAAGCCCGTCTGATCGGCGCGCAATGACCCAAAGCGTCAGCAGAACTGCGTCAGACCCACCGCTACACGCGCGTCAACGATCGGACGGTGATTGTCGAGCCGAGAACCCGCAAGATCATCCAGATTATCGAATAGGTCTGCTCTGACCCCGTGCTTACCGGCACGGGGTCAGAGCTCTCAAAAATAGAACGACCGCTAGTGGGCTTATTGCTCGTTTTAATCTACTGCCTCGATGGTGCAGGCGTCGCCTGTGCAATTTAGCCGAAAGGTGGTAACGTCGGCGTTTAAGCCGGACTTTTGGGCGGCTCCTTCGGACGGCTACCCGGAATGGCTAACACCCTCACCCTCTGACTTCGGCAGCACCGCCGCTACAGCAGTCATACATGCATAGCCGTCAACGAAGGCGCGGACATCCCGCCGCCATTCGTCGCTGGACTGCTCCCAAGTACACCGCCGCTTCTCGCCACGCCGGAAAGAAGCCCAAGGACGTTGCGCCGACGGCGACTCCCGAACAATGCCCATCCCAACTGACCCAACGAAAAAGGCCGATGCTGCCACGAAAGTGTTGCGCGAGGGCGTACTTCACCGGGACCAGGGCGCCGACAAGGCTATCGATGCATTACCCGATCGGACGCGCAGCACGGGTAAGTCGCAACGCTAGCGAAGTAACGCCCGGCTCAAGTCCCATTGGTACCGATCATCCCAACGCGATCATTCTGGAACCGGCGCGCGACTTTGCCGAGCTGCTGCTTGTCCTAGGCGTCGAAGCGCGCACCATTCGATCCCTTGCCATTGTGGCCGAGGTGATCCACGGCGCCCCCTGTCGCTTCACCGATCCCGCGCGGTTTTCCCTCGCCCACGGTTGCAAGGATCGTTAGACTTTAGCCGTTCCGATCAAGGTCTACATCAGACAATCTCCGTGCATTGGTCTGCCGTCGAGAAAGCCAAACTTGGACAGGACGACCGCTTGGCAGTGTTTGYGCGGCTGGATCAAGAGAGCCGAAGACTGGAACGGTCAGCCTCAGGGCTCACGCTGGGAGAATTCATCAGCGGGGAGAGACGACATTCGCAGTATGGCGCGCGCAGCGTCATTGGCTGGGGGCTGACACCGCTAACGGCGAGAAAAAACTCGTGAATGACTAATGAGGGCTCCAACAGCGCTCGGCATTTCCGGGTTTTGATGTTCTCAGAGAGGCTCTGACGCTCCGGCGTCCGCCCAGGATCCGCGATTGACGGATTGGGAGGAACCAATGCGCCAGGATTTTTGTTCTCTGCCGAACTGGGGGGTGTTCCAGCCGCTGCCGCGACAGCAAGGGACATCACATGCAAAGCCACAGTGATCACGCGATCAGGCGGCGGGACCTGATCATGGCCGGAGCGGCCGCTGGAGCGCTCGGTGTGCCGCCGCTGGCGCAAGCTCAATCTGCTGCTCCTGCTGAACGATCGACAATGCCGGCCCAATTCTCTTCGGAGGTGTCGATGGTCGTCAACGGCGAGATGCGTAAGCTGAGGCTGGATGTGCGCACCTCGCTGCTCGACGCGCTTCGCGAACATCTCCACCTCACCGGGACCAAGAAGGGCTGCGACCACGGCCAGTGCGGCGCCTGCACGGTGATTGTGGAGGGTCGCCGGATCAATTCCTGCCTGACGCTGGCGGTGATGCACGAGGGTGACCGCGTGACGACCATTGAGGGGCTGGGCACGCCGGAGAAGCTACATCCGATGCAGGCCGCCTTCGTGAAGCATGATGGCTACCAATGCGGTTATTGCACCCCCGGCCAGATCTGCTCGGCCGTGGCGGTGGTCGATGAGATCAATGCCGGAATTCCGAGCCATGTCAGCGCGGATCTGATGGCGCAGCCGCAGCTGACTGCAATGGAGCTCCGGGAGCGCATGAGCGGCAACATCTGCCGCTGCGCTGCCTATCCCAACATCATCGATGCCATCAGCGAGGTGGCGGGGAGGAAGGCATGAGGTCCTTCACCTACGAACGTGCAGATTCGCCAGCCGAAGCTGTGGCCGCGGCCCAAACGGAGGGCGCCAGATTCATAGCTGGCGGCACCAACCTGCTCGATCTCATGAAGCTCGAGATTGAAACGCCCGCGCATCTCATTGACGTGAACCGCCTCGACTTCGACAGGATCGAAGCGACGCCAGACGGCGGCTTGCGGATCGGTGCGCTGGTCAGAAACACCGATCTTGCGGCGGATGAGCGTGTGCGGCGCGACTATCCGCTGCTCTCTCGCGCCCTTCTCGCCGGCGCCTCGGGCCAATTGCGCAACAAGGCGACAACCGCAGGCAACCTGCTCCAGCGCACGCGCTGCCCCTATTTCTACGACACCAACCAGCCCTGCAACAAACGCCAGCCCGGCAGCGGCTGCTCCGCCATGGGCGGCTTCACGCGCAATCACGCGATCCTGGGTGCCAGCGACGCCTGCATCGCGACCCATCCGAGCGACATGGCCGTGGCCATGCGCGCGCTCGACGCGACGGTGGAGACGCTGCGCGGGGACGGCGGGACGCGGAGCATTCCGATCGCAGAGTTCTACCGGTTACCCGGCGACACGCCACAGATCGAGACCGCCCTTTTGCCCGGAGAACTGATCACGGCGGTGACATTGCCGAAGCCAGTCGGCGGCCAGCAGATCTATCGAAAGGTTCGCGATCGCGCCTCCTATGCCTTCGCGCTGGTTTCGGTCGGCGCGATTGTCCAAAGGGACGGAAGTGGGCGCGTGGCCCTTGGCGGCGTGGCGCATAAGCCTTGGCGCGTCGAGGTCGCGGAAGCCGCGTTGCCGCGCGGCGCGAAAGCTGCCGCCGCGCAGCTTCTCGCCGGCGCTAACCCGACCCAGCAGAACGCATTCAAGCTACCGCTGATTGAGCGCACCCTCGGTGCGGTTCTCTCAGAGGCGAGAGGATGAGCCATGAGGTTCGATAGCCCCGCGACCACCAACCCGATCGACCAACTCAAGGTGATTGGCCAGCCGACCAGCCGGATCGACGGCCCGCTCAAGACCACCGGCACGGCGCCCTACGCCTATGAACGCCACGATGTCGTGCCGAACCAAGCCTATGGCTATGTCGTGGGCGCAGCGATCGCGAAAGGGCGGATCGCCGCGATCGACCTCGAGAAGGCGCAGGCCGCGCCCGGCGTGCTCGCGATCGTCACGGCGGAGAATTCGGTCAAGCTCGGCAAGGGCGGTCGGAACACCGCGGCCCTGCTCGGCGGCCCCGCCATCGAACATTACCACCAGGCGGTTGCCCTGGTCGTCGCGGAGACATTCGAACAGGCGCGCGCCGCCGCCGGCCTCGTCCAGGTGGACTATGCGCGGACCGATGGCGCCTTCGATCTCGCGGCGGTCAAGAATTCGGCCGGGACGCCCAAAGCGGGCTTCGGCGGACCGCCTGATACCTCCGTCGGCGATTTTTCCGGTGCGTTTGCCGCGGCGCCCATCCAGCTCGATGAAATCTACACGACGCCCGATCAATCGCACGCGATGATGGAGCCTCATGCATCGATCGCGGCCTGGGACGGGGACAAGCTCACCGTTTGGACGTCCAATCAGATGATCGCTTGGGCGGCCGGCGATCTCGCGAAGACGCTCGGCATTGCCAGAGACAAAGTCCGTGTCATGTCGCCGTTCATCGGCGGTGGCTTCGGCGGCAAGTTGTTCCTGCGCGCCGATGTGTTGCTCGCGGCCCTCGGTGCCCGCGCGGCCGGACGACCGGTTAAGGTCGCCCTGACACGCCCGCTCTTGGCCAACAATACGACGCACCGGCCGGCGACGATCCAGCGCATCCGGATCGGCACGACGCGCGAGGGCAAGATCACCGCGATCAGCCATGAGAGCTGGTCCGGCGACCTGCCGGATGGCGGCCCTGAAGAAGCCGTGAACCAGACGCGCCTGCTGTATGCCGGGGCTGATCGCATAACTTCGACACGGCTGGCCGTGCTCGACCTCCCTGAGGGAAACGCGATGCGTGCGCCGGGCGAGGCTTCGGGCATGATGGCATTGGAAATCGCGATCGACGAAATGGCAGAGAAGCTGGGGTTGGACCCGGTGGAGTTCCGCATCCTCAACGACACGCAGGTCGATCCGGAACACCCGAAGCGCCCGTTCTCGCAGCGCCACTTGGTGGAATGCCTGCGCACCGGCGTCGAGCGCTTCGGCTGGAGCAAGCGTCAGGCGCAGCCCGGACGTCAGCGCGATGGTCGACTTCTGGTCGGAATGGGCGTCGCCGCCGCGTTTCGCAACAACCTGCTGACGAAGTCGGCGGCACGCGTCCGGCTCGACGGTCGCGGTACCGTGACGGTCGAGACCGACATGACGGATATCGGCACCGGCAGCTACACCATCATCGCCCAGACCGCGGCCGAGATGATGGGTTTGCCCATCGAGCAGGTGACAGTCCACCTCGGCGACTCGACCTTCCCGGTCTCCTGCGGCTCGGGCGGTCAATGGGGCGGCAACAATTCGACCGCCGGCGTCTATGCCGCCTGCCTCAAGCTGCGCGAAGCGGTGGCCCAGAAACTCGGCTTCAACTCCGCCGAAGCCGCTTTCATCGACGGTGAGGTCCGCTCCGGCAATCGCAGCGTGTCGCTTGGCGAGGCGGCCGGCGCAGACGGGCTCGTTGCCGAGGACGGCATCGAATATGGTGATCTCGACAAGAAGTACCAGCAATCGACCTTCGGCGCGCATTTCGTCGAGATCGGCGTCGATGCCGCGACCGGGGAGACCCGAGTTCGACGCATGCTCGCGGTCTGTGCCTGCGGCCGCATCCTGAACCCGAAGACCGCGCGCAGTCAGTTGATCGGCGCGATGACCATGGGCGTCGGCGCCGCCCTCACGGAAGAGCTGGTCGTCGACAAGCGCGCCGGCTTTTTCGTCAACCACGACCTAGCAAGCTACGAGGTTCCCGTCCATGCCGACATTCCGCACCAGGAGGTGATCTTCGTCGACGAAGCGGACCCGATCTCGTCACCGATGAAGGCCAAGGGCGTTGCCGAGCTGGGGATCTGTGGAGTCGCGGCGGCGGTCGCAAATGGGATCTACAATGCCACGGGCGTGCGTGTGCGGGACTATCCTATCACGCTGGACAAGCTCATCGATCGGCTACCGGCGATGCCGTGAACGCGTGGATGGGTTGTCGATCGGCTCCCCCGAACCATCTCAGTTCAGCTTCGTTCATGCTGCGTGAGGTCAGTTGGGCGCTATGAAGCGTTTGCGTCTTTCGGCTTTCGGATTTGATCGGCTGATAGCGAAGCTCATTGCCAGGAACAGTTCGCCGCGGGTCCAGCGGCCGTTGCAAATGTCGACCCGCGTTGCGGATGAGAACTTCTTGGTTCCGGCCGTCTCGACGACGATCGACAAATAGTCCGCATCGAAGGAAAGCCTCGGCAGCACGATGCTCCTGGCGAGGGCCAGCCAGTCGACCTTTACGACGAACAGTGTTGCGACATATGCCAAGAGGACCAGCGACAGCCATTTCAGCACCGCAACGCTTGGCCGATGCAAAGCCGATCCCGGTCGCGCCGCCCGTTATGACTGCCGTCTTGCCGTCAAGCCCGCTCATTTGGTCATCCTCTCGTCGAACTGCACCCGCGGCGGCTTCAGTTCGTGACGAACGACAGAATGTCCGGGTTCAGCACTCGGGGCTCAATTGCGCCAGAACCGAACCTTGGCTCTTGCCCGAAAGCGGACTTACCAGCGCAGAGCGACAGCCAACTGCCGCTTTCGTTCAGCGCCAGTAGCGGAAGTTGGCACCCCTCCAGGAAGCAGACATTGCGCGCTGGAGGGGGCCGGTGACTCATAATCCCTAGAAGGAGTCGCATGGCATAAGCTTCCGCCACCACCGCAAGCAGCACGGGTGCTCCCCACTCAGCCATATGATGGAATCACGCTTGAGCGCGCTGCCTGGAACGGAGAGGCGCTCCCATTCCAAAGGACCGCCTGAACAACGCTGTAAAGGCGCCACCGAAGCTTGCCCGATCCGCAATGCGGTGACGGCTTGAGACGGAGAAGAGCTTGATCAGCATTCTTATGCGTTCTGCATCGGGCAATTCGAACGAGATGATTGCGGCTTGATCCGATACAGCCTCGACCTTTGCGCTCACGAAACCGACATCGGCGATCAGGATCGTCATCGCCCTGGACGCGCATATTTTGGCGGCGTTAGCCAGGTCAAACGCCGCTGAATTTAACGACAAGTCGGTCAGACGGCAATTCCAGGGAAGATTGTCGTCGGCGAGAACGACCGCGCTTTCGTTCACGTCGAAACGCTCCTCCCGCCGCGGCCGCTCGAAACAGACGACAAAGGCGACGAATGTCATCGTCATCGCTACGCTGGCCCAGAGCAGATTGAACAGGTCGAGCGAAGAGACTTCCGATGAGGCTTCCGGCGAGATCAGGTACCAAACGATGCCCCCGGCCGAGAGCAGGCTGATCGAGCCGAAGGTCAGCGCCATCTTGAAACGCAGCTGGGACGAGGACCGGTCTCCACCTTTATCCGTAACCTTGAACGGGCGGCCGAAGGGGCGGATGAGCGCCGATAACAGCGTCAGCGTGACCGCTGGCGCCGGCAACAGGTGTGTCACCTCCATGAACAGAGGCAGTGTCCTTCGCGCCGAGATCCAGCCGCCATGGATCCAGAGAGCCAGCAGCGCCGGGAGGCCATAACGCAGAAAGCCCAGATAGTCCGCATAATAGGCCGGTAGGCCGAAAAGCCAGTATAGTGAGGGCGCGATCAGCATCAGGACCAGGAACGGCTTGCAGAGCCAGTTTAGGATGCCGTGGACGTAGTGCAAGCGCTGCACGAACGAATAGCCGCGGCCGCGAAGCGGCCCGTCCGGAAGCAGCGCAACCTGCATCGTGCCAAGGCACCATCGCGTTCGCTGTGTGATATATTCAGGAAGCCCCTCAGCGGAGAGGCCGATGCTCAGCAGCTCGTTGAGCCAATGCGTCTCGTAGCCACGACGCATCAGTGTATATGTGAGATTGATATCCTCGCAGATCGCGCTGTCCGGGAATCCCCCGATTTCGTTCAGGAGGTCCCGGCGAACGACGAAAGAGGTTCCGACGCAGAAGGCGGCGCCCCATGCGTCCTTGGCCGGCTGAAATACATCGAAGAAGATGCGCTGGTCGTCGACCCAACTATCCGCCGCCATGAGGTTATGCTGGATCGGATCGGCATTGTAGAAGAACTGCGGGGTCTGAACGATGCCTGTTCTGGGATTGCCGAAAAGGCCGACCATCCGGCGCAGAATATTGCGTTTCGGCGCGAAATCGGCGTCCAGCACGAGGATTAGCGGAGCGTTGGTCTCTGAGGCCGTGTGACCCAGCGCGTTGTTGAGATTGCCGGCCTTGGCGCCCTTGTTGTCGGCGCGCGTGATGTAGCGGGCGCCGACCTTCTCGCAATACTCCTTCAGCCAGGCGCGCCGGGTGTCGTCGAGAACCCAGACAGCAAAGTTGGGATAGTCGATGGCCAATGCCGGAATGATGGATTTTTCCAGCACGTCGAGCGGCTCGTTGTAGGTGCAGATGAAAACATCGACCTTGGGCCAGCAATTTCGGTCCGCGAGAATGCTCTCGCAGAGATCCGCATCGCCGGAACGGTCGCGCCAGCGCAGGAGAATGATGATCGACAAAAGGGTGTAGGTGATAGCGACAGCCTCGAAGCCGAAGAACACATGTGTCCAGAGGCTGCCGATACTCCACTCGAACGGCGGGAGCGTTTCCTGCCAACGCCAAGCTGCGTAGCAGATGATGATTGCTGCGGCGCAGGCGCCGAAAAGCGCCCGCCCCATTGCGCTCTCGCGTGACAACAGCCGCGACAGCAGGAGCAGGGTCACGAATATCCCCATGTCGAAGGCGAGAACGGTGCTGAGATCCTGAGGTTGCGGAAACATGCTAATCCACCTTCTTCCCGGTGAAGGGATTGAGGCCGGTCCGCGCGAGGATGGCCCAAGCCGTTGCTCCGAGATGCGGGCGATGAAAATAGAAGAAATCGGCTTCCTTACTCGTGTCGCCGATCGCGAGGCCGGTTGAAATCCG
Organism: Allobosea sp. TAF32; assembly: GCF_052113585.1. Taxonomy (NCBI): domain Bacteria; kingdom Pseudomonadati; phylum Pseudomonadota; class Alphaproteobacteria; order Hyphomicrobiales; family Alloboseaceae; genus Allobosea; species Allobosea sp. TAF32. Next base: position 180,926 of record NZ_JBFRDM010000013.1, on the reverse strand, counting down.
CGCTCGATCAGTCGCGTAGAGCAGGCCGGAAGGCGCTCGGAAACGTTCGATCACCGCGAGCAGGCGATCGGCCTCCGGACGATTGCCTGCGCGGCGTTCGACCAGAGCCGCTTGAGCGGTTCCTTCCGTCCACAAGCCGTCCTGATCGCCGTTGAAATCGTAGCCACCCGCCACAGCGAGGTGGGTCTCGGCGAGGGCCAGTGAGCGGCGCCAATCGGCAGGCGGGTCGGCGACCGCCAGTAGCGGCCAGATCAGCGCATCCAGCGCGTAGACATGCGTCGGCTGCAGCCGTCCATCCGGCAAGGTGCCCATTCGAAAACTGCCTGAAGCAGGATCGAACATCGCGTCGAGAAACGGCCGGGTAACCTTGACGAGTTTCCGGGCAGCGGGCTCGGCACTGTCGCGCGCGATCCAGCTGCCAAGCGCGAAAGCATCCACATTGTGCTCGGTGGATTTCCATGGGATCGGCGTCTGCGCGGCATCAAAGCCGGCAAGACCTCCGGTCACGCCGTTGGCCTCGTGCCTATCCACGGCGTTGTCGGCGATCCAACTGCTGAGCCGCTGGGCGGCGTCGCGGTAGCGCTGTTCGCCTGTCGCCTCCGCCAAAGCGAGCAGAGAGAGACCGACCCACGCCACATTGCCGGTTTGGCTGCCGTCCTGGTAAGCGTCTTCCGCCCAGATCAGCTGATGATCGTCCCACCAACCGGGAAGGAGCTGAGGCCCGGACTTGACGATACCCGCTCGATAGGCGTTGCGAATGCGCCCATCCTTGAATGTCCGGTCGCTCGTCATCGCTGACAGAAACGCATCACCAATCCGTTGGGCGGCACCAAACTCGCCACATGACACTAAGGCGACGATGGCCAGCGCGTTGTCGTACGAAAACGCCGATCGAGCGATCGGTGGTGGCAGTGCCGTCTCGCCTTCGCCGCGTTCGTAGCTGGGCAGGAAGAGCGGCGAGACGACATCTCCTGCCGCTGTTCGGTCGATGTGCCGTGTAATCGGTTCGCAGAGCGGTTGGGCCATGGCGACCGTTGCGCTCATCAACAGCATCGCTGCGGTTGAAAGAGCACGTGCTTGCGCCAACATCATCGCATGCTTCGCTTGGCAGGTTCATGAGCCCCCGCTGCGTCCGCACTCCATAGCGCCGAAACGGCACGCCCCATCACAGTGGAAGCCTGGTGCCAGACGACCGAGGCCGAAGGCACCCAGCCATCCGCCCGGGTGACGGTGACCCATTTCCCGACCGGGCAAGCCCCCGCGGGCCGGTCGGCCTCGTCGGCGAACTTGACCAGCACATACATTTCCCGGCGCTCGGTCTGCGGGAAAGGCAAGGCGTATTGCGCGTCACTCCTATCATTCGACTTCGGGACAATGTCCTGGACGATCCCCTCGCGCGGGCCGTTCCTATCCTCGCCGGACACGAGAACCCGAGTGCCGACGGAGAGAGCTGTAGCCTGGCGATACGAAAAGATCGCAACGGCGAAGAGGTCGCGGCAGTCGACCATTGTAGCAAGCGAGTCGCCGGCGTTGACGTGGCGGCCGACCGCAGCCTCGATGGACAGAATCTCTCCGCCCTTCGTCGCGGTCAGACGGGCCTCGGTCAGCGAATCCAGGCGGGCCTTCTCGGCGTCGACCGCAGCCAGTTGGACCTCAAGGCCGGCCTCCGCCTGGGCCTCCTCGATCGTCTGATTCTGGAGATGGAAAGCGATGTCCCTCCGCTTCTGGGCGAGAGTCGCCAGGCCCACGAGGTTGTCGCCGACGAAGATGTCGTTCCTGACAGCCTCCAACTGGCTCTGGCCGGCTGCGAGCTTTGCAGCGGCTGCGTCAAGCGATCCTTGAGCTGCCGATAGCTGCTGGGTCGTTGGCTTTAGCATGTAAGGACTGGCGGTGTTTTGAGCGACGAGACTTTGCTGGCGGTCGCGCAGCGCGCCCTTCTCGATCACTCCGGCTCTCGCTGCACTGAGGAGGCCGGCCAAACCCGCATTCTGATCCGTCAGCTGCGTGATCAGCTGGGCCTTTTGCGCAGAGATCTCTCTCTCGAGCGTTTCGATATAGCCGCGGTCCGCCTCTTTCCGCGCCCTGGCGGTGATGAGGGCCCGCTGGAATTCTTCAGCCTTTCCCTGAAGGCTTATGAGCGTGGAGCGATCGACGCGCTTGTTCCAAATTTCCGCCACCGCAGCATCTTCGGCCATCCGAGCGCCGGGAGCGACGTTCATCGCTGCGACTTCGCCCGCAATCGGAGATGTGAGCAGCGTCACAGGCGCATTCAGGATAGCCCGGTCAGATTGATCCGCCACCAGCGGCGGGAGCGTTGCTGTCAAAAGCAAACCGGCGAGTACCGTTGCGACAAAGTATGCACTCACTTTGATGAAGCGCGAGTGGGCACGGCCCTTGGGGTCGAGCCCCGCTTTGGTGGAGTGAGGCATCGTCAATTCCTTCGCTGGAAGGGTGAATGGGACCTCTCTCGCAAGGCGCTGTTTGCGAGCGTCGTTTCCTCTCCGGACATTCGCGTCAGGCCAGCAACAGGAAGATCGCAGCGATGTTCGAAGATTTTATTGCAATGCAGCAATGGGGGCTGTTGAAGGCGTAACAGGGGCTATTGGACGGCTTCTTTGAGCCTGGCCAGCAGCTGAGCGGCGGACGCCAGCCGCGCCGCGTTCCGATTGGGCGCGTCCTTGAAGATCGCGACCGGGGCGGTGGCGAGCGGCATGCCTTCGCTGGGATAAACCCAGACGATCCCCGCCTTTACCGCATCGGGGTCGAAGGCGCGGAAGTGGTCGACGGTGGCGCCGACCAGCGCCTCACCGCGCACCAACATGTCGATAAGCTGGGCCCGCGGTGGAGACGATGAAGGGCTCCTGCTGGCCCCAGCGCCGCATGAAGTCGGCGCCGAGCCGCTTCTCCAGCAGGTACATCTGGTTGAAGCTCGTGCCTGCCGCCGAATCCTGGATGCGAGCTTGCGGCTTGAGTTCCCGGTTGAGCAGGTCGGCACAGGCCTTGGGCGCCTTCTCCGGGGGAGAATGTTGCGGTTATAGGCCCTGATGACGCCAACGATCCGGCGATCGCCCATTGGTCGCGATCGGAGGCTTCCGGCGGAGCCACCAAGACGAGAGCCATATGGGACGGTCGCCAAGTTCGAGGATCTCTATGGCAACATCTGGGACCTCATCGAACCGGGCGTATCTGACTGATCCGAGACGTCGACATAAAGTGGACCCTCCGTCGGCTTCCAGCCCGCTGCGGACGAGTTGCGCCAATTGCCGTTGGCGTTCGGCAGGAACTGGCGCTCTGATCTTAGGTGCTGCCGGGCGTCGACTCTCGACCCATAGCTGACGCCGGCGTTAGACCAGCTGTAGACCGACGCCTTATCCGCATCTCTCGCAGGCCCTTGAACGAGGCATGCCGCAGCTTGCCGTCCGTCCAGGCACGGAAGGCTACTCCGCTATTAACTCGATCTTGAGCCAAACGGCTTTCTTCATTCGCGCGGTCTCCGTCGCGGCCGGCTCGTCGGTGACGAGCTAAGCCACATGATTATGCAGGCCGCACCACCTGCTGCGGTTCCCTGCTTTTTGGAACCGTTCGAAGAAAAGTTGGTTTTGTGAGCGCTGTCTCATCCAACCTTCGGACGACCATGATCGCGAAATCATTCATCATCAGCCTGACGGCACTAGGAGCCAGCATTGGCGCGGCGCAGGCGACCCACATCGACAACAAAGCGCTCACGCCGGTGGCAGGGCTAGAATTGGGCGAGCGGCTCAGTAAATCCAGAGCACCGGCGGATGTGGTGGTGGCTCCGCAAGCCGAAGCAATGACGGCTGACGCGGATGCCCAACCCGTGCGCGCCGAGCGCAAGGTCCGCGTTGTTTACCCGCTTCCCCGCTGAGTGCTGCCTCGTAAGTACTTATTGGAACTAATAGCGTTCCAACCTGTTGTGAGCGCGGTGACACTCTCTTCTTTATGGAGATTCTAATGTTCAAGCGTCTTGCCATCGTCTCCGTTCTTGCCATCGCTCCGACGCTCGCTCTCGCCCAGTCCAACTCCGGCGCCGCCGGCGGTGCGGTTTCGGGCGGCGCCACCGGCGCCGTTGGCGGAGCCATTGTGGGTGGCCCGGTCGGCGCCGCCGTGGGTGGCGTGGTCGGCGCCACCGCTGGTGCCATCATCGGTGACGCCGCCACGCCGAAGTTCCGCACGTACGTGACCGAACAACGCGTTCCCTCCTACAGCTACAAGGAGGAGGTCGCCGTTGGAGTAGCGCTGCCGGAGGAAGGCGTGGTCTATCGCGAGGTTCCGGCTGAATACGGTGCCCGCGAGTACCGCTACACCGTGGTCAACGGAAAGACCGTCCTGGTCGAGCCGAAAACCCGCAAGATTGTCCAGATTATCAATTGATACGATCGGGGGCCGAATATCTCGGCCTCCTTTTTCGAATCCATTTTCAAGGGGCAATCCTGGCAGATGGATCCGGATCGGGAGCCACCGACCTTCTAGGCATTATCATTGGTTACTTGTTATCGGCATCGGCTTCTTTTTCTTCAGCGGCGGCTTCGGCGGTGGAAAACGCATCGATGTGAATGTGAAGACGCCAGCCGTCGCGACGAAGTGACTCATCATCGTCATCAGCGAAGCCGGCCGTTGGGCCGGCTTCTGCATGTCGGGCGCCTCTTAGCGGCCGCTTCCGAAAGCCGGCGACCGACCCGTTGCAGACATTGACGCTCCGGTGAACGATGGTCCGCGAGACGGGTAATCGCTGGTCGTCATTCCATCAAATGACATAGACATTGCCTGGGCCATGGCGCCTTTATGTGACTGCAGTTATCTCCATGCCGCTTTTGGAAATGACCGCTGGCGGCGCGCATTGACGCCGCGCGGATGAGCCGGCAGCCCCCCTTTCGAGGATGAAGCGCCGTCGCCCTCCGGATCTCCAGCGTGACATGCATGCATGTCCGCCCCTGGTCTTAGTTGTGCCAAGAGCCGATGCCAGAAGCGCCCGATTGCACCGGCTGCACGGAATGGGGGGCTGACCACAGGTGGCGAACGAAGGTGACCGGCGCGAGCCGGCTGTCGACGCGCTGGCGACGTCAGCGCAGGAGCTGGCTTCTCGCCCCGCCACCGAGGATCGCAAGGGCGGTGCCTCGGCTCACGGGCCGGCCTCTGAAACCAGCGATGACGCGTCTCGCCAACCCGGGACGGCCCGGCCTGCGGGTGCCGGCTCGTTCCTGAGGAGGTTGGCATATGCCGGGCTGGCGCTCTGCCCGGCTGGCCTCATCGGCCTTTGCGGCGTCGTCGCCTACTACGCCTTGCAGCTGCCTCCGCTCAGTCAGCTCACGGTGCCGAAAAGGCCCCCGAACATCGCCATCCTGGCGCATGACGGCTCGTTTCTGGCCAATCGCGGCGAGACGGGCGGCCGCGAGGTCTCCCTCGGAGAGCTGCCGCCCTCCCTGCCCAAGGCTTTTGTCGCGATCGAGGACCGGCGCTTCTACGATCATTGGGGCATCGACCTGATGGGCCTCCTCCGTGCAGCCCACCGCAACCTGACCCATGACGGCGGCCTCCAGGGCGGCTCGACGCTGACCCAACAGCTCGCGAAAAACCTGTTCCTGACCCAGGAGCGCACGGTCTCGCGCAAGATCCAGGAAGCGATCCTGTCGCTCTGGCTGGAGCGTAGCTACAGCAAGGACCAGATTCTCGAACTCTATCTCAACCGGGTCTATTTCGGGGCCGGTGCCTATGGTGTCGAGGCCGCGGCCCAGCGCTACTTCGGCAAGTCGGCCCGCAACGTGTCGTTGTCGGAAGCCGTCCTGCTGGCTGGCCTCGTCCAGTCGCCGTCGCGCCTGGCCCCCAGCCGCAACCGCGAGGCCGCTCAGGCCCGCGCCGAACGCGTGATCGCGGCGATGAAGGAGCTCGGCTTCATCACGCCCAACATGGCCCTGACGGCCCTTGGTGCACCGGCCGAGCTCATGCGTCCAAAAGGAGCCGGCTCCGCCAATTATGCAGCTGACTACGTGATGGATGTGATCGACGACGTCGTCGGCACCATCGACACCGACGTCGTGGTCTCGACCACTCTCGAGCCATCCCTGCAGGCGGCGGCCGAGCGGGTGCTGGTCGACGAGCTCAACGCCAAGGGCCAAAAGTTCAATGTGAGCCAGGGCGCCTTCGTGGCGATGCGGCCGGACGGGGCCGTGACAGCGCTCGTGGGTGGCCGCGACTACGAGGCGAGCCAATTCAATCGGGCAACCTCCGCCCGCCGCCAGCCGGGCTCGTCCTTCAAGCCTTTTGTCTATCTGACGGCCCTTGAACGAGGGCTGCGCCCCGACACCGTGCGCTCGGATTCACCGGTCAGCATCAATGGCTGGAAGCCGGAAAATTATGACCGGGGCTATCGGGGGCCAATAACCTTACGCAAGGCTCTCGCGCTTTCCCTCAACACGGTGGCGGTAAAGCTCAATATGGAGGTCGGTCCCAAGGCGGTCGTCCAAACGGCGCACCGCCTCGGCATCACCTCGCCGCTCCAGGCCGCCCCCTCGATCGCGCTCGGCACCTCCGAAGTCACGCCGCTCGAGCTCGTCGGCGCCTATGCCACCTTCGCCAACGGGGGCTTCGCGGCTGTGCCCTACGTGATCACCGAGGTGAAGACCGCGGATGGCAAACTCGTCTTCAGCCGCCCGGCTTCTGGCGATCTGGAGCAAATCATCGATCCAAGCACTGATGCCATGATGAACGAGATGATGCATAACATTTTCGTCATCGGCACGGCCCAAAGGGCGCGGATGCCGGGCTGGCCGATGGCTGGGAAGACCGGCACCACCAACGACTACAAGGACGCGTGGTTCGTGGGTTATACCGGCAATCTGGTTGCCGGCGTCTGGTTGGGCAACGACGACAGCACGCCCACCAAGGGCGTATCTGGCGGCAACCTGCCGACCGACATCTGGCACAATTTCATGAAGATCGCCCTCAAGGACCAGAAGCCGGTCACCCTGGCGGGCGTGGCCGGTGCCGGACAGGATCCGCGCTACGCCAATGCCGGCGAAAGCGGCCGGGGCCAACCGCGGCAGCGCGCCAAGCGCCAGAAGAACTTCTTCGAGAGGCTGTTCGGGCTCTGAGGCTCAGTCATCCAGCCCAGAGCCAAGCTCATTGTTTTCCCGGGCCGCGTCTAGATCATCCATGAGCCAGCTCTGAGGCCCAGACCGTGTCCCTGGACGTTCACCAAAGCGGCCTCGCTACGCTTGGAGATGGCGGGGCGCGTTTTCCGTGATGAGGCCTCGGCAGCGAGTTGCGCGGGAACCGGCGCAGCTTGGTGGTGTTCTAAGGTCGCTTGCCTATCGCGGCCGGCCGCCATTCCGGGGGATTCAGCCTTGTCCGCACCGTCTCGCCGCGCGCTTCTCGCTCTGCTCTCCAGCGCGGGCCTGCTGGCGCACCGCTCCGTATGGGCGCAGGCGCCGGCGGGGCCTGCAAAGAGCTTCGGCTACGGCGACGTCGTGGAGCGCGCGACGGCGCTGGCTAAACAGCCCTTCGATGCCGAAAGCGCCAAGATCCCGGACGAACTGTCGAGGCTGACCTATGACAGCTATCGGGAAATCCGGTTTCGGCGCGACAAGGCCTTCTGGCGCGACGGCGGATCGGATTTCCGTCTCCTGCCGTTCCATCTCGGCTTTCTGCACAACAAGCCGGTCCAGGTTCACATCATCAACCACGGCAACGCGATCCCGATCCCGTTCACGACCGGCCTGTTCGAATACGGCAAGGTCCCCATTCCCAAGGGGCTCTCGCCGGCGCTGGGTTTCGCGGGTTTCGCCGTGACCACCAACCTGAACGACCCCAAGGTGCAGGACGAGGTCATCTCCTTCCTGGGCGCTAGCTATTTCCGGTTGATCGGGCGGGGCCACCGCTACGGGCTTTCGGCGCGCTCGCTGGCCTTGGATGTCGGAGGCAACGGCCCCGAGGAATTCCCTTTCATGCGCGCGCTCTGGGTGGAGGAGCCATCGCGCGAGACGACCGAGCTCGTCATTTACGCCCTGCTCGATTCCCCGTCCGTCGCGGGAGCCTATCGCTATGTCGTCAGCCCGGGCCGCGAAACCTATATGGACGTCACCGCGACGATCATCCCGCGCCGGGAAATCGAGCGGATCGGCATCGCGCCGCTGACGTCGATGTTCCAGGCCGGCGAAGGCGATCTTGGCCAGCGGACCGATTTCCGCCCCGAAATTCATGATTCCGACGGGCTGATGATGGTGTCCGGCAATGGAGAATGGATCTGGCGCCCGATCCGCAACCCGAAGGCGCTTCGCATATCGAGCTTCGGCGACAAGAACCCGCGCGGCTTCGGCCTTATGCAGCGGGACCGCGACTTCGGCAGCTATCAGGACCTTGAAGCGCGCTACGATGCGCGGCCCGGCTATTGGGTCCAGCCCCAGGGCGATTGGGGCGAAGGCCGGATCGACTTGATCGAGATCCCGACCGTGAACGAAGCATTCGACAACATCGTCGCCTGCTGGACGCCCCACACGCCCCTGCCAAGCGGACAGGCCAGCGAGTTCCGCTACCGCATATCGGCGGTATCGACGACCTGGCACCTGCACCCCTATGCACAGGCACAGCACACCTTCAACGGCTCGGATATCGAGGATGGCGTCGCCGAGGGCAGCGGAACGAAACGCTTCATAGTCGATTTCGCCGGGGGCGACCTCGCCTATTACCAAAGCCAGCCTGACCGCGTGGAGTTGGTCGCCACCACGACGGCCGGTACGATCACGTCCAAGATCCTGGCCTTCCATGCGCCGCTTAAAGGCGTGCGCGCCATCGTCGATGCGACACTACCCGACGGCCAATCGGCCGAGCTTCGCATGTTCCTGAAGTCACGCAATCGCACCTTGAGCGAGACCTGGACGGCAACATGGTCTGTGCCGACCGGCGATTCCGCAAAGCCAGCGCCTTCGAAGGATGAGTCAGCGCGCAAGTGACGCCTCTCTCACTGCAGTCCCGCATGCCCATGAAGCTCCGAAGACATCCTCTCCTGATCGCTCTCCTCTCGGCAACCACGGGAGTCCTGGGGTGCCTCCTGATCGGCAACCTGCTGCCCGAGCCGCACGAACTCAAGCAGCCGATTCCGCATCATCTTGCCTCGTCGGATCGCCAGCTTAGGACGTCGATGGGCGCCCTGTTCGGGTCAAATTTCATTCCCGGGAACAGGATCGAGACGCTCGCCAACGGCAATCAGATCTTTCCGGCGATGCTGCGCGCCATCCGCGGGGCGCGGCAGACGATCAGCTTCGAGACCTATATCTACTGGCGAGGCGCCATAGCCGAGGAGTTCGCCGATGCGCTTTCGGCGAAGGCCCGGGAGGGTCTGAGCGTGAAAGTGCTGCTCGACTGGATCGGCAGTCTGCCGATGGACGAGCAACTTATCGAGCGGATGCAGGCTTCGGGGGTCGAAGTCGTGCGCTTCCGCCCGGTCACCTGGTACACGATCGACCGGGTCAATAACCGCACACATCGGAAGCTGCTGATCGTCGACGGGCGCGTGGGCTTTACCGGCGGCGTCGGCATCGCGGATGAATGGATCGGCGATGCTCGCACGCCTAACGAGTGGCGCGACAACCATTATCGGGTCGAGGGACCGGCCGCGGCGGAATTTCAGTCAGCTTTCGCCGAGCACTGGATCGAGGCGACGGGCGAACTGCTGCTTGGCGACCGCTTCTTCCCGGAGATCGCCCCGGCCGGTGACCATGCCGCGCAGGTGGTCGTCAGCTCGACCCATCAGCGCAATGTTATGCATCTCATGCTGATGACCGCGATCGCCGCTGCGCAGAAGAGCATCCGCATCGCGACGCCCTATTTCGTGCCCGACGAACTGACCCGCCAGCAGCTTCTCGAGGCCCGCAAGCGCGGCGTCGACATACGGATCATCGTGCCCGGGCCGCGGACCGATGCACGCATCGTCCGGAAGGCATCGCGGCACTTGTGGGGCGATTTGCTTCAGGCCGGCGTGAGGATCAGCGAGTACCAGCCGACCTTCTTCCACTGCAAGTTGGTGATCATCGACGACATCTGGACCTCGGTCGGCTCGACGAATATCGACGACCGCGCCTTGCGCCTTAACGACGAAGCCAACATCAATCTCTTCGATCAGCAATTCGCCGGCGCCCAGACAGCCTTGTTCGACAAGGATGCTGCGGTCTCGAAGCCCTACACCTTTGCGGATTGGCAAAGCCGAACGGCCAGCGAAAAGATTTCGGACTGGGTTTCCAGCCTCGCACGATTGCAGATTTGACATCACCCAAGAGAATCTCAGCGATGAAAATTCTCCGGCCCTTCAGGCATCGAGCAAGCTCGACCATGAAGTTGCGCAGGATTTGTCGAGTGATCGGGGCTTGGCGATCGAGGGGTTGATTGATCGCAGCATGTTAAGGCCTAATGCCGCCGGTCCACAGCACAGGAGAACCCGATGCGATTGGCACTCGCCATCCTCACCCTGGCCCTGACCGGCTGCAACAGCACGCCTGAGGCCACCCATCCGACGCGTGATTACACTGTCGGCACCGCTCAATGTTCGAAATTCAAATTCGGCACGTCCGAGATGGCGCAATGCCTCGATCGCGCTGCAGAGAGCCAGGCCGCAACGGTCGCCGGCGGAAGCGGCACCAACGGTTAAGCCGGGAACATAGCGTTGCAAGGCGGCGTTTGCTCCCGATCACCCGGAGTCGCCCATGAAACGTCAATTCATCGCCGCCGCGGCAGCGCTTTTCAGCGCGCCCGAGCCCATGATGCCGATGAGGCGTGGGAGGCGGTCATGATCGGTGGCGTGAAGAATGTACCGGTGACGATCGCGCAGGAAGGGCGGGACGAAGACGCCTCGGCGTTCGGCTACGGGCTCTCGCTCGCGCGTCAAGCGGACGCCCATCTCACGATCCAGGCACCTGCGGGTCGGTTCCACATCCTCTATGCGAGAACCGATCCTTCGGAAACATGGAAGGCAGAGGCCCAGCGTTTGGCCGCGGCGGGCTCATTGTTTCGCCGGGACACTTTAGAGTGGGTAGCCGGTCGCCCTACCGGCTACCCAGACAGGTGCGAATTCCTCCGAATTCGTCACATACGGTGGGATGAAGAACGCGTAGTAGGCCGCAATCCGCATGTCCCATCTCACACTGCGAAACTGCTCCGCGGCGGCGCTTATTTTACCGCCTTGGGAAATGCCCGACTCAGGAAACGTGAACCTGCTAGGCCATATCGCCAGGGCCGCTCGGCAGCTTTCGAAATTCCAACGCGTGTGCTGCAGACGATCTCGGGAGCATATGATCGGTCAACGATCGAGAACGGGTGGCGCTCCAAACTTAGCCCATCATGAGCGCTTGTTATCCCGAGCGCCTGGGCCAACCGTCCCGGTCCATTACATAGGTTGACCGTGGCACCGCGACGCGCCCGCATTTCAACCAGCCCGACTGTTGGCTCGATGGCCCTGATCAAGACCGCGCCCGCGCCTTCAGCGACGATATTCAAACACCAGTGAAGCCCATAGGATCGATAGACATACGCGTGCCAGGAAGGCCCGAACATCGCCGCATTCCGCAGTGTCGGACCGCGGAAGCTGTGCGATGCAGGATCGTCGGCGAGATAGGCCTCTGTTTCGACGATTATCCCTCCTATCCGATCAACAAGGAGCGCGACGCCAATCAGGCGCGGAGCAAGCTCCAGCGCGTTCAAAGCCTTCAGCTCGGTCAAGCTTCTCAGCTTTTCTCGAATTGTGGTAAAGCGAAGCGTCACTGTTCAGCTTCGAAAAACTCGTGCAGCACTGCAGCCAGCTCAGATTGCACTTCTTCAGCCATATGGTGGCCAGTCCGGATTGACGCACCGCGAATGCGCATAGCCTCTTTTCCACTCGTCGACGATCAGGCGCTCGTCAATTTCCGAGCACACAGCAAGGATGGGAGAGGACTCCCGTTTTCATAGCGAACAGGAGCCGAACCGGCGCTTCGTCTTCCTCGGCAAGGCCGCGATCTATTCGGCCGGCGCGACCTTCATGAACTTCTTCGCTCGCTCAAACCGCTATCTGACCCGCGGCACGCGGCTTATGATCCACGAGCGAAAGTTGCAGCCCAATGTAATCATCGACGGGCCGTTGACCGCTTGCATCGCTAACCTCAATGCCAAACTGAACGAGATCAAGCATTCGATCCCGATTCAGAACGAGGGGCTCCAGAATCTCGTCGCGGGATCGTCCGTGACGATGGAGCAAGTTCTCAAGCTCGCTCCTGAAAATTGGTACATTGAAGCCAATGAGGCACAAAATCTCTGGCTTATCGAGGGGGTGATTTAAGCGCCCCTGGCCCCCCGTACCGTTGCGCCGTTTCGTGTCACGCAAGCATGCGAACTTTCGGTTCACGGTCCCACTGCCGCGTGCGGGCGACGGCGACGAAGTCGCCGTCCCGCGCAGCCAGATCGACGACTCCCGCATCCGCCGTAACGCCCGCCTTGTCGAGGAGAGGTTTCGCCGCAGATGTAAAGCCGATTGCCTTGAGGTGAACGAATGCGTTGGTGACAAAATCGACGGCCGCGCTTTCATTCAAGAGGACTTCACAACCTTCCTCCGATAGCACGAGAGCAACCGCATCGAAGATCACAGAAGGGGAACCAGCGAGTTGGCAATCCGCCTTTAACTTCCCGCCACCCTTCACCGTCACGCCACCGATCTTGGGCGCGACGATCTTGATCGTCCCTCCATCAGCCTCCACAGCGCTCCTGATTACTCCGACCATCGCCTCGTCAGCGCCTTCAGAGACCAGAATGCCCACGACGCGTCCCTTGAGGGTCTCGGGGTATTTTCCGACAATACGGAGGGCGGGCGACGGCTCCATATCCTGTGGCATGATGGCAGGCTTCGAGGGCTGTGGCAGCTCGACGTTCAGTCCCACGGCGACTCGCTGGGCCAGTTCCTCGTCCACATTCCCCAGGTTCGCCAGAATGCGGTTGCGAACGTGGTCGAGCGTCACCTTGGAAAGCTCGAACACCAGTGCGCTGGCGAGATGGGCTTGCTCGATTTCGGTTTGCGACCGATAGAAGAGTCGCGCGTGGCTGTAGTGATCAGCGAAGCTCTCTGAGCGCAGGCGAACCTTATCGCCCGCGAGAGGAACTCTCGCGCTTCTGAAGCCGCCCGCGGGGTCTTCGCGCGGACCGCCGGCCTCACCCGCCTCAGCGAGGCTGTTCGGCTCGTAATTCGCCCGTCCGCTAAACACCTGGGTCTGCATCTGACCGTCGCGCTGGAGGTTCTGGAAGGGGCAGCCTTTCGGCCGGTTGATCGGAATCTGGTGGAAGTTCACCGTGCCGAGTCGCGAGAGCTGGGTGTCCTGGTAGGAAAACAACCTGCCCTGGAGCAGTGGGTCGTCCGAGACGTCGATTCCCGGAGGCATGTTCGTCGGAAGGAAGGCTGCCTGTTCGGTTTCAGCGAAGAAGTTGTCCGGGTTCCGATTCAGTACCATCCGGCCGATTACCCGGATCGGAATCATCTCCTCGGGGATAACTTTCGTGGCATCGAGAATGTCGAACGGCAGGGCATCCGCTTCGTCCTGGCTGAGCAATTGCACACCGAATTCCCACTCCGGGAAATCGCCGTTGGTGATGGCCTCGTGCAGATCGCGGCGGTGATAGTCCGGATCCGCACCCGCGATCTTCACCGCCTCGTCCCAGCAGGTCGACTGCGTGCCGAGCTTGGGCCGCCAGTGGAATTTGACGAAGGTCGGCTCGTCGCGGTCATTGAGTAAACGGAACGTATTGACGCCGAAACCCTCGATCATCCTGAGCGAACGCGGGATGGCTCGATCCGACATCACCCACATGATCATGTGGGTGGATTCTGGCATGAGGCCGACGAAATCCCAGAAGGTGTCGTGCGCGCTCGCAGCTTGCGGATAGCCGCGGTCGGCCTCCATTTTCACTGCGTGGATGAGGTCCGGAAACTTGATGGCATCCTGGATGAAGAAGACTGGGATGTTGTTGCCAACGAGATCCCAGTTGCCTTCCTTCGTGTAGAACTTGACTGCGAACCCCCGGACATCCCGTGGCGTATCGACGGACCCCGCGCCGCCCGCAACCGTCGAAAAGCGGGCGAAGACCTCCGTCTTCTCTCCAACCTCCGTGAGCACCTTCGCCCGTGTGAACTCGGCCAGGGAATCCGTGAGCTCGAAGAAGCCGTGCGCCGCCGATCCGCGAGCATGGACGATACGCTCGGGAATGCGCTCGTGATCGAAGTGCTGGATTTTTTCGCGTAGGACGAAGTCCTCCAGCAGGGTCGGGCCGCGTGGACCGCCTCTCAGAGAATTCTGATTGTCGCTGATCGGCACGCCATGGTTGGTAGTGATACGCGTATCCGGAGCGCTTGTGGTTTGGTGGAGCTCTCCGCCCTCACCGTGTCGAATGTTAGCGCCTGCGGTGTGCCGTCCCTTTGAATTCGCCATAACCGTCTCCTGACCGAACACGTCGGCGGTTTGCCAGACTTGTCCGTCGTTCAACTCGACGGCCGTGCCACCGTTCCGAACGTTTCCAATTCAAAAGCAGGCGAATTTCGCGCGGCCGGGCCTTTCGGGTTCGAACAGCGCCAGCATCCCGGCCTCGGTCCTGCGTCATCGAGAATGGGGCATACGGCGAAAGGAGTCCGGGTGATCTTGGCGAGCCCAAACTCATCGATTTCCCGGTCCGCAACAAAGCCCAGGATCAACCCTTCGTGCCGGCAACGTCGGCCCGGGTGACGGCAACCGTAATGTGGACAGCCGCGCAGAGGGAGGAAAGCGCCGTCGATCTAGGGGGGCAGCGGCCCATAAGCGACGCTGATCGGCATGCTTTCGGCCACCTCGATGTTCAATGTCTTGATCGGCAGCCTGTTCGTCGCGAGCATCATTCCGATGTCGACATCAAGGCACTTACACAATTTAGGGGGTTCGCTCGGATCTTAAGATTTTCCGTCGAGCGATGAAAGTGCTGTGCCTCGGTGACGCCTTCGCTCAGCAACCACTCGGCGCCCAATCTTCGGATCACAAACGTTGCCGCATATTGCTCTCCGAACGCCTCCCGGAACGGCCCGATCGCGCGGGATCTGTTGGATCGGGCTATCCGGGAGGCGTTAATGGACTGACACCGAGATCAGGCGGCTTTCTTGTTCGCCGAGCCGATGCCGATTTTGGACAGGAGCTGGTCCATCTTGGTTCTTCGGCGCCTGGTTGAGCAGCCCCAGTTCCCCGGCCCAGGTCTTCAGCGTGCCGTAGCGGGCAATCTCGTAGTGCTCGACCGCCTGGGCGGCGGCGACCAGGCCAGCATCGATCGCAGGGCTGCCCTCGAACTCCTCGATGATGCCAAGCATGGCGTCGCAGGTCTTGCCACTGGGGGCCTTGCCGAGAATCTCGAAAACCTCGGTGAGCCGCTCGATATGGGTTTCGGTTTCGTCGCGATGGGTTTCGAACGCTTTCTTGACCTCAGGTGAATTCGCTGCGCGCCATCTTGGGCAGTGCCTACAGGATCTGCTTTTCTGCGTAGTAGATGTCCTTGAGCGTATCGAGAAAAAGGTTCAGGACCGGGAAGCGCTGGTTTCTCCACTCGCACAGGGCCATGCTTCAGCGCCGGCGAACTTTCATACGCCTCAGCGGCCTGGCCAGCCGGGAGAGGAGGCTCAGCGGCGGCCGGGGCCCAATCCGCGGTCGAGGAATGCAACGGGACCGCATGCTCCCTTCCAGCTGGATGATGGCGATGGCTTAGCTGCCGAGATGCACCGAACTCGCGATTGCTTTGTCTGAAGGAGACGAGCGATGGCCGCGCACGGCCTGGTCAACGGCCCCTCGGCGAGAACTGCATCCACCTGTGCGTAGATATGCAGCGGCTCTTTGGCCCGGGATATCCATGGGCCTTTCCTTGGCTCGAAAGGGTTCTGCCATCGATCGAGCTGATAACCCGCTCGCACCCCGAACGTACGCCGTTCACTCGCTTCATACCGGCTCCGCGGCCGGGAGACGGTATCGGTTCGTGGCGCCGGCATTAAGAACGTTGGGCGGAGGTAACCCTTGACAATCTCGGTCTCGATGCTGTTCGCCTTCACGCGGTACTTGAGCGCTTCGTCTCGCCCGCCATCGTCCTAGACAAGAGGGTTTATTCTCCCTGGACAGCGGCCCTGGATCGGTTCGTCTCCGAGAAGCACGTATCATCATCCGGCGGCGAGACCGACGTTTGCGTCCTGGCAACCGTCCTGGGTGCCATCGATCGAGGCCTTCGCGTTGTTCTCGTGACCGATGCGCTTTGTAGTTCTGCCGATTCCACCCATGACGCCTTGATGGAACTCTACCTCAACCGCTTCAGCGAGCAGATCGAAGCCAGTACCACGGCGGAGGGTGGTGGCACAGTGGCGGTGAAATGATTCAGCGGGGAAGTGGAGCATCAATGTGCTCGTCGCCCGATACCCCGACCACTTGGCGAACCAGCATGCCGACTTCCAGTGTGTAGGACGTTGTCGAAATGCCCGGGAGTTCCGCCAGACTGACGTAGTGGCTGCCGTCGTCGTCTTGGCACTGTTCCCGGTAGAGTTCGCGCCGGACGGTTGAGCCTTCCGCGCCGGACCTCTGCTTGCGCGGGCTGGCCCCGATCAGTGGAAGACAGCCATCGATGCGGCCGCCGCCGCCATAACGATGGTCGCTCCCCAACCAAAAATGCGGACCGTACCGTTCGTAACGAAGCGGCCCATGTTATCGCGCTGCGAACCAACCCACATCATCGCTGCCATCACGGGGACCGCAACGAAGCCGTTCACGACGGCGCTCCAAAACAACGCCTTCATCGGATCGATCGGCGTAAAGCCGAGACCCACGCCGAGGAGGGTGGCTGCTGCTATGACCGAGTAGAAGCCGACGGCTTCCCAAGGCTTGTTTTCCAGGCCGCATTTCCAGCCCTGCGCTTCACCGAATGCATACGCGACCGAGCCTGCGAGTACCGGCAATGAGAGCAAGCCCGTGCCGATGATGCCGAGGCTGAAGAGCTCGAAGGCGAAATCACCGGCGATCGGCCGAAGCGCTTCTGCCGCGTCGGCCGCGCTTCCGATCTCGGTCTTCCCGCTGGCATGCAGCGTCGCCGCCGTGCTGATGATGATGGCGATCGCGACGAGGTTCGACACCGCCATCCCGACAAATGTGTCCAGACGGATCCGTTGAAACTGACGATCCGCTTGCTCAGGTGCTTTCTTCAGGGGCTTGTCCTCATCCTTGCGGTCGATCTCCTCGACCTCCTGGCTGCTTTGCCAGAACAGGAGGTAGGGGCTGATGGTCGTGCCGAAGATCGCGACCACCATCGTCACGGTGTCTCCGGACAGCGTCAGCTTGGGCATGACGAAGCCTGCCCCGACCGCGGGCCAGTCGATCTTCACGATAAAGATCACGGCGACGTAGGCGAGCAGCACCAGCGTCAGCCATTTGAGGTAATTGGCGTAGGTCTCGTAGGAAATGAAGAGCTGCAATGTGAGCGAAATGCTGGCCAGCACGACGGTGTAAAGCGCGCTCGGGCCGCCAATGGCGAGCGAGCCGGCCGCACCCATGGCGGCCAAGTTCGCGCCGATGTTGATGGTGTTAGCGATGAAAAGCAGGCCGACCAGGCCGAGCACCGCCCATTTCGGCATGACCTTCTTGAGGTTCTGCGCCAGGCCGCAGCCGGTGACGCGACCTATCTGGGCGCTAACGAGCTGCACGGCAGACATCAGGGGATAGGTCAACGCCATCGTCCAGAGCATGTTGTAGCCGAACTGCGCTCCGGCTTGCGAATAGGTCGCGATCCCCGAGGGGTCATCGTCGGCCGCACCGGTTATGAGTCCGGGCCCGAGCTGCTTGAAGACAGCAGCGCCTCGCCATCCTTTCCATGAAATCGACCGCTTCGCGGGAGGCGGGGACGGCATTTCGGAGAGACTGGTCATGGCGTTGTTCCCGGAGAGCGCGGGAACAACAGCCTGCTGCCGGCTTCGTTCCGCCGCACAATGCGCTCGGGAACAGAAACGACGGCCCAGCGGTTCGAGAGGCATCCTGCGGCCTAGGCCGCGTCCAGTTAGGGGGCTTCTCCAATGAGAAAGCAGCTGATCATACTCACCATCCTGGCGGCGACGGCGCCGTTCGGCGCGTATGCCCAGACCTCGACCACCTCGCCCATGCCGGCACCGAAGGCGGATGCCGACAAGAATGCGCCGCTGCCGGGAGCCAACAGCTTCACCGAAGGCCAGGCCAAGAGCCGCCTCGAGGCGAATGGCTACACCAACATCAGCGAACTCAAGAAGGACGACAACGGCGTCTGGAAGGGCAGCGCGACCCATAGCGGCGCCACGGTCAGTGTCTCGGTCGACTATCGCGGCAATATCACCCGCAACTAATCATAGGAGAAACGAATCATGACCCAGACCCTGACCCGTTCCTATGACAGCTACGAGGCCGCTCGCGCCGTCGTCGGCCAGCTCGAAGCCGCCGGTGTGAACTCCTCAGACATCAGCCTCATCGGCCGCCATCAAAAGGCCGACGATAGCAATGCTGGCGAAGGCGCAGGCATCGGTGCCGTGCTGGGTGGCGCCGCAGGCCTGCTTGCAGGTATCGGGCTGCTCGCCATTCCCGGCATCGGGCCGGTGGTCGCGGCTGGCTGGCTGGCGTCTACCGCTGCGGGCGCGGCCGTCGGCGGCGCCGCCGGCGGCATCGTCGGCGCACTGACGAGCGCCGGCCACAGCGAAGAGGAAGCGAACTATTACGCCGAGACCGTCCGCCGCGGCGGATCGGTCGTGTCTGTTCGCGCCGCCGAGGAACAGGTGCCTGCGATTGAGGCGATTCTAGATGGTGCCACGCCGATCAATCGTGATGAGCGCCTAGCCGAGTATCGCGCTGGCGGCTGGAGCCGCTTCGACGAGACCGCAGATCCCTATCAGCGTCCCGTGATCTGAAAACGGTGCACAGTAGAACGTCAGGCAGGTCGGCTATCCGCCGGCCTGCATCGCTTCGGTTCTCTTGTCCAGGTTGTCATTTTGGGGAACCAGGGCCGGGCCGCTGCGATTGGAGGAGTGACTTCCTCAGGATTCTTCCCATGCCTATGTACCGTTTCATCACGAATAGCGGTGGATCGCACTTCGTCGATTTGGATCTTCCGGACGACAAGGCTGCTCGGCAGGAAGCTCGGACGGCGTTCGCTGAAGCTGCCCACGATGCGCTGACCGAAACCGACAATTGCGAAATAACGATGTTGGTCCAGGCGGGTGAGCGCCCCGTCTATCGCGGTCGGATTTCATTCGAATCCGCAGACGTCACAGATTCGGCCCGTACCCGATCAGGAACGTGACGGTGCTTCTCGTGAGCACCCAGCGTACATGTGCCCGATCGGGTTCATGCCGCGGGAAAGGGGCCGACCCTGATCCCGAATGTGTTCACTATGGGGCGGCCGATCTGCGTTGGAACCCCGCTCCTCCTGACGGGTTGAGTTTGTCTCACCGACGAGGCTCTCATGGCAAAAAGTACGAAGTCGACCCCGGCGGACGGTCGCAACGGGGCCGCTCAGCTGCCCTCGGTCATTGTCACAAGCTACAATCTGGAAGCCCGTGACGAGGACGGCTTCGTCGGAGACAAGGCAAGGCGCGGAGCGATCTTTGAGCATCTCGAGGAGTTACGAGCGGCATTCCGGGAGACCGGCGAGGACCCGATCGATAAGCCGAGTGATGAGCTAAAGAAGAAGGATCTCGACGCGATCCTGGCGGGCGACGATGCCGAGGCGGCAGCGCTGGTTCACAGTGCGATCGAGAAGTACGCGGAGGCCCTGGCATCGGTCGTCCGTCGCTTCTGTCGCTTCAAGGCTTGGTCGGCAGTTGAGCGCATCGTCGTAGGGGGAGGCTTTCGCCAGAGCCGCGTCGGCGAGCTGGCCATAGGACGGGCCGGGATCATCCTGCGCACGGAGCAGCATCCGGTTGAGTTGGTGCCGATCCGTCACGACCCGGATGAGGCGGGTCTACTGGGCAATGCTCATATCGCTCCAAAATGGATGTTCGAGGCCTTCGACAGCCTGGTGGCGGTCGACATCGGAGGATCGAACATTCGGGCCGGGATCGTCGAGCTTCGACAGACGAAGGCGATAGATCTCAGCAAAGCGAAGGTTGCGACCTTTGAGTTGTGGCGGCACGCCGACGACACGACCAATCGCGACGAGGCGGTCGAGCGCCTTGGCGAGATGATTAGAAGTCAAATCGAGGCCGCGGAGAAAGCAGCCCTCAAGGTCGCACCCTTTATCGGCATTGGGTGTCCCGGCATCATCCAGCCCGACGGCAGCATCGACCGCGGGGCGCAGAACTTGCCAGGCAACTGGGAAAGCAGTCGTTTCAACCTAATCGACAGCGTTCGCGAAACGGTGCCGACCATTGGCGAGCACGAAACGATGGTCACCATGCATAACGACGCGGTCATTCAAGGCCTGAGCGAAATGCCATTCATGCAGGACGTCAAAAACTGGGGCGTAGTCACGATCGGAACGGGGCTGGGGAACGCCAGCTACGAGAACCGCGCCAAATCCTCAAAACGGAGCTGAAGGCTCGGGGATGTCGCACCCGCGAATCCTAGGAGGATTTCCGAGGGTCGAGCGGCTTTCCGCGCCCTCGGGGTGCTCGCTTGAACGAAGTGAACCGCTCTAAGTTCCAACGCCGTTCGCTCGGTATGGTCAACGATCACGGGTCGATGTACATATCGAAATGTTCTTATTTCGTTCCCGTGAGTTATGACAAAGCGATCTGGCAGTGCCGATCTTCCCCTACATTACGGGCGTGTGCCGCTCTGGCTCGGCGAGCGCATGGCCCGGCTGGGTAGTGTGATCTGTGAAGCCATCATCCAGCAATACGGGCGCGATGAGCTACTGCAGCGACTGGCGCATCCCTTCTGGTTCCAGTCATTCGGCGCGATCATGGGCATGGATTGGCACTCGTCCGGCATTACGACCAGCGTCATCGGGGCGTTGAAACGGGGTCTTAAGCCGCCAGCTGGTGAGTTGGGGCTGCATGTCTGCGGCGGGCGAGGGAATCATTCCCGTCGGACACCCGCCGAGCTCGAACAGATTGGCGCGAAGGTAGGGTTCGACGGGACAGCCTTGGCGCAGGCAAGCCGGCTCGTCGCCAAGGTCGACAGCGCAGCGGTGCAGGACGGCTTCGACCTTTATCTGCACGGATTCTTCGTGGCCGATGACGGCCATTGGACAGTCGTGCAGCAGGGCATGAACGGCGACGGCGGTCTGGCGCGGAGGTATCATTGGCATTCCGAGGGCCTTGGCAGCTTCGTCGAAACACCGCATTCCGCAATAGAGGGGCGCAGCGCCGGCAACATCGTCAACCTGACCGATGCGCGCGCTGACTGCGCCCGCGAAGCGCAGGTCACGATGCTGCGCGATCAGGGACCGGACAGGATCGTCAGGGAATTGGCGGCGCTGCAGCCGGCGCGCGCCATCCCTGATCAAAACGCCCCGCAGCTGTTCCTCCCGCATCTCGTGATGCCCGCCCACCACGATGTCAGGCCCGAGGACATCGTGACACGACGCCTCCATGGGGCATTGGCTGCCGCGGCAGATCGGGGGCCAGAAGACTTTTCCGAGCTGCTGCTTGTACCCGGCATCGGCGCGCGCACGGTGCGGTCCCTGGCGATGGTCGCGGAAGTACTGCATGGCGCGCCCTGCCGTTTCAGTGATCCAGCGCGCTTCTCTCTCGCCCATGGCGGCAAGGACCGGCAGCCCTTCGCTGTGCCGACAAAGGTCTACGACCAGACCATCGCTGTCCTGCGCTCGGCCGTCGATCGGGCGAAGCTCGGCCAGGACGATCGCCTTGCCGCCATTGCGCGGCTGGACGGTGAGAGCCGTCGGCTAGAGCGTAGTACGACCGGGCCGACGCTCGTCGAATATGTCGCTGAGGAGCGCCGCCGATCTGCGGAATACGGCGGCCGGAGTGTCTTTGGCTGGGAAACGCCCGGGACTGCACAAGGCGAAAACGTCAGAGCAATGCGTCGGCAGCTCTAGGCCAAGGGCTCCCCGCCCTTATCATTTGCCTTCGTGGGATACATTTCACGCGTCGGGTCAAGGGAACAGCCACCGCTGCAGCTTGTTGCGCTGAGGCGGGGAGCTAGATGGCGACACATTCGGGATCACGGAAAGTCATCTATGCAGCGCTGGCAGGAAATCTGCTGATCGCGACGACGAAATTCGTCGCGGCAGCCTGGACCGGCAGCTCGGCGATGCTGTCGGAGGGCGTTCACTCCCTGGTCGATACCGGCAATGGCGCACTCTTGCTCTACGGCCTCAACCGGGCCGCGCGGCCGCCCGATCTCACGCATCCCTTCGGCCACGGCCGCGAGCTCTATTTTTGGAGCTTCGTTGTTGCGCTCCTAGTCTTCGCGGTCGGGGCCGGCGTATCGCTCTACGAGGGAGTGGCCCATGTTATCGCCCCGCATCCGGCGACGAACCTGACCGCGAACTATCTCGTGCTCGTTTTCTCGGCCCTGTTCGAAGGCTATTCCTGGCGGGTTGCGTTGAAGGAATTCAAGATCGCCAAGGGCTCGCTGAGCTACTTCGCCGCGGTCCGACAAAGCAAGGATCCGAGCGTCTTCACGGTGCTGTTCGAAGATACCGCAGCCTTGCTCGGCTTGTTCATCGCCTTCATCGGCATCACGGCAGCGGCCTATTTCGAGCGACCCGAGCTCGACGGCGTGGCGTCGATCTTGATCGGCGTCATTCTGGCGATGACGGCAATGCTTCTGGCGCGCGAGAGTAAGGCGCTGCTGATCGGGGAAGCGGCTTTGCCCCACGTCCAGGAAGAGATCAGGGCGGCGGTCGACGGAGATCCAGATGTCGAGCGTGTCAACGGCATGACGACAGTCCATCTGGGCCCAGATCAGATCGTCGTGGCGCTGAGCCTTGAATTCAAGGACGATCGATCGACCGTTGACATCGAGGATTGCGTGGAGCGCATCGAAGCGAGGCTCAGGAAGCGCCGCTCCGACATCGTCTCGGTATTTGTGAAGCCGCAGACTTCCACCACGTGGCGAAAGCGGCGCGCCAAGCTGGTCGAGTAAAAATTTAGATCGCCGACGGCGGTGCTACCATAGGCAGCGCGGGTTGCCTCAATACCCCGGATAGGAATGCCGCTTCAGCAGTCCAGCGAGGTGGGCCGCATTCCGAGCGAGCATCCGGTTTGTCATGGCGGTCGTTTCTGAAATCTCGTCGAGATCGATGAAATTCATGCTGCCCCTGGCTTCGCCGACCCAATATGTCGGCCCGCCGGCCGCGATGGTGAACCCGACATCAAACAATGCCTGAGCGATTTCAGCGGAGACGTGATGGGCTCCATCCTCGTTGCCCACGACGGCGACGGCAGCGACCTTGCCATAGGCACCACGGGATCCCGAATCTGGAATGTTTCACGCAGGTCACGCGACGTTCCCCCTCCGCGATCCGAAAAGCACGATCGATCAGGTGAGGCACTTGGGCATCGCTCGCGGGGCCGCACAACCGAAGGTTCAGTAGCGATAGGAGCGCCGCAATCGACACACCGGAATCCTTCCGCATCCACGATGACGGTTCCGATACGTGTGTTGGAACCTCGGTGCCCAATGCTCCGTTGCCGTTCGGAGAGGTCGAGCCAGGAGACCAAGCGATGCTGTTCGTTGAGCAAATCAAGGAAGGCCAGGGGGTGATTGGATCCGATGGAGAGCATGTCGGAACCGTCGACGCCCTTAGCGGCCAGCTCATCAAGCTGAAGAAGAATGATCCGGGGTCGGGCGGAGCCCACCACTATCTCGACCTGGCGCTCGTCGTTGCCCTCGAGCACGATACGATCAAGCTGATCGTCCCGGCGGCGGAAGCCAAGGAGAGATGGTCTGAGGCGACCGAGTAATGGACCGACGCCATTTTGTTGCTGGAGTCGGCGCGACCATCGTCGCTGGGCCAGCCCAGGTGAGCGTCGCGGTTGACCGCTTTGGCCCAAGTGCCTCTGGAGGCACCGTCATTCTCCTTTATGGCTCAGACGGCCTGACGAATAGCGGCCGATATGAGTTTGCCGCAAACATGATCGCGGGGGCCGGCTACAACGTCCTGCTCCCGCGGTACTTCGAGGCCACCGGCGATCGGCCCGCTACGGTGAAATCAAGAGCAAGTTCCCGGTGTGGCTGGAAGCGATCGAGTCAATCACCGGCGATCACCAGGCCCGTCTCGCCGTTGTCGGCTTCTCGCTGGGCGGTGCATTGGTCCTGGCTCTGGCGGCACGCGATCGCAGGGTTAAAGCTGTCGTCGACTTCTTCGGATTCCTGCCGCCGGGCTTGGAGCGAGCCTCGCAGCCCCCTACGCTCATCCTGCATGGGGAAGCGGACCGAGTGGTGCCTGTGTCTAACCGCCGGGGCCATCGAGAGATTGGTCAAAAGCAGCGGGGGAACGGTTCAACGCCAATGGACATGGTTTCTCACTGGTGAGTTGGATGCAATATTGAGGACACACGCGTTCCTGCGCGAGAACCTTTGACGATTGCCGGTTTCGCGTGTGGGAGAGCCGTCGGTGAAGATCGCAACCTACAATGTGAACGGCATCAACGGTCGGTTGTCCGTTCTTCTCCAGTGGCTCAAGCAGGACCGCCCCGACGTCGTGTGCCTGCAAGAGCTTAAATGCTCAGACGATCGCTTTCCCGAGCACGAATTGCAGCAAGCCGGCTACGCGGCGGTTTGGCACGGCCAGAAGAGCTGGAATGGTGTAGCTATCCTCGCGAAGGGGTCATCCCCGGTTCTCACGCGCCGGGGGCTACCGGGAGATCCTGATGACAGCCATAGCCGGTACATCGAGGCGGCGGTCAACGGGGTACTGATCGGGTGTCTCTATCTCCCCAACGGGAATCCTTCCCCCGGCCCCAAGTTCGAATATAAACTGCGCTGGTTTGGGCGACTGCATGCCTACGCCCAGGAGCTGCTCTCCCTGGAGGTACCGGTCGCGCTCGTAGGCGATTTTAATGTCATGCCGACGGAGCTCGATGTTTACGCACCCGGGCGATGGCGAGATGACGCGCTCTTTCGACCCCAGGTGAGGACGGCATATACTAAGCTCCTCGAACAGGGTTGGACGGACGCCGTCAGGCACCTTCATCCGAGAGAGCGCATCTACACGTTCTGGAAGTACTGGCGGAACTCGTTCGAACGCGACGCAGGGCTGCGGATTGACCATCTCCTGCTAAGCCCTGCTTTGGCTGCAACACTCAAGCGTGCCGAGGTTCGACGGTCGCCGCGCGGCTGGGAACATACTAGCGACCATGCCCCGGTCATGATCGAACTTGGATGACATGCTGGCCGAGCAGCGAGCCCATCTGCGTTAGGAAGCCGGATCGACCGTGTCGGCCACCGCCTCCTTTTTAGCCTGAGGCAGCAGCGTCATCATCAGGATGAACGCCGACAGCACAAAGCATATGCTGTTCGTGACGATAAGTGGCCATTCGCCCAGACCGATTCCATATGCCGTCCAGAGAGCGAAGCCAGTCACAGTCAGGCTATATGTCACGGTAGAGATTGCCCCCGTGTCGCGTGTCCGGACAATACGCCAAGCCTGCGGGACAAAGCTGATGGTAGAACACAGCGCTGCGAGGGTGCCGGCCACGGCGATCCAATTCACGTCGAAAACCTACCTCTACAGTCGCCGAACATTCGCCCGGACCTTTCGTCGATAGCCGCAAGCAATTCCAACAGCACCAGTTCCGGTAGCGGCCTTCAACACGGCATTCTGTGCGGCGCAGGTCTTTTCCGACTGATCTCGCGCTGGCAGCACGACCACCTGAGGCGATCTTCATGCTCCGGAACCAGATGGCCTGCTGCGCCTCGAATGCCAGCATCGACATTTCCAGAAACAACTTAAACATCGGCAGCCTCTTCAGGTGAGGGCTTCCGAGGCCGCCGCATTCCCTTCCGCGCTTGGCTTGTGCGAGATTTTGCGCCCTGCCCGGCCGCCGACCGGGCCGGGCGTTCCGGCTGCTCTTCCTCCGCCACCCTCGCCCGCGTCTCCTGACTCATGCGATACCAGGCGTAGCCAATCGCGCCCGCGAGGATCAGGGGCGTGGGAAGCCGTGTCGCCAGTAGCGTTATCGGAACCGCAAGGCGCTCGGGGATTTCGCCCCTTCCCACCTTCCCGGCAACCCAGGCACCAGCCAGGCTGAAGACCGCTGCCCGGATCATTTCTCCTCCTCCGCGGCGCCCGGTGTCGTGGGCACCTGCTGGGCCACAGGGTCGCTCGCGGGAAAGGTGTCTTTGAGGGCCTGTTCGAGCTTCTGATCGGAGGTGAGCGCCCGCTCTGCTTTCTTTTGAGACTTTTGCTCCTGCCGGAGACTCTCGACTGCCGGGCTCTGTGGATCTGCCATGGGTGCCTACGTCAACTGTCAGTGCGAAGGTTGAACGCTGCTAAGCCTGTACCGTTCCTTCCCGGAGAAGATCTCGGTCCGCGACCTTGTGGGAACCAGAGCAGCGCTTATCTCTCTGTCCGCGCAGCGCCACATGGTGCCTGCTTGCTCTCCGGTTGGATGCCTCGCCGGATGTAGATAGATGTCGGTGGCGAGCTGTATGCCGTTTCGCATCGTGCCCGTCCCAGTGCAGCCGGGGCTCACCGGTCGAAACCCCCGCATTCGTGCTGTCAGACTCCGGCCGGATCGGTTGGCGGATCCGAGGCGGCCGCCAGCAGGCGCGATGCTTCGGTAAGGCTGTGGGTCAAGTGATTTAGCGCACGCACCGCATCGACTTCCGCAAACCGGGCCTCGTCTCCAGCCGCGCAGGAAGCAAGTCGCCGGAGCGGATCGAGAACCGGCCAGGATGACAGCGAAAGCGCGGCATCGTGTACGAAGCGATTCCCCCGGGTGTAGTCGAGCGGAACGATAATGCGGCTGAGCCGCATGACCGCGCGATCATGCACCGAAGCGTCGAGCGCCAGGATATCGAAGCCCGCGAGATCCAGGGCCAGAGCTCTCGCATTGCCGATGGCCTTGCGGAGATGCGGCGGGATCTCAGGGCGATCCCCGAAGCGATCCAGTTCGCCGGCGAGATCGGCCAGCTGGTTGGTATAGTCGATCGGCAGCCGCTCTCGCGTCAGGAGGTCCAGCACGACGCGCAGCACGATCCGCGCGTCCCGTACCAGCAGATCGGGATCCACCTTGTCGAGCTGGTCGTGTTCGGTATGCCACCACCAGCCGAGATCGTTGCGCATTTTCAGCGCGCCCGGCTCCTGCAGGCTGAGGCTCCCGAAAACGGAGGGGATGCCGATTCCCGGGAAAGAATCGTCGGCCGAGCGCGCCTTGCGGCGCCCGGCCAGCTTTTGCCCGGTCTCCTCCGCGATAGCGGCCTCTGCGATGCCAAAAAGCCCACCGGCCGCTCCCGTCCGGGTCAGATCTTTCGCTCCGATTCCTCCGGGGCTGTCGAGATTCACATGGGCCGCGCAGCGTGCGTCGAGCTCCGCCCAATGATTGTCGGCATACCAGGCCGATCCGGAATAGCGCCCCTGGGAATGCCCGGACCAGAAGCAGATACGAATGCCCCGGCGCCAAGCCTCCCGATGCTCCAGGCACAGCCGCAGGACCTCAAGCATCACGATATTCGCGGAGCCGTTGTCCATCACGCCCTTGAACCAAGTATCGACATGGCATGAGAGCAGGATGAAAGGTCCTGGCGGATCCTCGGCTAGCGGCAGATCGCCGACGAGAAGCGGGGTTTTGCGCCAGCCGGTATCCACCTCCGCATGAAGCGTGACCTCCACCGCAGCATCCTGCAGAGCTTTCCGGAGGGCTTCGCCATCCGCATTTCCGATCGTCAGCACGACGACACTCGGCAGGGCTGAACGCGTATCGATCGACGGATTGCCCCAGATCGGCGAGATGCACATCTCGTGCAGCAGATGGTGGGGGCTGATCTGCACAACGCCCGCCGCACCCGCCTGCGAGGCCAGCAGGGCTATACCGGGGCTTGCGATCCCATCGACCAGAACGATCCGCCCGCGGACATCCCGTTCGGCAAAGGCTGCACGCGAGCCGTCGCCGAGATCGATGAGCGCCCCCACCAGCCCATCGCCCGGCGAAGGCAGCGACATCGAATGCGTGATTGCCGGTATCGTTCGTCCATCGACGACGAGCCGGGCCGGCCCGGGAATGCTGATATAGGCGTCATGCTGGATGAGCTCGGTTCGCAGGCCGAGCCCGTCCAGCTGCTCCTTGATCCACGAAAAGCTGGCCGCCTCCCCGGCTGTTCCGGCCAGTTTCGACCACTGAGCCAGGGTTCCAAGCCCAGACATCATGCGGGCCGCAGACACCGCGCCGACAAGCGCCGGTTCCGGGCCACCTTCGGCTTGCATTGCTATGGCCATGGCGATGGCATCCTTGTCTCTTGCATCTGCGTGAAAGGGGCCGACACGTTCAGCCGGCGCTTCGAGAGGCCGCGAGCAGCGCCGAAAGCTCACGCGCCGCGCTGCGAACGGTCTCGACGAGGGTGGGAAGGAGGCTCTCGCTCACCCGGCCTGTCGGCGCACCGATATGGATCGTCGCGATGATCTTGCCGTCGGGACCCATCACCGGCGCGGAGATCGAGATCAGGTCGGGGCTAACCTCGCCATGGCTGACATAGAAGCCCTGGCCGCGAACATGCGCGAGCACCTGCCGAAGCCGATCGGGATCGACGCAGGTCCGGTCCGTGAACGCCTTCAGCGGCTCACTGAGCAGCGCCTCCCGAAAGGCCTCGTCCTGAAAGGCGAGAAGGACGACGCCCGAGCCGGCATGCATGGGCCTGCTTCCGCCTATGCCCGCCAGCACCTTCACTGCTCGCTCCGGTTCCCAACCTGCCACACAGAGGCTGTTGCGGCCGTCGCGAACGCGAAGCTGGACCGTTTCGCCCGTGCCGCTGCCGAGCTTCGCGATGATCGGCCCGGCAATCCTCGCGATATCGATCTGCCGCTCCGCCGCATTGCCGATCGCCAGCGCGGCCAGCCCCAGCCGATAAGTGCGCCGCTCGGGTGTCGAGCTGATGAAATTGCTGGCCTCGAGGCTGCACAGCAGCCGGTACACCCTCGCCTTGCTCTGCCCTGAACGCCGCGTGATCTCAGAGAGGCCGAGATCGGGCGTTTCCGCAATGAGCTGCAGAACGCCGAGCGCGGCGTCGACGGCATCGACCCGGTACTTCTCGATCTCTTTGGGCGGGGACGCACTCATCGTTGGCGCTCTCCTTCTGCTCGGCCCCCAAGATGGCGGGGCCGCCCTCTTGTGAAGTTCGCCACTACCACAATGTCGTTTGGTTCGCTAGATGAACCATCGGTTCAATAATTTGACATCGACGCAAGTCCGACGCAAGCTCCTCCGAAATCGACCTTTGGCAGCGCTCCTCCAACAACGGCTGCGTCATCGAGATCGCAGGGAACGAAAAACCGATGGCTTCAGACGCGAAAGTCCGCTTCGGCCGGATCCGCTGGCCCGGTGACGCCAGGGCCGTCGTCTGCGTCACGATCCATGTCGATGGCCCCGCCGTCGAAGCCGGCCGCGGCCAGAACGCGCTCGGCATCCACGGCCGCGGCAGTTACGCGCTGCGGCGCGGCATCCACCGCTATCTGGAGATGCTCGACCGTCACGACGTGAAAGCGACCTTCTTCTGCTGCGGCTATGACGCCGAGCACTGGCCGGAGCCCTTTTTCGATATCAGCAAAGCAGGCCACGAAATCGCAGCCCATGGCTATCAGCATGAAGGCTTCGACCTCGGCGAGAGGGAGCCGGAGCTGCTCGAAAAGACCCATCGGATTCTCGAAGGCTTCGGTGCGGCGCCGGTCGGCTGGTGCTCGCCATCCGGGCGCAAGAGCCGGCTGACGCTGCCGACCCTGCGGCGCCTCGGCTATATCTACGACGCGAGCGAGAAGGACGAGGACATCCCCTACCTGCTGGAGGATGGCTTCATGATCCTGCCGAACAACACCGTCTCTCTCGACGATTTCCCGATGTATTTCACGGGCGGCGCCTCGGCAGCGGAGGTGGAGCGCAACTTCGTGCAGGAGTTCGACGCCGCGCTCGATCGCGACGGCTATGTCCACCTCACCGTGCATCCCCGAGCGGGTGGCGGCTCGGGCACCCCGGCGCGGGCGGCGGCGGTCGACCGTTTCCTGGCTCACGCGAGGGCGACGCCCGGCATCCGCTTCATGACCTGCCGCGAACTCGCGGAATACTGCCTGAGCGAGCCCTCCCGCTGGCAGGAGACACGGGCATGACCGGCTCCCTTCTCATCACCGTGAACGTGCACGGCATTGGCCCGGAGGCCGCAAGCACTCCGGAAGCGGAGCTGTTCGGCCGTGATGCCCATGGCCGCTACACCTATCGCATCGGCCTTGCCCGCCTGCTCGACGCCCTGCGCGAAGGCGGGCTTCCAGCGACGTTCTTCTGGCCGGCGACGGAAGCTGAAAAGCTGCCTCACCTCGTCGAGCGCTGCCTGCGGGACGGCCACGAGATTGCCAATCACGGCCGAGCATTCGAAGACCACCCCGCGCTCGGCCGCGAGGCGGAAGCCGCAGCCATCGGCGAAGCGCACGAGACGTTGCTTCGCCTGAGCGGAGCGTCGCCGCGCGGCTTTCGATCTCCGACGGGTACCCTGTCCCCGGATACGATCCCGATCCTTCAGAGCCTCGGCTATCTCTACGATTCCAGTTTCCTCGACGACGACTGTCCCTACGCATTGGGCGGGCATGGCGGCGATGGCATGGTCGAGTTGCCGATCTCGGAGGGGCTGACCGACGCCACGCATTTCCGCCGGCGTGTCACCCAGGACCGGGCCGAGGAACTGATGAGCGAGGAGCTCTCGGCTCTGCTCGCGGTCGACAGCTACGCCTGCCTCACCTTCCATCCCCGCGCCGACATTGGCGTCGGGCGCGCCGCGCGCCTGCCCTTGGTCCAGCGCCTCGTCGGGCTGGCCGAGGCGCGGGGAGCCGAGCCCCTGCTCTGCGCCGAAGTGGCGGAGCGCTTTCGAACAGCCGGCATCGCGCCGACATCTGACACGACCGGAGATTGAGATGCGTGCTCTTGCAGCCCTCGCCCTCGGATTGACCGCGTTTGCGGCGGCCGGAAGTCCTGCCTCGGCCCAGACTCTGCGGACGATGCTCACATCCGATATCCGGGGTGTGATGCCCGGCCGCAGCCCCGACACAGCAACGGGCAGCGTCCTTCAGAACATCTACGAGGGCCTGGTCGCATGGCGCGCCGACGGAAGCGTCGCTCCCATGCTGGCCGAGAAGATCGACACCTCCGCCGATGGCAAGACCTATGTCTTCACCCTCCGCGACGGCATCAAGTTTCACAACGGCGCGCCTTTGACCGCGAAGGAGGTGGTCTGGACCTGGGAGCACTTCCTCGATCCCAAATCCGCGTGGCCCTGTCGCGGCGCCTTCAATGGCACGAACGCGACGAAGATCGAGTCGGTCAAGGCGCTCGACGATCGCCGGGTGGAATTCCAGCTCGCTGAGCGGAGCGGCTCCTTCCTCAGCGCCATGGCCCGCGGCGATTGCGATTCCGCCGGCATCGCCCATCCCGATGCGGTCGATGCCAACGGCAACTGGGTCGCGGCGATCGGCACCGGCCCCTTCAAGATGACCGACTGGCGCAAGGGCCAATTCATCGAGCTCACGAGGTTCGCAGACTATAGATCGCGGACGGAACCTTCGGACGGGCTTTCCGGCGCGAAGGAAGCGAAAGTCGAGAAGGTTAGGATCAATCTCGTCCCGGACGCCCAGGTCGCCAAGCTCGGCATCCTGCAGGGCCAGCTCGATCTTTGGACCGACGTCGATGCAGCCTCAATCAATGATTTCGCCAACGATAAGAACGTCACGGTCGTCACGACGCCGGTCGCCGGCATCTACACGATCCCGCTGCAATCTCGCGATCCGGTGCTGGCCGATCCGCGCATCCGCCAGGCGATCAGCCATGCGATCGATCGCGCGAGCCTCGCCAAGGCAGTGCTGGACGATGACAGCATCGCCTCTCCGTCGCTGATCCCGCTGACGAGTAAATTCTACGGCAAGGTCCAGCGCAGCGGCGCAGAATACGACCCCGACAAGGCGCGCGCCCTGATCAAGGCCTCCGGCTACAAGGGCGAGCGGATTGCTCTGATCACCAGCAAGGCATCTCCTGTGATGGGCGATACAGCGATCTACCTCCAGTCCATGCTGCAGGCCGTCGGCCTCAATGTCGATGTCGAAATACTGGAATTCGCTACGCAGTTCGAGCGCTTCTACAGCGGGCGCTACCAGATGATGGTCTGGAATCTCACACCCTATCTCGATCCGCTCTTCATCGTCGAGCGCTTCACCGGCGACAAGGCGCGCCAGGCCGACAAGGTCTGGGACAGCCCCGCCTCGAAGGAGCTCCTCAAGAAGCTCGTTCTTGCCGATGACGGCCAGGACAAGCAGGCGCTCTACGATGAGCTGCATCGCCTGCAGATGGCGGAAGCGCCGCTCGTCGTATGGGGCACGCGCGCCACGACGGTCGCCTTCCGGAAGAACGTCACCGGCTTCCAGTCCTGGCCCGGCCAGAAGCCGCGCTACTGGAATGTTTCGGTCGCTCCCTGACCTCCGCTGCCCGGAGCGATCGCCATGCCGTCGCTCCGCAAATCCCACTTTTCATGACGGCCGAGGGCCAGATGACGCTTGCGATACTCACTGATCCGAAAGCTGCCGGCATCTCCGCGGTGAGGTTGCAGGCGACGGTGGCCACCCTGTCCGCGCTCGGCCGAAAGCTGCCGGGATCGGACAGCGCCGCAACCGCCTGTCGCTTCATATGCGAACAGTTGACGTCCTGCGGCGTTGCCAATCAGATCCTCGAACTCGACGCCTTCATCAGTTGGCCCGTCAAGGCGTCTCTCGCTGTCAATGGCACTGTGCTGCCGGCCAATGGCTCCGCCTTCACGGCCTCTGCCGACAAGCTGAGCGGCCGCGTCACCCGCTCTTTGGAATCGGCCGACCTGAACGGCGCCTTTCTGGTGATCGATGGACTACCGCGCTACGACTCCTGCATCAGTGCGCAGAAGGCCGGCGCGCTCGGCGTCATCGCCATCTCGCATGGGCCGCAGCGCCATTACGTACAGGCTTCGCCGCTGTGGGGCGCGCCGACAGGCCCGGCCGATCTCGCCCTGCTGCCGAGCGTGCCCGCGATACAGGTTTCGCGCGACGCCGCCGCCGTTCTGGCGCAAGCCATCGCAAGCGGCTCGCAGATCACCATGACCAGCGAAATCCGCACGGAATGGCGTGCCGCCCAGCAGCCCGTCGGCGAGATCGAGGGGCGGGAGCCGGGCTATGTCCTGCTCGGCGCGCATTACTGCACATGGGGGGACGGTGCGACCGACAACACGGCCGGCGTCGCCCTACTGATCGAGCTCGCGCGGCTGCTCAAGCAGCAGCCCAAGCCCCGCTACGGCATCAAGTTCGCCTTCTGGACCGGGCACGAACAGGGCGGCTACGCCGGCTCATCCTGGTATGCCGACGCATTTCGTGCCTCGCTCTACCGGGACGCCATCGCCTATCTCAATGTCGATATTGTCGGCAGCCGCGGCGGCACCACCAAGGCCCTGCGGAACACGACCGCTGAATTGGTCGACTACGTCAGGCAGGTGCTTGACGGAACGGTCGGCAAGCAGACGCAAGAGGAAGAGGATTTCGTCGACCGCTCGGTCAAGCGGCTCGATCCCTATATCGATCCCCGGCGCTCGGCACGTAACTCCGACCAGAGCTTCAGCGGAATCGGGCTCGCCACGGCTCAGGTTAGCGCCTTCCTCCCGGCTGCCAGCCCGGAACATCTACACGGCAGCGGCCTGGCCTGGTGGTGGCACACAGATCAGGACACGATCGAGCATATGGACGCCGCAGTCCTGGCCGTCGACACGCTAATTTATCGAAACCTCGTCGCGGGATTGATCGACGCCCGCGCCCTGCCCTTCAAGCCCG
Source organism: Allobosea sp. TAF32 (assembly GCF_052113585.1). Lineage (NCBI taxonomy): Bacteria > Pseudomonadati > Pseudomonadota > Alphaproteobacteria > Hyphomicrobiales > Alloboseaceae > Allobosea > Allobosea sp. TAF32. Next base: position 146,954 of record NZ_JBFRDM010000013.1, on the reverse strand, counting down.
CAGCCATGGCGGGCGACGTGCTCGCAGGCCTGCGCGTCTATCGTGACGCCGCCCCGGCGCTCGACGATATCGCGCGCCTGACCTGCCTTGCCGAGAGACTTGCCGATGCGCTCGCCGGCTGGGCGCCGACCGCATCCGACGACCGGCTCCTTCTGCGCCTCGGCCGCCATCTCAACCCGGTTCTTTATCACGCGCGCAGCGCCTTCGAGTTCGACCTCGGCCGGGCCAGCAGGATCCTGCCCGGGCTGGCGGCGGCTCTGACGCTCAATCGCCTCGATGCCGATGCCACCCGGATGGCGGGGGTGCACTTGCGCCAGCGCGCCAACCGCATCGCGCATGGTCTTTCGCAAGCCATCGAGCTGGTCGAGGCCGCGCGCAACGGCACGCCCTGACCCAGTCCGGCTTTCGACCAATCGCTGCGGCTTTCACAGCCGCACAATCCAACAGGGGATCACCATGGACCGTCGCAGCTTCATCAAAGCCGGCGCCGCCGCCGCACTCGCCGGCATCAGTGCTCCGGCTCTTTCGCAATCAGCCCGGCAGAAAGTGCTTCGGTTCGTGCCTTATACGGACCTGACGATTTTCGACCCGATGTGGTCGACGGTCGATATCACCCGCGACTACGGCTACATGATCTACGATACGCTGTTCGGGCTGGATGCGAATTTCCAGCCGCAGCCGCAGCTTGCCGAAGGCCTGCTCTGGGGCGATGACGGGCGTAGCTGCACCATCACGCTGCGAAGCAACATCACCTTCCATGACGGCGAGCCGATCCGCGCCCGCGATTGCGTCGCCAGCCTGAAGCGCTGGTCGCAGGCCGCGCCGATGGGCGCGACGCTGTTCGCGCTGACGGACGAACTCGTCGCGGTCGACGACCGGACGCTGCGCTTCCGCCTCAAGCGCCCCTTCCCGATCCTGCCCGCCGTACTGGGGCAACTCAGCGCTCCCGTGCCTCTCATCATGCCCGAGCGGGTCGCCCAGACAGATGTGAAGACGCAGATCACCGATCGGACCGGCTCGGGCCCGTTCAAGTTCAAGGCCGACGAGTTCCAGCTTGGCAATCTTGCGGTGTTCGAGAAGTTCCAGGGCTATCAGCCTACGCCCAGCACCGCGCGCGGCCTGACGGCAGGCCCGAAGATGGTCCATTTCGATCGTGTCGAATGGCGCCGCATTCCCGACGCCGCAACGGCCGCCGCGGCGCTCCAGACTGGTGATGTCGATTGGATCGGCGGACCGACGTCAGAAACGGTCGAGCTGCTGGCCGGCTTCAAGGATATCGACCTGCCGCGCCTCGAGGACATCCCCTCGATGGCGATGATGCGGATCAATGCCCTGCATGCCCCGTTCAACAACAAGAAGATTCGCCAAGCATTGCTCCCCGCAATCGACCAGGCGGAGTTCTGCATGTCCGTCGCCGGCACCAACCCGCAGAACTTCGCGACCGGCAGCGGGTTCTTCCCACCCGGCACGGCGCTCGCCAGCGATGCCGGCCTCGACCCGCTGAAAGGTCCCCGCAGCATCGAGAAGGCCCGGCAGCTCCTGAAGGAGGCTGGCTATGCCAACGAGCGGGTTCGCCTGCTTGGCGCCGCTGACAGCCCGGCTTCGACCACGCCGCTGGCCCAGGTCGCGGCGGACATGCTCGGCAAGCTCGGCCTGAATCTGGATATCGCGCTTCTCGACAATGCTTCCGTCGCCCAGCGCCGCCGCTCCGAAGAGCCGATCGACAAGGGCGGCTGGTCGTTGAGCTGCTGGCTCTTCCCCGGCACCTGGTTCGTTGATCCCGGCACCAACATCATGCTGCGCGGCAATGGGCGCAACGCCTGGTTCGGCTGGCCGACCGTTCCGAAGCTCGAAGAACTCCGCGACGCCTGGCTCAACTCGCCATCCGTCGACGACCGCAAGCGCATCGCGCAGGAGATGCAGGTCGTCGGGATGGATGAGCTCCCGGCCCTTCCGCTCGGCGCCATCTACCGCCAGACCGCGCTCAAAAAACACCTGGTCGATCGTGTGCCGACTGCGACGGTGTTCTGGAACATCCGTCGTGGCTGATTTCGCCCTCCCTGCGGCATGAGGAGACCGCTCCATGCTCGCCTACATCCTGAAACGCATCCTCGCGACGATACCGGTCATGCTGGTCGTCGCGCTGACCGTGTTCTCGCTGCTGTTCCTCGCACCCGGCGATCCCGCAACGATGATCGCGGGGGACCAGGCTTCAACGGCGGATATCGAGCGGATCAGGCAGAGCCTCGGCTTGGACCAGCCCTTCCTCGTGCAATTCGGCAACTGGCTGTGGCGGCTGGTCCATTTCGATCTTGGCAACTCCGTCTTCACGGGCCAGCCGGTGACGGCGCTGATGGCGGAGCGGGTTGGGCCGACTGTTTCGGTCATGCTGCTGACGCTCCTGCTCTCGGTCTGCATCGCCGTCCCGCTCGGCGTGGTTGCGGCCTGGAAGAGCGGCAGCTGGATCGACCGGACGATCATGAGCGTCTCGGTGGTCGGTTTCTCGGTACCGCTCTTCGTCGTCGGCTACATCCTGGCATGGGCCTTCGCCTTGAAGCTGCAATGGCTACCGCCGCAGGGCTACTCGCCGCTGTCGGAAGGGCTCTGGCCGTGGCTGCAACGCCTCATTCTGCCCGCCGTCACGCTCGGTTTCGTCTACATCGTCCTGATCGCCCGGATCACGCGCGCATCGATGCTGGAGGTCCTGCAGCAGGACTATGTCCGGACCGCGCGCGCCAAGGGCCTGGGCCCTCACTCCGTCCTGTTCCTGCACGCGCTCAAGAACGGTGCTGTGCCGGTCATCACGGTTATCGGCATCGGTTTCGCCGCGCTGATCGGCGGCACGGTCGTCACTGAAACCGTCTTCACGATACCTGGCATGGGGCGGCTGACCGTCGATGCCATCCTGCGCCGCGACTACCCCGTCATCCAAGGGCTCGTGCTGATTTTTTCGTTCGTCTACGTGCTCGTCAACCTGGCCGTGGACCTTATCTACACGCTCGTCGATCCGAGGATCCGCTATTGAACTCCTCCCTGCTCCACGCCGGCACCGTTGGCAGGTCTTCCGAAGGCTCCCGCCTTGCCGAGGCGCTCAAGCTGATGCGGCGGCATCCGACGATCCCGTTCGGATCGGCCGTCCTGATCGCAATGGTCGCGATCGCCATACTGGCCCCGATGCTGGGCACGATTGACCCGACGGCGACGTCGCTGGCGCGCCGGCTGCGCGAGCCTTCCGCCCAGTTCTTCTTCGGCACCGACATGCTCGGGCGCGACCTGTATTCCCGCGTCCTGTATGGCGCCCGCATCTCGCTGCTGGTCGGGTTTTCGGTCGCGATCCTCTCGTCGGCCGGCGGCCTGCTGATCGGCCTGATAGCGGGCTTCATCAAGCGCGTCGACGTCGTCGTCATGCGCATCATGGACGGGCTGATGTCGATCCCGTCGATGCTACTGGCGATCGCGCTGATGGCTCTCACGAAGGGCTCGGTCATCAACGTGATCGTCGCCCTGACGATCGTCGAGATCCCGCGCGTGACGCGCCTGGTCCGCTCGACGGTTCTCTCCCTACGCGAGCAGCCCTATGTCGAGGCCGCCACGGCCGCCGGTGCGAGTACGCCCCGGATCATCGTCCGCCACATCCTGCCGAACTCGCTTTCTCCCCTGATTGTGCAGGCGACCTATATCAGCGCGGCGGCGATGGTCACCGAAGCCGTGCTGTCCTTCATCGGCGCAGGGACGCCGCCGATTACACCGTCCTGGGGAAACATCATGGCGGAGGGCAGGACGCTCTGGCAGCTCAAGTTCTATATCGTGCTGATCCCGGCAGCTTTCCTTTCGGCCACAGTGCTTGCCGTCAATCTCCTCGGGGATGGGCTGCGAGATGCCCTCGACCCGCGTAGAATCTATTGAACCAACATGTCACACAGCCTGTAATCTTGATAAAGCGATCGCTCGTCCGATCGCTCCATTAACGAAGCGCAGTGTATTGGCTCGCGTCAGTCTTATAGTCGAGCCCGTATGCGCTGACAGCATTGAAGACCAGCGGCCCATCGACGCGCGCGCGGACCTCTCGCTCATCCTGGACGAGTCGCCAAGCATTGACCGTGCCTGGCGTCGGCAGGCGCAGATTGATGCCGCGGTGGCCCACGAGGTCCTGCGGCATGGCCGGAGCGGGCTGAGCTGGGGGGTAGCCGGGCGTCCCGACGATCGCCATAGGGATGTCGGGCCCGAGCCGAACCGCGACCATGTCCTTGGCGACGTGCTCGCCCAGCCTGACGGCGGCGTCGAACGCCTCGGCGACGACGTCCGAGAGCTCATAGGTCGTGACGATCTCGATAATGATATCGCGATAGTCGGCGAGAACCTTCGTTACGGCCGGCAGCAGGCAAAAGAATTGATCCTATCGCCCGTTCAACCGCAGCCCCCTAAAGGCCAGCGGCTATGCTTCCTCCCAGGGAAATGCGCGGGAACCTTTGTAAATTTGGGGCGTTTACAGACCTGCTTTGGAACACGCGAATGCAGAAGCTTCTAGTTTGCCGCGTCGGCCCGGTGTGGGGCCTACCGCGATGTTACGGGGGCGACCTATGGCCACTCGCCCCATATCCAAGAGGCGGTGCAAGCTGCTCGAACCACGGCCGAACGACGAGGCGGCGAGGTGAAGTTCAGTGTTGAAGCAGAGCAACAGTATCGCTCCCTTACCAGTGTGCAACTTGACAAGGTAGCGTCAGATAAGGCCAATCGTCAAAATAGTGTTCGCGTCTGGATTCACCGGATAGCGCGCGCGGCGAAGCAAAGCAGCGATTTCATGCGGTAGCGTTGCCTTTGTACAATATGGCGGAGGCTAGATTGTCGAATAGCATGGTAGTTTCGGCAGTTCTGCGGCCAGAATTAGACGACAGCGCGAGTACGCCAGATCCTAGAGACTGGCTGGCAGCGATCATCGACGGATCGGATGATGCGATTGTCAGCAAGAACTTGAACGGAATTATCCAGAGCTGGAATGGCGGCGCGACGCGGCTGTTCGGCTACCCGCCCGAAGAAGTAATAGGCCGATCCGTCACCATCTTAATTCCGCCCGACAGGCTGAATGAAGAGCCGATGATTCTGTCGGAGATCCAGAAGGGCAACCGCGTTGATCATTTCGAGACCCAACGTCGACGCAAGGACGGCTCACTGATCGACATCTCGCTGACAATTTCGCCCATCCGTAATGAAGCTGGTAAAATCGTCGGCGCTTCTAAAATTGCCCGTGACATCACCGAACGCCTGAGAGCTCAGCAGCAACAGCAGCTGCTGATCGGCGAGATGCATCATCGCATCAAAAACCTGTTCGCCCTGGCAACGGCAATCGTCTCTATCAGCGCCCGCTCGAAGGGTAATCAAGCCGAGGTTATCGATGGGCTGCAGGCCAGACTATCTTCGTTGGCTCGGGCCCACGAACTGATCCTCGCGGACCGTTCCCACGGGCCCGATTCCGGGCACTTGACGCTTCGTTCGCTCGTCCAAGTCATCCTGGAACCCTACGCCCTCGATGACCGGATCGAGGTCTGCGGCGACGATTGTGAAATAGGGGGAAAGGCCGTCACCAATTTGGCTCTGTTGCTCCACGAATGGGCTACGAACGCCGCAAAACATGGATCATTGTCCAGGGATGCCGGCCGTCTCATGATCGAGATTTCTCGTTCCGATGATGACCTCATACTGACCTGGAAGGAGATGGGCGGACCTGCCCCCGTCCTACGAGCTGCAGGTTTCGGTAGCAGGTTGGAGCAAGGATTGGCTGGCGCATTACACGCTACCGTCGAGCGAGATTGGCAGGAGTCAGGTCTGGCCCTTTCGCTCTCTATTCCGAAAACGTCCCTAGCTTGATGGGCCTCAATCGGCTTGCAACACCGCCCTACGTTTGGCGACTATCCAGCGCCCCCTGGACTGCTTCGACCGCGTCATCGGTGGACACGTCGTCTGCGGCCGCCGCTCCTTGAGCTTACTCGGCCGTCTCGCCCCTGAATTTTAAAGTTGCACGGTAAACGGGCTGACCATCATGTTTCTCGACAGACGCGCTGAGATCCAGCGCCGGACCGTCAGGAGCTCCTCTTTGGCCATGTCGGCCAAAGCTTCCTGAGCGGCGTGCGCGGCGGCTTTGTCATCGGGGTAGACCAAAGCCTCGTCGCCTTGTCCACCTCCCGTTGTCGGTGGTGAAACGATATCCAGGCATAGGGTGATCCCATTATTTATGGCCAAACGCCAAGCTCTCTGGCGGGGTCCGTTCACACAAAAAAGGCCCCGACAGCCGAGGCTGACGGCGCCAGGTGAGGATTCGAGGTGTCTCGAAGGCGGAACGCGCGACCGCATCCTTCGTTCCTATCCGCCGTGCGGCTTAGGTGGCGGCAGCGTCGGCGGACCGTCGCGCCAACGCCACGCCCAGCGGATCGGCGTCTGGCAGCCGGCAAGCGACAGCGATCCCAAGGCGAGAAGCATGATACGGTTCATGGACGTGTTTTGGAGGAAAGCGTGGGCCCGGCCGTGCGGGCCATCCTTCGAGGGAAGGATGCAACTGTTCTGGGCAACTGGGGTTCTTGGGCTGCGGCGTCAGAGAGGGCTCACATGAAGCACGAGCGCAGGCTAAGCGAATGCAGGAGCGCGAGCGGGACAGAGAGGCGAAGCATCGGCCGCCGAAACTCTTTTCGGATCGGGCCGCTGCCGCGCTGACGCTGGCTGCCAGGCCCGAGAATGCCGGCAAGACCATCGTGGTGATCTTCCCCGACAGCGGCGAACGCTATCTCTCCTACGTGGAATGAACCGGCGCGGCGGCCACCCCATCCGGGGGGCAGCGTCGCGCCACCGGCTCATCTGGAGATCGGCAGTTCGGTGCGATCGCGGAACCGGGCCAACCCGAAACTCGACAGATCGATGCCGCTCGCGCCATCGAAAATCGTCTGGGCGACCGCCTCGCCGATTGCTGCCGAATGCTTGAAGCCGTGCCCCGAGCAGGGGGACACCACGAGCACGCGCTCGCTGTCCGGCCAGCGATCGATGATGAAGCCGTTGTCGGGCGAGACTGTATAGAGGCAGGTCTTGCGCCGCGTCTCGCCGATCCGCAGCCCTTTCAGCCGACCTTCTGCCGCACGCGAATAGAAGGCTCTGGATTCTCCATCCTCGCTCGAGCGGTCGAAATCGTCGGGATCGACGCCGTGCGTTTTCTCACCGTGAGCGAGCTTCACCGCGCCGTCCCGCGCTGGGAAGCCGTAGAAGCCGTCCTCCGGGCGCGGGCCGTAGGACCAGATGTAGACCGGGGCCTCGTCCCAGCCCGCCGGCACCGAGGGATCGACCCGATACCAGTGCAGGATCTCGCGGGTTGGCCGTAGCAGGCTCGCGATGCGGGGGCCGAGCAGGCGGCCGGCCCAGGCACCCGCGCTGACCACGACTTGGCCAGCCGCGATCGTGCCACGCCCCGTTCGCAGCTCGACATGATCGCCATGCGGCACGATCTCGCTTACGCGCGTGTCGAAAGCCGCGCGCGCGCCCGATGCCTCGGCGAGACGGAGCTGGACTGCGATGCAGCGCTCCGGGCTGAGATACCCGCCCTCCGGTTCGTAATAGACGCGGTCGCTTTCGGACAGGCTCAGCCAGGGATAGCGGCGACCTGCTTCGTCCGCGCCGATCAGTTCATGGCGCGTGCCAGTTGCACGCGCGACGGCAAGCGTGCGCTCGACGAAATCGGCCGGGCTCGGCCGTGGCACCTCGCTCGATATGGCGAGAAATCCGACGCGCCCGAACAGGCTCTCCCCGCTGCGCTCTTCGAGCTCCGCCCAGATCTCGTGTGACCGACGCACGAGTGGGGCCAGCGCCGATCCTTCTGCGACAGCCAGGCGCGTAATGCGCGTCTCTCCGTGGCTCGAGCCCAGCTCGTGCGGTGGCCGGAACTGGTCGACGCCGAGGACGTCCGCTCCCCGTGCGGCGAGCTGGAAAAGGCTGGCGGCGCCCATGGCGCCGAGGCCGAGTACGACGATGTCCGCCGTCAGACGGTTGTTCATGGGAGGCGACCTTGCAGTGGCACGACACGAACTGGCCGCTCAGGCGGCAAGGCCGGCCGCCGCCAGCCCAGCTCCGGAGCGACGCGGCGCAGCACGTCGTCCAGGATCTGCTGGTATTCGGCGAGCTCGAAATCATAGGGCAGCTCCAGCCTGAAGGCCGTCGCATGAGGCAGGACCGGATCGCTGCGCAGCTGCGACAGAATCTGGTCGGTGCTGCCGACGAGATCGGGGGCGAAAAGCGTACGCTTCGGTCCTTGCGGGTCCAGAGTGCGGGCCGTCCGGCCTTGCGCATAATCCGCGTAGCGGCGGCGCGAGGCGACATCGGCGCCATCCGTCGGAACGATGACCCGCCCCAGCGCAATCTGCGGCGGACGTGCGCCGGACCAGGCGTCGAGGAAGGTTTCGACGATGTGCTGCTGGGCCTCAAAGAAGCGATCCGTCGTCTCGCCCTGGACGATGTTGCCGGTCAGCAGATCAAAGCCGTTGTGCCCGGCCCAGGCGGCCGAGCGCAACGAGCCGCCGCCGTACCATAGGCGCTCGTCGAGTCCGGGCGCGACAGGATGCAGGCGCGGCCGCTGCGGCCCGGCGGGCGAGGCGATCACCGCATGCTCGTCGCCCAGCAGCGGGCTGCGCAGGTTCTCGCGCAGGCGCAGCGCCCGTTCGTAACCGTAGTCGGCGGCCTTGGGAACGCCGTCGAAGAAATGCGCGCCGAGATAGTCGGAATGGGCGGGCGCGCCGACGCTGATCCCAATTTGCAGGCGCCCGTGGGACAGAGCGTCGACCGTGGCGAGATCCTCGGCGAGGCGGAACGGATTCTCGTAGCCGAGCTGGATGACCGCCGTACCGAGCTCGATCCGGCGCGTGCGCTGGCTTGCGGCGGCGAGAAAGGTCGCGGCCGAGGAGACGCCGCGCTCGAGATGCCGTTGCCGGACCCAAGCCGAATCGTAGCCGAGGCGCTCACCCAGCGCGAACAACTCGAGCCCTCGCTCGAGGCCGGCGGCGGGATCGTCCAGGGTAAAGGTGCCGGGTGTCAGGAAGCCGAGCGAGGCAATAACCATCGCGCCCTCAATATTTCGGCAGGCCGGGAGGATTGGTCTGCGGCTTGTCGAGGCGCTCCTCTTCGACGCCCCAGCGCTTCAGAGCGGCGTCGAAGCGGCCGTCGCGATACACGCCGTCCAGCGCGATCGTGATCGCCTCGGCGAGGCCGGCCCCCTTCCGGGTCGCGACAGCGACGTCCGAGCGCTCGGGCCAGCCGGCGCTGAGCACGCCGACGCGCCTGATGTTCCGGTCGCGCTGCTGGATGAAGAGAAGCTGCGCATGGGGCTGGACGATGACGTCGGCGCGCCCGGAGGACAGGGCCAGCAGGCGATTGGCCTCGTCGTCGAAGGCGATGAGCTCAATCGGCCTGAGCCCGCCGGCGACGTTCTGCTTGCTCCATTCAAGCAGGATGCGTTCCTGGTTGGTGCCGGCGCCGAGCACGACGCGCAGGCCTGCCAGATCCTTCGGCTCGGCGATCTTCTCGACCTTGCTGTCGGCCTTGACGAAGAAGCCATGCAGCCCGAGCCGGTAGCTGGAGAAATCGAACTTCTCCTTGCGCTGCTCCGTCACGCCGATATTCGAGATCGCCGCGTCGTATTTGCCGGAGATCACGCCGAGCGGCCAGTCGGCCCAGGGTGTCGGTACGAGCTTGAGCTTGAGGCCGAGGCTGTCGGCGATGAGCTGGGCGACATCCGGATCCGCACCCACCAGCGTATTGGAGTCGGTCGCATAGGTTGCAAGGGGCGGCGTGCTGGCGTTGGTCGCCACCGTGAACACGCCGGGCTCCACGAACTTGAAGTCCTTCGAGATTGCCGTGATGGCGGCCGGGTTGGGCTGCACGCGCGGCCGGCCTGGCTGTTCGGGATTGAGGTCGTAGACCGACTGGGCGAGGGCAGGCGCCGCGAGCGAGAATACGGCGGCGGCGATGGCCGCTCTGCGGGTGATCATGGCGGGTCTCCGAGCGAAGGGGGCGCCCACCGGCGCCCCGTAGATCGAGGGGAAGAAAGCTGGCGAAGACGCGCAGGTCAGCTCTTGGGCAGACCCGCCGGATTGGCCCGGGAGAGTTCTATCGCCTCTGCCGCGAGGCCCCAGCGCGCCAGCGACTTCTGGTAGTTGCCGTTCTTGATCTGAGCGTTGATGACGGCGGCGATCGCATCCGCGAAGCCCGCGCCCTTCTTCGTCGTCACGGCGATCTCGGCGGTCTCCGGCCAGCCGCCCGAGAAGGAGCCTACCAGCCGGGTGGTGCCGGTCTGCGCGGACTTGAAGCCGAGGATGCCGTTCGGCCCGAAATAGACGTCGGCCCGGCCGGAATCGAGCGCGAGATAGAGCACGACATCGTCGTCGTAATACTGCACCTCGGTGGTCTTGAGGCCCTTGGCCTCATTGGCCTTGATCCAGCGCAGCAGGATCTGCTCCTGGTTGGTGCCCGACGAGACGATGACCTTAAGCCCTGCGATATCTTCCGGCTTGGTGATTTCCTTGATGCCGCTCTTGGCGCCGGCATACAGGCCTAGCTGGTCCTTGCGGTAGGTCGAGAAGTCGAACTTCTCCTTACGCTGCTCGGTGACCGTGATGTTCGAGATCGCCGCGTCGTATTTGCCGGACGTGACGCCCAGCGGCCAGTCGGCCCAGGCCACCTGCACCAGTTCGAGCTTCAGGCCGAGGCCGTCGGCGACGAGCCGGGCGATGTCGGGCTCGGAGCCGACGATGACCTTCTGGTCGTCGGTCGCGTTGATGCCGAAGGGTAAGCGAGTGCCGGTGGTGGCGATGGTGAGTGTGCCCGGCTTTGCGAGCTTCACATCCTTCAAGAGCTTGATCGCCTCGGGGACCGCCTCGGCGCGTTGCTGACCCTTCTGCGCCGCGGTCAGGTCGAAGCTCTGCTGCGCCAAGGCGAGCGAGGGGAATAGCGCGGCTCCGGCGAGGAGGCCGAGCAAGGCGCGGCGGGAAAATGCGTTCGACGAGGTCATGGTCGGGCCTTTCGGTCGAGAGGGGGATGGAGGCGGTGGGGCTTCACAGCACCTTGGCGAGGAATTCCGCGGTGCGCGGCTGTTCGGGCGCGTCGAGCACCCGCTCTGGTGGGCCGGCCTCGACGATGCGGCCGCCATCCATGAAGACGACCTGGTCGGCAACCTCGCGGGCGAAGCCGATCTCGTGGGTGACGATGACGAGGGTCGCGCCGGAACGGGCCAGCTCCTTGATGACGGCCAGCACCTCGCCGACCAGTTCGGGGTCGAGCGCCGAGGTGGGCTCGTCGAAGAGCAGCGCCTTGGGCTTCAGCGCCAGCGCGCGGGCGATCGCGACGCGCTGCTGCTGCCCGCCCGAGAGCTGGCGCGGATAGGCATTGGCCTTGTCGGAGAGGCCGACGCGGGCGAGAAGTTCGCGGGCCGCGGCCTCGGCTTCGGCACGGGTCGTGCGGCGCGCATGGATTGGCGCCTCGACGATGTTCTCCAGCGCCGTCAGATGCGGAAACAGGTTGAAGTTCTGGAACACCATGCCGACATCGACTCGCCGGCTAAGTACCTCGCGCTCCTTCAGCTCGTAGAGGAGCTCGCCCTGCTGCCGATAGCCGATGAGCTGGCCGTCGAGCGTGATCGCGCCGCGATCGAGGCGTTCGAGATGGTTGATCGAGCGCAGCAGCGTCGACTTGCCCGAGCCGGACGGGCCGATGATCGCGGTGACCGAGCCCGAAGGCAGAGTCAGCGAGACGTCGTCGAGCACCTTGAGCTCACCGAAACTCTTGGAGACGCTTCGGATGGTGATCTCGCCGCCGCGGCGATGGGCGAGCGGGGCCTGTGCGACAGGCTCGCCCGGCACGGTGGGCGTCGCCGCGGCCGAGGCGCTGCCGCGCGCGAAGCGCCGCAGCAGCGGGTCGAAGATCGAGGGCGGGCGCTGGCGTAACGCGCCGCGGGCGTAATAGCGCTCGATCTGGGACTGGACCACCGACAGCGCGGTCAGGATGACGAGATACCAGACCGTCGCCACCATCAGCAGCGGGATCACCTCCAGATTGCGGCGATAGATGACCTGGACGGTGTAGAACAGCTCCGGCAACGCCAGGATGTAGACGTTGGAGGTGCCCTTCGCGAGGCCGATGATGTCGTTGAAGGCGGTCGGCGTGATCGAGCGCATCGCCTGCGGCAGCACAATGCGGAAGAACTGGCGCCGCTTCGGCAGGCCCAGCGCGGCCGCGGCCTCGTGCTGGCCCTGGTCGACGGCAAGCAGGCCGCCGCGGATGAACTCGGCCGAGAACGCGGCCTGGTTGAGCGTCAGGCCGAGCACCGCCGCCATGAAGGGACTGATGAGCTGTGTCGTCGGGTAGGAGAACAGCGTCCAGCCGGTGAAGGGCACGCCGAGCGAGACGGTCTCGTAGAGATAGCCGAGATTGTTGAGGATCAGCAGGAGGACGATCAACGGGATCGAGCGGAAGATCCAGACGAAGGTCCAGGACACCGCCGCCAGCGGGGCCGAGCCAGAGAGCCGCGCCAGCGCCAGAAGCGCCCCGAAGGTGAAGCCGAGCAGAGCGCCGAGCAGCGTCAGAAGCAGCGTCCGGCCGAGACCGACCAGCACGGGTTCCGCGAAGAACCACTCGGCGAACACGTCCCAGCCCCAGCGCGGATTGCCCAGCACCGAATTGAGCACGGCGACGACGACGATGATTGCGAAAGCGCCGCCGGCGATGCGCCAGGGATTACGGGCCGGAACGATCCGGAGCCCGGCGCGTCCCGCATGCACGGACGTCGGGGGAACGGTCGCGGCGTTGCCGTCGAGGGCGAGGGTCATGGCTGGATCCTGTGACGGGATGGGGGCTCAGGCCGAAACGGCGAAGGCCTCAAAGGGCAGGTCGATCGACGCGACGAGGCGTTTGCGGAAGGGCAGATGGCTGAACTTGCCGGCGTCGACGTTCAGGTCGAAATGCGGCTCGTAGCCGAGCGATCGATAGAGCTCGACAGCCTCCGGCTGGCGGCTGCCGGTCGTCAGGTAGAAGCGGCGGTAGCCCTGTTCCAGCGCCAAACGCTCCAGTTCGCGCACGACCCGGGCGGCCAGCCCCTGGCGGCGCAGATCGGAGCGCGCCCAAACACGCTTGACCTCGGCCGTCTCGGGCTCCGCATGAGGCATGAAGGCGCCGCCGGCGATAGGCTCCCGGCCTCGCAACAACAGCAGGAAATGGCCGCGCGGCGGCAGGAACAGCTCGGGCGGGTAGCGATGGAGCTCGACGACAGCCGGGTCGCGGCCGGGGACATCGCCATAGCGGCCGTCATATTCTCGGATCAGATCCTGAATCAGGGGCTGCGCCAGCGGATCTTCCGGGCTGGTCGAGACAAACAAATCCGTCATCGGATTCTCCGTCATCAGGCGAGGAAGCGCTCGGCGAGGCGCGTCCAGTAGGGCGCGGCCGGCGCGATCAGCGCGTCGTTGAAGTCGTATTGGGGAGAGTGCAGCGGCGGCCCCTTGCCCGCTCCGACGAAGAGGAAGGCGCCGGGCCGCTCCTCGAGGAAGTAGGCGAAATCCTCGCTCGCCGTCCGCGGCGCCAGATTCGGCTCCACCCCGGCGGCGCCGAAGACGGCGAGCCCCGTCTCGCGCGCGAACTGCGATGGGCCCGCATGGTTGACCACGGCCGGCATTCCCAGCCGGTATTCGACGTCCGCCGTCGCGCCAAAGGCCTCGGCCTGCGCCTTCACCAGGGCCGGCAGGCGCTCGGAGAGGAGCCGGCGCACCTCGGGAGAGAAGCTGCGGATCGTCGCCTGGAGCTCGACCGAATCCGGAATGACGTTGGAAGCCGTGCCGCCATGGATCGAGCCGACCGTGACGACGGCTGCCTCCAGCGGGGGAACGTTGCGGGAGACCAGGCTCTGCAGCGCCGTCACCACATGGGCAGCGGCGAGCACGGGATCGACCGTCTCATGCGGCGCGGCGCCGTGACAGCCGTGGCCGACGATCCTGATGACGGCCTTGTCCACCGCCGCCATGGCCGGGCCGTCCACGAATCCGAACACGCCCTCGGGCACCCCCGGCCAGTTGTGCAGGCCGAAGATCGCATCGACCGGGAAGCGCTCGAAGAGGCCGTCGCGGATCATGCTTCTGGCGCCGACGGAGATCTCCTCGGCCGGCTGGTAGATCAGCCGCAGCGTGCCGTCGAAGCGCTTGCGCCGGGCGAGCGCCCGGGCGGCGGCGAGCAGGATCGCGGTATGCCCGTCATGGCCGCAGGCGTGCATCACGCCGGCATTCCGGCTCGCATGCGGCAGGTTCGTCGCCTCGGCGATCGGCAGCGCGTCGAAGTCGGCACGGATGCCCAGCGCCCTCGTGCCGGTTCCGACACGCAGCGTGCCGACGACGCCCTCGCCGCCGATCCCGGTCTCGACGTCGTAGCCCCACTCGCCCAGCAACTCGGCGATATGCCGGGCCGTCTCCTTCTCCTGCGTCGAGAGCTCCGGATTCTGGTGGAAATGACGGCGCAGCGCGATGAAGCGATCGAGTTCTTCCGCGACCTCGGGAAGGACAGGCGACGGATTGCGGACCGGCGCGTTCATCCGGCCACCGCCAGCGCCTGAGCGGGCTGCGCCTGCGCATAGCGGCTCACCTTGAACGGCAAGCCGAGATGGTCGCGCAAGGTTTCGCCCGCGAGATCGCGGCTATAGCGGCCGCGCGCTTCCAGCTCGGGCACGACCAGCTCGACGAAATCGGCGAACCCCTCGGCCGTCACCGGGAAGCCGAGGATGAAGCCGTCCGCCGCCCCAGCGTCGATCCAGCGAATGATCTCCCCGGCGACATGCGCGCCGGTGCCGATGAAATTGGGCTTGGGTGTCGCGGCCGCAAGCGCCGCTTCGCGCAAGGTCTGATTCTGCTCCCGCGCAGTCTTCTTGATGCGGTCGGTCGTCGAGCGGAAGCTGTTCTTGCCGATGTCGCCGAGCTCGGGAAACGGCGCATCGAGCGGGTATTGCGTGAAGTCGTGATGATCGAAATAGCGGCCGAGATAGGCCAGCGCGTCGTCGATCGAGATCAGGTTGCGGATGACCTCGTATTTCGCCTGCGCCTCCTCGGCCGTGCGCCCGACGATCGGCCCGATGCCGGGGAAGACCTTGACGTCGTCGGCGCTGCGGCCATGGGCGACGGCGGCGACGCGCACCTGGTCGCGGAAGGCCTTCGTCTCTTCGAGCGAGGGCGAATGGGTGAAGACGGCGTCGGCATATTTGCCTGCGAGCTTGATGCCTGCGTCCGACGAGCCAGCCTGGAAGATCACCGGCTGGCCCTGCTTCGACCGGCCGATATTGAGCGGCCCCTCGACCTGGAAGAAGCGGCCCTTGTGGTCGAGCCGGTGCAGCTTGGCCGGATCGAAGAAACGGCCGCTCTTACGATCCCTGACGACCGCGTCCTCATCCCAGGAATCCCAGAGGCCCTGTGTCACCTCGAGATATTCGTCGGCGATCTCGTAGCGCAGCGCGTGCTCGGGATGCGGTCTGCTGTAGTTCGTCGCCGAGCCTTCCAACGGGGTCGTAACGACGTTCCAGCCGGCGCGGCCCTTCGAGATTTGATCGAGCGAGGCGAATTGCCGGGCGACGGTGAACGGATCCGAATAGGAGGTCGAGACCGTGCCGGCGAGCCCGATCTTCGTCGTCGCGACCGCCAGCGCCGAAAGGATCGTCAGCGGCTCGAAACGATTGAGGAAATGCGGGATCGACTTCTCGTTGATGTAGAGCCCGTCCGCCACGAAGGCGAAGGCGATGCCGGCGGCTTCCGCCCTGCGGGCGGTCTCGACGTAGAAGTCGAGATTGACGCTGGCGTCCGCTGGGCCGGACGGGTGACGCCAGGAATTCATATGCCCGCCGGCGCCTTGAAGCATGATGCCAAAGGAGACGGGTTTCGCGGCGTTCGCGCTCATGGGGGGCCTCGTCGGGTTGGAGAGGGATGCAGGATCAGGCTGCGGCCCGCTGGGCGCCGGCGGCGATCAGCTCGATGGAGTGCCGGCGCGCGGCCGCGTCGCGGACCGGGTTGTCGAGCACGACCTCCGCCACGCCGAAGCGCGTCGCCAGGGCATCGAGCTCGGCGCGCACCTCCTCGCCGGTGCCGGCGATGACGTGGGGATGGGTCTCGCGGACGGTGAAGTTTGCGTCGCCCGCCTCGCGCGCGAAGCTCTCTGCCTGCTCGCGGCTGCGCAGATTCACCGCGCGACCATCCGAGAGCGTCACGCGGAAGATGCGCGTCTCCCGCACTGCCTCCCGTGCCGCCGCCGAGGACGATGCCGCGAAGGCATGAACCGCCAGCGCCGGCGCTTGGCCGCCCCCGGCTCGATAGGCCCCGAGGCTGGCTTCGATGAGCGCGGCATCACCGTTGAAATGACCGGCAAAGACGAATTCCCAGCCGAGCCGCGCGGCGAGAGCGCCGCTCTCCGGCGAGCCGCCAAGCAGAATGCGCCGCGGTGTAGCGCGGGCGAGCGGCCGGGCGAGATCGTCATTTAAATAGCCCTCGAGCGCCTCGACCAGAGCAGTGAAATCCGGCGGCACTGAGCGGTCCAGACGGGACTGGAGAGCCTGCGTCGCCAGAGGAAGCCCGCCCGGCGCCCGGCCGATGCCGAGATCGACGCGGCCGGGTGCAAGGGCGGAGAGCAGTTTGAAGCTCTCAGCGACCTTGAACGGGCTGTAATGCTGCAGCATCACCCCGCCGGAGCCGACGCGGATGCGATCGGTCGAAGCGAGGATCCAGGCCGCCAGAATCTCCGGCGCGACGCCTGCAACCTCGCCGTTGCCGTGGTGCTCGGCCAGCCAGAAGCGATGGTAGCCCAGCCGCTCGGCGTGGCGGGCATAGGCGACGGAATCGGCAAGCGCCTGCTCGGGATCCGAGCCGTCCGCGATCGGACTCTTGTCTAGCAGGCTCAGCGCGTAAATCATGTTTCGCTCCGCAGGCCCATCGAGGGCGAGAGGCGGCGATTGTCACGGCGCGCGACCGTCCGGCGAAATAAGGATTGAGAATTTTCTTATCGTCAGCGTCGATAACACTCGGAATCCGAACGCTTGCTTCTCCTCTAAATCGCGATCGGAGAGAACTTCTTCTCTGCCGCAACCAAAATTCGCGATAAGGCCCTAGCTCCTCGGGGGCGTCCGGCAAAAGGGCGCGGCCATCCGGGCCGTCTGCTCAGCCACAGCCCGCGGCCATCGCAACGAGAGACCCGCAGAAGAGCGCATTCGCCAGCCCCGCATCATGGCGGAAGTCCTCCTCCGGGTGGGGTCGACTTCGGAAAGACCCCCTCGCGCTCACCCCTTATGATCGCGGTCTTCGCCCACGCGTCCGGATCGCCAACTTCCCTTCCTGATCGATGAATCTCCAGCAGTTCCGCATTGTTCAGGAGGCCGTCCGCAGCGGCTTCAACTTCACCGAGGCCGCGGCCGCGCTGAACACGTCGCAATCCGGTGTCTCGAAGCACATCAAGGATCTCGAGCTCGAACTCGGCGTCGCGTTGTTCGAACGGCGCGGCAAGCGCATGCTGGGCCTCACCGAGGCCGGGCGCGCCGTGCTCGGCTATGTCGAGCGCATTCTCGCCGACGCGACGAGCATCAAGCGCGTGACCGGCCATCTCCGCGACCCGTCGGCGGGCGAGTTCGTGATCGCCACGACCCACACCCAGGCGCGCTACGCCCTGCCCGAAATCGTCAAGCGCTTCCGGTCGGAGTTTCCGCAGGTCAGGCTCTCGATCAGCCAGGGCGATCCCGGCGACATCGTCACCCGCCTGCGCGAGGGTTCAGCCCATATCGGCATCGCGACCGAAAGCCTCACGAGCGCCGCCGAACTCGCGACCTTTCCCTACTACACTTGGCGCCACATCGTCATCGCCGACCGCTCAGACCCCCTCGCCGGTCGAACCGGGCTCGACCTCGCGACGATCGCGCAGCGGCCGATCGTGACCTACGGCCTCGGCTTCACCGGTCGGCCGCTGATCGACGCGGCGTTCCGGGAACAAGGCCTGACACCGGACATCGTCGTCGACGCCATCGATACGGACGTGATCAAGTCCTATGTGGCTCTCGGGCTGGGGCTCGGCATCGTCACTGAGATCGCCTTCGATCCGAAACGGGACGAGGATCTTGTCAAGATCGCCGACGATCTGTTTCCCGAGGCGACCTCCTACATCGCCGTGCCGCGCGGGCGTTTCCTGCCCGGCTACGCCCAGCGCTTCATCGAACTCTGCCGGCCGGAGCTGACAGCCGCGACGGTGCGCGCCGCGGTCGGCTCTGAGCCGCGATGAGTCCAGCCGGTCACACGCGTCCAGCAGGTCATCGACCTGCGACGCGTGTGGTCTTCTTCGACGGCCGATCGGCCGTTTCCTCCGCAACGGAGCCGTCACATCATGAGCACGCCGCGCGACACCATCTTCCTGATCGAACCCGGCTTCGCCGACCCCAAGCTGCCGGGCAAGCTCTGGTTCTGCCCGTTCTGCAATCAAATCGAAGGTGTGCTGGCGAGCTTTCCCGCCTTGAAGGACGCCGTCGAAGTCCGGCGCGTGCCCTTCGCTCGCCCGCGCGAGGCGGTCATCGCCGCGCTGGACGAAGCCCATCAAGGCCTGCCGGTCCTCGTTTTCGCCGACGCATCCACCGCTCCGCCCGATGCCCTTGAGAGCGACGGCCGCCGCTTTCTCAACGACACGCGCCGCATTCTCGAAGTTTTGGCCGAACGGCACGGCACGCCCTGGCCGCACTGAGGCCGGCACGCCCGGCGCGAGCGGAACGGACATGCTGGCGGCATCTCCCAGGCAGGGGCTTCAGTGAATGCTTTCGAGAAAAAGGCAAGCGCCATGCCTCGCTGCGATAGAATAATTTCAATGCGTTACAGCAATGCATCGGAAGTGCATTCTCGGTATCCGCCATTATTATTATCGAGAAGAAGCATATGCGATCATTGAATTTGACAGATCAGCCGCGCGAGCCATTGAATTGCATCGTCTGCCTTCTTCCAGGGCATTGATCTGTCCAGCATAGGCACCGGCAACGATCGCGCACCAGCGACCGGCCGGCCGATGGTGGAAAGGCTGTCCTGCCGCGCCGATGCCACCGCGCGTCGCGAAAAGGCCGTTCACGGAGATCTCACCATGACTGACGTCTTCATCCGGTCGTCGCATCACGACGATCCGGCACACCCCCTCGTCGAGGGGCTGATCCGGGAATATGACGGCCGCTACGGCGCCAACAGCCGGCCGGGCGGCGCCCGCTCGGAACTGTTCCGCTATCCGTCCGAGGCCTTCCAGCCCCCGTTAGGCGATTTCATCCTCCTGCAGCGCGATGGCCGCACGATCGCCGGCGGCGCCTTCATGAGCCATGACGACGAGACCGCCGAGCTCAAGCGCATCTGGACGGATGGCGACGTTCGCCGCCAGGGGCTCGCCGAGCGCGTCGTCGCGGAGCTCGAGGTGCGCGCCGCAGCGCTCGGCTATACGCGCGCCTACCTGACGACCGGATTCCGCCAACCCGAAGCGACCGCGCTCTATCTCAAGCTGGGTTATCGGCCGCTCTTCGACGTTGCGGCCGATCCGGCTCTCTATCGCTCCCTGCCCTTCGAGAAGCAGATCGGCCGCGCGGCCGCGCGCCCGGACGCCTCGCCGGTCAAGCCGCCGGCCGAGTCGCTCGAGGCCGCGACCGCACGCGTGGCCGTGATTAAGCAAGAGCAGGAAGCCCGCATCCTGGCGCGCCTTACCCATCACGGCGTGCTGGCCGCCTGATCCCTCTCCGGACCAACGACATGAACCCGATCGAACCGCTCATCCTCGGCGTTACAGTGGATCTCGGCGGCCGCGCCCACGGCCTTGCGACGAACTGGCGGCAACGCTGGGCGCGTTTGATCACGACGCTCGACGGCGTGGCCGGATTCGCGGTTCTGGAGGACGGCTTCGGCCGCCCGGACGGTGACGGCCCGGACGCCACCCTGCTCGCCAACTGGTTGGCGCCCCTGGCGCCGCGGATAGGCCTCATCGCGGGAGCGGCGCTCAACCTTGCCGAGCCTTTCCATGTCTCGACCGCGATCGCGACGCTCGACCATGTCAGCGAAGGCCGGGCCGGCCTGCTCGTGCAACGTTTGCGGAGTGAACGAAACGCGGCGGCATTCGCGGCGATCGGCCGTCTCAACGGCTTTCCCGATGCCGGAAGCGAAAAGGCGCTCGACCGTGATCTCGCCGACGCCATCGACGTCGTCCGGCGCCTCTGGGACAGTTGGGAGGACGACGCGGTCATCCGGGACACCCGCACGCAGCGCTATCTCGACGGTGGCAAGCTGCACTACGTCGACTTCGCAGGAGAGGCCTTCAAGGTTCTCGGTCCCTCGATCACCCCGCGCCCGCCGCAGGGGCAGCCGGTCGTCGCCGCGCGCTGGGCCCCCGGCGATGACGATACGACGGCCGTCCAGGCTGACCTCACCGTCCTGGGGATCGCGCACATCGCCGCCTTCAGGGAGCGCCCCGGCGCGAAGCAGACGCTGATCGTGGCCGAGCTCGGCGAGAGCGATACCCTGTTCGCGGCTTTGCGGCGGGCCGCCGCGGCCGGTGCGCGCGCGGTGAGCCTCACATTGTCGGGCGCGCCGGAGGAGGCTGAAGCCTTCGCGACCCATACCGCGCCGGCACTGCGCGCAGCCGGTCTCGTGCGGCCGGCGGCCGGAGGATCGCTGCGGCGGCGCTTCGGCCTGCCGGCGACGCCCAGCCGCTACGCATCCGCGGCCTGAAGACGAGGGTTGATGTCATGAGCAGGAAACAGGTCATCCTCGGCGCGCAGTTTCCCGGCGTGAATAATTTCACCGTCTGGAGCGACCCTCAGGCCGGCAGCCAGATCGCCTTCTCGTCCTTCCACCGCCTTGCCGAGACGGTGGAGCGCGGCAAATTCGACTTCATTTTCCTTGCCGAAGGCCTGCGCATCCGGGAGCAGAAGGGCCGTTTCCACGAGCTTGACGTGGCAGGTCGCCCCAACACCTTGGCCATCCTGACCGCGCTTTCCTCGGTTACCCACCATGTCGGTCTCATCGGCACACTGACCACGACCTTCAACGAGCCCTATCCGCTGGCGCGCCAGCTCGCCACGCTGGACATCCTCTCCGAAGGCCGCTCGGGCTGGAACGTCGTGACCTCTCCCGGGGCATTCACCGGCGCCAATTTCCGGCGCGGCGACCATCTGCCCTTCGCCCAGCGCTATGAACGCGCCCGCGATTTCATCGAGACCGCGCGCAAGATATGGGGCGGCGGTGCATTCGAAGCCCATGGAGCGCATTTCGACATTGCCGGGACGACCGACGCCGCGCCCTTGCCGCAGGGCAGGCCGGTCATCGCGCAGGCCGGCGATTCCGACGCCGGACGCGAGCTCGCAGCAAGCCATGCCGACCTGATCTATTCGCGCCACGGCACGCTCGATGAGGGGCAGGCTTTCTATGCCGACGCCAAGGACCGCCTCGCCCGGTACGGCCGCAGCCGCGATTCGCTGAAAATCCTGCCCGGGGCCAATTTCGTTCTCGGCGACACTCCGGAGGAGGCGAAGGCGCGCCACCGCGCCATCCGGCTCCAGCAGGTCAGCCCCAAGGGCGCGATCGTTTTTCTGGAGCAGGTCTGGAATCGCGATCTCTCCGCCTGCGATCCCGACGGCCCCTTGCCGGAGATCGAGCCGGATGTTTCTGCCCAACTCGCTCAAGGCCGCGCGAACCGCTACGATGACAGGCTCGAAACCGCCAAGGCCTGGCGCGAACTGGCCGAAGACGAGGGGCTCAGCATCCGCGACCTCATCATCCGCGTGACCGAGCGCAAGCAGTTCATCGGCACGCCGCATCAGATCGCAGAAGAGATCGACCGCCATGTGCAGGAGGACGCGGCCGATGGCTTCGTCTTCGCCCCGCATCTTACGCCGGGCGGTTTCGACGAATTCGTCGAGAAGGTCATCCCGGTGCTGCAGGATCGCGGCGTATTCCGCCGCGACTATCAGCACACGTCGCTGCGCGACCATCTCGGCCTCGCGGCCTGACGCCGCGGCCGAAGGCGGCGATGAATGAACGGATCGGCCTCATGAGCGCCACGACGGAGCATCTCTGGTACATCCCCAACGCCGTCGATTTCGGGCATCGCGGCGACACCGTCAGCGCCGACCACAACAGCCTGGAGACGCTGACGCGCCATGCCAGGGCGCTGGAGGAAAACGGCTGGGCCGGCGCGCTGATCGGCACGGGTTGGGGACGGCCCGACACCTTCACGCTCGCGACCGCGCTCGCCGTTCGCACGACGCGGTTCCAGCCACTGATTGCGATCCGCCCGGGCTACTGGCGCCCGGCTCATCTTGCCGCGGCCGGCGCGACGCTGGACCGTCTCAGCGACGGCCGGGTCCGTTTCAACATCGTTTCCGGCAAGGACGACCTTGCCGCCTATGGCGACAGCGAGGGCGACCAGGCCCACCGCTACGAGCGGACGCGGGAGTTCATGCGTCTCATCCGCCGCCTGTGGACGAAGGAGAATGTGACCTTCGAAGGCGCGTATTTTCGGGTCACGGATTCGACGGCCCAACCCCGCATCCGCGTCAGCGGCGATAGGCGGCATCCGCCGCTCTATTTCGGCGGTGCCTCGGAGGCGGCCGAGCGCGTCGCAGCGGTGGAGGCGGACGTTCAGCTCTTCTGGGGCGAGCCGCTTGACGACATCCGTCAGCGGATCGAGCGTCTCAAGGCGCTCTCCAGGCGGCTGGACCGCGATCTGCCTCCTCTGGAATTCGGCTTACGGATCACCACGCTCGTGCGCGACAGTTCTTCCGAGGCCTGGGCTGCGGCCGAGGCCAAGGTCGCGGAAATGGCGACGGGCAGCGGTGCGAGCTGGAATGATCACCGGCGCGGCGTCGCAGTCGGCCAACAGCGCCTCTTCGACCTGCAGGCCCGCGGTGGGGTGCTCGACAGCGCTCTCTACACCACGCCCGGAAAGTTCGGTGGTGGCGGCGCGGGGACGACTTGGCTGGTCGGCTCGGCGGAAGAAGTCGCGCAGTCCCTGCTCAAATACCGCGATCTGGGCATCACCAAGTTCATCCTGTCGGACACACCCTATCTACGCGAGATCGAACGGCAGGGCCGGACCTTGCTGCCCCTGTTGCATAACGGCCAGAGAGCCCGATCGGCCGATCGAGGAGCGACATGAACTACTTGCCCACCCGCCTCACGGCGGACGACATCGCGACGGATGCCTTCAAATCCGTGATGCGGAATGTGGCCGGCGCGGTGAGCATCGTCACCGCTTGCCATGGCGGCGGCAGGGCGGGCCTGACCGCGACCTCCGTCACCGCGCTATCCGCAGAGCCGCCGACGGTGATCGTCTGCGTCAACCGCACAGCCTCGGCCTGGCCTGTGATCGAGGCGGCCGGCCATTTCGCGATCAACGTGCTCGGCGCCCGGCACAGACCGATCGCCGACCACTTCGCGGGGCGTGGCGGCTTCAAAGGAGAGGCCCGCTTCGCCGGTGCGGACTGGGGGACGCTCGTGACCGGGGCCCCGACGCTCGACGGCGCCCTTGCCGTCATCGATTGCGACACGGAAGAGGCGCTCGAGCGTCACTCCCACACGATCCTCATCGGGCGCATCAAGGCGATCAGCCACGCCCAGAACGAGGGCGCGCTGCTCTATTGGCGCGGCGTCTACGGCCAGCTCGACGACGAATTGCAGGCCGGCGCCGGCATTTAGTGAAGGATGGCCGCAAGACACAGTGGTGCAAGTTCGGGCTCTTAGCCGGGCTGACGGCCACGGCAGGACATGTCGCAGTCTCCTGGCTCTGCGATGGCGACCGCATGGTGTCAGTGGTGGATCGAAGAGCTGTCGAACGGGCTGGCTCGAATGCGCGACAGTTCGGCCGCGACGAGTTCCGGCGAGGCGTCATCCTCGGTCCGGAAGGCGCGTCGTAGCCAGCCATTGGCGTCGACCAGAACCTGCGCTGGCGGCACAGGGCCGCCGGTGAGCGCGGCCAAGGCCACCGCCCAAGGCGCTGGATCCTCAACGGAGCAGCGCTCGGTGGCTCCGTCGACCTGAGCGAGCACGGTTTCACTCTCGCCGCCGCTCACTAGCAGCCACATCGGCTTGCCGTTTCCTGGCGAAAGCAGTGTTCCGTCGGCACAGCGGGCGTCGAAGCCCGGCACGCGCGCCGCGCCGGACCAGCTCATCTCGGCAGGCGAGAAAATGCGGGCGCGGGCGGTCGAATGCGGGTGCGGACCCGGTCTGTTCAAACGGGGACATTGGGGAGGATCTTCTGCGCAAAGGCCTTGGCGTCGGTGTTCTTGCGAATCACGTTGACGAGCTTGAGAACAGGGCGACGTCGTCGCGAAACGCCGCGCCGGTGGAATGATGGTCATGGGTGTGGCTGCGCAGGATCGCGGCTACCGTCTCGGGCGTGACCTTGGCCGGAACGAAGGGCGCGAAGATCTCGGCCCTCTCGTCGGGATTGGCCGCCGTCCAGGCCTGTGCCTCGACGATGGCGCGCGAGATCGCTCCGGCGACCTCGGGCTGGTTGCGGATCAGGGCGCCGCGCAGGCCGAGCACGCAGCAGGTCGATTTCGCGTACTGGCCTTCGAGATTAGTGGCGAGCTCGACGAGCTTGTCGCGTTCCCGGATCAGGTAGAGATGCGGATCGTCGCCGGCGAGCGCCTGGACTTCGCCCTTCTTCAGCGCTTCGCCGAACAGGTCCTGGGGAAGCTCACGTCCTTCTCGGGATCGAGCCCGATCTCGGCGAGGCGGATGGCGAAGAAATTCCGCACCGGGCTCGCCGGATCGGTCACGGCGACCGACTTGCCCTTGAGATCCTTGAGGCTACGGATGTTGGCGGTTTCGGGCACCAGCAGCCGCATCCATCATCTCACGCTCGCTTCCGCGCAACCTCGGCCCGAGGCAGATGGGCCTTATCCCACGGCAGGAGAGGTCTTTGCTTCCAAAGCGCGGCGACGAGGGAAGAACGAATCCACCGTGAGAGCAGTCGGCTGGTCTTTCCAGTTGGGTCCGCGCCGACGCTCAGGCCGAACGCTTGGCTGGCTCGGGCGGATCGAAGCGGCTGGGAACCGGGGCGAGACCGAGCCGGTCGCGTAGCGTTCCATCGCGATAGTCGCTCCTGAACAGGCCGCGCTTGCGCAGCAGCGGCACCACCTCATCCGCAAAGACCTCGAACTGTGCCGGCAGGATCGGCGGCATGACGTTGAAGCCGTCCGAGGCGCCCGAGGTGAACCAGTCCTCGATGATGTCGGCGATCTGTTCCGGCGTCCCGGTCGCGGTAAAATGCCCCCTCGCGCCGGCGAGGCTGTGGAGCAGGCCGCGCAATGTCGGGCGCTCGCGTGCGACCAGTGCGGTGATTGACTGGGACCGGCTGCGAGAAGCCTGAACCTGCGACGGGTCGGGAAAATCCGCCACCGACAGGACGTCGTCGAGATTGAGATGCGAGAAGTCATGGCCACCGAAGCGGCTCGACAGCCTGGCCAGTCCAACGCTCGGATGAGACAGCTCGTTCAGCTCCCCCCACACCCGCTTCGCCTCCGCCTCGGTCGAGCCGATAGCGGCGCTGAGACCAGGGAGGATGACGATTTGGTCGGAGCTTCGGCCGCGCGCGCGGGCCTGCGTCTTGATGTCGGCATAGAATTCAACGGCGCTTTCCTTGGTGAGATGTGCCGTGAAAATCGCCTCGGCGTAGCGCGCCGCGAAGGCGCGCCCGTCCTTTGACGCTCCAGCCTGAACGAAGACCGGCCGCCCCTGAGGGGAGCGCGGAATGTTGAGCGCTCCAGCGACGCTGAAATGGCTGCCGCGGTGCTCGGCGCGCCCGACCCGCTCGGGCAGGGCGTAGGTCCCACCCGCACGGTCATCGACGATCGCGTCCCGGGCCCAACTGTCCCAGAGCTTGGACACCGCCTCGACGAAATCGTGGGCGCGCGCATAGCGCTGGTCGAGGCCGACCTGAGAGTCCTGACCGAAATTGACGGCAGCGCCCGGCGCCCATGAGGTGACGATGTTCCAGCCAACGCGCCCGCCGCTGATATGGTCCAAAGAAGCGAACTGGCGAGCGAGATTATAGGGCTCGTTATAGGTGGTCGACGCGGTGGCAATCAGCCCGATACGGCTCGTCGCGGCGGCAAGCGCCCCCAGCAGCGTGATCGGCTCCAGCTCGCCCCGCGCCGCATGGGCAAGCTCGTCACCGAGCGCGAGCTGGTCGGCGAAGAAGATCGAGTCGAGCTTGGCCGCTTCCGCCGCCAGCGCGAGGTCGCGATAATAGGAGAGATCGCTCAACGCCTTCTTGGTCGAGGCGGGATGGCGCCAGGCGGTTTCGTGATGGCCCCGGCCGTTGATGAAGAGATTGAGGTGGAGTTCGCGTGCCATGACGGTCGATCCTCTGGGTGGGGGCTAGACGGCGTCGGTGACGCCGAGCGCTGCGAGCAGTTCGCCGCGCAAGGTTTCGAAATCGGGATCCTTCAGGCGTGGATGCGCCAGGGCGACCGGGCGGTCGACGACGATGCGGCCGTCCTCCATCACCAGAACGCGGTCGGCGAGTTTGATCGCCTCGTCGACATCATGTGTGACCAGCAGCACGGTCGGCTGATGCTGGCGGATCAGGCGGAAGAGCAGATCGTGCATCCTGATGCGCGTCAGGGCATCGAGGGCGCCGAAGGGCTCGTCGGCCAGGAGCAGGCGTGGCTGACGCACTAGCGAGCGCGCCAGCGCGACTCGCTGTTGCTCGCCGCCCGAGAGAGCGTTCGGCCACGCGTCCTCGCGTCCGCCGAGCCCGACATCGGCAAGAGCCGTGCGGCCACGCTCGTCCGCATCCGCCCTGCGCAGGCCGAAGACGACATTCTGCAGCGCATTCTTCCAGGGCAGCAGCCGGGAATCCTGAAAGAGAACCGAACGGTCGGCGGGCACGCTGATCCGGCCTTCGCCTTCGACGCCGTCGTCGAGACCGGCCAGGGCCCGCAGCAAGGTGCTCTTGCCCGAGCCGCTCTTGCCGATCAGCGCGACGAACTGGCCGGGAGCGAAATCGAGCGAGACGTCGCTGAGCACGCTGCGCCCGGAAAAGCGACGGGTGACACCACGCAGGCTGACGGCGGCGGGACCATGGCCCTGTGGCAGGTTGAGCGGATGGGCGGACGCATTCATGAGGCGAGCGCCTTGCGGTAGGACAGCGCACGCCGCGCCCAAAACCTCACCGCGAAATCCGAGCCCAGACCGAGGATGGCATAGATGGCGAGGCCGACGACGATGACATCGGTCTGGCCATAGTCGCGGGCGCGATTCATCAGATAGCCGATACCCTCTGTGGTGTTGATCTGCTCCAGCACGACGAGCGCCGTCCAGCAGGTGGTGACGGCCAGTCTCAGGCCCGTGAAGAAGCCGGGCAGCGCGCCCGGCAGCGCAACCTCGCGCAGGAAGGCGCTACGCGAGAGCCCGACGCTGCGGGCGAGCTCGACATGGCGGATGTCGATGCCTCGCAGCGCCGCATGCGTGTTGATGTAGATCGGCACCAGCACACTAGAGGCGATCAGCGCGATCTTCATCGCCTCGCCGATACCGAGCCAGAGAATGGCGAGCGGGATCAGAGCCAGCGTCGGCACGGCGCGCTTGATCTGGACGAGCCCGTCGAGAGAGGCCTCGCCGATGCGGCTAAGCCCGGCCGCGAGTGCCATCGTGAGCCCTATCGCGACGCCAAGGCCGAGGCCGAGATAGGCCCGCTTCGCAGAGGCGAGGAAATGGTCGGCCAGCGTACCGTTGCTCAGGAGTTCGATGCCGGTCAGGACCGCCGTCGACGGCGCTGCCAGGAATTTCGGCGAGAGCCAACCGAGGCTCGACGCCAGCTCCCAGATGACGACCAGCGCAATCGGGCCGAACAGGATTCCGCCGTGGGGAAGTCGCGAGGGCGCGAGCTGCGGCGGCCGCGGCTCCTGAGTTCCGGCGGAGCGCTCCCAGGCGTTCGTGTCGGCCTGGAAGCCTGTGGCATAGGTTATCAGGCTCATGGCATCCATCCGTTCCGAGCAGGGCTTCAGTTGATCTTGGTGCCGATGACCTCATCGAAGCGCAGGTCGAATTCCTCCCGCGCATCGAGGCGCTTCGGCAGGTCGCCGGCTTCGTGGATCACGTCGATCAGCGATTGCTGCTTGGCGATCAGGCTGGCGAGCAGCGGAAACTGGAACTCGCCCTCAGATTCCACGATCTTGCGGCCATCGGTCGGCTTCAGGTTCTGGCGCTTGACGTAATAGGCATCCACCCAGGCATCGATATTCTGGTGCGACCAGCGGCTGGCGTCGATCCAGCCCGCCACGAATTCGCGGATTGCCGCCGCCTTCGCCGGGTCGTCGAGGGCTTTCTGGCTGGCGTAGAGATAGGTCAGGCTCTTGGGCAGGCGGTCGTTCTGCGCCTTGGGCAGGGCGCTGGCGCCGCGATCGGCGAAATCGGCGAGGTAGCGCGAGAAATGCGGCTCGTTGAGTGCGGCGACATCGACCTGCCCGGTCCGGATAGCATCTGGAAAGTCTGCAGCCCTGAGGGGCACGAGCTTCACGTCCTTGCGCGTCAGGCCCGCGAGCTTCAGCGCGTTGAGCACGAAGGGCTGGCGCCCCGTGCCTTCGCCATAGGCGATACTCTTGCCCTTCAGCTCCTCGAGGCTGCCGATCTTCAGGCCGGCGCGGACCGCGAGGAAATAGTCGGTCTCGGAGGAGACGCGCGCGGCGACGATCGGGATCTTCTCGCTGGCGGCATGGGCCTGTATCGGCGGCGTGTTCCCGACGGTGGCGAGGTCGAGCGCTCCGGCGCGGAAGGCTTCGAGGATCGCCGGACCGCCGAGAAAATTGGCGTAGGTCACGTCGCTCGACAGCTTCGCCTGCACGCCCGAGGCGCGGATCAGTGTCTGCAAAGCCTCGTTCTGATCGGCCACAACCAGTTTCGTCCCGGCAGGGATGTGTTGGGGAAGTGCCCCCTGAGCCGCTGCGCCACCGATGGCATGGGAGACGAAAGGGAGAAGCAGCGACGCCTTCAGCAGCGCGCGGCGGCCGGCTTGGACATGCTTAGACCACCCAGTCGCATCGGCCATGGTCGTCCCCTTTGCAGATTGGTTGCGTCGGCGATCACCGCCGACCTCACCAAATCCTGCAAAAGAATCGTTTGTTTAGTCAAACGAATGTTCTTTTTAAGATACGATATAAATCCGAAGAACCTTCCAAGCCTCTTATGGGATTCAGGAAGGAATGAGTCGTTCAGCCTGATGCGCGTCCTGCGGGCTATCCGATCTGCAGTCGCGTCGCCCACTTTTGGGTGATCTCGCGCCAGCGGACTTCGAGATTGTGCCAGAATGCGGACGTGCTCCGGTTGGGCCGCCGGCATCGATTTTCGTCTTTGGTCCAGATCCTAGTCTGAAGCTTAGCGCTCCGGCTTCAACGTTGCGAGAACCTTCCGAAGGCCAGGCTCTTCGACCAGATCCGATGCGTCCTTCAAGCTGAACCAATGTCGAAGGCGCTGCGCTTCCTCCGGCCAATGGGCTAGCTGTTGTGTCACGTGCATTGGGTAAAGCCGAACCTTGCAGAGGCTGAAGCTCGCCTGCAGCCGCTTCCAGTAAAGAGATCGCCCTACTGGCTTTCTCTTGACGGGCCCAACGACACCAGCCTCCTCCAGAGCCTCTCTGCCGGCGGCCTCATGAGCCTTGAGCTTCTTGATCGGCCACCCTTTCGGAACGGTCCAACGCTTGGTGGAGCGCGTCGTCACGAGCAATATTTCCCATTCTCCCGCCGCGTTTCTGCGCAGCGGCAGCGCCCCCACCTGCAGCTTCGCTTTGCCTTGGAGCTTCTTCATGAGCGGGTCGTTTTCATCGAGCGTCGCCGAGGCCAGAATGGCCGCCCAATCAAACGTGAGACAACATGCGGGCGCGGGCCGGCCACGCAATTTTTGAATCAAGGGGACAAGCGTCCACGTGAATTGTCCGTGACACGTGCGCGATCCCGATCCAGGTCAGCCTGTCCTCAAAGGCAATATGCGGAGCGTGGCGAGGCGCGCAGTTTGTATCGGGCAGCGGAATCCAACCATGACACCCGAGCAGAAATCTGGCTTGACCCGCCTGATGATCCAGTGGCCTGATAAGGGATTGAACTTGAGCAACTCGCGAATGGCCCTCTGATCGAACTACTTGAATGCTATGAACTGGCGGCAGTAGCGTTCGGCTATTGAAGCGATGAGCGCCGATCGGAGGCTCGCGCGGTTGCGAACGATTATCAGGAGCTTCTGAAAGCCATCGAGGACGAAGTTGCTGATGCTCTGGCCCTTCGATCACGGGGCGCCGGGCCATCATGACCAACCTGACCAATAATCGACCCAGTCAGTCATACGAGGCCTGATCCGCCCGGCCGTCGTGCGCCAGAGTCGGACATGGGGCGATCACCCGGAACCGGACATGCCAAGCCGAAAGCAGCCTGCTCCTTGGCGGGCGCTCAACTTTGCTTGAGCTCAAACTCAAGCGGCCGCCTTCCTTTGGCACCATCGGACTGCGATTGTGCGGGTCATGATGCGTGGAAAGGCAGGTTACCACTGGAGATTGTGGTGCATTGCGCTCTTCAGTTTCGGCCTGAACAGCGGAGCTCACAGCGAACCAGGTGGTAGATTGCGTACTTCGCCGGATGTCCTTGCCGATCCGCTGCGGTACGGGCCGGGCGGCATCTACGCGAAAATTCCCCCTCGGGATGAATTCGGGCGGGATCAACTCGCGATGTTCCGCGCATGGAATTCAAATCCACTGGCAAACCACGAGGCGAATCTTCGGGCCATCCGACCAATCCTCGCCAAAGTCGTGCGGAAGGCGCGAGCCGATAATCCAGGGCTGCGCTTCGTGATCGGTTCCGGGAGACGTGACCGCAAACAGCAACGCATGGCGGTTGCCTGGGGCTGGTCACTGACCAGTGACAGCTCGCACCGGTCGGGCAAGGCAGTGGACCTATGGCCGCTCGACCAGACGGGACAGATCGTCTTTGATCCGGAAATTCAGAATCGGATTGCTGACGCGCTGGCGCAGGCCGGACGTGAATTGGGCGTATCGCTCCGATGGGGTGGTCATTTCCACGGCTACAAGCACATGGACCGCTCGCATTTCGAGCTTGTCTCGCCGTAACGCCCGCAAGCGGTGATCTGAGCAGCCGTCGCCGCTGCCAAATCCCGGCAGCGCGCCGAGTACCACAAGCTTTTTCCAGAAGCAGTTCGGGCTCCGTGGTAAAGTAATTCAGCCCAGAGCCAAGCTCATTGTTTCCATCGGGCGTGTCTAAGCTGCGCCAATAGCTGAACTCAGCTGCGCGGTATAAACCGGACATTCTGCGCGATGCGTTGTCTCCCATTTAGTTCCAACGCGACAACGGGGTGCCTCCAAGGTGTCGTATGCTCCACAGTGTCGCGGAAGACTTGCCGTGTCAGTTGCTCGATACGGACAGTCCCGCAAGCAACGGTGCGTAGACAGCGAACCTGTGGGAAGCGAATTCCATGAACAGCCGAACACGCTTGGTTTTGCGGGTCTCGCCATGGGTGAGGAGCCAGAGCACGCCGTTGCGCTGCGGCAGGATACCTGGCGCTCGGGTCAGCTGGGGATCGGAGTCGCCGACAAAGCACGGCAGCCTCGTCAAGCCGATCCCTTGGCGAACCGCGGCTATTTGCGCCTCGGCGTCCGGGGTCCTGAAAGGTACCTCGGCAGTTCGGATCTCGCCCGCGCGAGCCCAGTCCGGGATACCGTGATCGTTAATGACGATCGGCCGGATGGGCCTCTGCGCGCCCGCCCGCCACTTCGCCAGCAGGTCGCGGGACAGGTAGACCCCGCTGGCCAGTTCCGGTCCCATCAGGCCGTGGAGATTGAGCGGGAGGGTCTTGCGGTCGACGACGAAGCGGATCGCCACATCGGCCTCTCGATTGGTCAGGTTCGCGACCTCCCCGGTCGACATGATTTCGATCTCGATTTCGGGGTGCAGGCGCGCGAAATCAGAGAGGTCCGGCATGAACAGATGCGTCGCGAGGAAAGGCGGCAGCGTCAGCCGCAAGAGGCCGCGCGCGCTCCGGTCGCGCCCGAACACGCGCGTCTCCAGCTGGTGTGACGAGGTCTCCATCTGCTCGGCGAACTCCAAAACCTCCTCTCCCGCCGTCGTCAGGCGGTAGCCCGTCGGCAATTTCTCGAACACTCCCGCACCGAGCCGCTGCTCCAGTTTAGCGACGCGCCGCAGCACGGTCGCGTGGTTCACGGCGAGGCGCTCGGCGGCGGCCCGCACTGAGCCGGCGCGCGCGACGGCCAGAAAATAGCGAACATCGTCCCAATCGATCATAGCATAATCCTGCACCGGAAAGGTGCCTCTTCAAAGCTGGGGCGCAGTGATCCGATGTTGCCATCCAATTCACCCGGTTAGTTTTCGCACCACCGATGTTCACGCCTCCGCACTCACCGTCGCGTGCCGCCAGGGCCATCTCGGGGCTCTCGGGTCGTCCTCTCACGGCCACGAAGGAACCCAAAGGAGACGATCATGGGTAAGCTGGACGGTAAGGTCGCGGTCATCACGGGCGGGTCGAGCGGCATGGCGCTGGCGAGTGCCAAGCGGTTTGTCGACGAAGGCGCCTATGTCTTCATCACCGGTCGGCGGCAAGAGGCGCTTGACGAGGCAGTCAAGCAGATCGGCCGTAACGTCACCGCCGTTCAAGGCGACATGGCCAATCTCGACGACCTCGATCGGTTGTTCGACACGGTGAAGCAGGAGAAGGGCAGGATCGACGTCCTCTACGCCAGCGCCGGCATCGGCGAGGCGGCGCCGCTGGGCGAGATCACGCAAGAGCTCTTCGACAAGACCTTTGGCCTCAATGCGCGCGGCACGCTGTTCACGGTGCAGAAGGCGCTGCCGCTGTTCAACGACGGCGGGTCGATCTTCATGACTGGCTCGGTGGCCTCACTGAAGGGCTTTCCCGGCTACAGCGTCTACGCGGCGAGCAAGGCGACGCTGCACGCCTTCGCGCGAGGATGGCTCAACGAGCTGAAGGGCAGAAACATCCGGGTGAACGTGCTGCACCCGGGACCGATCGCCACCCCGATGCAGGACGAGGTTCTGACCGAGGAGGCGAAGAAGATGTTCGAGTCCCTGATCCCGCGAGGGACGATGGGCCTTCCCGAGGAGATAGCGGGAGCCGCGCTGTTTCTGGCGTCCAACGACTCCAGCTTCGTCAACGGCATGGAGCTGTCCGTCGACGGCGGCTTCTCGGCCATCTGAGGCGCTGCCCGAAAATCCCCGCCCGACAGAGACCAGATGGCTGCGCCGTTGATGGCCGGGCCATCCCTCCCTCCTATATCGGAGACCATCATGAGCTACGCGATCATCGGCTTCGGCAAGATCGGCCAGGCCCTGGCCCACGCCTTCGCCCGCAGGAACTTCGAGGTGGCCGTCGCCAGCCGCCGCCCGCCCGAGGCCCTAGCTCTGCAGGCCCGGGCGATCGGCCCCAAGGTCGTCGCCAAGTCCCGGCAAGAGGCCCTCAAGGCCGATACGATCTTCCTGGCGATCAGGTCCGACTCGCATCCGGACCTCGCCAAGGCTTTGCCAAGCTGGGAACACAAGACCCTCGTCGATGCGACCAACTCCCAGGCTCCGCTGGAGGACATGGACGGCCTGCTGTCTTCCGCCTTCGTGGCGAAGCTCTATGCCGGCGCCAAGGTCGTCAAGGGGTTCAACCACCTGGGCGCAGCGGCTCTGGCAATGGACCCGGTCGTGGCGGGCGGCCATCGGGTCGTGTTCCTGTCGAGCGACGACGAGGACGCGGCGGCATCCGTGGCAGCCCTGGCCAGGCAGCTCGGCTTCGCCCCCGTCAATCTGGGGCGGTTCGACGAGGGCGGCGCGCTGGTTCACGCCCGCGGCTCCGTCTGGGGCGCGCTGATCTTCCAGAACATGTTCAAGAAGGAGCAGTAGAGGATTGGCTGGCAGTTCGTGCGAGGGGTGTATCCTCCGCCCTTCCCTTGATCATGTGGCTGGAACGCGCCCAACCTAACCTTCCGCGCTGAGTTCAGGCAGGCAACCTGAAGATGGCCCCTGTGAACGTTGGCAATAAGCTCGCCCTCCCCCTGCAGGGGCTGGTGTCGGCGTTGCCGACCGGCTTGCCAGCTGGCAAACATTCCCAAGGGTGGAAGCGGGCCAGAAGCGCCGGATTCTGGTCGGACCAGATGCGCCAAATGCCGACATTGCGCAGTCGCTTGGGAGCACACATTCTCGCGGCCCTTAGGGACCGCGTTTGCCACGTCCTCGATCACTGCGGCCAGTGCACAAATAACGTCTTTCCTCAGGCCCGGATCAGATTCCGCCACCGCTGTGCCTTCCTGCTTCTTTGTAACGGGTGAGCTTCATCGGTATCGAGGCACTTTGGGGCAATCTATTTTCTGTTAGCGAAAGAAAATGGGTCTCATCTGCAGACCGAGTCCGTCAGTGGCCGAGGAAGAACCGGATCATTTCCCGCGAGGCGTCGGGCCCCTTCGCGTCTACGAAGCTTCCGGTCCGGTCTCCACCCGACCAGGCGTGCCCGGCACCCTCCACCACCCAATACTCCGCGGTGGCCGATCCGGTCTCGGGCCCGACCACCCTGCGGACGACCTCTCTGCCGTTGACGACGGTGCCGGTGATCAACTCGGGCGAACGACCGGATTGTACTCCTGCCTTTTGGAACAGCGCCTCACCATTTGAGGGGTGAACAGTGGCATCCGCCGTGCCGTGGAAGATGATCTGCCTGATGGCGCCAGCTTTCGCTCGAGGTGCTGTCTTCGCGTTGCCCTTCATCGCGGCAAACGCCGACATGACGTCGTTGGCGGCGCCGTGTGGCAAGCCGGAATGGATGCCGGCGGCCGAGAAGACGTCGGGATAAGTGGAGGACAGCACATCCGCCATGGCGCCGCCCGCAGACAGGCCTGCAACAAAGACTCGTTCCCGATCGAGGCCGAATTCCGCGCTCAAGTCCTGCGCCAGCCCGGCCAGAACGGCGGGCTCACCGGCCCCGCGCCGCTGATGACGAACGTCGAACCAGTTCCAGCAACCCTGGGAATTGGCCGAACGCAGTTGATGAGGGTAAGCGACGACGATGCCGAATTCTTCGGCTAGCGCATTCATCCGAGTGCCCCGCGCAAAATCATCGGGGTCCTGGGTGCAGCCATGCAGCATCACGAGCAGAGCGAGTTTCCGCTCGGCATGACCCTCTGGCACGTAGAGCTTGTAATTCAGGGAGCCGGCTCCGTTGCGGTAGCTGCGCGTGCGAAAGCGACCGTCATCGTCTCCGGCCTCGGCCGGGTGACGGCGCGTGCCGGTCCGTTCGGCGAATTGGGTCCGTACGGCCCCGAGGGATTTGAGGGTCTCTCCCAGGCCCCACGTTCCATGAGCCTTGAAACCGGCCGATTCCGCTTGTCCCTCTTTGCGGCGTGTCCATGTCTGGGGCGGAGTTCCGGTTAGCGCGCGCTGGATGGTGGCGGTCGCGCCGACGAGATCGGCCGTCTTGAGACGTGACATGGCTTCGCCGAGGGCGGAGCGGATGCGCGTGTTCATGGGGTGTCCTTTTTCAGCTCAGTCGGTCGGCCAGAGCCGCCTTGATTTCGGGAGCGGCATGCAGCGCGCCTAGCACGGTGAGAGAGGCGATCGTCTCCCGGGCAAGCTCAGGGGAGACATCCGCCTCAATGACGGCCAGACCCAGGACGCGAATCTCCAGTCGTTCGCCGGCGGCCTTGACCGCCTCAAGATCGCGCCGGGTGAATGTCCTCAGGCCGAGTTCGAGAGACAGCCGCGTCGTGGCCTGCGCCGCGACATCGGCATGGCTAGAAAGCTGGTTTCGGATCGCCGTGCGAATGAAGTCGGACCGATTCGAGTAGAAGCCGTCCCTGACCAGCAGGTCGATGCGGCCGAGATCGACGAAGCCGAGATTGAGAGTCAGTTTCTCGCTATCGGGGGTTTTCATCAGGCATCCATATACCATCCACATGGATGGTATATGGATGCTTTGCGCCGAAGCGCAAGACCGCTGGCGCAGCTCAGGATGCGGAGACCAGCGAGCCCCCACATTATGCTGACTGCCAGACCGCCGGTGTGTGCGGATGCACATCATGGCATCACGCCTTCAACAAGGACCCGTCGACGGCGAGATGACTGGACCAGTTGTCGCGATGGCCGGCGAGCGACCTCAAGGCGGCTTCGAACATGACGACAAATTATCCCGAGCGCAAAAATGACCCCGATGGCAAATGCCGTCGGGGT
Source organism: Allobosea sp. TAF32 (assembly GCF_052113585.1). Taxonomy (NCBI): domain Bacteria; kingdom Pseudomonadati; phylum Pseudomonadota; class Alphaproteobacteria; order Hyphomicrobiales; family Alloboseaceae; genus Allobosea; species Allobosea sp. TAF32. Next base: position 110,680 of record NZ_JBFRDM010000013.1, on the reverse strand, counting down.
CTGATGCAGCGGCGTGATCAGGCGGCCTTGGCGACAGCCGCCGAGTTCGCAGGCGCGCCGAGCTGGGTCAGGGTCTTGTCCGTCTTGGTTTCCTCGGCGAGGACGTCGCAGGTCTTGCCTCGCGGTGCCTTGCCGATGATCTCGAAGACCTGGCCGAGACGCGCGACATGTCCGTCGGTTTTGTCGCGATGGGTCTCGAAGGCCTTCTTCAGCTCGGGCGCCTTGGCGACCTTGGCCATCTTGGGCAGCGCCTTAAGAATCTGCTTCTCGGCGTAATAGACGTCCTTGAGCATGTGGAGGAACATCTCATCCAGCGGCTTCGGGGTCGTGGGTGGTCCCCGGATTGTTCGGGCTCCCGCAGGTCACGCATGCCAGCCCGCTCGATGGCAGAAATATGGACGAAGACGGCCTGGCTGCCGTCATCCGGCTGGATGAAACCGAAGCAGCCCTTGGTGGAATTGAACCATTAACGTTGCCGTTGTCCTGAAAACCCTCTTTGTGACGAACTCTGTCGCTCGCCGACAGGATGTCGAGCGAGTTCAGAACGATCTCGAAGGGGGGTCATCATCGATGCCGAGCCGAAGCGCGAGAAAAACAAAAAAAGCCATCCAGGCAATCTCGATATAGCGATATCCATCTGCTAAATTTTTGGGACACAAATAAAAATACCATAGTGGTGGGTTCTTCAAAATCGGAATTCTTGTTTTCCGCACGAATTCGGCACGGTATTACAATATTCTTTTATCAGATATATTTTCAAGATCGTACGGTTTGCGCGAAATCGACGTCGATGAGGCGAACAGACTGAATAAATCCCCACAGATGGGCAAGGCATGGTAGGATACATCTCAGCTCCAGAAGCTGCGTGCATCAAGGAGTCATCATGCCCCATCGATATGTGATCGGCGACGAAGTTTCCCTCGCCTTCGGCTTTTTCGACCGAGACGCTGCCGGCACCTACGACGTCACCAGGCTCCTCCCGACTTCGCTGAACGGCGAGCCACAATATCGGATCAAGGGCAAAGACGATCGTGAGCGAGTGATCGGAGAGGGGCAGATCATGGGCAATGGGCACCTCAGAAATGCCAAGCCGCGGAGCAGCCATAATCCCATTACGGCGATGTTCGACCGCCTGGACCGCGCGAAGTAGCGTCTTGCCGAGCAGCGAAATCGTATGCCGCTGGCAGCTAATTCGCGCGCAGGAGAACGGAACATCATGAGCGAACGACGCGAACTCTACCGCGGTCCAAATGGCGAAAGCTGGTATCTGGGGAGAGAACCGGCCACCGGAAATGCCTTCGTTATACACCAGCCAAACGGGCCTTCGGGAGGTCAACTCAGTCATATCGCGCTGGGAGCGTTTCTCGAAGAAGGAACCAAGGAGCGGCCAGAGCAACGCGCGTTGCTGCGCCTAATTGCGACATTGGTAGACGTCCCTCCATTCGGAACGCGCGGTGTGCCGCCGGAGAATGACTGACGCCTTCGAGGCTCCGCGACGAGCGAGCCACCCAAGGGACGGCTGGCAACTTATGTCAGCTTCCCCGAATTCAACGAACAGCAAGGTCAGATGAAAAAGCACAACGAGCAGGCTGTGTGGGCGATCCGCGGGTGGGACTGGAATCGTACGTCAGAAAGCGTCGTGTTGAACAGAGGCCAACAAACGAGGGGGAGGCCCTACCTCCGGAGGTCGCATCCATAGATCCGCGTGTAAGTGATCGAGCGCCTCGCTTAGACGTCGTGGGCGCGTCGGTGAGGCGCGCCCGCGACATAAAATGTCCGGAAGAGCTGTCAGCATGCGCTCTATAGGTTTGACATGTTTCGCTTCCTGCACAGCGCCGATCTGCACTTGGGCAAGCCGTTCGGCTCCATGCCAGAGGAGTTGAGAGGCCGGTTGCGTGACGCAAGGCATACGGTCCTTGATCGCCTCGCGGCCAAGGCCCGATCAGGCGGTGCCGAGACCGTATTGCTGGCCGGGGACACATTCCACACGGAAACCCCCAGTCCTGCGATTCTTCGCCAAGCGCTCGCGGCCATGGCCGGCCACCGTGATCTGCGTTGGTTTATTCTCCCAGGTAACCATGACTCCTTGGCAGCCGATGAGCTCTGGTCTTCGGCGAGTGCGGGACTTCCAGCCAATGTCCATCTCGCGCTTGCCCCCACCCCAACGGCGCTCGCCGACGATGTAGTCCTGTTGTCGGCCCCCTGCACAACACGACGCCCCGGCCGCGATCTGACGGAATGGATGAGCTCGGCCGCGACAACAGATGGCACCATCCGCATCGGGCTGGCACATGGTGCGGTTCAAAGCTTTTCCGAAGAGGAAGCTGCGACCGACATCATTGCGCCTGATCGAGCCGCCCGCGCACGTCTGGACTATCTCGCGCTAGGCGATTGGCACGGCCAACTGAGCGTTGGAACGCGAACCTGGTACTCTGGCACGCCCGAACCCGACCGATTCAAACACGATGAACCTGGGCGAGCACTGCTCGTGGCGGTGGCAGCACATGGTGCAGAACCAGCGATCGAAGCCGTACAAACGTCGCTGTTTGATTGGCGAACGATCCAGCTCGACTGCCTTCCCGGCGAAGCTGGGGCGGGCAATCTGCTCAGCAGATGTCCCGATGGACCAGCACGTCGACAAACCCTGCTGCGCATCCTCGCCGCGGGGCGGGCAGGGCCGCAAGCAAGATTGGAACTCGACGCCGCTGTTGCAGCGATCGCGCCCGAATTTGCTCTCATGCAGTTCGATGCAGAAGCTTTGGTGACCGAATGCGAAGTCGGGGATCTCGATCTCATCGACCGTGTCGGAGCGCTGCGACGAGCAGCCGAGCATCTTCTTTCTGAATGTCATGACGATACTCGGTCAGCGGGGGAGCGGGAAGTATCCCGACAGGCGCTGACCCGCTTGTTTTCCTATTGCGCGGGTGTGCCGGCATGAAGCTGACGGCGCTGCGCCTGCACAACGTTCGCCGCTTCGGCGGGAGGGGCGTCCGGATTGAAAACATCGGCGAAGGTGTCAACGTTCTCTGCGCCGCAAATGAATATGGGAAATCGACCAGCTTCGATGCGTTGCACGCCCTGTTCTTCCAAGCTCATACTGGAACGCCTAGTGCGGTGCAGGCTCTCCGGCCGTATAGCGGGGGCAGCCCCCTCGTCGAGGCTGACCTTCTGACAGCTGACGGCGCATTCCGGCTGACAAAGCAGTTTTACAGCGGGCGGCGAGCACAAGTCCGCGAACGCGATAGCGGGCGCTTGATCGCGCAAGCGGATGAAGCAGAACGCTTCATGTCGAACTTGGTGCGTGGCGGTACTGGCGGTCCCGCGGGGCTCCTCTGGGTTCGTCAAGGAACGACCGGTATCGAAAAGCGCGCCAAGTCGGATGATGAAACCGAGAGAAGGGCCCGAGAGACGGTCCTGACATCCGTTCAAGGCGAAGTTGAAGCTTTGACTGGTGGCCGACGGATGTCGCATGCGCTCGCCGCCTGCGAAGCCGAATTGACACGACTTGTCACGACCACAGGTAAGGCAAAAACAGGCGGTCCCTACGCGGTCGCGTTGGAAGAGCAACAGCGGCTCAGGGAGTTGGAGGCTCGCCTCGGCGGTGAAGTCGTCGAGTTGCGCGCGGCTCTGGACCACCGCCGATCTGTGCGGGGGCGGCTGGCAGAGATCGACACTCCAGAGCAGGAGCGTGATCGTCATGCTGCTCTGGCCGATGGCGAGGCGATTCTAGCGTTGGCCAAAGCCCATCGCTCGGAGCTCGACGCAGCTCGGAGCGGCGAGGCTCTCGCCCGCAACGAACTGGAAGCGGCGCGTTTTGCTCTGTCGACCTTTCAACAGTCTCGGGCGCGCCATAACGAACTCGTCGATTTGCTGATGGCCGCCGAAGCTGATCGGGATGCGCATCGCACGCAACACCACGAAGCGAAGTCGGCGGCTACGCAGGCTTCTGCCAATGTTATTGCCGCCGAGCAGAACGAACGAGAACAGCGGGATTATGTGGCGGCACTCGAAAAGTCCGTTCGCGCCACGTCAGCAGCCAGCCGACTGGCGCTCGTTCGGAAGGCGCGAGACGACGCCGACGCAGCGCGCAAAGATGTCGAAGTCATCCAAGCATCGATCAAGAACCTGACCTTACCGCCCAAAAAGCTCGCGGAACTCGGAGAAATCGAGGAACATCTCGCTGGACAACGGGCAGCCGAGCGAGCCCAGGCACCGCTCCTACGTGTGGAATATTCAACTGGGGTCGATGCGGCAGTCTCGATCGATTCTGCCATATTGCAGCATGGCGAAGAACGACCACTGCTGGGTACCACCCTCATCGACATCGTGAACGTCGGCCGGCTGTCGCTATCGGTGCCTCGATCGGAAAAGACTGAGCGTGACATCGTCGCGCTGAAGGCTCGCCAGAGTGCTTTGCTGGCGGAAATGGGCATCGAGAGCTTGGCCGCAGGTCGACAGAGAGAGGCGCAACTGCGAGACCTAAGCAACCAGTTAGCCCTCGCTCGTCAACGCTTCGACCTCCTCGCGCCAACGGGGTTGGGCGCGCTTGACGAAGAGATTGTCCGGTTAGAAGCCGAAGTCGCGGACTCCAGCCAAGTCACCGGCGACCTCGGCGTGGCACGAGCAGCCGCGCGTGAGGCGGAAGCTCTTATGCGATCGACAAGAGAGGCCGCTACAGCGGCCCGAGCGCGGGCGGAGCTGCTCGCGACGAGCATGGTCGAAGCCGAGCGGCGGGTGGCGGCCCTCGCTTCTTCGCTCGCCGCCATCCGTGAAACTCTGGGTGCGACGGTTGAGTGGTCGGAGCGAGAGGAGGACCTCAAGCGCGCCGAGAAGGAAGCGTCAGCCAAATTCCAGCGGATCGCCGAACATGCTGCTGAAATGGCGGCGCGCAATAGCGACTTGCCCGCGGCCGAGGCCAGATATGCGCGGATGCGTTCATTGGTAGAGGCGGCCAGGAGCGAGATCGTCCGGCTGCGGGAGGAAGCTGCAGGCCTCAACGGCCGTATTCAAACCCGTGCGGAATCCGCCATCGAGGAAGCCTGGCAGGAAGCGCGTGACAAACTCTCAGAGGCGGACCGGAAGGTCGCTGTTCTGAGCCGCGAGGTCGCAATTCTAACTCGTCTGCGAAGCGCTCTAGAAGGCGCCCGCTCGGAGGCGCGGTATCATTATTTTGCTCCCGTACTTCAGGAGCTGCGCCCCTTGCTCGGCCTACTCTTCGACGCCGCCGACGTGACGTTCGATGAGGACACGTTGCTGCCGCGAGCAGTCGAACGCAACGGCCTCGAGGAAGAGGTTGGGTTTCTCAGCGGCGGCATGCGTGAGCAGTTGGCTATCCTCACGCGTCTCGCTTTCGCGCGGCTGCTCGCCAAGGACGGACAGATCACACCCGTAATCCTGGACGATGCGCTGGTCTATTCCGATGACGACCGCATCGAAAAGATGTTCGACGCTCTCCATCGGCAGGCTCAAAGCCAACAGATCGTCGTGTTTTCGTGTCGCCAGCGCGCCTTCGCCCGACTGGGCGGGAATGTGTTGCACACGGTTCCCTGGGACCCTGTCGCAGCTTCCTAATCGAGGAGCCACCGGAATATATCCCGGCCTCAGTGCTTCCGGCGCCCGCCGTCTGGCTTGGGTTTGCAGAGCGGCGAACCGTACTGCGGAACTGGTCCGCATACCTGATGGCTACGCAGCTTTCGCAACCCGTTCCACGATGATCTCCTTTTCATGCCCGCGAGCCTGAGCGAGATCGTACACAGCCTGCATCCGCAGCAAGGTATCCGCGCGAACGCCAAAGGCTTTTTCGAAGCGGATTGCCATCTCTGCCGACAATCCGGCTTTACTGTTCAGCAGGTTGCTCATGGCCTGGCGAGTGACCTTGAGCTTCTCGGCCGCGACGGTGACATTCAGCCCATAGGGCTCGACCAGTTCGCTTCTAAGCCACTCTCCAGGGTGAACAGCAAAACTTGCGTGAAGCTTGATCCCCATCAGTGATAATCCTCCAAATCTATGTCCTCGATCGCACCTGCCTGATTGACGCGAAACGTTATCCGCCAGTTCTTCGTAACTGTGAGCGACCAAACGCCAGCTCGGTCGCCGGTCAGCAGATGTGCACCAAAGTTTGGCGGGGTGTACAGTTCTTCGGCAGACTCGATCGCCGCCAGAAACGCCAGCATGTTCCGAAGTCGTCCCACGAGATCGCCAGGCAATCCTTTGGATCTGCCTGTCTCCGCGAACCTCCGGAGTGCCTTATCCTTGATACTCTCGATGTCCACGTGAACACGCTAGCGTCCGGCCTGCATAGTGTCAACCGTCAATTGACACCAGACACCTGACTTCGAGAATGGGCTCACGATCGCGCAGGAGTTGGAAGGGCTCAAGAGCGATCTATCGCGTCTAGAGACGGGTTGGAATCCCAGTCGTGACGACCTGACGGATTCGGCCCCGCTTCTAGAGGGCTGGGGTATCTGGGACAGTGGAGAAGTGCTGCCGCGCATCGTCGGCTTTTGCGCAGGCGCCTCGAAAATCGGCTCCTTCTACGAAGAAGGTGAGCAGGTCGTCACACTCCAAATTCTGGCGATTGACCATCGCTTCGCTTGGGTCCGTGATCGTCGGGGCTTCTACCGGCTTGCCGACTGCCAACTACCTCGTCGGGCCATTCTCGGCTCCCAATAGTCGAAACATTTTAATCTAAGCGTGAGGCAAAACATACGAGCAAACGATAGACATCGTGGACCCGCCGGGCAGATTACCGAAAGGTCGGTCGCATTCCCGCGACCCGGGCAGTGTCTTAGATCTGTAGAAGAAGCATGAATCGTGAGACCGTTCATCCGGCTTTGGAAGGCCTGGAAACCAACGCGGACATAATCCAGCGCTCGCGTTGGCAGGCATTTTCAGAGCTGAAATCGTCGAGAGACTTGCGCCCAATTGAGTTCGATAATGTTAATCATCGGAATCGCTGGTGTAGGCGGGGTGGGTTCRAGTTTGAAATGCGACTTGCGAATGATCCAATGGGTTATCAGTCGCAGGAACGCAGCGATGCAACGCACCTACTTCCAGATCGACCTGAACGACCGCCGCAAGCTCGCCCGATGGCGCGACCAGGAGCTGAAGGACATCTGCGAGCGCTTGAACACAACACCGCGAAAGTAACCCGGGCTACAAAACCCCGGCGGAAGTCTTCCGGCAGAAGCTCCTCGCCCAGATGCGGGCGGTCGGATAGGATCACACAGCCGCAAGTCGCGCTTCAGCAAGAACTCACAGGCGTCGGCGCAGCAAGCCCAAGGACGACGGCCAGATGTCGACGTTCGCGCAGAATACGCTCGGCCGGGAGTTCCACGCCGAACGGCCCAACCAGCGCTGGATCGCCGACTTCACCTACATCTGGACCGCAGAGGGATGGCTTTACGTTGCAGCCGTCATCGACCTCTTCTCCCGCCGGGGGTGGGCTGGTCGATGAAGGCCGCGATGACCGCCGGGCTCGTGACCGATGCGCTGATGATGACGATCTGGCGCCGGTGAAAGCCGGATGCCCTGCTGCACCATCGGACCAGGGCAGCCAGTATGCCAGCGAGCCGTTCCAGAAGCTCATAGCCGACAACGGCATCACCTGCTCGATGAGCCGCTCGGGCAATGTCTGGGACAATGCCGCGATGGATCGCTTCTTCTCATCGCTCAAAACCGAGCGGATCAGAGGCAGGGGTCTACCGGACACGCGACGATGCTCGTGCCGACGTGTTCGATTACATCGAGCGGTTCTACAACGCCGTTCGCAGACACTCGAGCATCGGCTACATCAGCCCGGTCGAGTTCGAAAAGAAGGTGGGGTTAGCTTAACTGACCGTCCACGAAACCGGCAGCAGGCCAGATCGACCTTCTCGATCAGCGCCAGATCACCCCCGTCATCCCCTCGAAGGCAAACCGCTTGATCCAGCGTAAAACCGACTTCGCGCTCTACCGCGAACCCAATCTCGTCGAGCGCTTCTTCAGAAGCTCAACGCTTTAGGTGCGAGAGTGATCACCAACGAGATGTTTGATTGAAGACACGATCTTACCAGGTGCTTCGGTCGGAATTCCGTTCTTCAGCTTCGGCACGATGACCACGTTCGACCGCGCGATGTTCTGCGCGAAGGCAACAGCCGCCTGGGCCCCGCAGCCGCGCGCGAATTCACCGGTCATGACCGTGGTGGGACAACGGAGGCGACCGGCGATCGCGCCGAGCTCGAAATCGTTGTACAGCTCATAGGTTCTGATCGAGATGTCCTCGTCCAGCCTGCCGATCTGGTCGAGACGCCTGTCGACGGCGTCCGGGTGCCGTTCGCGGAACTCGTCCGTATACCAGGCTGAAACGAGTGTTTTCATCACCGCCATCACGCCTTCGGCCCGGAAGCGCACGACGAGGTTGCGTGCCTGCTCCAGCTCCACGACGCTCCGGCCGGCCGGCGCCGCGATCAGCAGCAAGCCTCTCACATGCTCAGGAAACTCAGCGGCATAGGCAGCCGCCACGAAGGCGCCAAAGGATTGCCCGACAAGGATCATTGGAGGCAGGTCGAGTTGTCCGCGCAGTTCGTCGAGGTCCGCTGCGAAATCCGGGACGGAGGGATTTCCGAACGGCTTTGCCGAGGCCGAATGCCCGCGCAGGTCATAGGCCACCGCACGCAGATCGGAGGGCATGGCAGCCAGGACATGCCGCCAAGTCTCATGGGTCGAAAGATTACCGTGAACGAAGACGACCGGCACGCCCGCGCCCTGCTCAACATGCATCGGCAACTCTCCTTGTCGGGGTGGAGGCGCGACGCCTCACAGCCCCGGCTGGTGCGTGACGGCGACCCGCAGGCTGTGCTGGAACAGGTCTGTCCGCGCCAGGAGCGGCAACACCCTCGTCCGGAGACCAAGAAGTGCCGTCGGCCAGCGTGTCCCGACGGCGCCGTAGAGGAAGGACATCCGCTGCGTCTTGTCGATATAGGGGCGTTCTACCGCCTCCCACTGCTTCAGGGCTGAAGGAATGTCGGCGGAAGCGGAGGCCGCGCGGGCCAACACGACGGCGTTAACAATGGCGACGCAGGCGCCCTGGCCGAGATTGGGTGCCATGCCATGCGCCGCATCGCCGACGATGCAGACATGCCCGCGCGACCACGAGGAACAGGTGACATTGAAGAAGGGCCGCCAATGCTCAGCCGGATGGCGCGGCAGCCGTTCAAGATATTGCCGATGCTGCGGATGACTCTCGACCCAGGCCTCGAGATTGAAGGGCTGCTGGGTCCGGCCCGGAACATCACTCTCCGGGCAGCAGAGAAACACGTAATGCTGGTCCTTGCTGACCGGCGCCATGCCGATCCGCCGACCGCCGTTCCACATCTCGATGCGGCGGTTGTTGAGGCCGTCTTCGGGCAGCCGCGGGATGAGATGGCGGCCGCAACCGTCGCGCAGATCGGTGACTGCGGTCGCGAGCTTCAGGGAATCCCGAACGCGGGAGAAGACGCCGTCCGCGCCTACGACCAGATCGACCTTGGGTCCCCAGCCGTCGCGGAATTCGAGCCGGCCCTCCGGATCAGCGCTGAGCACGGGGGAGTCGGTCAGGATCTCGACGCCGCATTCTACCGCTCGTTCGGCCAGGATCCGGTGAAGTTCTGTGCGCAGGACGACGATCAGCTCGGGCGCCGGATCGTCATCGCGACGCAAGTTGATCTCGCGGCCCTTGTGGTCCTGGAGCAGGCGCGGGACGGAGGAAGCGACGCCGACCGCCGCGACCTTCTCGTAGACGCCAAGCTCGCGCAGTGCGTCGAGCGCGTTCTTCCAGCAATACAGGCCGGCGCCGATCTCGCGCAGTTGCCGGCTCCTCTCATGGACCCTGACCTTCCAGCCGCGCTGGGCGAGAGCCGCGGCGCAGGCCAGCCCCGCGAGGCCGGCACCCGCGATCTCGGCATGCAGGCGACGGCCTCGGCCTTGTTGCGGCGTGATGCCTTTGGCTGAATTGACGCGGCCGCCGCTGGCCTGATGCGTCGCCGAGGGATCACGAAGTTCGCTCCCGATAACCATGGTGGCTCCGTGCTGGATAATCTGGAGCAAGCCTAAGCCGATCTGGAGCAAGCAGAAAAATTGTTAATTTCAATCCAATCATCGTTCTGATCGATGGATGTTCGCCAGCAAGCACCCGCGTGCATAGCGCGTGCGGAGAAAACAAATCGCGCAGTGAGGGATATCATTTATCGCTCATATCAATAATGACATTAAAATTATCGATTTGAAATGGGTATAGAGAGTCCGCCATCATGGTTTCTGACGAGGGCCGTCGCGGACTGGTGTTCTTAATTGTTCGATCGTACCGCATCGGACCGGATCGCGGGTGTGTCGGGTAGCTCGCAGAAGGGCCGTGCATGGCGAAGAAGCTCGAAGTGGACGGTCTCACCAAGGTCTACGGCGCGCGGCCCGAAGAGGCTCTCGCGCTTCGCCGCGACGGGCGCTCGCCACGTGAGATTCTCGCCGAAACCGGGCAAATGATCGCCGTTTCGGACGTCTCCTTCAGCGTCGCCGAAGGCGAGATCTTCACGATCATGGGCTTGTCCGGCTCGGGCAAGTCGACTTTGGTGCGATGCCTCAACCGTCTGATCGAGCCGACCTCCGGCACGGTGCTGATCGACGGAGAAAACATCCTGGCGAAGCCGAAGCCCGCCTTGCGAGCGGTGCGGCGCAGCAAGATCGCTATGGTCTTTCAGAATTTCGCGCTGCTGCCGCACAAGACGGTGCAAGCCAATGTCGAGTTCGGCCTGATGCTGCGCGGGGAATCCGCCTCGCTCCGCACGGAGAAAGGTCGGCGCGCGCTCGATCAGGTCGGGCTCGGCGAATGGGGAGCTCGCTATCCTGACAATCTCAGCGGCGGCATGCGGCAGCGCGTTGGCCTCGCGCGGGCGCTCGCTAGCGATCCTGACATCCTGCTGATGGACGAGCCCTTCAGCGCGCTCGATCCGCTGATCAGGTCGGAGTTGCAGCAAGAGCTGCTCAAACTGCAACGCGACATCAAGAAGACGATCATCTTCATCACCCACGACTTCCATGAGGCCGTGCGGATCAGCGACCGTCTGGCAGTGATGCGCGATGGCCGCTTCGTCCAGGTCGGAACGCCGCAGGACATCGTGCTGCGGCCGGTCGACGATTATGTAAGCACCTTCGCCCGCGAACTCGATCGCGCGAAGATGCTGCGGGTCGGCGACCTCGCGCCGATGCGCGTTCCCGTCGTCGCGCATGACGCGGCGGCGGAGGGCGTACGCCAGCAAATGCTCGCCGATGGCTGCGGACACGCCGTGCTGATCGCGGCCGACCGGACGCCCATGGGATATGTGCGGCTAGCGGATTTCGACGATATGCTGAACGGGCAGCCGATCTCTGCGATGCCACATCGCTCGGTGGCCTCGACCCCGGTGGGGTCGAGCCTCAGTCGGCTCTATACGCTGTTCAACGGCACGGCTCCCGTCGCTGTGCTCGACGAGAAGGGCCACACACTCGGCGCCGTCGATGCCTGTGATGTCGTCGAGCAGCTCCGCCTCGTTGCGCAATCGGACGTCTCCGGCCCGGCGACGCAAGGTCCCGATTCCAAAGGGGAGCGGCCATGAACTCGTGGTTCGAGAACGTCCGTATTCCGCTGGACAAATGGATCCAAGCCGGCATCGACTGGCTGGTCGCCGAATGGCGGCCGGCCTTCCAGGCGCTGCGCTGGCCGATCGCGGAGGCGCTAAACTGGATTCAGGCCTTTCTCGGCTGGGTGCCGCCTTGGGCGGTATGCCTCTTCTTCCTGATAGCGGGCTGGCGTCTCGCCGGGCTGCGCCACGGCATCTTCTCCGCCGCGTCCTTTCTGCTGATCGGCGCGATGGGGCTGTGGCAGGAGGCGATGACCTCGATCGCGATCCTGCTGACGGCGGTGTCCTTCTGCATCATAATCGGCGTGCCGCTTGGCATTGCAGCCGGCCGGAGCAACACTTTTTGGGCGGGCTTGCAGCCTGTGCTCGACGTGATGCAGACCACCCCTTCCTTCGTCTATCTCGTCCCGGTGGTGATGCTGTTCGGCATCGGCACGGTGCCAGGCGTCATCGCCACGATCATCTTTGCGATGCCGCCGATCATCCGGCTGACCAATCTCGGCCTGCGGCAGGTCCCGGTCGAGGCGATCGAGGCGGGCGAGGCGTTCGGCGCGACGGAATGGCAGGCGCTCATGCACGTGCGGATGCCGCTCGCCCTTCCCTCGATCATGGCGGGCCTCAACCAGACGCTGCTGATGGCGCTTGTGATGAGCGTGATCATCTCGATGATCGGCGCCGAGGGGCTGGGGCTAACCGTGCTGCGCGGCATCGGCGCGCTTGACGTCGGCCTCGCGGGCACCGGCGGCCTCGCCATCGTCCTGATCGCGATCAGCCTGGACCGCATCGCGCAAGGGGTGGTGCGCCGGTCCAGCCCCGATTCGCGTTCCGTCAGTCTGGTGAAGCAACTGCGTCCCATTCGGACGGCCGCCTGAAGCATCGGACCGGAACGCAGCCTCCGCTTTTTCTCGGAAGAATTCGGCGTTGATCAAAAAGCTGGATCGCCAACCTGCATCCGACAGGACGCATGGCGGTCCGGCCCCTCACCAAAGCCAAGCACAAAAAAGGGGATATGCTCATGCTCGACATTCGGAAAATTCCACAAGCCCTCCTGGTCAGCCTCGGGCTTTTCGCCTGCGGCGCGGCGCCGGCCGCGGGTCAAGCCGCGCTACCAGGCGCGGGCAAGACGGTCAGCCCGGCGCGGCCCAATTGGGATTCGTTCTGGTTCGGCCAGCGGATCATCGACATTGGCATAGAGACGCTGGGCTACAAGGTCGAGGCGCCCAAGACGCTGGCTCCGGCGGCGGTGTTTACCTCCATGGCGCGCGGCGATGTGACCTATACGGCCGACACTATCCTGCCCAACCATGCCGACCTCTATGCCAAGACCGCCAACGAGGTCGTCGCGATCGGCCCGTTGATGGATCCGGGCACGATCCAGGGCTACATGGTCGATAAGAAGACGGCGGACGCCCACAATATCCGCTTCCTCGAGGATCTCGCGGACCCGAAGATCGCCGCGCTGTTCGACCAGAATGGCGACGGCAAGGCCGACATGGTCGGCCCTTCTGTCAGCTGGTCGGGCTCCTACGGGGTCGCGCAGGGCCATATGAAGGCGCTCGGCCTCGAGAAGACCGTGACGCTGGTCACGGGCGAGTACACCACGCTCGCCGCCGATGCCGTTGCCCGCTATGCCGCCGGCAAGCCGGTCTTCCTCTACACCTGGTACCCGAACCCGACCACAATGAAGCTGCTGCCCGGCAAGGACCTCGTATGGCTGCAGCTGAAGAACCCGGCCTTGCCGCCCGATCAGATGAAGACCTACAAGCCGCTGGCCGACGTCGCCGGCTGCGCCGGCAATCCCTGCTCCGTGGGCTGGCTCCCGACCGTCTACTACATCGGCGCGAACAAGAAATGGGTGCTCGAAAATCCGGCTGCGGCCGAGTTCTTCAAGCAGATCAAGATGACGCTCAAGGACCGCGCGGACCAGAACCAGAAGATGCTCAACGGTGAAAACCGCGAGGCCGACATCGACCGTCACGCGCGTGAATGGATCAAGGCGCATCAGGCCGAGTTCGACGGCTGGATCAAGGCCGCCATCGCCGCGGCCAAATGAGAAAAGCCGGAAACGACCGAGTACGGACGATCTACCTGCTCTGAAATCCAGGGCAACCCCGCTTCGAAGCCCCGCTTCGGGAGGGGTCGCCATCCGTTCCGCAAGGTGCCTTCCATGCTGTCCAGCCGCGTGAACTGGAATCTGCTGCACATGTTCGTTGTGCTGGCCGATGCGCAGAATCTGTCCCGCGCGGCCGAGATCCTCGGACGCGGGCAGCCGGCAGTGAGCGCCGCGCTCAAGAACCTCGAGGACCAGCTCGGTCACACCCTGATCGAGCGGGGCCCGCGGCTCTTCCGCCTGACGGAAGCCGGAAAATTGCTCTATCGCGAGGCGCGCGAGATCTGCGGCTCGATCGACAGGATCTCGAATTTGCTGACCGATACCGAGGAGGTACTCGTCGGCAATCTCCGCATCGTTATCGCCAGCCACATGACGAGCCCGCTGATCGACCGCTCCATCTACGAGTTCCATCGGCGCTACAGCCGCGCCACGATCACCGTCACGGTAATGAACAGCCGCGAGATCATCGAGGCCATGGCCGACAGGCTGATCCATTTCGGCATCGGGCCGAATTTCAGCAAATTGCCGGAACTCGAATATTTCCACGTCTTCAAGGAATATTGCGGGTTCTATTGCGGCGAGCGCCACCCGCTCTTCGGCCGCCGCGACCTGCGCGTCAGCGACCTCGAAAACCAGGAATGTATCTCCTACCGCTCGGCGGTCGATTCCGACACCCTGCAATCGATCACCGACATGCGCAAGACGGTGCGCTTCGCCGATCCGATCAAAGGCATCGCGAACAATTTGGAAGAGGTCCGCAGGATGGTTGTCGCGGGCCTCGGCATCGGCGCTATCCCCGTCCAGATCGCCGCTCGCGACGTGCGCGATGGCCTGCTCTGGCGCCTGCCGCCCTATGACGACGTGATGCCGATCGACATCTACCTCCTGACCAATCCGCGCGTCCGGCCGAGCAAGTCGGAACTCGCCTTCGTTTCCATCCTCCGCGAGATCGTCGAGGCCACGCCTCTCGAGGACAGAATCTACAACGGCCTGAAATTCAACTGAACGAACCCGCTCGTTCCCTACCGCCGGAGACCGCCCATGCCCATCATCCGCGTCGAACTGCTCGAAGGGCGCACGCCCGATCAGAAACAGAATCTCGCCCAGGCGATGACGGAGAGTTTCGTCTCGATCTGCGGCGGCACGCCGCAAAGCGTGCAGGTCATATTCCAAGACGTCCGCAAGACGGACTGGACCGTGGCCGGCAAACCGCTGGGCGCCCCGCCTGCCGCCACGGCGACGTCAGACAGTCGGAATTGAGGAGTACGTGATGACCGTAGCCGTCGAAAGTTCCTATGTAGTCGAGGGCAAGGGCCCACCGCTATTCATGGTCCATGGCATTGGCGCCCGCAAGACGAGCTGGGCCGGCCTCACGCAGCATCTGAAGGACGACTTCACCTGCATCGCCTACGACCTGCGCGGCCATGGCGACACGCCGAAAGGCGATGGGCGTTTCGGCCTCGACGAACTCGTCGCTGATCTGGAGGCGCTGCGCGCCCGGCTCGGCATCGAGAAGGCGCACGTCATCGGCCATTCGCTGGGGGGGATGATCGGCCCGGCCTATGCGCGGGCCCATCCCGAGCGGGTGATCGCGCTGGGCCTGCTTTCGACTGCGGCGTTCCGCACGGAGGATGACTCCGCGAAGGTGAGGGCCGTCGTCGCTGCGATGCGCAAAAAGGGCATCGGCCCGGTTCTTCAGACCCTGGCCGATCGCTGGTTCACCGAGAAATTCCAGACCGAGCACCCCGAGCGCATCGAGGCCCGGAAGGCGCAGGTGGTCGCGACCGATCCAGAGATTTTCCTCAACGTGTTCGACATCTATGCCGAAACCGAGATGTCGCCTTGGCTCCATGAGGTCACGGCTCCCTCTCTCGTCCTGACCGGGGAGCTCGACGGCGGCTGCAACCCGCGTCTCAACCGCCAGATCGCGGAAGCGCTGCCGAATTCCGAACTCGTCATTCTCGATGGTCTAAAGCACGCCATTCTTATCGAAGCGACCGAGCGGGTCGCGCCGCCCATCCGGGCCTTTCAGACGAAGCACCGCTGAGCCCGCAGTTGAGCGTATCCCAAAAGGCCTCGGACCGAAGATCAATCGGCCCGAGGCTTTGGCATACTCATTTCATCAATCGGCCCGACGAGGAGTGTGAAACGGCGCCGTCAGTTGACCCCGTAATCTGAGCTAAGTCAGGGATACTCAAGGGCTTAGGCGGGTGCCGATCCGCGTCGAACCGCTGTGCCGTTTCACACCGAGTGCGCATCACGATCGAACCGCGCAACGGCGGCTTGCGACCTTGAGCTGCGGGGAGGTCCGCTTCCTGGCAGGCCAATCAGCAATCCGAAGCCGGTTACAAGCGCGGCCATGAAGTTCAAATATCTATGCATTTTACTTCCTCCGCTTCAGGTTGATGCACGCGGGCGTCGCTGGGCTCAACGGATCACAATCGGCCGTCGATCGATGACGACGGGGCGCGGGCGAACGACTGGGCGAGGAGCGACCACAACAGGCCGGGGCGCGACGACGACCGGTCGAGGAGCGACAACCACTGGGCGCGGTGCAACGACGACGCCCCCGGCGCCGCGGACACAACCGCCGAGAGGCCCGCGATAGAAGCCGACACCGCATCCGCCCGCGACCTTTGTGACGTCGTATGCCCTTGTCTGTGACAGGGCAGATGACGTCGGCATGGCCTGCGCCTCGAACGAGGTCAGGGCGAGGAACGCGACCCCCATAGAGGCTAGAGCAATCTTTGCGGTCATCTTGGTCGTTCCTGTTCCGTTTTGAATATAATCAGGATCCCGGACAGCGATATTGGTTACCGAGAAGCTCTCTCACAAATAGCGGAAAATAACAGGAGGATTGCTCCTACCGAACAATTAGAGGCAGGACCGGGCACGCCTCCGACTGCGGGTAGCCGACAGAACAAACCTTTTTCAGAATGGGTTAATGTAATTAGTGATCGCGACCTGACGCAGCAGCACTTTACGGATCAGGTGCGTGGGCTTGACCTGATCCGTGAAGATCGCAGCCTCGCCTGTGCTCCCGGCAGGCAGCGACCCGGCAAAGGCTTCGTCGTCAAGCTTGACGCGCACGAGGAAGGGCGCTGATGCGATTGCCTTTGGCGCAACGGCTACGCCGGAAACCTGAACCTGGCCTGTGGCAATCGCCTGCACGAGGCTCTCGACCTTGCCGGTCAGTACCCTGCCCGGAAACATCTTGAAGGTGAGTTCGACTTGCTGCCCAGGAGCGACGTAGCGTGCGTCGATCTGAGCGATTTCCACACCGATGACCGTCTCGGAGGTGTCGATGAAGGCCATCACCGGCGCCAGCGGGAGATTCGCGACGCGAGCTCCCTTTCGGAGCGCGACATTGGTGACGTAGCCCTCGGTCGGCGCGCGGATCACGGTCTTGTCGAGGTTCCACTGGGCCGCCGCGAGTTGAGCTTTCAGTTGGTCGACCTCGGCCTGGCGCTGCTCGACGTCGAAGGCGCGTCCCGTGCCGTGCGTCTGCAACTGCATCATCTCGGCCAGCCTCGTCTCCTGAAACTTGAGCTGCGCGGCGAAGGTATCGACCTGGGACCGGAACGGAACCGGATCGATCCGGAACAACACGTCGCCTGCCTTAAGCGGCTGGTTCGGCTGGACCGGGACGTCGACGACCTCACCCGCGACATCGGGCACGATGGCTACCGAATGCCGGACGACCAGCGCCGACCCTTGCGGAGCGCCCCAGCTCATCGGCACGAACAGGCCGACCAGCAAAAGGACGAAGACGATGGCCGGCGAGACCTTCCAGAACCGATTGAAGCGAATGATCCCGAGCTTCACCAGAATGAAGAGCAGGGCGAGATAGACATTGAGGAGAACCAGGATCACGGCGCAGTCGCCTCATCGCCCGAGCCGAGGCGCGGCTTGGCCGGCCAATCGACAAAGGCCCAGATCAGGACGGCTGGCCACAGCACGAAGCCGAGGATGGATGTCACCCACCCGCCCGCGGTGACGCCATCGACCCAGGGATGGTTGCGCTTCCGGGCTATCATGCCCGGCAGCATGGCGAGGAAGACCACGACGGCGATCGTGCTGAAGACCAGCACGACCAGTACGATCCAGGCGAAGATGTCGAGAATGGACATGGCTGTTTCATCCTATGGGAACGCTTTGGGAGACAGCTGCTTGCAGCTCCGAGGTGCGGAATGACGTAATCCGAACGAGGAGATGCGCCCCAGTGACGAGCTCGGCCTTCACGGAGGCTCCGTCAGAGCCGGCCGCCGGGCCGAGCGGACCGGAGAGCCGAAGATCCGAGAACAGATCGCCTTCTCCGATTCTCGCGCACGATCTGAAAGCGGGGGCTATCGCTCGGACAAGGAGGCCGCTTCAGCAACGCAATCGTTTCGCGGCTTGAGATTCGCCTGACGCGACCGCAATGCTTCTGCTCGCGCGGACTGTAGCCCCGCCGCAAAGCTGCTATCGGAGTGCAGCCGGGCGACGGTCGCGGCGGCCATAATACGACCCGCGTCGACATCGCTCTGCCAATGCGCATTACAGATGACCCGGCTTTGCCCGAAGGCCAGGCCGCGGGACAAAATCTCGTCCGAGCGCTCCGGATTGATCTCGGCCAGGACGAGAGCCCAGCCCCATCCGACGGCCGAATGACCGGACGGATATGAGCCATCGGTGCGCAGGATGTCCTCGTCGCCCGGCGTACAGGTCCCCTCGGCATGCCGGGCGAAGGGGCGAGTGCGCTGAAACTTGTTCTTGACGCCGTAGGTGGAGAGGCCGACATCCGTCAGCATCCGCTGCATCAACTTGTAGAGATGCGGCGTGTTCTGTGCATCGATCGAAATTCCCATCGCGCACGAGAAATTCTCGGCGGGTTGCGGAAAATTCAGATCGGCATCGCGCACCGCCAGTTGCCAGCGCGGCGATCCCTTCAAGCGGGCAGCGTCCTGTCTTGCTGCCTCGTCTTGAGCGAGAGCCGCCGAGTCCGAGGCTGGGGGCGGCCTCAGAAGGCGCAGGCTATCGGGCAGACTTGCTGCAGGCAAGAAGCCCGGCAGAAGATTGAAGTGAGGATCGGTGGGCTTCGCAAGAGGCTTGCTTTGATCTGCCTGCGCAAGCGCCGACTCACTCGCGAAGATGGCCATAAAAGAAAACAAGGCAGAACCTATTAGTTTGATAGCTTTCATCTTAATCGTCAATTCCAATTTCAAGCCAGTACTCGGTCATGGATATAAGTTTGTCTGCCTATGCCAAATCTATTCGGAAGGGATCATTCCGCATTTTAGGCTGCATTAGGACATTCATTGATCATAAAGGAGAAGCTCGCATCCGCTCTCTGCCCGATTGGCGGCCAGAATACATGGCGCCGAGGGCAAGATTGTTCCGGAAGAACAATCCTCGGGATTGTGCGTGCTAGGGGAACATATCGCGCAGGCCGGCCCGTCGAGTGGGGCGCCCTTGCCGCGGCGCAGCCGACGGAGTGACGCAGCTATGAATACCAAGACAGCAATTTACTTCGTTGCCACCACCTTGGCGGCGGTTGGCAATGCAAATGCCCAGACCGCTTCCGGCGCCTCGACGCCAGTCGGCGTCGAAAATTTCATCCGCGCCGAGTCCGATCTCTACATGGGCAAGGCGGTAAGGGACGGCAGCTTTGGCCGGTTCGTTCATAGCCGCGCGCCAGTCGCAATCGACAAGCAGAACGTCATCCGCATGAATCGAGACACGCTCTATTCGGAAGCGGTCTTCGATCTCGATGCCGGCCCGGTCACGATCAAACTCCCCGATGCGGGCAAGCGATTCATGTCCATGCAGGTGGTCAGCGCGGACCACTATGTGCCGTCGGTTTTCTACGGAGCCGGCAGCCATACCCTGACGAAGGAGAACGTCGGCACAAGATACGTGTTTGTCGCCGTCCGCACGCTGGTCGATCCCGCCGACCCCAAGGACGTTCAGCAGGTTCATCTGCTCCAGGACGCGATCGAGGTCAGCCAGAAGGACGTCGGCAAATTCGAGGTGCCGAACTGGGACCAGGCGAGCCAGAAAAAGATGCGTGACGCCCTGGCCGTGCTCGGTTCGACGATCCCCGACTACAACAAGGCCTTTGGTACCAAAGCGGCAGTGGACCCGATTCAGCACCTGATCGGCACCGCGACCGGCTGGGGCGGAAACCCCGCCAAGGATGCGATCTATCTCAGCGGCGCGGTGCCCAAAAACGATGGCGCGACCGTCTACAAGCTCAATGTCGGAAACGTTCCGGTCGACAGCTTCTGGTCGGTCAGCGTCTATAATGCCCAGGGCTATTTCGAGAAGAACGCCTACGACGCCTATTCGCTGAACAACCTGACGGCGAAGAAGAGCGCCGACGGTACGATCGCCATCCAGTTCGGCGGCTGCGACGGCAAGGTGGTCAATTGCCTGCCGATCACATCTGGCTGGAACTACACGGTCAGGCTTTATCAACCGCGTGCCGAGATCCTGAACGGCAAGTGGAGCTTCCCGAAGCCCCAGCCCTTACCCTGAGGCCGGAAGGGACCGACCTCGACAGCATCCAGCTAAATGAAGAACGGGGCGACGATTTCGTCGCCCCCGTTCTCATTAGGTCGCATCTCCGGCAATCGCGGCCGGTACTGCTGCAAGCAGCCGGTCTGGCGTGCTCGGCGGGGCGAGCGGACGCAAAAGGTCGCTATGGGCAGGAAGCGAGTGGCGGTGACCGGTTCGGCACGAGCATTTCGATGTGCGGTTGATGCCGGATGGCCATGGCTCATCCGCCCATCTGCGGCACATGAAGCGGTTTCGGCACCAGCTTGATATTGTTCTCCTGAAGCGTAATCCGGACCTTCGAAAGGATCGCCTTGCGGATCTGGAACTGGTGCCCGGCTCTCGCCTTGTACTTGCCGCGGATCACCAATGTCCCTTCCTCGAGAGCGCCAATGCCCTGGCTCTTGAACGGCTCGATGAGGTCGGCGTTCAGTTCCGGGTCCGCGGCGATCTCCTGCCCGATCTTCTTGAACAGCTTCCGCACGACTTCGACATCGGTGTCCAAAGCGACCCGGAAAAGCATCTTCTCGACAACCCATTCCCGGCTGAAATTCTGGATTTTCCCGATCTGGCCATAAGGAATCGTCGCAACCGCGCCGCGCGGGTGCCTCAGGGAAACGGAACGAAGCGAAATCCTCTCGACAGTGCCTTTAGCGCCCGAAGTCTCAATGTATTCGCCGTGGCGGAACGCATCGTCGACGAGGAAGAACAGGCCGGCCACCACATCCTTGACCAGCGTTTGCGAACCGAGGCCGATCGCCAAACCGAAAATCGACAGGCCTGTGATGAGCGGCCAGACATTTATGCCCAGCATGACCAGGATCGTCAGTGCTCCCAGCGTCAGAAGCCCGGCTTTGGCCAGGCCCACGAGCACAGGGCCGACGGTGGTCAGCCGCGTGCCGATCACAAAGGCGCCACTCTGCGGTTCGCTCGGCGCAGGAGGCCTGATGCGCGCGGCCAGGATAGCCACCCAGTTCCAGCAGAAGGCAATGACCAGCACGAGCATCAGAATTTCGGCTGCCTTCAAGACGATGATGCCGCGCGAAATGCCGGCGACATCGAGGATGGGTAGAACCCAGAGCGTCGCCAGGATCGCGAAGATCGAGGACGCTGCGACGATCCGGAAGGTGCGCCACAGCACTCCCCTCAGTTCGCCTCCCTGCGACCGGACCGCGCGCCATCCGCGCCGTTCGATGGCGATGTCGAGATGTGGACCAGCGAGAACGAGAAGAAGCGAAAGAACCAATGGCCCGCCCCGCATCGGCCTTCCGAGTGTTATGCCCAGTTGGATGAAAACAAAGGCGAGTGCGACGAGTGCTACAACGAGCCAGGGCCAGTTCGCGGCGAGCTTCCGGCGCAGCGATCCTGATCTGGCGCCGAAAGACAATGCCCTCACGACCAGTCTGCGATGGCGAACATAGGCCGCAGCGGCCAGGATAGTGAACGGCAACGACACTGCGAATGTGGCGAAGAGATCTCGCAGCGGATCAGCGGCATTCCATGCACGCAGGCAAGCCAGCACCACCAGGCCGCCGGCCGCAACGCAAATCGAGATCGCAACGTCGCGGCGCCAGGGCCAGAAGACCGCCCCGCGCCCGGTGGTTAACGGCAAGCAGATCATCGTCGCCAACACCGAGATCGCGGCGCAATTCACCAAAGCGCCGCGGAGCACCGGGTCAGTGACGAAACTCCGCAGCAGGACCCAGAGAGTCAACATCGCGACCACGGAAGCAGCGAACCAAGCGAGCGCTCGCAGCACTGGCCTGTCATTCAGCCTGCCAACGATCAGCCTGGCGACCGCAGCCGTTGCAACGAAGGCAATCGAGCAGGTTGCCACCACGCCAAGCGCCAGCAGCGCGGGACTGTGGCCGGCAGCTTCGAGACCCTGCATGAAATCGCGCCACCCGTCTGTGGCCGAGAGCCATCCCGAGAACCTTGCCGCCAACCCATCTTCAAGCAGTGTCATAAAATGACCGGCCATCGCCGATGCGGCCTCGATCTCGTCCGCCTTGGAACCAACAGCCATGGTCTCTGTCTCGCGCTCAAATCGATGATCTAAGTCTAATTTCGTCAGACGATTGTCCAGAAAGAGAGATTTCCCTTACGGATAACGGTTCTAAGAAGCCTCTCAGCGATCATTAGCCAAATAAGACGAGTATCATCGTGGCTCGCGCTTCGAAATGGTTTCGACTCAGCGAATAAACGCAGACGAATAGCTCATGGAGAATGGTCCGTGCCTGAGTCTGTCAGGCACGAACCGTCGCCTCATTTGGCGTTGCGTGCTTTCTCATCTTTCAAAAGAACATCGATGGCTTTGATGATCGTCGAGGCCTGATTTGATTTGCAATAGACGATCAGCTCGTGGATACCTTCTTTGACCCTGGGTAGATTGACGGAAGATTTCTTCCCGAGGCCGTTATACCAGCCGCTGTACCAGATGCCGAGAAAGTTCGCATCTTCCTGGAACGTCCCGGCAAGCTGCCCGCAGGTCAGCTTCTGGACATTGACGTAGCCATTCTTGTCGGCATAGGCGCTCAGCTCGGTCTGGGCTTGCACCGGGACCGACGGCATCGCGGCCGCGGCGACAAGAACAAGAGCAAGTCGTTTCAACATGGAGTTTCCTTTTCGCAGTTCGGCAGTGCATTCGACGAAACGTGCCTCCTCCGGACTCTAAGGAGAGGAGGTTCCGCGCCGTCGAAATTTGAGAAGAGGCGGCGAAGATCGTGCTCGCCGCCTCCGGCTGGTCGGCGGTCAGTCCAGATATTCCACCTTCAGATGCCGGATCTTGCCATTGAAGGCGAAGGGCTTGCGGTCGAAATACGTAAGCGAGACGGGGGAGTAACTGTCCCGGCCGACGTCGAAGGCATCGTTGGCGGTAAAGCTGCCCGGTGCCGCGCGTGGGACACGGCCCTTGCTGACTTCTTTGCCGTCAACGCGCATGACGATGTCGAGAGACGCGGGGCGGGCGCCGTTGGCCTTGCGCGTTGTTTCGATCTCGATCTTGACCTTCCCGGTCGGGAGTGGGGCAGACGTTTCCAGTTGAGTCCGTTCGATCTCGAACAGATTGTACTCGTAGCTGAGCTTGCCGTTCTCGACCCACAGGGCGATGCCGCCCGAGACGGCGCCGAGCGCGTAGAGCACTCCCTTCGAGTCGGGCTGCAAATCCGCATCGATGGTGACGAGGTTGCTACGCGATCCGAGCTTCGGCGCGGTGAACTCGGGAACGCCAACGACCTCCTGCGTGTAGTTGAACGTCTTGGCGGGATTGGATGGCTGGTCTTCCGGGTGGAAGATCGCGGACCATAGCGCGCCGCCCACCGGATAGACCTTATTGTCTTTAGCGCTGACCTCGAAAGCCTTCTTCAGCTCGTCGAGCTTGCCAGGATTGGCGGCGGCGACGTCCTTCGCCTGCGAGAAATCCTTCTTGAGATCATGGAGTTCCCAGACATCGTTCTTCGGCGACCATGTCATGATCGAGGGATCGACGCCCGCTTGCCAAGGCACTCTCGGCCCGAATGTCGACGCGATCCATCCGTCCTTGTAGTAGGCGCGACTCCCCATGACCTCGAAATACTGCTCCTTCTTGTGCTCCGGTGCCGTCGGCGACACGAAGGAATAGGTCATGCTGGTGCCGTCGAGCGGATCCTGGCTGACGGCGTCGACGAGCTTCGGCGGCGTGATGCGCAGGATGTCGTAGATCGTCGGCACGATATCGTTGACGTGATGGAATTGCGGACGCGGCGTCTTGTCCGGCTTGATCCTGCTTGGCCAGGACACCGCGAGCGGCGTGCGCGTTCCGCCGAAATGCGCGGCAATCAGTTTCGTTGACCGGTGCGGCGTGGAGCCGGCCCAGGCCCAGCCGGCATGGTACATGTTATCTACCTTGGGCGAGCCGAGCACATCCAGGCCGCCGAGCTCGTTCATGGTGCGGATATGGTCCTTGATCTCGGACGGAATGCCATTCTGCGCCAGGAACTCGCTGATCGTGCCGTTCTGGCCTTCCGCGCTGGAGCCGTTGTCGCCCCAGATGTAGAAGACGAGCGTGTTGTCGCGGATGCCGAGCTCGTCCAGGGCGTCGATCAACCGGCCGGCCTGCGCATCGGCATGTTCGGTGTATCCGGCGAACACTTCCATGAGCCGACGCTGGAACGGCTTTTCGTCCTCGGGAATATCGGCCCATGCGGCCAGCGTCTTCGGCCGCGGCGTCAGCTCGGTGTCTTTCGGGATCCAGCCGAGCTCTTTCTGGCGGGCGAAGACGCGCTCGCGCATGACGTCCCAGCCTTCGTCGAACTTGCCCTTATATTTGTCCGCCCAGTCCTTGAAGATGTGGTGCGGGCCATGGGAGGCGCCGGGGGCCCAATACATGAAGAAGGGCCGGTCCGGCGTCAGCGCGCGGACTTGCTTCATCCATGAGACGGCCTTGTCGGTCATGTCCTCGGTGAAGTGGTATTCCTTCTTTCCTTCGGACGGGTTCACCCGGACCGTGTTTTCGACGACCGCAGGCTCCCATTGCGAGGATTCTCCGGCCAGGAAGCCGTAGAAGTAGTCGAAGCCGATCCCCTGGCCGGCCGGCCAGTTCGTATAGGGGCCGACGGCGGTGGTCTCGTTGGCCGGCGTGTTGTGCCATTTTCCGAAGGCGCTCGTCGCATAGCCATAATAGCCAAGGACCTTCGCTGCGGTCGCCGAAGTGCGCGGGATCCGGCCGGAATAGCCGTCCCAGTCGTTCGCCAGTTCGGTGATCTGGCCGGAGCCGACGCGATGGTGATTGCGCCCGGTCAGCAGGGCCGCGCGGGTGGGTGAGCACATGGCGGCATTGTGGAAGCGGTTATAGGTGATCCCGTCTCCGGCAACGCGGCTCAGCGTGCGCGTATCGATCACGCCGCCGAAGGTGCTTGGAAGCGCCGGACCGACATCGTCGAGCATGATCACGACGATGTTCGGCGCGTTGGCCGGGAGATGCGACTTCGCCGGCAGGGGGCTGTAGGTCGATTCCGCGATCGTCGGTCCGGCCTTGCTCCCCGAAGGCTTGGGCGGAAACGGCAGCGATTCCTGGGCTGCCACGGGCGATCCCAACATCAGCAGCGTCGTGCTGACGCCCAGCCAGCGCGCTCTGAATTGGTGATTAGGAGGCCGTTTCATTCGATTCTCCGTTCCGGACAACACATCTGAACCCGACATGGCTTGTCGACGTATCGATCGTCTCGGCATGTCGGGCTGCAGGTCGATAGCGGCGGCAGTAGTTCGGAGCGCACAGATGCGATCCGCCTTTCAAAACCTTCCGCGGAATCTTGATGTGGGGGAGACACGGATCATAGCTGGCGGACTCGAGCCCTCCGCGAGGGTTCCTGGGTATGCAGCAGGCTTTCGTCGCGTCCGCTTCGTGCTTCGGGGCGAACCAGTCGGAGGTCCACTCCCAGGCGTTCCCGATCATGTCGTAGAGGCCGTATCCGTTGGGCGGAAAAGCCCTGACGGGCGATGTGCGGGCGTATCCGTCGAGTTTGTGATTGATGCTCGGAAACGATCCTTGCCAGGTATTGGCCATATGCCGCCCATAGGGGGTCAGTTCCGAGCCCCAGGCGTATTCGGCCTGTTCGAGGCCTCCTCTGGCGGCGAATTCCCACTCGGCTTCCGTGGGGAGATCCTTGCCCTTCCATCGTGCATAGGCCAATGCGTCGTGGTGGCTGACATGGACAACGGGATGATCGTCCAGCCCCGCAATGCTGCTGCGCGGTCCATAGGGCTGGCGCCAGTTGGCGTCCTTCAGGAACGTCCACCATTGCGACCAGTCGCGGAGATCGACGCGCCCGGTCGGCTCCCGGAAGACGAGCGAGCCCGCATACAGCATCTCCGGCAAGATGCCGGGATAGTCTCGAGGGTCAGGCGCGAACTCGGCAAATGTGCGATGTCCGGTCGCCGCCACGAACTCGGCAAATTGCGCGTTGGTGACAGGGGTTTCGTCGATGAAGAAGCCCTCGACACTGACACGATGGGCCGGCTTCTCTTCGGGGTAGTGATGATCTGAGCCCATCCAGAAGATTCCGGTGCGCACGAAGATCATGCCCTCGCGCGCACGCTCCGGCGGCAAATCCGTCTGAGCCGTCTCGGCCTGCATAGCCAGCCTTCTCGTCAATCTGAATCGGGTTCGCGAGCGCACTCACGTTCAATGCGAACTCATACAGGGCGCGAGGATAGAGACTGTCCCGATCGGACAATTCGCGAGGTTCTTGGTGTTCCCCGAGCAAGTCGGGAGTGTCGGTCTGCTCAGGCGCTCCAGCTATCACGCTGGATTCACGAGATGAATCCCCCAACCGATTTGCGTTACAGAGCCCCAGCCGAACTCTGCGCGGGAGAGGAGGGTTTCCCCTCTTCTCCTATTTTCATCTTGGTTTCGCGCATAAGGGGCACTCTCCCCTATCCCAATCGTTCGTTTTATTTCTTAGCCCCACTAAACTCGGTGAGGTTGGCTGACGGTGGGTTCGGATGATCCTTGAGGCTTTCGAGGTATTCATTCACCGCCTTCAGGCCGGAATCCAAGATCCATGGATAGTAAGCAAAATAATTCAGGGTTTCATAGGGGTCCATTTCGATATTGTATACCTTGGGATAGCCCATCAATTTTGCTTGAGCCGCGCCCATGCCCGGCATAATCTGGCTGCTGGTTCCGGCAGGAAAGACGTGGGTGAAGTACATTCGCCACTGGTCCACGCGCACGGCCAAGAGATCAGGGCCGACAAAGCTGAGCAAGGACGTCCGGCTGCCCTTCTCGCTCGTGCCCATCAGCACTTCGGTCTGGTCGACGCCGTCGATCGGGCGGTCGGTCGGCAGCTTGGCGCCGATAATGTTCGCGAAGGTTGGCAGAAAGTCCATAATCGAGAACATCGCGTAGGAACTGCTGCCCCGCGCGATTTTGCCCGGCCAGCGGATGAAGGCGAAGGTCCGGATCGCGCCCTCGGTCACCTCGCCGAGTTCGCCGCGGAAGGGTCCCGCGTTGCCCATGTCAGGGCTTTGCTTGTTGCCGTACATCTGGGTAATCTGACCGCTTGGCCCGTTGTCGGAGGCGAAGACCAGGATCGTGTTATCTTCCACGCCCAGGTCCTTGAGCGCATCCATGATCTGGCCAACGTGATGATCGCCCTCCATCATCTTGTCGCCGTATTGGCCTACGCGCGATTTACCGGCGAAGTCCTTGGACGGAAGATTCGGCCCATGCCCCATCGAGAACGGCAAATAGAGGAAGAACGGCTTGCCGGCGTCGACCTGCCGCTTCATGAAGTCGATCGATTTTGCCGTCAATTCGACATCGATCTCGGCCCTCACCTCCATGGTGAACGGCTTGACCTTTTTCAGCTTTCCGTCGGGTGTGCCTTCGACAATATGCGGACCTGCGGCAACCAACTCGTCGCGGGTATGCGGGCTCGAATGCGTCATCACGGTGGAGTCGACATAGGAAGCCGAGTCCCATGACAGGTTTGGCGGGATGCCATAGAACTCGTTGAACCCGTGCGCCATTGGAAGGCTCTTCGGCGCACTGCCGAGGTGCCATTTCCCGTAGACCGCTGTGGCATAGCCGGCTTCCTTGAACAGCTGGCCCATAGTGTAGGCGCCTTTTGGCAAGGTATTCGGCGTGGTCTCGCCAACAAGAACCAAGGACAGGCCGTTGCGAATGGAATACTGCCCCGTCAACAGCGCAGCACGGGAAGGCGTGCAGGCGGGCTCGACCAAATATTGCGTGAGCTTGAGGCCCTGCGCAGCGAGTTGATCGACGTTTGGCGTCCGAAAGCCTCGGGTTTCACCGCCGCCATAGGGGCCCATATCGCCGTAGCCCACGTTGTCCGCGAGGATGAAGACAACATTCGGCTTGGTGCCAGCCGCCCTCTTCTGCGCCTGCGGCTGGCCCGCAGGCGCGATCAAAGACGTCGCCATCAGCAGCGATGCCGCCAACGAGAGCGGCAGTGTAGGTTTCATGGATGGAACTCCCTCTATGCTTCAAAGGCGCTGGCGCTGCGGTGGCGCGTCGCGCGCTGCGCCCAAGTGCCGCCGCCCGGATAGTCAGCAAAGCATGGCGCGGCAGTATCCGTCTGAGCCGTCTCTGCCTGCATAGCCAGCCTTCCCGTCAACCTGGATTCGGTTCGCGAGCGCACTCACGTTCCGTGCGAACGCATACAGGGCATGACGATAGAGACTGTCCCGATCGGACAATTCGCGAAGTTCTTTGTGTGCCCCAAGCAGGCCGGGTAGCGCGCATGCGTTCTGGTGGATTGACGACGGCACGGCGAAGCGGCAGAGGCACCGGCCATATGAATGGCGTACGGCGCGGGAGAAAATGGAAGCTCGATCGCGCACGACGAAGGCTCAGATCGCACTATGTCTGGGCCTGACCGCCAACACGACCGGTCAATCATTTCTTCTCGTCGTCCTGCCGCCTTTGGGCCGCCGCCTAGGCTTCTCCGATATCGAGACCGGTGCGATCCTCAGCATCTCCGCGTTGCTGCTCATGGTATCGGCGCCGGCTTGGGGATATCTCAGCGAACGGATAGGGCGCAGGCCGGTTCTGCTGACGGCGCTCGCCGGGGCGGCCATCGCGGCAGCGTTGTTCGGCGCGATCGTGCATCTGCGCCTGGCAGGCGTCTTGGGCGCTGTCCTCACGCTCGGCCTGTTCATGTCCGTCAGGGCGGGGCAGTCGCTTGCTTCCAGCGGCATCATGCCCGCTTCGCAGGCCTATATGGCCGACATCACCACACCGACGCAGCGGGCCGGCGCCATGGGCGTTCTCGGAGCAGCCATCGGATTGGGCACCATCCTTGGGGCCGCGCTCGCATGGCAGGTCGCTCCCACCAATCCTGACTGGGCTTTCGCGATCGTGTCCGTGCTCGCCTTGGTGGCCTTCGCTTGCGTCCATTTATGGGCCACGGAGCCTGCACGCGCCCCGCGCACTACACCGATCGACGCTCATTTGCCGCTTGCCAGGATATGGCCGCTTCTCCTGATCACACTCGTATCGATCTCCGCCTACAGCATCCTGCAGCAGGTGACGGCGCTACGCCTGCAAGATGCGCTCGGATTCACGATGGAGGAATCGATCTCGCTTGGCGGAGCGGCGCTCATGGCGACCGCGACGGCGATGATCGCCGTCCAGGCTTGCGCAATCCGCTTGTTGCGGTGGGAGCCGATGCGATTGCTTGCTGTGGGAGCCGTCATCGCCGTCTCGTCGATGATGATCTGCAGCCTGGTGGTCAGCTATATCGAGATTTTCGGCTCGCTCGTGATGCTTGGGATTGGTCTTGGCCTCATGCTCCCCGGCAATCTCGCTTCGCTCAGCTTGTGGACGGGTCCAGCTGCCCAGGGCAAGGCGGCTGGCTTCAACGTCGTCGCACAAGGGGCGGCTCAGGCTATCGGCCCGCTCGCCGGCGCCATGCTGCATCGGGTCTCGCCGCAGGTTCCCTTCTTGGCTGCGACGATTCTCCTCACGATCGCCTGTGCGGTTGCGATCTTCACCTGGAGATCGGCCATGCAGCCGCACGAGACTCTCGCACCGCGCTGCAGTTGAAAATACATGCGCCGCCCGATCCCTTCGAGGAGCGGGCTTTCATGCCCTATGGTCTTTGTGCCGGCCGGGCAGACCAGCACGCTTCGTTTCGAGAACTCAGAATCGATAGGTCGCGGCGATGATTGGGCCGTGCATCGTCGTGTCGTAGAGGAAATCGCCCTTGCGATAATCGACATAGAGCGCGCGATAGCCGGCCCGGAACACCCAGTTGTCGTCCCACTGGTAGTTGACCGTGCCGAGCGCCTGCCAAGTCAGCCTGGAAGCGAGGTCAAAGCCGCCGATATCACCCGCGAGCGTGACGCTCCAGGGGCCGCCGAGCCTGGCGGTCATGCGGGCCGCGATGACCGGGTCAAGCCAGTTCGCCGAATCGCTGTGATGGATCCGGAGGTTGAGGGAGCCCGGTGCGATCTTCAGCTCGTTGTCGAGATTCCAGAAGCGAAGGCCTGCGCCGATATCGAGATCGAACGCCTCGTCGGTGTAGATGCGGTAGAGGATCGCGGTCTGAAGCGTCAGCGTCTGCGAGCGGACCTTTGCCGAGGAGAAGTAGGGACCCGGCAACGAGCCGCCGGGCGTGACCTGCGAGAGCATCGCGTCCGCCAGGAAGCCCCAGCGCCCGATGTGCATTTCGGCGGCCCCCATCAAGCCGACATTCATGTTCTTGAGGATGTCGCCGAAGCTGAGGTCGAGATTGGCCGCGGGCAGAGGCGGCAAGGTGGAGGCTCGCCCGTCGAGCGCGGCAGCCCAGGCATAGCCGGTGAAGGAAAAGCTCGGTCCGGTAGACGGCTGCGCCGGCGGAGGCGGCGGTGTAGGCACGAGATCGGCGGCCAGGAGCGGCGCAGAAATCAACAGAACCACCGCAGCGGCAATAACGGATCTCAAAGCACAAACTCCGATTGATTATCCCGCGGCAGTAGATGCGCAGGATCGCGGACGAGACTGTCCCGTTGGAACAATCTTCGAGTTTTAATGTGCTATGCGCTCCATATGAGCCTGAGATTGATCAAGAGAGACGTCGCCGAGGCCATTCTCCAGCAGAATGGCTGGCTGTCCTATCAACCCGAGGTGTTTCAGAAGGAGGTTCTGCGACGCTCCATCCTCGTGCACTTTGAGCCGGGCGAGCTGATTTTCGACGTCGGCGACGAGCTGGGAGGCATCTATGGCCTCGTGAGCGGCACCGCGACGATAAACACCGCTCCGCCAAACCATGTCCCGCAGCTGATCAATGTCGGCGCGCCTGGTGCCTGGGCCGGAGAAAGCTGCTTCCTGGCGCGCCGGCCGCGGAGCGTCGAACTGCGCGCACTGGTCGAGACCTGGTTGATGTACCTGCCCCTCGATCAGATGGATGAAATGGCTGATGCCGACCCGATGGTCGCCCACAACTTCGGGCAGATCATCATGACCAATGTCGACGCCCTCATCAGGGTGATCCACGACCTGCAGAGAGTCGATCCCGATCGCAGGATCGCCTCCGTTCTACAGCGCGCCCGGTGGATCGGGGAGCGTCCCCTTCCTGTGACGCAATCCGAGATCGGTACCATGGCCCGCGCTTCACGCAGGCAGGTCAATGCCGCCTTGAAGCGGTTCGCCGACAGCGGATGGGTGAAGACCAGTTATCGGTCCGTCACCATCCTCAATTCCGAGAAGCTACGGCTCTTTTCAACTGAAGACGACTGAGCCAACACGGCTCGGCAAAGAGTTTCTCGGTCCTGTGCGAGGCGGTGCTTGATGAGCGCGATATTGATCAAGAGAGCAACCGCAGAAGCCATCCTTCGGCAGAACGGATGGCTGTCAACTCAAGCCGAACGGTTTCAGGATGAGGTTCTGCGACGCTCCATCCTGCTGCGTTTCGCGCCTGACGAGGTTGTTTATCACTTCGGCGATGACCTGGGGGGCATCTATGGCCTCGTGAGCGGCGTGGTTGCAGTCAACACCGCTCCGCAAAGCGATGCTCCGCAGTTGATCCATATGGGCGTGCCTGGTTCCTGGACCGGCGAAGACAGCTATCTGATCCGCCAGCCGCGGCGGCTTGAACTGCGCGCAATGACCGAGACCTGGGTGATGCATCTGCCCCTGGACCAGATGGCCCAGATGACTGCTGCCGATCCCGCGGTCATCCGCAATTTCTGCCAGAACCTCCTGCGCGGCGTCGATGTCCTCATCAGGATCATCCACGATCTGCAGAAGCAGGATCCCGAGCGCCGGATAGCCTCTGTGCTGCAGCGCATGACCTGGAGCAGCAAACAGGTCCTGCTGACGCAGACCGAGGTCGGCACGATGGCCTCGGCATCACGCCGCCAAGTCAATGCCGCCTTGAAGCGGTTTGCCGAAAACGGATGGCTGACGACCAGTTATGGCTCGATCACAATCTTGAATGCCGAAGCGTTACGACTCTTCGGAGATGAAGGCGACCGTTGAGGTCAAAGCCGGTTCCCGTTTTCGGAGCGGTCATGCCTTCCACCGCCTCTGCCCTCGGAGCGGCCTGCAGCCGGATGAGGACTGACTATCCGGAACTGGAGCGAGGCTGCCTACGGCGCCTAACAGCGGCCGACAGTCGCTTGATGCCTGGCGGATGAGCGAACCTGAAGAGATTTAGCGCCGGCAATGACCGCTTGGAGATAGAACAGGGTACGCGCCAATGGCGAGCTGCTTCTTCTCCCCTTTGTGGAACGTCTGCTTCTGGGCTGTCGGCCAATGTCCGGATGTGGCGGATACCGTTGAAAAAGTCGGCCATCTGAGCGCCGCCGCGGCGTGGCGGATTTGGCCGATCGAGGCTCGGCGTCTCACACTGGCCGGATCTGTGGCCCGTTCGGCAGGAGCTTGGCGAGTTTCCTGAGGTTCTGGGCGGCTGCGGCGAGGTGGAACTCGTCTCTGGCGCCATTCGGTCCGCGCAGCCGCAACCGGTCGAGCCGCAAGATGCGCTTGAGATGGGCGAAGAGCATCTCGACCTTCTTCCGCTCTCGCCGCGAGATGACATAGGCGTCGGTCGCGGCGATGTCCCTGGCCATGTCGCGGGCGCCCTCATGGATCGAGCGCAGGATTTTGCGGGCTGGGTCTTTCGGACAGCAGCGCGGCTTCAAGGAGCAAATGTCGCAATCGCGCTTCATGGCCCGATAGCGCATGAGCCCCTCGCGATCCACGCGGTCGCGCGGCACCGCGAAGGCGCGGCGGAACTGTCGAAGCTCCTTGCCGCTCGGGCAGACGTAGAGATCGCCTCATGGTCATAGGCGAAGTCGGAACGGCTAAAGGTGCCGTCGCTGCGCTGGGATTTGTCGAACACCGGGATATGCGGCTCGATCCCGCGCTCATGCACCAGCCAGGCGAGGTTCTCGGCCGAGCCATAGGCGCTGTCGGCGGCGAGCCTCGCCGGCCAGAGGCCGAAGCGCTCCTGCGTTCGGTCGAGCATGGTGCGGGCCGAGCCGACCTCGGCCTGCCGGATGGCACGGCTGGCCTCGACATCGACGATGACGGCGTGATCGAGGTCGATCAGATAGTTCGTGGCATAGGCGAAGAAGGCATGGCCCTTCAGGGCTCCGGTCCATTGCGCTGCCGGATCGGAGCGCGACACGAACTTCGGCTTGGCCTCGCTGGCCGCGCCCCAGGCGGCCTCGTCGAGCGTGTCGAGATACTCGCGGACCGAGCGACGCGTCCGGGCGAGATCGTCCCAATCGACCGGCTCGGAGGCTTCGGCCGAGCGTTGCTTGTTGGCATCAGCCTTGATCAGGCTGGCATCGACCGCGAAGCCCTCGCCGCCGACGAGACCCTCCGCGATGCAGCGCCGGACGGTCGTCTCGAACAGCTCGCGCAGGAGATCGCTCTCGCGGAAACGGCCATGCCGGTTCTTCGAGAAGGTGGAATGGTCAGGGACGTCCCCTTCGAGCCCGAGCCGGCAGAACCAGCGATAGGCCAGGTTGAGATGCACTTCCTCGCACAGGCGCCGCTCGGAGCGGATGCCGAAGCAATAGCCGACGAGCAGCATCCGGATCATCAGTTCCGGATCGATCGAGGGTCGGCCCATCTCGCTGTAGAACGGGCGCAGATGCACGCGGATCTCCGAGAGATCGACGAAGCGATCGATGCCGCGGACCCAGTGACCGGCCGGCACGTGGCGGTCCAGGCTGAACTCGTAGAATAGCGCCTCCTGCGCCACCAGCCGTTCGCCCATCATCGCGCCGCCCTCCGCAAAAGGACGACTGAATCAGGACTTCAAGCCCGCAGCAACGCAGACTTTTTCAACGGTATCGGCGCTATGTGCCCTCCCCCATAGGCGCAGAAGCATTTCAAGTTCGCCGTCGATTTCGGCGGCGCATAGAGACTGCTCGACCGGATCCGGTGGACGACGGGGGCGGGCCGTCCATAGATGCTCTGGTGCCAGAGGAGTGCTCCATTCAGCCGCGTAGAAGTAACTCGACGAGATCCTAAGTGTTCATGGCGTCGTATTTCCTGAGCACACGGGCTCCGTTCATCCGATAAGTATCCACGGCGAAAAGTTATCCTCACTCACGTAGCGTGCGGACTTTAGCCCGTCGGTGAAGGCAAAAAAATGCGCTCCGGCTTCCGCCTGAACGCTCTCGATTACGCCCGCATATGCAAGACGTACTTCGCGTTGAAATATGCTTCGGGGGCTTCAGAACCTGCTGACGTAGTAGTCTCGAAGATCGCTCGCATTCACCCGAGCTTGATGAGGTTCTGGTTGGGGAGCGGGCCACCGGGAAACTGGGCGAGCTTGCCGCCGGCTGCGAGTGAGCCGAGATCGATTCCAGCGAAGCCAAGGCGCTCGATCAGAGCTGCGACTTCCGCCTTCGCCGCAGCATCGTCGCCGGAATAGAACAGCACGCGCCGCCCACCGTTCGAACCCGGATCGGTGGCCAGCAGCTCCGCGCGGAGGTGATTGAAGGCCTTAACGACGCGGGCTTGCGGAACGAAATCGGCAACGACCTCGCTCGATACCCGACCACCGAGGTCCACTGGCTGGAACAGCGGCGCTTCGATCGCATTGTTGGCGTCGATGACGATGCGCCCGTTCCAAGCAGGAAGTCTCGCCAGCGCGGCCGGCAGCTTGGTCCAGTTGACGGCGACGAAGACGATGTCGGCGCGCGCCGCTTCCTCGCCGCTGACCGCGGTGATGGATGGCCCGAGCTCGCGGACCAGGCCTTCGAGCGAATCCGGGCCGCGGCTGTTCGAGATACCGGCCGCGATTCCCGCGCGTGCGAGCGTTCGGGCGAAGGCCGCGCCGATGGCGCCCGAGCCGATGATGCCAATGCTCATGTGATGTTCCTTGAGGGTCGGCGCCGGCAGCCGTCGAGCGTGCCGGCGCGCGTGATTTCACGGTTCGTGTCAGACGGCCGGCGCAGCGCCCAGTTGCTGCATCAGCGAGAAGAGGTTGGCGACGCCCCAGTGCTCGGCGATCTTCCCATCGCGGACGCGCATGACGTCGACGGTCTCGAACTGGATTGTCCGGCCCGTCGGCTTGATCCCGAAAAGCTCGCCCTGGTGCGTGCCGTGATAGGTCTTGTAGGTGGTCACACGGTCGCCATCGGCGAGCTGCCAATGGATCTCGGCATGGAAGTCGGGAAAGGCGGTGCGAAGCACCTTGTACAATTCCCTTGCGCCGGCCTTGTCGGGGGTGCGGCCCGGCTGCGGGGTGTGGTCGAGGAAATCGTCGGCGAACAATTCCTCGAACACCGCGAAATTGCCTCCGCCCTGCACTTCTTCGGTGTTGCGGCGAATGACCGCCTTGGCGGCTTCGCTTGCGTTGCTACTGGTCATGACACGCTCCAAAGCGCTGTAAGATGTGAGTTTCGATTGCTTACGACCGCGGCTCACGCCTTGCCGCCGGCCGCCTGGCCGAGCAGTTGCAGTTCCCAGGCGAGCGCGATGCCGGTGCCGCCGCCATGCTCGATGAAGATCTCGCCGCCCTTCGCGGCCGTCTCTTCGCGAGCCCAGTCGCGCTGCAGCTCGCCGGCCACCGCCATCCAGGTGATCGGAACCACGCCCGCCATCACCATGCGGCGCACCGCCATGTCATGCGCTTCCGCGCTCACGCCGCCGGAGGCGTCAGTGACGGCATCGACCTCGTAGCCTTCGCCCGCGGCCTGGATGGCCGGCATGGCCAAGCAGATCTCGGACCAGAGCGCGGCGATGATGAGCTTCTTGCGGCCCGTCTTCTTCACCGCGTCGACGACGCGCGCATCTTCCCAGGTGTTGATAAAGGTGCGGTCGATCGGCTTCTGATCCGGGAAGACATCCTGCAGGCCCTTGATCAGCTTGCCGCCGCGGTCTTCGAGGACGGTGGTCAAGATCGTCGGCACGCCGAAGAGCTTGGCCGTCTTGGCCAGCGCGATGACGTTGTTCACGATCATCGTGGGCTCGTGGCTGTGCAGATTGGCGAACTGGAACGGCTGGTGGTCGATCAGCACCAGCACGGACTCTTCAGGGGTCAGCAATGCGTTGAGGCCGTTCTTCGGGGCGGTGGACTGGGTAGGCATGGGCGTTTCTCCGATTGGTTCTGCGTTGTCCGCCCCACAGAAATCGCCCGTTTATTCGCCTATGATTAGACGGTAATGAGCAGATGGACCGCGATGGCATCGACGCGACACTGAAGGATGGCGTGCTGCAACTCACCATCCCCAAAGCCGCCGATACCGGCGCCAAGAAGATCACCGTCAAGGCAGCATGAGGAGGACGATATGCGGGTGAGTGATCTCATTCCCTGGAAGCCCGGGCACAGTTCCGCGACGCCTGCGACTTCCGCCGCCTCGGCGAGCGGCGAGCGCGATCCGATCGCCGCTCTTCAGAACGATATCAACCGCGCCTTCGACCATTTCTTCCTTCCGCTTCCCTTGCCCTTCTCCGGCTGGCCCGCCGGCCTTCTGGGCAGTGGCTCAGGCATCCAGGTGGATGTCGCCGAGAACGACAAGGAGGTGAAAGTTACCGCGGAGCTGCCGGGCCTGGAGCAAGGCGACATCGACATCCGCGTGAGCGAGGGGATGCTGGTCCTCAGCGGCGAGAAGAAGGCCGATCGCGAAGTTGACGAAAAGGGCTATCTGCTACGGGAGCGAACCTTCGGTCGGATCGAGCGGACCGTCCCCGTGCCAGACGGAATTGACGCGGACCAGGCCCAGGCCAGCTTCAAGAGCGGCGTACTCACCGTGACGATCCCGAAGACGACCGAAGCGCAGGCCGCTGCCAAGCGGATCCCGGTGCGATCGAACTAGCGAGCCCGCGGGACACCTACTTGCCCTCGGTTCTCTCGACGATCCTCCCCAACTGAATGCGACGCTGTCCCTATGGCGTCGCATTATTTTTACAGCGTCCCGACGGGGCGCTTCGGAAGAAGGACCGGCTATCCATGAGCGTGCTGCCACGCGTGACGGAACTGACACGGGAGCGAATCTCGCGCGAGTTCGACGATCTTGGACCCGATGCCTGCATGACCGAGATCAAGGCGGACCTTCGCCAACATAATCCCGAGTTGCTCGACATGGCGTTGCGCTGGGCGGGGGCGGGCACCGAAGCGGATAGCCTGATGACGGCGTTCGGGATGTTCTACAGGCTCCTGGCCGCGGAGGCGCTGGCTCCGCTGGGTTCGAGCGGGCTCCATCCGCTTCCGCGCGTCTCCATCGAGGTCCGTGATACGGTTGTCGATCGCATCGATCATTCCGGTACCGAGGGCTTCACGAGTGATGCGATCGATAATCTCGCAGCGGCCAACCCCGAGCTCCTGCAGATGGCCCACGGTTACGCATCGAGCCGTCTGGACTACGGCCGCACGATGCAGGGATTCGCGCTTTTCCATGAAGCCTTGTTGATCCAGTCCAGCCGCGATCGAGCGAGCCCCCACTGACGAGTTGCCGGATCAGAACAGGGTTGCGCGAAACTGACGACCGTCAAGGCGGCCAGGAGCTCGACCGACTTAGTCTATCTCTCGCTGCACCTGAGTAGCGACGCGTACGCGGTCTAGGTGCGTTCGACCCAACCAAGCGGGAGAGCGAGATGAGAAACGACAGTGACATCAAGCGCGACGTCGAAGCCGAGCTGAAATGGGACCCGGACATCGATCCGACGGACATCGCGATTGCCGTGAAGAGCGGCGTCGTGACCCTGACCGGCTTCGTCCGCAGCTACTCTCAGAAATACCAGGCCGAGCGCGACGTGAAGCGCGTCTCCGGCGTCGCCGGCGTCGCCAACGACCTCGAGGTCCGCTTGCCTTCGAGCAGCGAACGGCCGGATCCGGAGATCGCCCGGGATGCGGTCGCCGCCCTGAAGGCCGACCTGCCGTTTTCCTCCGAGAACATGAAGGTGGTCGTCAAGAACGGCTGGCTGACGCTGGAAGGCAACGCCGAGTGGAACTATCAGCGCGACCGTGCGGAACAGGCGGTCCGGCGGGTCAAGGGCATCAAGGGCGTCAGCAACATGATCGTCCTCAAGCCTCGCGTGGCGCCGACCGAGATCAAGAGCAAGATCGAAGAGGCCTTTCGCCGCAGTGCGGAAGTCGACGCCCACAACATCACTGTCGAAGCCAACGGCGGTGAAGTGATCCTGAAGGGCAAGGTTCGATCCTGGGCTGAGCGACAGGAGGCTGAACGCGCCGCTTGGCGGGCCCCCGGCGTCACGAAGGTCGAGAACCGCATCGCCATCGGCCTTTAGCCGCGACCGCCAGCGTTCCGGACCAGGCTTGCTCACCGAGGGCGGCTGGTCCGGGCAAATCCTTTGAACGGGTCTGAAGCGTTAGACGGCCGCCGGATCCACGCAGCGCCGGAAAGCGAGAAGCTCGATGTCATCGCCGAGAAGCAGCCTCTCAAATCAGGGCCGCACCGTGCGCAGGGTCAGCGGCGGGAAACGGACGGTCGATCCCGACGCCAACGATCGCTCCTCCGATCCCGGTTCCGTCGAAGACCCGGATGACACGGTCTACGAAGCGAGCCTCGAATCCTTCCCGGCAAGCGATCCCCCAGCTTGGATCTTCCGGCGGCCCAAAGAGGATAGTAGCAAGCCCGACCCTGAGCTCAGCTCGGTGCAGGACGATCCGGGCGGCCCTCCTGGGCCGGCTTTTGATCCACGAACCAGATGACCGAGCATTTGCTGACGCAAAGCCTGGCGATCATCCTCGCCTCCGCGCTTGGCATCGGCTTCTTCGCCGCGTCTCGCATGCCAGCGGCCATGGGCTATCTCCTGGCGGGTCTTGCGATCGGTCCCTATGGCCTGAACCTCGTCGGGATGAGCGACGATACTCGTTTCCTCGCGGAACTGGGCCTGATCTTCCTGATGTTCATGGTCGGGCTGGAGTTCTCGCTGAACAACCTGCTCGCAGCCCGCACCGACGTGCTGCTTGCGGGCAGCCTCCAGGTCGGGGCGACGCTGACGGTGATCGCCGCTGGGCTCTGGTGGCTCGGGCTCGAGCCACGGCTCGCCATCCTGCTCGGCGGCGCGGTGGCGATGTCATCGACCGCCGTTGTGGTGAAGCAACTCGCAG
This sequence comes from Allobosea sp. TAF32, assembly GCF_052113585.1. Taxonomy (NCBI): domain Bacteria; kingdom Pseudomonadati; phylum Pseudomonadota; class Alphaproteobacteria; order Hyphomicrobiales; family Alloboseaceae; genus Allobosea; species Allobosea sp. TAF32. Next base: position 71,384 of record NZ_JBFRDM010000013.1, on the reverse strand, counting down.
AACAGGGCGAGGTCTCCAGCCAGCACGGCCGTTTCGCGATCGGTATCCTGCTGTTCCAGGATATCGCGACGATTCCCCTTCTTGTCGCAGCGGACAGCTGGTCACGGCAGGCGGCCTTCGACCCGCTTGATCTCCTGCAACACCTCGCGCTGGCGGCGATCACGCTCGCCGCCGTCGCCGTGATCGGCCGCCCGCTCGTTCGCATGGTCCTCGCCAACGCGGCCAGATCACATTCAAGCGACCTGTTTCTCCTGACGGCGCTTCTCACCGCGCTGGGGGCCGCCTACGTCGCCCATCTCGCTGGCCTGGCCTTGCCGGTCGGTGCCTTCATCGCCGGCATGGCCATTAGCGGCAGCGATTTCCGGCATCGCGTCGAGGACGACTTGCGCCCGTTTCGCGACATCCTTGTCGGCCTGTTCTTCATCACGGTGGGCATGGGGATCGATCTCTCGCTGATCGTCGTTTCTCCCGGCACGGTTTTGGCCTGGTGCCTGGTCGTTCTCCTCGGCAAAGCCCTGGTGATCTTCGTCGTCGGCCTTATCCTGCGAAGAGCCCTGCAATTGCGCTGCGCGTCGCAGCCAACCTCGCCAATGGGGGCGAATTCGGCTTGCTGCTCGTGACCTTGTCGATCAGTTCGGGCCTGCTCTCATCCGCGATCGGACAGCCGCTTCTCATCGCCCTCGCCCTCACAATGGGACTGGCTCCCCTGGTGATCCAGCGCAGCGCGCAGGTCGAACGTCTTTTCGGGAATTCACACGCCCGCTTGGCTGCGAGCGAGATGGCAATCGGCACGATGAGTGCGTCGTTGGATAGGCACGTTCTGCTGTGCGGATGCGGGCGCGTCGGGCGCCTTGTCGCGACCGCGCTCGAGGCCGCCAAAATACAGTACATTGCCGTCGAATCCGACCTCACACGCTTCAAGCAGGCCCAACGCCAAGGCCACATGGTGGTCCATGGTGACGCCGCACATCGTCGGATTCTGTCCGCCGCCGGTCTCGCAAAGGCTAGACTTGTCGTCATCACCTTCGATCGACACTCCGCCGTCGAACGGGTCCTGAGTTTCGTGCGCGAGCAGGAACCGGTCATTCCATCGATGGTCAGTACCGCGGACGACCAGGACGTCACGACCGTTGCCGACGCAGGGGCGGACGTCGTCTTCCCTGAAAATCTCGCTGCCGGCCTCGCGCTCGCCGATCAAGCCCTCCTGCTGTGCGACCTTAGCCAGGAAGAGGCGGGGCGGGTCATCACCACGCTTCGCGCGGAGCTCAACCCGGAGCTTCGGCACCGCGTCGGCATCTGATCTCCGGTAGCATGCGAATTCGCGTTTCTTGACGATCGTCAACGCCTCCGGCGCCGCCCTGCCATTACACTGCCCTCAATATCGCCGAGCAGCAGAGATCCGAGCACATTGCCCGCATCCACGAGGCGCTCCATGAGCCTGTCCCCATCGCAGGACCCAGAACTCGCCCAGGCAAGAAACGCCGTGCTCGCCGAGAACTGGTGGCTCGTCGCGTTGCGGGGCGCACTGGCCATTCTGTTCGGCATCATCGCCTTCATCATCCCCGGCACGACAATGCTGGCGCTCGTTCTGATCTTCGCTGCCTATAGCTTCGTCGACGGCATCTTCGGCGTGGTTTCGGCCATACGCGGCGCCCGCAAGAGCGAGCGCTGGGGGCTCCTTCTGGTCAACGGGTTGCTGGGGATCGCGATCGGCATTGCCGCCGCTCTCTGGCCCGGCATCACCGTGCTCGCCTTCGTCTTCATGGTCGGGGCTTGGGCCCTGCTCTCCGGAGGGCTACTTCTCGCCGCGGCCTTCGGCCTCAAGATCAGCCATGGGCGGTGGCTGCTTGTCCTCGGGGCACTGCTGTCGATGCTCTACGGCGTTCTCCTCTTCGCAGCGCCGATGATCGGCGCGCTCGTCCTGACTTGGTGGGTGGGGGCCCATGCCGTGGTCTTCGGTGCAATTCTCATCATCCTCGCCTTCAGGCTGCGCAAGCACCGTGGCGAGCAAATCCCAACTGCAATGGCCACAAGCAGCTGAGCGGAGGAGGACGTTATGAATGGTATTCTTCCCCGAGGAACCAAGGCACCAGGGTTCACCCTTCATGTCACGCCGGACCAGACGCTATCCCTTGATGAATTCTCCGGCCGGCGTGTCGTGCTCGCCTTCTATCCCGCTGACTGGAGTCCGGTTTGCGGCGACCAGATGAGCCTCTACAATCACATCCTGCCCGAGTTCCGCAGGCATGGCGCTGAGTTGCTCGGCATTTCGGTCGACGGAGCCTGGTGTCACCAGGCCTTTGCCCGCGACCGCAATCTGCATTTCGCCCTGCTCTCCGATTTCGAGCCGAAGGGCGCGGTGGCCAGATCTTACGGCGCTTACCGGAGCGAAGGCGTGGCCGAGCGCGCGCTGTTCGTGATCGACGAAAAGGGAATGATCGTCTGGAGCTACTGCTCGCCGATCGCCGTCAATCCCGGAGCCGACGGCATTCTGGATGCACTCGAAGCGCTCCCTGCATTGGAGATGAAAGATGGCGCAGCTCAGGATTCCCGTCACGTTGCTTGACCATGTTTTCGGCAGCGAGGACGCCGGCGTCACCATCGTCGAATATGGCGATTACCAGTGCCCGCATTGCGCGGCGGCGCAGGGGGTTGTCGCAAGGATCCTCGCGCAGTTCGGTTCGAGCGTTCGCCTCGTATTCCGGCACTTCCCCCTGGCGGAGATACATCCGCTGGCGATAACGGCCGCCGAAGCGGCGGAGTTCGCCGGCAGCCACGGCGCCTTTTGGCCGATGCACCAATCCATTTTCGCCAATCAGCAGCGCCTGAGCGTTTCGCTTCTCGTCGCGCTCGCGGCTCAGCTGAAGCTGGCGCCAGTCGCCCTCCGCGACGCGATCGCCTCACACACCTTCGCGCCAAAGGTCCAGGCGGATTTCCTGGGCGGCGTGCGCAGCGGCGTCAATGGGACGCCGACCTTCTTCGTCAACGGGATACGGCATGACAGCCCTTATGGTTATGTCGATCTCCCATCGGCGATCGGCCAAGCGGTCATGTCGACGGCCGCCTGACGAATTCATGCGCTTCGCAGGCCGTGATGCTCGCCAAGCTGAGGCCGGTTGTTCGGCCCGATCATCCGACCCGCATGAAAACACCGCATCGCCCGCGACGCAGTGCTGGAGGTTGATTGACCGCGAGCGCGGTCTGTCTTGTTGCGTCCGACAACGGGCCCGATCGTCGGTTCGACGTTTGCTCAGCGCCGCGGGTCACGGTGAGGGTGCAGCAATGCCGGTCCTCAAGGCCAAGCGCCATGAGATGGCCTGGGGACTGGAGACCGTCGAATGGCGCGCTTTCAGCGGGATCGCGAGCGTCAAAAGGAATTCGCATAATTGACGATCGTCAGGGCGGCGCACCCGCGCGTGAGGCTTGATACGCGTGGAGCGATATCCCGGGACCTCGATCCCTCGTCGAAATGTCGTCTGGCCTACGTTCGCGGCTGAATAAGCAGACCATGAACGCGGGTTCGGTCACACGATCCGGCGCGTCCGCCGGGCCCCTCCGACGCAGGTCCGAAGGCGGCTCACACCCGCTTCGCTGAAGCTATCCGAAAGGAATGAGCGAATGGTCAAGTTTGCACTTCTCGTCACCATGGAAGCGAAGCCCGGAAAGGAAGCGGAGGTCGAGGCGTTTCTGCGAAGTGGCCAGCCCCTCGTTGAGAACGAGCCGGGAACCGTCGCGTGGTTCGGCGTCCGCATGGGCCCTTCGACATTCGGAATCTTCGACGTGTTTCCCGATGAGGTCGGACGGGACGCGCATCTTTCCGGCCTCGTCGCGGCGGCCCTGATGGAGAAAGCGCCCGCGCTTTTCGCCTCGTCCCCCCGCATCGAAAAGCTCGACGTGCTCGCGGCGAAGCTGCCTTGAGACGCCTCGCCACAGAAGTCCTAGCCAGGGATCGATGAGCCCGACCGGGCCGATCCAGAAACCAACGCTGGAGGAACAGTCATGGCATCAGGTAATCGAGCGGTCACCTATATGGGACCGAAGAAAGTCAACGTCGAAACCTACGACTATCCGAAGCTCGTCGATCCCAGGGGCAACAAGACACCCCACGGGGCGATACTGAAGATCGTCACCACCAACATCTGCGGCAGCGACCAGCATATCTACCGGGGCCGCTTCGCCGCCCCTTCGGGCATGGTGCTCGGCCACGAGATGACCGGCGAAGTGATCGAGACCGGGCCCGACGTGCATTTCATCAAGAAAGGCGACCTTTGCTCGGTCCCGTTCAATGTCTCGTGCGGACGATGCCGCAACTGCAAGGAGGGCCATACCGACACCTGCATGAACGTCAACGACGAGGTCGATTGCGGCGCCTACGGGTTCAATCTCGGCGGCTGGCAGGGCGGACAGTCCGACTATCTCATGGTTCCATTCGCCGACTGGAACTTGCTTCGCTTCCCCGACAAGGATCAGGCGATGGCCAAGATCAAGGACCTGACCTTGCTCTCCGACATTCTGCCGACGGGCTTTCACGGCTGTGTGCAGGCGGGCGTCAAGTACGGTTCGACGGTCTATATCGCGGGGGCAGGACCGGTCGGCCGGTGCGCCGCCGCCTCCGCCCATCTCCTGGGCGCCTCCTGCATCATCGTGGGCGACACCAACAGCGAGCGTCTCGCGCTGGTCAAGAACGCCGGGTATGAGATCGTGAATGTGTCCTCCGAGACGCCGCTCGCCGACCAGATCGCGGCCATCCTCGGCCAACGGGAAGTGGATTGCGGCGTCGATGCCGTCGGCTTCGAAGCGCACGGAAACGGACCCGGCGCCGGGGAGGACCCGGCCGCCGTGCTCAACGCGATGATCGCGGTCGTTCGCGCCAACGGCGCTATCGGCGCGCCCGGCATCTACACGGCGGGAGATCCCGAGGCTGTCGACGCGGATGCGAAGGCCGGGCGGTATCGCATCGATTTCGGCAAGGCCTGGATCAAGTCGCCCCACATCTCGGCCGGCCAGGCGCCGATCATGCACTACAACCGCGATCTGATGATGGCGATCCTCTGGGATCGGATGCCGTATCTCGGAAAGCTTGCGAATGTCGAGGTCATCCCGCTTGAGCGAGCGGCCGACGCTTACCGGATATTCGACCAGGGCTCGCCCAAGAAGTTCGTCATCGATCCGCACAACGCGACGAAACTGGCCGCCTAACTCACCGGCGGATGCCACCGGCGCCTTTCCCTTGAGGCGCTTCATTCCGCCAAACAGCGGACGCCGCGCCGAGCCCCCGGGGCGCGTGCGTCCGCGCCCGAGCGGCCCGACCCGGCCAGGCTCAGTTTCGAAGGAGATCACCCATGGCAAGCGACACGCTCAAAGGAATGAATGTCGCGATCCTCGTCACCGACGGGTTCGAGGAAGTCGAAATGACCGAGCCTCGCAAGGCGCTCGACGAAGCCGGCGCCAAGACAAGCCTCATCTCGCCCAAGCCGGACAAAGTCCGCGCCTGGGACTTCACGGACTGGAGCAACAGCTACCCGGTCGATGTACCACTCGCTTCCGGCAATCCCGGAGATTACGACGCGCTGCTCCTGCCCGGCGGCGTCATCAACCCGGACGCGCTCCGCACCGACGCCAAGGCCGTAGCGTTCGCCAAAGCGTTCTTCGACGCCAAAAAGCCCGTTGCCTCGATCTGCCATGGGCCGTGGACGATCATCGAGACCGGCGCGGCAAGCGGCCGCCGCGTGACCTCGTGGCCCTCGCTCAAGACCGATCTCAAGAACGCCGGCGCGAACTGGGTCGATGAGGAGGTCGTCGTCGACCGGGGCCTCGTGACCAGCCGCAGCCCCGACGACATGGCCGCTTTCAATCGTGAAACCATCAAGTTGTTCGCGAGTGCGCGCGGACGCGGAACACAGGCGGCCTGAAGCGGCGGTCATCGTTCCCCGCGCAAACGGCGACCGATCCTAGGATGAGTAAGGCGCACATGATTCTCGCGGCTTTTGCAACGGAAGGACACGTCGCCATCACACGCGTGGCTACACACTGTCCGAGTTCGTCCGGGACAAGGAGCGGCTGGCCCGCGCATCAGCTTTCATCGATAGTGGGCTCGCCGGCGGCCGGCTGAAGCCGGTCGTCGCGAAGACTTTCACGCTCGACGAGATCGTCAAGGCGCATGTCTACATGGAATCCAGCGAGCAGTTTGGGGAAGATCGTGGTCACCGTCCCCCGCTGAGCGCTAGGCGAAGAGGAAACTGACGTGAAGGTACTGATGGTGCTCACCTCGCACGACCGCCTCGGCGACACCGGCCGCAAGACCGGCTTCTGGCTCGAGGAACTGGCTGCTCCTTACTATACCTTCAAGGACGCAGGCGCAGACATCACTCTGGCGTCCCCCAAGGGCGGCGAGCCGCCGCTCGATCCCAAAAGCGCCGAACCTGACTCCCAGACCGACGACACGAGGCGCTTCGAGGCCGACGCTGCGGCCAAGGCAGCGCTCGCAGCGACAGAGCGGCTGGACACGGTCTCACACGAGCCGTTCGATGCCGTCTTCTATCCCGGCGGTCATGGCCCCCTCTGGGATCTGGCGGAGGATCGCAATTCGATCGCGCTGATCGAGGCGACACTAGCGGCAGGCAAGCCAGTCGCTCTCGTGTGCCACGCGCCCGGCGTGCTCCGTCATGTGCGGGCCGCAGACGGCAGGCCGCTGGTCCAGGGCCGCAATGTCACCGGCTTCACAAACACCGAGGAGGAGGCCGTGGGGCTTACCGCGATCGTTCCGTTCCTGGTCGAGGACGAGCTCAAGCGTAACGGCGGTCTGTTCTCAAGAGTCGCCGACTGGCAGCCCTATGCGGTTTCTGACGAGTTGCTGATCACCGGGCAGAACCCGGCATCCTCGGCGCCCGCAGCCAAGGCCTTGATCAAAAAGCTCGCGGCTCGCGCTTAAGAGTGTGAACAGGTCCAGATCGGCGTGATCGGTCATGTTGGCATCGGCGGAAAGCCATCGTTGCTCATGATGCCGCAGGCGTCCAGTATCGAGCGCCGAAGACAATTCGGGCGCGGGCTCGCCGCGGCTGACGGAAGCTGAACTCGCCCCATAGGGAGAGTATTCCCGCTTGGCTCCGAACCGCGTCGCGTTCCAATGTTGGTGGCTATGACGCATCCTCGTCTCGAGCAGGCATAAGCGCGATGCCGACGGGCGGCTATTCGTGAGTGTCCGGGGTCGAGGAGGTTCGCATGCGAGACATCAAGGCCTCCGGCTTCGTCCGCGTTCGCGGCGCGCGCGAGCACAATCTCAAGAACGTCGACGTCGACATTCCGCGCGACGCCTTGGTCGTTTTCACCGGGGTGTCGGGATCGGGCAAGTCGTCGCTCGCTTTCTCCACCCTCTATGCCGAGGCGCAGCGCCGCTATCTGGAATCGGTGTCGCCCTATGCGCGTCGCCTGTTTCACCAGATGGAGGTGCCCGAGGTCGACGAGATCGAGGGCCTGCCGCCGGCGGTGGCGCTGCAGCAGCAGCGCGGATCCCCAACAACCCGCTCGTCGGTCGGCAGCGTGACCACCCTCTCGAACCTGCTGCGCATGCTCTACTCGCGCGCCGGCGACTATCCGCCGGGCCAAGCCCATCTCGACGCTGAATCCTTCTCACCCAACACGCCCGAGGGCGCCTGCCCGCGTTGCCACGGCCTCGGCCGGATCCACGAGGTCACCGAGGCCTCGATGGTGCCCGATCCTTCCAAGACGATCCGCGAGCGCGCCGTCGCCGCCTGGCCGACGGCGTGGGGCGGCCAGAATCTGCGCGACATCCTGATCAGCCTCGGCATCGATGTCGACACGCCGTGGCGGGACCTGCCGAAGAAGGTGCGCAACTGGATCCTGTTCACCGAGGAGCAGCCCCAGGTCCCGGTCTATCCCGGCTGGGACCATAATCAGATCCAGCGCGCGATCCGGCAGGAGGTCGAGCCCGCTTATATGGGCACCTTCTCGAGCGCGAAGCGCCATGTCACCCACAGCTATGCGACGACGCAAAGCGCGATGATGAAGGCGCGCGCCGCGCGCTTCATGATCGCTCGACTTTGCCCGGTCTGCGACGGCAAGAGGCTGCGCCGGGAAGCACTGTCGGTCCGCTTCGAGGGCCTTGACCTCGCCGAGATGAGCCGTCTGCCAATGGCCCGGTTTTCGAAGATCTTCGCGTCCTATGCCGAAGCGAAAGCCGCCAAGCTAAAAGCGCTGCGCAAGACCCATCCGGAGAAGGCCTTGGTCGTCGAGCGCATCGCCGGCGATCTGTGCCGCCGGCTGGCGGTGCTGCTCGACCTCGGTCTCGGCTATCTGACGCTGGAACGTGGCACGCCGACCCTGTCACCTGGCGAGTTGCAGCGGCTGCGGCTTGCCACCCAGGTCGTCTCCAACCTGTTCGGCGTCCTCTATGTCATGGACGAGCCGTCCGCCGGGCTCCATCCCGCCGATACCGAGGCGCTGCTTCGGGCGCTTGACGCGCTCAAGGCGGTCGGCAATTCGCTGTTCGTGGTCGAGCATGAGATGGACGTCGTCCGCCGCGCCGACTGGATCGTCGATGTCGGCCCCGCCGCCGGCGATCATGGCGGCGAGATACTCTACAGCGGCCCGATCGAGGGACTGCGCGAGGTCGCGGCGTCGGAGACGGGGCGGCATCTGTTCCGCGAAGACAGCGGAATGCCGAGCCCAAGGCGCGAGCCCGCCGGGTGGCTGCGACTGGAGGGGGTCTCGCGCAACAATCTCAAGCAGGTTGACTGCGCGATCCCGCTCGGCGTGATGACTACTGTCACTGGAATCTCTGGCTCGGGGAAATCGAGCTTGGTCAGCCAGGCGCTGGTCGAGCTAGTCGCCGGTGCCCTCGGCGCCCCGGTCGCGGCCGAAGAGGAGACGGATGCCGAAGCCGCGCTCGAGGACCGCCCCGCCGGCGCAACGGAGGGCCGCATCCTCGGCGGGCTCGAAGGAATCAGGCGGCTGATTGAGGTCGACCAGAAGCCGATTGGCCGCACCCCGCGCTCCAACCTCGCGACCTATACCGGCCTTTTCGACCATGTCCGTGCTTTGTTCGCGGCGACCCCCGAAGCCAGGAAACGCCGCTACGATTCAGGCCGCTTCTCGTTCAATGTCGCCAAGGGCCGCTGCCCGCGCTGCGAGGGAGAAGGTTTCGTGATGGTCGAATTGCTCTTCCTGCCGAGCGTCTACGCCCCCTGTCCGACATGTCACGGCACCCGCTACAACCCCAAGACGCTTGAGATCCGCTATCGCGGCAAGACGATCGCAGAGGTGCTCGCGCTGACCGTCGAAGGAGCCTGGGAATTCTTCGGCGACGCGCCCCATGTCTGCCGGTCGCTGAAGGTGCTTCGCGAGGTCGGGCTCAACTATCTCCGCCTCGGACAGCCCGCGACCGAGTTTTCGGGCGGCGAGGCGCAACGCGTGAAGCTCGCCACCGAACTGCAGCGCGCCCAGCGCGGCGGCGCGCTCTATGTGCTTGACGAGCCGACGACCGGCCTGCACCCGACCGATGTCGAGCGCCTGCTCGGCCAGCTCCACGCCCTGGTCGATGCCGGCAACAGCGTCGTCATGGTCGATCACGATATGAAGGTCGCGGCGGCGAGCGACTGGGTGATCGACATCGGCCCCGGCGCCGGCGACGAGGGCGGCCGGATCGTCGTCAGCGGCCCACCGACGACGGTTGCCGCATGCAGGACGAGTCGCACCGCGCCTTATCTCGATCACGCGCTCAGCGGAGACGCGGTCGCCACGGCCACTTGAGCAGCAGCACCGACACAGCTTACGATCTCAGCCGCCGAGGCGATCAACCGGATCCCGTCGGTGTGATGGCGTTGAATGCCCGCTCTTCGAGGGCCGACGCTCCAGGAGTGCTTCTTCGCCCGCGACGGCGACATCTTCACGCTCTGAACCGCTGATTGCACACCATCATTGCGGCGACTTGCTCACGGCGCTCAACCTCGAACCTTTCCATAACCTGCAAGTGGCCGCTTTAACGACCGCTGGATGGGCAGATAATGCGATCCGTTCGTTCGACAAATTCGGACCCGGTTACCGGCGCGAGCCGGTCTGCGCGGTGGGGCGGAGTAACCGTGGCAGGCTGGCTCATGTCCGAGCGATCGCAGATATGCGCACGAACGCCCCCGAACATCAGGCGGCATTGTCCTGCGATGTCCGGCACAGCAGCTTGCGCCGCCGCCAGCGGCTGGCTGAATGCAGCGCGGGCAGACGTGGACGCATATCCCTCCGGCATGCCGATGCAGCGAAGCCTCGTCAGCTATCTGGCGCAAGGCCTCACGGCCATCCGAGATCTGTTCTGGCCGATCCTGGCCGCGGTTCCGCGCATTCCCGGGGAAGCCAGGGACGCAGCCGCTCGCATATTGACGACCGGCCATCCGGCCGTTCTTTGGCGTGCCGCATTCATCGTGGCGCTTCTGTTGTTGCTTCCGCATGCCATGCGCCTGGCAACCTCGCGCCCGAGGGCGCGCATGAGCGCTTCGAGACCGACCCGGCTCCTGTCCGCTTTCGCATTCGATGTCGGTGACCTGGTCTTGATGATGCTTGCGGCGGCCATCCTGGCCGAGCTCGCACTGGGCGACGACACACTCATGGCCCGGCTGGGCATCGCCCTCGTCGACATCGTGCTCCGATTCAGAATCGTCATGACGGCGGTTCGGATGTTGCTTCGCCCCGGCGAGCCGCCGCTGCGCCTCATTTCGGCGAGCAATGCCCAGGTCCGGCGTGCCATGCCATTTCTGACAGCCTCGCTGCTTCTGGCTGTCAGCTTCGTAACGGGCATCCCGCTGCTGCTTGAAGCCGGAATGAGCTGGCCGGCCGGACAGGCTTCGGGTGTAACGGTCGGAACCATCGTTGCCACGTTGATGTGGACCGCGGCGCGCCGCTTCCACGCCGAGGCTCCGATGCGTCTGCCCGGACGCGAGATCGGCTTCGGCGCCGCGATCGGCATCGCCTGGATCGCCTGGGTCTACGGCGTTCTATCCCTCGATTTTCCATTCTACTTCGCAGCGATCTCGATCGGCGGCATCCTCGTCGGAGCGCTCATCGTTGTTAGGCTCCTGCTGGCCTACTGCGATGCCCACGAATGCGACCGTGCGAGTGCGCCCCTGCCGTGGCGCTTGGCGCGAGCACTCGTTGCGATCGTGCGTCTGGCCGTGGCGTTGGTCGTGGTTCTGATCGTCGCGCGATTTCTCGCCATGGACTTTTCGGCCTGGCTCGGAGAGCAGCGCTGGAACGAGATCAATGAGAGCATTGCCAGGGCGGCCGCGGCGATCATCGTCGCTTATGCTCTGTCGGCCCTGATTAGCACCTGGATCCGCGCAAAATTCGTGACCGTCACCCGCTATGTGCCCGGCGAGGAAAACGAGTTCCAGCCTGGTTCGCGGCTCCTGACAGTCATACCGCTGCTCCAGTGGGGGATCACCTTCCTTGTGCTCGGAACGGGGATTTTGGTCGCCCTCGGAGAGCTCGGGGTCAACATCGCCCCGCTCCTCGCAGGCGCAGGCATTTTTGGGCTTGCGCTCAGTTTCGGCGCCCAATCACTCGTGCGCGATATCATTTCCGGCCTATTCTACATGGCGGATGACGCCTTCCGTATCGGCGAATACATCCAGGCCGGACAACTCAAGGGGACGGTGGAGAGCATCTCACTTCGATCCGTCCGCCTCCGCCACCAGCACGGCCAGGTGCATACGGTTCCCTTCGGCCAGCTCGGCTCCGTGACGAACAGCAGCCGCGACTGGCTGATGGTCAAATTCAATTTGCGCCTGGCACGCGATGTCGATCCCGAGGTGGTGCGCAAGACCGTCAAGAAGATCGGCGAAGAGCTGCTGGCCGATCCGGAGTTCGCGCCCGAATTCCTCGAACCGCTCAAGATGCAGGGTGTCGTCGACATTCAGGAGGCGGCTCTTGTGGTGCGCTTCAAATTCACGGTTCGGCCGGGAAAACCAACCGTGATCCAGCGAGAGGCCTTGAAGAGGATCGTAAAAGTGTTCGGCGAGCGCGGCATCGCCTTTGCGTCGCACTCGGTGGTGGTGCATGGCGCAACGGGTCATGCGGATGCCGCCGCCGGAGCAGTGGCAGCTACGACGCAGGGCTTTGGCACGATGCCGCGATCTGAGTCTGGCTCAACGGTCGTCGATAGAGACTGATCTTGGTGCGGCTGGAGGCGCCCGAGAAGCTCAGTACGTATCCGGCCGCGGCGCGACGCAGGCAGCGCCCCAGCCAGCGGCAAGGCAATTTCGCCCGATCTGCGCACGCCGCCCAATCCGGCGGCTCGGTTGCTTCATGGTGAAAGCGGGCGGTCGTGGGCCATTTCAACGTTCGAGACATATGGTTACGGGCACGTCGGTCGTGACGACACGCACGCCGCCAGCTCACCGCCGCGGATGTAGTGTCTCAACCCATCCCGTATTGCTTCCATCACGGCGCTGATCCGTGGGATTGAGCGAAGGTCCTCGTGCGTGACAATCCAGGTCTCCAGGTCGAAGTTGGCGTCGTCAGGGAATAGGCGAACGAGAGCACCATCCCGTGCCGCGAGCGATACCTGGCACAAGCCGTAGCCGACGCCCGCCCGGATCGCTGCGAGATGCGCCAGATGATTGTCACTGCGAAAGACGGTTCTAGCCATCGCGAGCGGCGAGCCCGCAGCACGTAATGCTTTCAAGATGGCATCGTCATGCTCAAGCCCGATCAGGCCGGTCGCGATCACATCGGCGAGGTCGCGTGGCCATCCGGTCCGGTCCAGATAGTCGCGGTGAGCGTGCAAGCCGATCGCGATGGCCCCAATGCGACGGGCGACCAGGCCGTCCTGCGCCGGCGGCGCCATCCGCACGGCGATGTCGGCCTCTCGCCGCAGCACGTCCTCGTTGCGGTTACTCGGGCTTAACGCGATGACCAGCTCCGGATAGGCCACGCGCAACCGGGCGACGATAGGTGGCAGCACCTCAATCGCGATCACCTCACTGGCGGAGACTCGCACCACGCCGGCTATCTCACGGGCTGAGCCGGATGCGGTGCGCAGCAGGGCTTCTGCTGCATAGCTCATCGCCTCAGCATGGCCAAACAGCGTCAAAGCGGTCTCCGTTGGCGTCAGGCCTGTAGGAGTTCGGGTGAAAAGTGCCGTGCCGACCTGGCGCTCCAACGCCTCGATCCTGTGTCGTACAGTCGGTTGAGCGAGCGCGAGCGCTCGGGCTCCCCCCGTCAAACTGCCTTCTCGAAACACGGCGAGAAAGGCTTGCACGTCATCCCAGCTCATCAAACTATGATAGGCTGACCGTCAAAGTTCGGCAATTTCCTTCCGACCTCAGACTGCGCATCTCTCTCCCGGAACTCGAAGGGAGATGACCCATGCGGAAGGTTTTGGTACTCGGCGCAAGCGGTGGGATCGGCGGCGAGACGGCCCGGGCCCTGATCGCCCACGGTTGGGAAGCGCGCGGCCTCAGCCGCACGCCCCGTCAGGGCGACGGGATCGACTGGCGGGTCGGCGACGCGCTGGATCCGGCCACCGTTCTCGCGGCCGCCGAGGGTGTCGAGGCCATCGTGCATGCCGTAAACCCGCCCGGCTATCGTGACTGGGACAAGTTGGTCATGCCGATGCTCGACAACAGCATCGCCGCCGCCCTCGCCAACGGCGCGCGGCTGGCCCTGCCGGGCACGATCTACAACTATGATCCGGCCGAAATGCCGGTCGCCTATCCGGATGCGCCGCAGCGGCCCCAGACCCGCAAGGGTGCGATCCGGCGCGAGATGGAGGAACGGATGCGGAGGACGCCCGGGCTGCGAGCGCTCATTCTGCGCGCTGGCGACTTCTTCGGACCTCGACCCGGCAACAGTTGGCTCTCGCAGGGGATGATCCAGCCCGGCAAGCCGGTCAATCGCGTGATGACACCCTCGCGCCGCGGTGCCGGGCATGCCTGGGCCTATCTGCCGGACGTTGCGGAGACCTTCGCGCGGCTTCTCCATCGGCAGGACATGCTGCCGCCCTTCGCGCGTTACCACTTCGCGGGGTACTGGGATGCCGACGGCCGCTCCTTCGCTCGGGCGGTACTTCGCGCAGCAGGGAGGACTTCGGCGCGGATCTGGCCCTTCCCGTGGCCAGTGCTTCCCATCGCGGGCCTGTTCGATGTCACGATGCGCGAACTGTTCGAGATGCGCCCCTTCTGGACACACGGCGTGCGCCTCGACAACCAGAGCCTCATCGAGACGATCGGCCCCGAGCCGCACACGCCACTTGAAGACGCTCTTCGCACAACACTGGTGGCTGTAGGCTGCCTTTCGGAGGCATTGGCTGGTCCGCGCTGACGTCCGGTTTCGGGCAGCATGCCAACGTCTACTCCTGGCGCGCTCCGTCAGGATTTGTCGCCGCGTGGGGAATGAAGGGTGCCCAGAGAGCCGAATGATGTCTTGGCTCGAAAGGAGCCATCGCTCATTGCGCGATGTGTCGAGTCGTCGGGAGATTCCCGACGCAGGTTCGCGGCAAAACCTTCGCCGCCCTCAGGGCGACCGAATAAAAAGCCCTGGCCGATTGGACAGCCCATGCCCTTCAACAGCACTCGCTGAGCTTCCGTCTCTACGCCCTCCGCTACGACGGTGAGTCCAAGGGCGCGCCCCAAGTCAATGATGGCCCGGACGATGACCGTCTTCGAAGGGCTGGCGGTCAGGCCTCCGACAAAGCTCCGGTCGATCTTGATCTCGGTCACAGGAAACGCCTCAAGGGACCGAAGGTTGGAATATCCGGTCCCGAAATCATCGACGGAGAGGCCGACGCCGAGATTCCGCAGCCGGCGGAACGTCTCCAGCACGCCGGGCGTGTCATTGAGAAACATACTTTCGGTGATTTCGAGTGTCAGCAAGTCCGGCCGGACGCCGGACTGTCGTAAAACACGGTCGACAACTTCCGCCATGTCGCGATGCAAAAACTCGGTCGCGGACACATTCACGGAAAAGCGCAGCGGTTTATCCCGGTGTTCGTTGATCCTGCGCGCAAAGGCGGCAACGGCGGCAAGCCCACGTTCGCCGAGGTCGAGCAACACGCCGCTGCGCTCCGCCGCTTCGATGAATCGGCCTGGCGGGACGATACCAAACAGGGGATGATTCCACCTTATCAAGGCTTCCGCACCTACGTATTGGCCTGTCGCGAGATCGACCTGGGGCTGGAAGTGATGGATGAACTCATCTTTTGCGAGAGAGGCTCTCAACTCGCGGGTCATTCGGACCCGATTGCGCGCCTCCTCTTCATCGGCGTGCTGAAACCGGCGAGGCCCGCTCAGCGGAGCTGCCTTTGCCGCGTGCAGCGCTGCGCCGGCATTCCGGATCAAGGTGATCAAGTTGCCGTCGGGTTGGCCGAGCGCATAGCCGATGGCGAAACGCAGGGAAACATGTGCCCCAGGGATCACAAAATCGGGGGCGAGAGCGGCCCAAACCTCGGCCACGATCGGTGGCCCGCTGGCCTCATCGGTCAGTTCGAAGGCGAGGACGAATTCGTTGGCGCCGATCCGAGCGACCAGAGCAGCCCCGGTCCCGCGCAGCCGGCGGCCGGTTTCCATCAGCAGGGCGTCCCCGACGTCATAGCCGTACCCGGCGTTGATGTCGTGGAAGCCGATGATGTCGCACTTCACGAACAGCACTGGGCCGGCACATGTCGCGAAGTGCCTTTCTACGCTAACGATGAACGACTGACGGTTGAGGCAGCCTGTTGCAACGTCGAGGTTTGCAGCGCGATCGAGGGCGATCTCTGTCTGGCGCGTCGCCGACACGTCGCGAAGAATACCAAGGTAGAGCAGTTCGCCACCGACGGTGAAAGGTCTAAGGCTGAGGTTGTTCCAGAAGACCGACCCGTCTTTACGATGATTGCGAAGCGTGACGTCCACCGGTTCGGTGGCCCTGATGGCCTCTCCGATGCGGGCGACTTCCGGTTGATGGCGTTCATTGCCCTGTAGATACCGGCAATCCTTCCCGAGCACTTCGAGACGCGCATACCCCGTTAGACGTTCGAAGGCCCGGTTGACGTAGAGAAGCGGTCCGTTCCCCCCGGAAACCCGGGCGATCGCCACACCGTCGGAGAATTCCTCGACGAGCGGCGGCAGAATCGAGCGGAGCAGCGCGTCCGAGCCGAGATCCCCATTCCCAGCGCAGGGTCCCGGCGCGAACTTCATGAACTCCAACGGCTTCAGTCCCTTGAACTCCTTCATACCCAAGCAATGGCGCTGTTGCCCGTAGCCGGGCAATCCGCGGGCACGGCGGTTTCGAGACAACCGTCAGCCGATTTCGGACATAGTGGGTCTTGACCCGTCTCCAGATGTCCGGAACCGATCGCGGTAGTCCGAGGGCATCGCTCCGAGATGCGCAAGAAAGGCGCGACGCATCGCCCGCGCCGAGCCGAAACCGCATTTCGCGGCGATAGAATCGATCGATAATCGGCTGCCTTCGAGCAGAAAGCGCGCGACATCGATCCGTGTGAGATCGACATACTCGGCCGGCGAGGTTCCCACTTCCTGGGTGAAGACCCGCGTGAAGTTGCGCGGGCTCATTGCCGCGATCTTCGCCAAGGCGTTGACGGACAGATCAGCAGCCGGGTGGTTCAGGATATACTGCTGGACCTTGTAGAGGCGACTGCGGTCGACACCTTGCGCCGCCAGATGCATGCTGAATTGAGACTGATCCCCCGGCCTCTTCAGAAACACAACCAGACGGCGGGCGACATAAAGCGCAACGTCCCGGCCAAGATCCTCTTCGACGAGCGAAAGGCCGAGATCGATCGCCGCGCTCGATCCGGCGGACGTGACCATGGGGCCATCCCGGATGAAGACCCGGTCTCCGTCCACCTTCGCTTCTGGGAAGCGTTGGGCGAGGAGAGGCGCATACTGCCAGTGCGTTGCGACGTGGCGTCCGCCGAGAAGTCCTGCGTCACCAAGCAGGAAAGCTCCCGTGCAGACCGAGCCGTAACGTCGCGTCTGCGGGGCTGCGCGTGAGAGCCAGTCGATCATGCCCTTGCCGGGGGCATTGGGTATGCCCACGCTTCCAGCCACAAGAAGGGTGTCGGGATCCTTCGGACACATAAGGTAGTCTGAGTCCGGCAAAACTCTCAGTCCCGACCCGCAGCGGAGCGGGCGGTTTTCTTCCGCAACGATACCGACCTCGTAGAAACCTTCGGCAACACGCGCGTTCGCTTCGGCAAACACGTCCATCAAGCCCGCGAGTTCCAGCGAGTGAACGTCGGAAGGCGCGAAGATGATGACCCGCACGTGGATATTCCTCGAGAAGCGCTGACTGGGATATGGCGATATGCCAGCCCGCAGCAGCCAGTCGGTCTACGTGGTGGCTTCTGACGCAGGCTGCGATGGCGCCGGCCAATTCCGGCTAAGCGGGGCTGCTCAAGAAAATCAGAGGCCCCCCCGCGATTGACCCTCACGTACGCAGGTGATCATCCTCTTGCCGTCATGCTGTCATCGTCTCAGGAATTGTCGCTTTCGGCAAACTTGGAATGGTGGCTTTGCTGCCGCTGTGAAATCCTGATTCAGTCGTCCTAACGGAGGGCGGCGCGACGAGGGGCGAGCGGCGGGTGGCGCAAGAAGCTCTGTTTTACGCCGCGTGAGCATTGGGTGCGCGCTATCGATCGCTTCGTCGAACTTTCGGAGATTCGCGCGCATCTGCGCCCGTTCTACAGCGAGATGGGCCGGCCTTCGGTCGATCCCGAGCCGATGATCCGGATGCTGCTCATCGGCACTGCTTCGGGATCCGCTCGGAGCGTCGGCTCTGTGACGAGGTCCATCTGAACCTGGCCTATCGCTGGTTTTGGCGACTTGGGCTGGAGGGCGATGTTCCCGACCACTCGAACTTTCTCGAAGAACCGGCATGGCCGCTTTCGTGAGAACGATCTCCTAAACGAGCTGTTCGAGAAGACCGTCCCGCGCTGCATCGCGGAAGGGCTGATCCGAGCCGACACGAACAAGCAAGGCTCGGCCGAGGCTTCCCAGCCTGTTGACTGGGACGATCTCGCCCGGTCGCGCCGCTCGGTACGCGAGTATCTCGGCACGCTCGATGAGGCCGCCTGGGGAGCGGCCAACGGGGCCAGGCCGAAGTTCCGCGCTCCGATCCGCCGGCGCAATGGACGGTTCGCCTATGCACCAACTATCTGATCGATCTCGACCATGCCGTCATCGTCGATGTCGAGGCTAAGTCGCTACGAGCTCCCAAGGAGCGACGTCCGAGGGAGGGAGCAGATGATGGCGCCGATTCCGTAGCATGCCGCTGCCCAATGTCGGCCGACTGCGCTTTCAACTAAGCCAATTTGCGCCCAGCTGACCTCATCGAGTGCCAAAGAGTACGCAGAGAACGCAGGCACCCAACGGCATCAACCGCTCATGACAAAGCTGCCAGACCTTGACCCGTTAGAGAACGGTATCGGCGCATGGCGTACACAAACCGGCGGGCGCCTGCGGAGACCCAGCTTACGAAGAGCCCGGCCTCGCTAAAGCGAGGTCGAGCCCTTAATCAGGCGTGGCCGCGCGAGCCTTCCCTCCGGCTGCCGGCGAATGCGGCGACGTCTGGCGCGAGAAGCTCGTGCTTTTCCGCCCATGACGCGAACAAGCCGCGCGCCGTATCCGGTTCAATCTCGCCGCGGATCGCCGCCAGGCAAGCCTTCAGCGCAAAGCCGTGGACCGCATCTCGCCTGCTGATCGGCAAGTCGGCCAGGAACATGTAGGCCTCCATCGCAGAGGCGATTGCCGCCGGATACCCGAGCCCGGTCAGGATCACGACCGGCCTCTCGAAGTCGTCTGATGTCATCATGCAGTCCTCCCCGAACGAGGAGCGATTGCCAAGGTTGCCATAGCCATATCCTCCTGGAAGCAACATGGATCCGGTTTGGTTGATTGCCGCCCGCATCGAGCCGATTGTCATGATCGGCGGCTCCCTGATTCTGGTGAGGGTTTTGCTCAGATCAAGCCCTTGCAGCGATCGATCGGGACGAAGCGCAACTCGTCGCTACTGGAGCCGGAATTCGCCGCTGACCGCACTGAGGTCGGCCGGGCCGATCAGGTCCTTGTGCGCGACGGTGATGCGGAACAGCTTGCCGTCGAGCTTGGTCTGCCAGAAGGCGAGGAACTTGTTGAGCTCGGGGAAGCGCGGGGCGAGGTCGTAGTCCTGCCAGATGTACTCCTGCAGGATCGAAGGGTGGTCGGGCAAGCGGTATAGGATCCCGGCGGTGGTCAATCCGTAGCCGGCGATCTGGCGGGCGAAGTCTGTCGAAACCATTCCTTTCAGCTCCCAGGTTTCACTGTCCCGATGGCAGCGCGTTTCCAACGCCTTGGCAAGCCAAAAAGTTGCGTTTGCGCTGCCTTTTCAGCCTATTAGCACTCAATCAAAAAAAGTGCTGCCGGCCTCTTGAAGGCAAAAATCGGGCAACCCAAATCATCGCGCGGGCACGGCGCCTCAGGGGCGCGCGGAACCTCGCCGCGAGACCCGAACAGGGCCGACCCGCTTTGACATGTGACCGACATGGAAACCGGAGGAACTCATGAAGTTTCGGCCACTGCATGACCGCGTCGTCGTGAAGCGCATCGACGCCGAGGAGAAGACCAAGGGCGGGATCATCATCCCCGACACCGCCAAGGAGAAGCCGCAGGAGGGCGAGGTCGTCGCCGTCGGCGCCGGCGCACGCGACGAGACCGGCAAGCTCGTGCCGCCCGACGTCAAGGTCGGCGACCGCGTGCTCTTCGGCAAATGGAGCGGCACCGAGGTCAAGATCGATGGCCAGGACCTTCTGATCATGAAGGAATCCGACATCATGGGCGTCGTCGAGACGACTGCCGCCCTCAAGAAGGCCGCCTGACGGGGCCTCATCCCCATCATCAACCTGAAACCTCAAGTCTGAAGGAGTGAGGAATCATGGCTGCGAAGGACGTGAAGTTTTCGCAGGACGCGCGCGAGCGGATGCTGCGCGGCGTCGACACGCTGGCGAATGCCGTGAAGGTCACGCTGGGTCCCAAGGGCCGCAACGTCGTGATCGAGAAGTCGTTCGGGGCGCCTCGGATCACAAAGGACGGCGTCACCGTCGCCAAGGAGATCGAGCTTTCCGACAAGTTCGAAAACATGGGCGCCCAGATGGTCCGCGAGGTGGCATCGAAGCAGAACGACGCGGCTGGCGACGGCACGACGACGGCGACCGTGCTCGCCCAGGCGATCGTTCGCGAAGGCGCCAAGGCGGTGGCCGCCGGCATCAATCCGATGGACCTGAAGCGCGGCATCGATTTAGCCGTCGAAGCGATTACGAAGTCGCTCGGCGAGCACTCGAAGACCATCACCGGTTCGGAGGAGGTCGCGCAGGTCGGTACCATCTCCGCCAATGGCGACCGGACGATCGGCGAGATGATCGCCGAGGCGATGAAGAAGGTCGGCAGCGAGGGTGTCATCACCGTCGAGGAAGCCAAGACAGCCGAGACCGAGCTCGACGTCGTCGAAGGCATGCAGTTCGATCGCGGCTATCTCTCGCCTTACTTCGTGACCAACACGGAGAAGATGGTCGCGGAACTGGAAGACCCCTACATCCTGATCCACGAGAAGAAGCTCTCGGGACTCCAGACGATGCTGCCGCTACTGGAAGCGGTGGTGCAGACTGGCAAGCCGCTGCTGATCGTGGCGGAGGATGTCGAGGGCGAGGCCCTGGCCACGCTCGTCGTCAACAAGCTCCGCGGCGGCCTCAAGATCGCTGCCGTCAAGGCTCCGGGTTTCGGCGACCGCCGCAAGGCCATGCTGGAGGACATCGCGATCCTGACCGGCGGCACCGCGATCAGCGAGGATCTCGGCATCAAGCTGGAGACCGTCACACTCGACATGCTCGGCCGGGCCAAGAAGGTCCGCATCGAGAAGGAGAACACGACCATCGTTGACGGGGCCGGTGCGAAGGTCGAGATCGACGCCCGCGTAGCCCAGATCAAGGCCCAGATCGAGGATACCACCTCGGACTACGACCGCGAAAAGCTGCAGGAGCGTCTGGCCAAGCTCGCCGGCGGCGTCGCGGTGATCCGCGTCGGCGGCGCGACCGAGGTCGAGGTCAAGGAGAAGAAGGATCGCGTCGACGATGCCCTGAACGCGACCCGCGCTGCGGTGGAAGAAGGCATTCTGCCCGGCGGCGGCGTCGCGCTCCTGCGCGCGGTCAAGGCGCTCGAAGGTGTCGTGCCCAGCAATGAAGACCAGAAGACCGGCATCGAGATCGTCCGCAAGGCGATCACTGCCCCGGCCCGCCAGATCGTCGAGAATGCCGGCGGGGATGGCGCGGTCGTGGTCGGCAAGCTGCTGGAGTCTACGGATTACGCCTGGGGCTACGATGCCCAGACCGGCGAGTATGGCGATCTGGTCAAAGCCGGCATCATCGACCCGACCAAGGTCGTGCGCACGGCGATCCAGGATGCGGCATCGGTCGCGGGCTTGCTGATCACCACCGAGGCGATGAACGCCGAGGCGCCGAAGAAGGATCCGGCGCCGGCCATGCCCGCCGGTGGCATGGACTATTGAGCATGGAGGGCGCCGCTTCGGCGGCGCCCTCTTCCAGCGCCGCGATCTCCCGGCACGCCGAGGCAAAGCCATGCCCTTTTCAACGTTGACCGATCCCGTCGATCTGGCCCGTGCCGAGGCCGCACTCGAAAAGGCATGGGCCGAACTCAAGCCGTCGCTTCCGGAAGGCTCTCGCGAACACGAGCGAAACAACCTCGCATATATCGTTGCTTCGCTGGTTCCTCTGGCGCTCGACGAGGATGATCTCGCAGAGCGTGCGATCGATCGGTTTCGCGAGAAAGCCTAGTCGAGAGCCCCCCGGGAAAGCCCCTGCATTCGTCTCAATCGCATCTGGCATCCGACATGACCGACGGCCCGCAGCAACCTAAGGACATCGCCCCTTCCGACCACTTCAAGGCTCTCATCACCAACGCCGAAAGCGCGACATATGGATTGAAGGATAACCTCTTGGCCGTCATGACACGGGATGGATCGGCAAGTTGGCAGACCGTCGCCGCCCATGTCGAGGCCCAATTGCCCGGCGCGGGCGAGTTCGCGACCGCGCGGTTGAACGCCATACTTGCTCTGATCAGGACGCTTTCCAACCGACAAGCGTCGGGGAGCCGATGAGTTCCGCTCCCAATCGTCGCCCCGACCGGCTAGCTTGCCGCGTTTCCGCGGGATATCGCTCTCTGCCAGGAACTCCCTGCCGCCCCGTCTCTTCGAGAAACCCCGATGACAACGACCGCCACCACAGCCGAGCATCGCAGCTTCGAAGCCGACGTCTCTCGCCTGCTCCATATGATGGTGCATTCGGTCTATTCCGACCGGGACGTTTTCCTGCGCGAGCTGATCTCGAACGCAGCCGACGCTTGCGAGAAGCTGCGCTACGAAGCGATCGGCAAGCCCGAGCTTCTGGGAGAAGAGCCTAAGCTTGCGATCACCATCTCGGCCGAACCGGAGGCCGGCAAGCTGACCATTGCCGACAACGGCATCGGCATGAGCCATGACGAGATGATCGAGGCCCTCGGCACGATCGCCCGTTCCGGCACGCGTAGCTTCATGGAGCGGGTCGCGACCGCCGATGGCAAGGACGGCGCGCAGCTCATCGGCCAGTTCGGCGTCGGCTTCTATTCCGCCTTCATGGTCGCCGCGAAGGTCGAGGTCGTCAGCCGCCGGGCCGACAGCGCCGAAGCCTGGACCTGGTCCTCGGACGGCAAGGGCGAGTTCACGGTGGCGCCAGCGG
Source organism: Allobosea sp. TAF32 (assembly GCF_052113585.1). Taxonomy (NCBI): domain Bacteria; kingdom Pseudomonadati; phylum Pseudomonadota; class Alphaproteobacteria; order Hyphomicrobiales; family Alloboseaceae; genus Allobosea; species Allobosea sp. TAF32. The sequence continues at coordinate 48,622 of NZ_JBFRDM010000013.1, read as the reverse complement.
CGCTGGACGAGGCTCCGTCTCGCGGGACGCGCGTGACGCTTCACCTGATGGAGGATGCCAAGTCCTAATGCCGAGCGCTGGACGCTGGAGCGCATCGTCAAAGAACAGTCCGGCCATGTGCCCATCCCGATTTCACTCATTACGGAGCCGGGAGCAGACGCCGTCGCCCTCTCCGACGGGGCCGCGCTTTGGACCAAGCCCAAGAGCGAGATCACCAAGGACGAATACGCCGATTTCTACCGCAGCGTTGCGGGGCAATATGACGAGCCGGCCGCTACGATCCATTTTCGCGCTGAAGGCCTGCACGAATATACAGCGCTGGCCTTCGTCCCGGGTGCGCGCCCCTTTAACCTCTTCGACGCCGACCGCAAGGGGCGGATCAAGCTCTATGTGAAGCGCGTCTTCATCACGGAGGAGGCCGAACTCCTGCCGCGCTACCTGCGCTTCGTACGCGGCATCGTCGACACCGCCGACCTGCCGCTCAACGTCTCCCGCGAGATGATCCAGGACAGCCCGCTGCTCGGCGCGATCAAAAAGGGCGTCACCAACCGTGTCCTCTCCGATCTCGCGAAGCTGGCCGAGCAGGATCCGGACACGTTCCGGCTGATCTGGGAAAATTTCGGCTTCGTCATCAAGGAAGGGCTCTATGAGGATTTCGCTCGCCGGGATCAAATTCTAAGCCTCGCGCGCTTCCGCACGACGGCTTCAGGTGAAAGCTGGCGTAGTCTGAAGGACTATGTCGGTGCGCTGAAAGAGAACCAGACGGCGATCTATTACATCGCCGGCGACAATGCCTCCCGGATCGCCAGCTCCCCGCAGCTCGAAGGCTTCCGGGCGCGCGGTATCGAGGTGCTGCTTCTCTCCGATCCGATCGACAGCTTCTGGGCGTCGGCCGCGCCGGATTTCGAAGGCAAGCCGTTCAAGTCGGTGACGCAAGGTGCCGCCGATCTCGGTCTCATCCCGCTGCTCGACGGCGCGGCGCCTCCTTCCGCAGAAACGAATGAGAAGATCACCTCTCTTCTCACGTCGATGAAGGAGATTCTGGCCGAGGAGGTCGCGGATGTCCGATCCTCAGACCGATTGACCGAGAGCGCGGTCTGCCTTGTTGCGTCGGACAAGGGGCCGGATCGCCAATTCGAACGCCTGCTCAGCGCCGCGGGCCGTGTCGAAAGCGCGGCCAAGCCGATACTCGAGGTCAACCCGCGCCATGCGATGGTCTCGGCCGTCGCGTCTATCGAAGATGGTGCCCTGCGCGCTGACATCGCTCATCTTCTCCTCGACACCGCCCGCGTGCTCGATGGCGAGCCCCCCGCCGATGCGAGCGGTTTCGCCGAACGGGTTGGCAGAGTGGTCGCGAGAGCCACGGCAAAGGCTGAATGATGCAATTTGAGATGAGCGCGGACAGGTCCTACCTACTTTCTTCGGTCTAGCAGCGCGGCGAGCGGGGGAGCTTTCCGCTGCGCTGCTAGCACGTGCATAGTCCGCTTCCTGGCGCTGAGTTGAAGTCGGCTCTTGGCGCTGAGTGCTGGCTAGCTCCTAGCGGCATTGGCAGTTGCCAGCGAGGATTGGTGGCAGTTGCTCGCTCGTGGTGTCTTTGCTGCAGCTGCGGCGAATGCTGGCCTGCAGAGGAGACCGAAGCAGTCCGTCTTTCCCTGGAAGGAATGACGGATGATTGTCTCGACGAGGATTCGATCATCGACCCGTACGTCTGAGGCGCTTCGGCGTTGCACCGCGACAGCATCGGAAGAGGGGTCGTGCTTAAGTCATGTCGACGCTGCGCCGCTTCCTGACATTGGCTGCCGCTGGAAAGCGGACGTTAGCCGCGTCGGCAGGCCGCGCGAGTTCGAACTTAAAGTTTCGGATCCAAAGCGTCCCGTAGTCCGTCGCCAATAAAATTGAACGATGTCACCGCGAGCGTGATTGCGGCACCGGGGATGATCGCGAGCCAAGGGGCGCTGGTCAGATAGCTCTGTGCGCTTTCAAGCATGTTACCCCAACTCGGAGTCGGCGGCTGGATGCCGAAGCCCAGAAACGAGATATAGCTCTCGGCAAGGATCGCGTGTGCGACATTCAGCGTGGCTGCAACGACGATGGGCGCCACGGCATTGGGCAGCAACTCCCGCAGCATGATGCGCCGGCTACTGGCGCCGAACGAGACAGCAGCCTGGGCGAACTCGCGGGTCTTGAGGGATCGGATCTGAGCCTCGACGACGCGCGCGACCTCCATCCAGGATGTCATGGCAATCAGGATCACGATCGACGGCACAGAAGGCGAGACCAGCGCCGAGATCGCCAGCAGCAGGAAGATCGACGGAAAGCACAGCATCGCGTCGACGAAGCGCATGAGGACTGCGCCAACGGCCCCCTCATAGAAGCCGGCGACCATTCCGACGACAATGCCGATGCACATTGCGATGAGCATGGCGGAGAAGCCGACCGCGAGCGAGATGCGGCCTGCCATCAGGAGACGGGCGAGAATGTCGCGACCGAGCGGGTCGGTTCCCAGAATGTGCGGACCTGAGAAAGGCACTGCGAAGCGCGAGCGAATGTCGATGAAGGTGTCCGTATAAGGCAGAAGCATGGGACCGAACACGCAGGCGAGCGTCAGCAAGACGATCGTGAGGGTACCGAAGACGGCCAGCTTGTGACGACGGAACCGCCGGAAACCAGGGCTGGTCCAGAAACCCGGGGCCGGGCCGAGCGAAACCTCGCTCACGAATGGCGCGCCGCTCATCACCGGCTCCCGGAAATACGTGGGTCAGCGACCCCGTAAAGCAGATCGGCGATCAATGAGCCCAGGAGCACCAGAACCGCTGAGAACATCAGAATGCCCATCACGACGGGGTAGTCGCGATAGCTGATGGAATCGAGGAAAAGGCGCCCCATGCCAGGCCAGGCAAACACGGTTTCCGTCACCAGGGCGCCTGATAGCAACGTTGGAACGTGCAGACCGGTGATGGTGATCATCGGGAGCAACGCGTTCCGGAGTGCGTGCCGCACCAGGATCTGACGCTCGGGAACGCCTTTAGCACGAGCCGTGCGGATGTAGTCCTGGTTGACGACATCCAGCATCGAGGAGCGCATGTATCGGCTCCAGACCGCCGTTGAAACCAGGGCCAGCACGATGCAGGGCCCGATCAGGTGATGCACCTGGTTGAGCAGAGAGCCGTCGCCGACCGTGTAGCGGTTGCCGGCCGGGAGCCAGCCGAGACCGACAGAAAAGACGTAGATCACGACGAGGCCGAACCAGAAGGTCGGGATCGAGAGGGCGACCATCGCCCCGACGGTCGCCATCGCGTCGAAGAGCGAATAGCGCTTGATCGCCCCGAGGATGCCGACCCAGGCGCCGATCGCCATGGCGAGCAGCGTCGAGGTCAGCATCAGTTCGAAGGTCGCTCCCAGATGCGATGTGATGACGTGCAGTACCGGCTGCTGATCGCGATAGGAGCGGCCCCAATCGCCGCTCAGCATGCGCCAGAGCCACTCGATGTACTGGATCGGCAACGGCCGGTTCAGGCCGAGCTGTTCCGCGATCCGGTCCAGATCGGCCTGGGTCATGTCGCCGCCCGCGGCGAACTGGGACAGCGGGCCACCGGGCGCCAGATGCAAGATCGCGAAGCCGATCATCGAGACGATGAGCAGCAGCAATAGCGATTGGCCCAGTCGACGGATGAGAAATCCGATCAAGACACCGCTCTCCCAGCTTTGCTCATTAGGTCATTTCGCCCAGTACCAGTTGCCCATGTTCCAGGCGTTCTGGCGTTGGTTGATGTTGGGGCGATAGCCGATGAGGCCTTCCTTGACGCCCTCGATCGGCGCGTACTGGAAGATCGGCAGGATCGGCAGCTCCTCGCGGACGATCTCCTGAAGCTTCAGGTAGATTGCTTTGCGCTTCTCTTGGTCGAAGGTTTCCTGCCCTTGCTTCATCAGCGCGTCGGCCTCGGCGTTCTCCCACTGCATGTAGTTGCCGCCGCTGCCGCCCTTAACCGGGATAGCGTCGGAAGCGAAACGCGAGGCCGGGTCGGGATCGACGCCCGTCCGGAAGGTCGTCCCGACCAGCAAGGACTCGAATTTCGAGCGAACGTAGAACTCGCCCCAGATCACTGCCGCCGGCATATTGTTGATGGTCATCTTGGCGCCGATTTGCTGCCAGTCCTGCTGCATGAGCTGCTGGCACTGTTCACGGAGCTGATTGCCCGTCGTCGTCGAGACGGCGAATTCGAGCGGCACGCCATTCTTCATTCGCGTGCCCGAACCGGAACGTTTCCAACCCGCGTCATCGAGAAGCTTGTTGGCCCTGTCGAGGTCGCGCTTTTGAGTCGGCAGGCTCGGATTGAACGCCCAGGACTCCCGCGGCGCGAAGGACTCTGTCGGCTTGGGAACGCCGTAATAGATCGCGTCGATGATCGCCTGCTTGTCCATCGCAGCATAGAGCGCCTGGCGCACTGCTTTCTCGGCAAAGGCCTTGTTGCCGAGGTTCGGCATGATGATTTCGAGGTTGCCGCTGGGCGCGACCGCCACGTTTCGCCCCGGAAGCTTGATCGCCTCCTGGTAGAAGTTGGCGGGAATGCCCGAGATGATGACGAGGTCGACCTGACCGGTGCGGAACTGGGCGTAGAGCGCCGTCATGTCCGGTACGTATTTCAGTACGGCCTTTTCGAGATAGGGTCCGTCGCGGTGATAACTCTCGTTTGCGACGAGCGTGATGTTGTCGCCGGGTTGGCGCGTGCCCCAGCGAAAAGGGCCGGTTCCTACGGGGGCGTTGTTGAACGCCGCCGTGTTCGGATCCCCTGCCTTCCCGAGAATATGCTTGGGCACGATGTGCGTGTTGGCGAGCATCGCCAGGTATGGCGCGTAGGCTTTCTCCATTCGCCAGGCGATCTCGTGCGGCCCCTTGACCACGATGTCCTTCACGAAGGCGTGGCCGACGCGCGTGCGGGCCTTGAAGCCGGGAGTGTTGATCAGTTCGAGCGAGTACTTGACGTCCTCGGCGGTAAACGGCGTGCCATCGTGCCACTTTACGTCATTGCGTAGTTTCACCGTCCAGGCGAGACCGCCCTCAGCAATGCCGCCATTCGCTTCGCTCGGAACTTCGACCGCAAGATCCGGCTTGAGGCTGCCATCCGGCTCTGCGACCCAGAGCGAGTTGAACACGCTCGTCCAGACCACCTCGTCGACTTCCACGCCAGGCATCAGAGGATTGAACGCGACTGGCTCCTGCGAAAGGCCGACGACGACCACCCCTTTCGGCTTCGCGGGAGGCGGGGGATTGGGCTTGCCTGAAGTCTGAGCCTGCGCGCCGAAGCTAGTGGCAGCAGCGAGTGCTCCGGCGCCAAGCCCGAATAGATCACGGCGATTGAGGTCAAATGGCCAGCCAGCCCGGTTGATCGTCATATTTTTATCTCCCCTTCCAAAGCGCCCGGCGGTCGCTTCCGGCTGATGATCGAGCATCAGAATACTGAACCTAGTGGCCAAAACGTTGTCGACCTGGTTCACTTTGGACGAAAATTTTCATCATCGATGCCTGGCGTCAAGCATATTCTGGGCGGCGCAGCGGCGGTGAGGCGACCGAATTATTTCTAAAGTGATGATACCAAACAGCTTTAATCGCTAGGTCGCATAAATTCAGTATAATGGTTGCGCCCGTTCACTCCTCATCATATCGTCTTCTGATCACTCTTAGCCGTGAGCCCCCATGTCGGATGCCATTCAGACTGCCGAAAGCCTCGAATCCGAGACCGAAGAGCAGTTGGAAAATCAAAGGATCGGCCGCCGCCTTCGCGCTCTGCGCACGGAGCGTGGCATGACCATTCTTGAGATGGCGGCGAAGGCTGGGGTTTCGGCAGGCAGCATCAGCCAGATCGAGCGCGGTGCAACTAACCCCTCAATCAGCACATTGCAGAAGCTTCGTGCCGCGCTTGGCGTGACGCTGTGGTCATTCCTTGAGAGCGAGGCCGAAGCTCCGCGCGAGAACCCCTATGTTCGACGTCCTGGCGAGCGACCTAAGATCGTCGTCGGCGGGAGCCATTTCACCAAAGAACTGCTTTCGCCCCGCGACAACAATCAGCTCCGCTTCATGATCCTCACTGTGCCGCCCGGAGCCCAGAGCATGGATGTGCTCACTGGGCCGGGCGACAAGGCCGGCTACGTGACGTCGGGCAACGTCGATCTGACGGTGGGAGAAGAAGTCTTTCAGCTCGCAGAAGGCGACAGCTTCCAGTTTCCGAGCACGATCCCACACTACCTCACCAACCGCTCGGGCAGTGAGGCAAGGCTGATTTGGATCATCAACATCCGAGAATCGCACCTTTAGGGCGATAGCGTCGGGCCGCGTGAGGCTGCCCATTCTTCTAAACTGTCACGAGGAATCATGATTACGCGTCACGAAGTCACCGGCCGCCTCAGCAAGGTGCTGGTTGCGAACGGGTTCGCTTTCCTGTCCGGCCTGACCGCCAAGGACCGCAGCGGCGGCGTCAAGGAACAGACCGCCGACATCCTCGCCCAGATCGACAACTACCTGGCGATGGCCGGCACCGACAAAACGCGCATCGTTGTCGCCAACATCTGGCTCAAGGACGTCAGCACCTTCAATGAAATGAACGCGGCATGGGAAGCCTGGGTCGACCCCAAGCAGCCCCCGGCTCGCGCCACGGTGGAGTCGAAGCTGGCTGCCGACGACATCCTCGTCGAAATCCAGGTTCAGGCGCTCGTCTGAGCTCATAAGCCCTTCGCCGTGTCGCACGGTGGAGGGCATCGACCTTCCGCTTCAATTCGCCTCGCCATTCGGTGCACAGCCATGTCGCAGCCATCCGTCTATCCATCGGTTTCCCCCGGGGATCCTTCCTGGTGGTTCAGCGACGCGCTTCGCGCGGAGGGCGGCGAGAAGCCCTCGCCTTCGCTTTCCGGCCAGATCACTGTCGACATCGCAATTGTGGGCGGAGGGTTCACCGGGCTTTGGACGGCTCTGGCTTTGCGCGAGCGCGCGCCGAAGCTCTCGATCGCGCTGATCGAGGCCTCTCTTTGTGGCTCCGGCGCCAGCGGCAAGAATGGTGGGAAGGTCCATGGATACTGGGCCTCGCTTGCCGGCATGGCGGCCAACATCGGCGCTGATGGCGCACTTGCTGTTGCACGAGCCGGTACGCGTGCCCAGGACGCGATACGGGCCTTTGCTACAGCTCCCGGGCGCGATGTCTGGTGGCGCGAGTCGGGCAATGTTCGTGTGTCAGCTGCCCCTGCGCAGGATGCGAAGATCCAGCTTTATGTCGGAACGGCAAAGCGTCTCGGCGTGCCCGACAGCGCGCAGGCGCTGACGCCAGAGCAGGTGGCCGACTATTGCCGCTCGCCGGTATTCCGCGGTGGCCTATACCTGCCGGAAGGCGCTAACGTGCATCCTGCTCGGTTGGCGCGGGCGCTGCGGAAAGCTGCCATTGAGGCTGGCGTCGCAATTTACGAGAACACGCCGATGACCGGGCTCGACCCCGGTTCGCCAAACCGGATCTCTACGCCGGCCGGCGAGATCATCGCTCGCGAAGTCGTCCTCGCGACGAACATCGAATTGGCGAAGCGCCCAGAGGTAAGCCCGCATGTCAGCGTGTTCTCGTCTTACGCGCTGATGACCGCGCCGGCGCCCGAGAAGCTAGCTGCGATGGGCTGGAACCTCGACCAGGGGCTCGCGGACTTACGCATGTTCGTCCACTACTTCCGAAAGACCGTAGATGGCCGCATCCTGATGGGATCCGGTTCCGGGCCGATCAGCTTCGCCGGAAACACCAGGAATCCTGCATTGACCACTGACCGCGGTTCGGCGGCGCGAGCCGAGAGAGGACTGCGCAGGCTGTTGCCTGGTTTGGCTGATGTCCCCGTTGAAAAGGTGTGGGGCGGCGGCATCGACGTTTCGTCCGACCGGCTGCCTTTCTTCCGGACAGTGGCAGGTGCACGCATCCACTATGGAGCAGGCTACTCCGGCCACGGCGTCAACCCGAGCTACATGGGCGGACAATGCTTGGCCTCGCTTGTACTAGGCGTGAAGGATGAATGGTCGACGCTGCCCCTGTGCACGCGCGACGTCCCTAAATTGCCACCCGAACCCTTCAGAGCTGTTGGCGGTAGGCTCGTGCGCTGGGGTATTATCGGTTGCGAGGAGGCAGAGGAGCGTGGCGATCGGGCAGGCGTCATGATGCGCGTGGCCGCCGCGGTCCCGAAGGTATTCGGCCTTCGGATCGGCACGCGTTAGCTCGCAAATGAAGCCCGACCTCCCCCTGCAGGGCTGGTGTCGGCGTTGCCAACCGGGCCTGCCAGGTAGCAAGCCTTCCCAAGGGTGTTCGAGGTCTGGCGCCATTTCCTGAACTCAAGAATGTCCGGTTCCGGGGGCAGTCTGGGCGCGATGCCAACGCGCGAAGGGGGGCATTCTCGGACTCTGCGCTCTCGTGGTTTGGCTCGAATGCTCATGCTACCGCTTGCGCGACGACTTCTGCGAAAGCCTCCGGATCGATCGCCTTGCCGAACAAGAAGCCCTGCCCCAAGTGGCATCCCAGATCTTGCAGCCGCGCGCATTCCTCTGGCGTCTCTATGCCTTCCGCAACGACCTGGAAACCAAGCTCATTGGACAGGCGAACAATTGCTTCGATAATGATCGTTTTCGATCGGCTCTGCTCAAGTCCGCGGATGAAGCTGCGATCGATCTTGAGTTCCGTGATGGGAAACTCCTCCAAATAGCGCAGATTGGCGTATCCGGTTCCAAAATCATCGATCGAGAGGCCAACGCCAAGGTCCCGCAGGCGCGTCATGATAGCTATCATCGCGGGCGAGCTCTCCGCCATGTTGCTCTCCGTTAGCTCAAGCGTGATCCAGCGAGGATCGACGCCGCTCGCCGAAATAACCTCGTTCACGAATCCAGGCATGTCCCGATGCCTGAACTCTATGGCTGACACGTTGATTGACACGTTGAGCGCACGACTGCGCGCTCGATTAATTCGGGCGGCGAAGTCTGCTACGGCGTGGAGACCACGCCTGCTAATCTCGAGGATAAGCCCCGTGTCCTCCGCATGGGTGATGAAGCTACCGGGCATCTGCGTGCCGAATAGGCCGTGGCGCCAGCGCAGCAAGGCCTCGGCCCCCGCGATGGCCCCTGTCGAGAGATCAATCTTGGGCTGATATTGAAATCCGAATTCGTCGTTTGTCAGCGCATGCTGCATCTCGCTGGTCATCCGGATGCGATTGCGACTGCGCATCTCATCCTCGGCTTTGAACTCAGACGCCTCGAGAAAGTTGCTGGACTTGGAGCGTCGCAGGGCGGAGTCGGCCTGGCGCATCAGCTTCGTCGCGTCCAAAGTCGAAAGGCCGACGACAAAGCCAATGGCAAAGCGAATATTGATTGTCGCTCCCGCTACGAGGAATTCTGGCGCTAGAGCAGAGCGGATCAAATTGATCGTTTCTGGGGTGTTATTTTGGTGCCCTAGCGGCTGCGCGATCGCGAATTCATTGGATCCCGTTCGTGAAACGATCGAGAAACCCACGCTCCGGATGCGCTTGGCAATTTGTGTCAAAACCTCATCACCGGCATCGTAACCATAGCCAGAGTTGATATCATGAAACCCGGCAACATCGAGCTTGGCGACCAGCAGAGACTCTGATTTCACCACTGCAAGACGATTGAGCTCATCCGCGAACGCATTGCGATTGAGCGCGCCGGTTAAATGATCGAGACGTGCATTTTGTTCGACGCGATCCAGGGCGCATTTCCGCACTGTTACGTCACGCATCAGGCCAAGGTAGTGAGCAGGCCGGCCATCAACAATATTGATTGGTTCGATCCTAAGTTCATTCCAAAACATTTCTCCGTCTTTTCGATAATTTCTAAGCGTTACGCAAACGCTGCGTCCGCTATCTATCGCTTCTCGAAGATATTTAATTTCGGGCTGAAGCCTATCTCGTCCCTGAAGGTAGCGACAGTTTTTTCCAATTGCTTCGCTCTCGGTATACCCAGTTATACGCTCAAACGCCGGATTTACATATATCAGTGGACAATCCCTTTCCCGAAGATCGCCAACGAGCACTCCATCTGTCGATAGGTCAAGCAGGCTCGTCAAATCCGGTTTGAGGGCGATGTGATCATAGCCACATCCACGCTGCTCATTCTGGAGGTCGGATTTATCCAAGTCTGGTTCGTGAATCTCGTTCATGTCGAACTGAAGCCATGTTTGTGATTTCAAGAACCTTAGTCGATTTGTACGCCGGGCGATCGGCTCTGCGGGCATTAATGATCGGCCGTCGTTGCCAGTCAGGAGGCTGAAGTGGAGTTGATATTCTCGACGGCGGACGTTCCTCGTCGCAACCGGTTTGACTACTGGCATAGCGTCGCGTGCCAGAACGTGATCCATCACGATTCAAAGCCGCGCTGCCTGCCGGAATTTCATGCAGAGCTTCGGTCGAGCGCTCTCGCTGACCTCGGCTTAGTCGAATTCAGCAATGCGGCGATGACGGTCGTTCACAGCGCCGCACACGCTGCAAATGCGAATTCCGATGAAGTCCTGATCTGCCGCCAAGCCGCGGGTCGTTTGATCCTGGAACAGGAGGGGCGAGATGCCTTGCTTCATCCTGGAGACATAACAGTCCTCGATCCGTGCCTGCCCTACACGGGGGAGTTCTCGGCCGGTTCGCGACTGCTGGTAGTCAAAGTGCCGAGGCGACAACTGGAAGCGCACTTGGGCTCCTTACGAGCGATCACTGCCCGCACCCTTCGGCCGGTTGAAGCCGAGGTCGGATTGACCTCGAGTTTTCTGGCAATGCTGCCATCGTTCGTCGCCAGCTTGCACCCATTGGCCCAAGAAACCATTCGGAACCAGACGCTGGAACTGATCACACTGTCGCTGGAAAAAGCGGGGGGCATGAACGGGAGGAGCGCCTCGTCAGCGCGTGCGCTGGTCCGTATGAAAGTACGTGCCGCAATTGAAGCGCGCCTGCCTGATCCGAAGATAGATCTGGCATCGGTCGCGGCGGCGGCCGGTGTGAGCGTGCGGTACGCCAATGCTGCGCTGTCAGATGAAAACACGTCGATCTCGCGCATTATCCAGGAAAGGCGGCTGGCGCGCTGTAGGAAAGCCCTCGAAGATCTTGCACAATCGCACCGGACCGTGAGTGATATTGCTTACAATTGGGGATTCTCGGACATGACCCATTTCGGCCGCAAGTTCAAGGCAGCTTTTGGCCAACTGCCCAGCGAATATCGCCGCTCGTTGAGCGAGGCGGGTGGGCCGAAGACAACCGACGCGACGTGAGGCGCGCCATCGCGTTTTGGAAAAAAACCGGCCGCTGTTCTGGAAAACGCACCCGCGTTATTTTTAGCACGTGGATCGTGAGGCGCCTTTTCGTTGCCGTTTGGTTGATGTCAGGTTTCGGGCAGGCACCCCATGTCCGGAAGTGGCGCGCAACGACATTCGATGGTCTCCCCACCGACAGGTCCAGGGAAAGACACTGGCGGGTCGATCGGAATGCGGGTCAGACCGCACGGGGCACCTTGCGGCGCCAGCCTACCAAACGGTCGATCGGTATTTGAGACAGACCGCCCGGGAACTGGCCTCGATCTATTTACTGTCCGAATGGTGCAGCAGGGCATCCGGCTTTCCCGGCGCCAGATCGTCATCATCAGCGCATCGGTCACGAGCCCGGCGGTCATCGCGGCCTTCATCGACCAGCCCACCCCCCGGCGGGAGAAGAGGTCGATGACGGCTGCAACGTAAAGCCATCCCTCTGCGGCCAGATGTAGGCGAAGTCGGCGATCCAGCGCTGGTGGGCCGTTCGGCGTGGAACTCCCGGCCGAGCGTATTCGGCGCGAACGTCGACATCTGGCCGTCGTCCTTGGGCTGGCTGCGCCGACGCGGCCAGGCGGACCGCCTCGATCTTGAACTCACGCCCAAATTGTCTTCGCCGCATACGCCATCTCCGGCTTCATAAAACACCCAATCTCGGTGTCCACGACCGGCAGCAGGCCAGGATGCGTCATGCTTGTCGAAGCTCAGCCTTCGGCTTGGAATACCGGTTGCACCATAGGTCCGAAGCCGCCGCTTAAGCCGATCGGCTCCGGGCCTTTGATGCTCGCTCGCAGAAATCCTTGCGAATCAGGGCTAGGTCCTTTTCATCAAGCTCCTCGAGGTCCAGCAGTTCCTCGCGCGCTCCTTCGAGCCGAATGATCAGCTCGTCGAGTTTGATCTGCATCGCCGCCGTGTCGCGGTTTTGGCTGTTCTGGATGATGAAGACCATCAGGAATGTAATGATTGTGGTCGAGGTGTTGATGACGAGCTGCCAGGTGTCGTTGAAGCCGAAGATTGGGCCAGAGACAGCCCAAACCAAGATGATGGCGACGGCAGCGAAGAACGTCACAGGTTTCCCGGTCCAGGTCGCAACCGCCTGAGCTAAACGTGTGAAGAGCGAAGCACGATTGTGCTTGCTGGGAAGATGTTCATACTTTGTTGTCATGAATGCCCCCGAAAAGAGGCGCCGCGCTGAGCCCGGCGCCTCCGCGTTCACGCGGCCTTTTTATTCGTCGCCGTGATGCCGAGCTGCGAGAGGACCTTATCCGTCTTCGTTTCCTCGCTAAGCGTCTGATCGAGCAAGGTCACCGCGTCCTTGTGGCCCAGCTGCTGCGCCCATGCCTTCAGCGTTCCATAGCGGGCCATCTCGTAGTGCTCGACCGCCTGGGCTGCGGCAACCAGGCCGGCATCGAGTGCCGGGCTGCCCTCAAACTCCTCGATGATGCTCTTGCCTTCCTCGATGATGCCGAGGATGGCGTCGCAGGTCTTGCCGCGCGGAGCCTTGCCGATGAGATCGAATACCTCGGTGAGGCGCTCGACATGCCCTTCGGTCTCGTCGCGATGAGTTTCGAACGCCTTCTTGAGTTCCGGAGACTGCGCTGCCTTCGCCATCTTTGGCAGCGTCTTCAGGATCTGCTTCTCGGCGTAATAGATGTCCTTGAGCGTGTCCAAAAACAGGTCGTCCAGGGTCTTTTCTTGAGCGGCCATGATCTTCCTCCGGGTTGATGATGGCCGGCAAACCATCTCGGGCACCGCGAGTTCCCGCAGTCCGCCTCTAACGAAATATCACAGCTCAAACCGTCTTTTTTTAATGACTGATGGCGCCTTCCGCAGTGGCGCGTCCTGCTTAGGCAAAGTCTCGAATCGAAGCGAACAAATGCCCGATGCAGACCCATTCGCCATTCTCGAAGACACGCAGGCTATATCGCGAGCGGCGATGGCTTTGGAAATTGCATGGAACTACGTGGAAGTAGGCATCGCACCGGCTGACAAAGTCTGGCACCGTCGGCGTATGCAGTTTGTTGTGATATCGCTTGCGCTTGATGGCGGAGATGATGCGACCGAATTGGCGCATCGAGTGATGCGACGATTTCAGAAAAAGCCTTACCGCCGAACCTGAGCTTTACAGACGATGCGTCGCCCGCCATATCTCGACATCGAGAACAAGCTGGATTAGCGCGCTCCTCGGGCATGCCTTCCGGGGTGCCGGTTAGTTGCTCGATGCGCTCCAGCCCGAGAATCCGGCAAAGCGGATGATGGTTCCCTGCGCTTAAGAGGCGGTCGCAAATGGTTCGCACGAAGCGCCTCGCGATCCTGCGAGCGCAAAATTCCTAGGCACCGAAGCACGTCAGTCGTCGCACCGCGTTAGCAATTGACGGGCCGACTCAATCAGGAAGTAGCACTCGGTTGCCGTCGTTATCCTTGCATCTCCCGATACAGCTCGCGCTTGATAGGGCTATGGCGGCGGGGCGGCAGTTCGGCCGGCTTTCGCACGGCAACCATGAGACGCCTCACACAACAGGGACGCTAGACGCTGCACGGACCGCGTGCATGCGGAGTTCCCAAGCTCCAGTGCCGCTCTATCATCGCAGCAATCTTGGCCATCGTTATATGATATGCGAGTCGGGAACAGGAACCCCCGGCCGATTCTGTATTCCTCCAAAAATGCGAGGAATCCCATGCCGAAATATCGTTTCACCACCGAAGAGGGGAACCGGGTGGACCGCGACGAGAAGCCCCTGGATTTTCCGAATGAAAAAGCGGCCAAGGAGGATGCTCAGCGAGCCCTCGCCGATAGCCAAGGACAAGTTGCCGGATGGCAATCGCTTTGATCTGAGAGCGCGGGTCGAGAATGAGGCCGGCCAGGAAGTTTACCGCGCCTCTCTGAAGTTCAAAAAAAGAGAGCGACTAAGCGCGCGGATTTCCTTCAGACGCCGTGCTCGCTCCTGATGCCGCGGCCAAGCCCGCCAAATCGCCGGCGCCGCCTCTCGCTTTTTCCTCCACGTACTTCAGTCGGATCGCGGCGGTGTTCGGGAGCCCACGAGCCCGTAGCCAATCCAGAAATTCGTCCGGACGGATCGTGACAATCTGAAGCGCTCGCCCGTGAGCGAGCCAGGCGTTCATGACTTCTAGCGCTGACGCATACCAGACTTCATAATCGCTTGGCATGTCGTCATGATCGTCGGCGAGCTCCCACATGCGCTGAAAATCAGCGCGCTCGTACCACGGCAAGACTGCCGTGTACGTCTCGACTGTCGGTTTCACTTGAGGGCCAATCGTTCGCGTGCGACGCGAGAAGTGAGGAGCCACCGCGATCAAGCGCGGGGACAGAGGTTTTTAGCGTTTGGGCTTCGCCTTCCGCTCCGTGAGAAGGTAGTTCTGAGCTTCGCCGCTCAGTACCACCTGAGCACCGTTACGCCTTGCCAAGCGCTCTGCAGCCTCGATGGCCTCGAACAGGTCGGGAGACTGTCCGTAGTTGGCGCCGGTGACATCTCGTGCTGCCCATTCAAGGCCGACGCGATGTATGCTTAGCACACTGGACATTCGATGACCCCGGCGCTCCAACGTCAAGGAACGCCCGGAACCTTTTAATGTTCCTAGCAAGCCACGCCGTTGGCCTAAACATCAAAGGCTCTTAGGCCGCGAGCGCCTGGGTACGCCCGGAGACTGCCAAGTAGCGGTCGCTGAAATGGGTCACGACGAAGCGGACCTCGGTGCCGTCCTCGCAAACCAGATCCATTCGGTCGCCATATGAAGCTGGATTGATGCCGGACGTATTCAGATGCAGGTAGCCCGAGCGGACTTCGTCAAAGTTGGTTGCAAATTGAAAATTGAGAGGCAGCCTGCGTCCGTCGCGCAGGATCAAATGGCCCTTACCGGTATGCATGACAGGTCTCCGCCTAGGCGGCGTCAATGCGCGCCGCCAGCGGTCATTTCCAAAAGCGGCATGGAGACAACTGCAGCAACATAAGGCGCCATGGCCCAGGCAATGTCTATGTCATTTGATGGAATGACGACGAGCGATTACCCGTCTCGCGGACCATCATTCACCGGAAGGCCAATGTCTGCAACGGGGTCGGTCGCCGGCTTTCAAGCGGCCGCTAAGAGGCGCCCGACATGCAGAAGGGGGTCGCATGTGCCGCTCCGGCCACCCACAATGGATCGGCCAACGGTGCCGGTGGCGCCGCCCGAGGTATATGAGGCTGCCAAGGAGGCAGGTGCCCATCGTCTGGGGACATGTCAGCTTGTTCTCGCCGTGGGAGTTCAACATCGCTCCGGCCGCGCGGCCATCCAGCTTCTCATCTCGCTTCCGCTAGTCTTGATGACGGTGCCGCCTGCCGCCACCGATATCCCGCTGAAGCGCGGATGAGCGACCTCCAACCGTAAGTCCGCAGGCGACATTTCTAATGAGCACAGAAAGAGACTTGTCTAACGAGTTCTGACATCGGCCATCCCCCGCGCGTCGAGAGAGCGCAGGCTGGCGCGGGTCGGCGTGGCTAGCGTTGGAACAGGCGGTACTCGTTGACTTGCCGGTAAACGATCCCCGGCGAAAGCACGGTCGAAGGCAAGTGCCGCAGATTGGGCGAATTCGGCGCGTGCTGCGGTTCGAGCGCGACGCCAGCGAAGGCGCCATAGTTCGCCCCGCCAAGTGCCGGCACCGAGAGCGCGAGCTTGGCACCGTCATAGAGCTGCAGGCATGGCTGCGTCGTCCAGATTTCCAGCGTCACACCGCTGACCTCGGAGGTCAGCGTCGCTGCCCGCGCGAGTTCCAGCCCCGAGGCGGCGTCGCGTTCCATGGCATCGCGCCGAAGCAGGAAGCAGCAATCGTAGCGGGGTTGCGCTGCCCCGGCAGATGCAGCTCCGATCGATCGGAACTGCCGGAAATCGAACGGCGTGCCGCCCACATACGCAATCGATCCGTCCGGGATGAGCTCGGCATCGGTCGTCAGGACCAGATCGCTGTCGATCTGCAGGCGATGGCTCAGCACGTCTGCCTCATCGTCGAGCTTGAAATAGGGATGATGCGCCAGGTTGAGGATCGTCGGAGCATCGGTCGTGGCCGAAAATTCGATGCGCAGCGTCGCGCCGTCGTTGAGGCTGTACCGACACCAGACACGGACCGTCCCCGGATATCCGGCATCGCCGTCCGGCGAAACCAGCGCCAGAGTTGCGGACCGCTCGCCGATTTCGACGAAGGTCCAGCGCTGCTTGCCGAAGCCGTCATGGCCTCCGTGCAGCGAGTGACGACCATTCTCATTGAGGGGCAGCTGATAATCCTGGCCGCCCAGTGAGAAGCGCCCATGCGCGATGCGATTGGCAAATCGGCCGGCGACGGCGCCCATATGGGGCGAATGTGCTGGATAATCCTCGAGGCTCTGCAAGCCAAGGACCGCTCGCCGGCAAGAGCCATCCGCTGCCGGCACGCGCAGATCGCGCAAGCTGGCGCCGTTGTCGATGATCTCGGCCTCCATGCCGGAGGGCGAGCGCAGCGTCACGCTGCGAATTGGCGGGCTGCGCTCAGTCATCGAACGGCTCCACGATATGGCGGCGGCCGAGCATGAAGGCATCGGCAACAAGCGCCAACGGCGTGAGGTCGACTTCGCTGCGGCCTGCGCGGATCAGTTCGACGAAACGGCGATAGATGCCGCGATATTCCTGCTCAGGCTCGTCGACGAGCAGGTCCCCTGCAAAACTCAGCCTCGCTGCGCCCGAGGAGAGCAGCAGCACCCCAGCATCTGTCTCGATCTCGATCGACCAGGTTTGCTCGCCGCTCTGGCGGAAATCGAATGCGGCGCGGATCGGAAGGCTCGAGGGACTCGCCAATTCGATGTCGGCGGCGATCGGCGCCTGTCGATTGGCCGGAAACGAAAGCTCCGCTCCCGTCGCGAAAACCGGCTCCGGCAGAATTTCCGTCAGGATCGAGAACGCGTTGATGCCGGGGTCGAAGACGCCGAGGCCGCCGGGTTCGAAGATCCAGCCCTGCCCGGAATGCCAGACCCGCACGTCCTCCTTCCAGGTGATCTTCACGGCGCGTGCCTTGTGCTGCGTCAGCAGCCGTCGTGCCGGCACGACGGCCGGGGCAAAGCGCGAGTGCCATATGGCGAAGAGCGTCCGCCCGCTCTCGCCTGCCCTCGCCAGCATCGGGGCGAGCTCGCCCGTCGTGGCTCCGGGCGGCTTTTCGAGCAGCACATGCTTGCCGGCGGCGAGCGCCGCGATCGCTTGAGCGCGACGCGGTTGCGGCGGCGTGCAAAGTGCGACGGCCTCGATGTCCGGAGCCCGCTCCAGAAGCTCCTCCAGCGTCGCGAAATGCGCGACGCCATTGAGACTGGCATGGCGGCTGGCGACGGCCACCACCTCGATGCCAGCTGTTGCCGCGATGGCTGGCAGATGCTGCGCCTGGGCGATCTTGCCCAGACCTACGAGCGCAAGGCGTATCGGCGTCACCACTTCGGCACTCTCCCAATCGAAACGGATCGCAGGGGCAGCCCGGCCTTGGCAGCCGCCGGCACCCCCACTTGCCGAGGATGCCGAATGAGGCGCGCGACACTGGGAGCTTCGGGCTGTGACCGCAACCGCAAACGCACACGCGGCGCACGATCGACGAGCCGTATTGACACCGGCAGAAACACGAATAACCTCTTACTAACTCGTGTTAGATTCCGATTTTAGAGAAAAACTCGCGGGAGTGAAGACGCAGAGTGGCGACGCGGCGAGACAGAGCGAGGACGACGAGCGCGGAAGTCGCCAAGCTTGCCGGCGTATCGCGGACGACGGTTTCTCTCGTTCTCAACAACCGCAGCGGCGAGATCGGCATCTCGCCCGAGACACGATCCCGCGTCATCGATGTCGCGACCAGCCTCGGCTATCAGCCGAGCCACGCGGCGCGCTCGTTGCGGCGCTGGCGCACGAACGTCATCGCGCTGCTGCTCTACACGCTCGACAGCTTCTACAACGCCGAAATCATCGGCGCGGCCCATGCCGCAGCGCTGGAGCGCGGCTACTCGCTGAACATCATGTCGGCCAAGTTCGACGAGGTGCAGCGCCGCGCCTATTCCCTGCTGTCGGGCGGCATCGCCGACGGCGTCATCGTCGCCGCGCCGCCTGCCGACCTCGCCGCCGATCTGAAGCGGCTTGCCGATATCGGCATGCCGATCGTGGTGATGCAGCACCACAGCCCTGATGCTGCCATTCAGGCCGTGCGCGTCGATCTGGAGATGGGAGGGCATGTTGCGACGCGCCATCTGATCGCGCTCGGCCATCGCCGGATCGGCCATATCGGGAGCGCCTCGCAGCGCCTGCTGAAACGCAAGGAGCGCTCGGACGGCTATGCGCGGGCGCTCGCCGAAGCCGGGCTGCCCGTCGATCCGGAGCTCATGGTCATGGCCGAGCCCAGCCTGGCCGGAGGTTTCGCGGGAATGGAGGAGCTGCTGGCCCTGCGCAGCCCCCCCACCGGCGTCTTCGTCTACAGCGATCAGATGGCGATCGGCGCGCTGCACGCTTTGCGCAAGCGCGGAATACGCGTCCCGGAGGAGATGGCGATCGTCGGCTTCGACGGCATCGGGCTGGGCGGCTTCGTCACGCCGGAGCTGACGACGGTCGACTATTCCCGCGCCGATATCGGCCGGCTGTCGGTCGAGGCGGTGATCGAGCGCCTGGAAGGCCGCATGGAGGCTGCGCGCGAGCAGATCCTGCCGGTGCGCCTCCTGGTCCGGGAATCATGCGGCCGAATGCTGAATGGAGGGCTTCGCCAGGAGAGTGCCTGAAAGCGCGCGCAGAAGCCGTGCACGACAAAATCAAGGGAGGGTAGAAGACAATGAAAAGCATCAATAGACGTGACTTCGTCTTGTCCGGCCTCGGAGCAGCGGCCGGCGCGAGCACAGGCATGTATTGGGGCGCAGCCAGCGCCCAGAGTGCCGTCAACCTGACCATGACGTCCTGGGGCTCGAATGCGGAAATCGCAGCGTTCAACGCGCTGATCGAGCAATACAAGGCGCGGAAGCCCAATGTCTCGATCAAGCTGGAGGTCGTGCCGAGCGGGCAATACTACCAGCAACTCGACACCCGCTTCGCCGGCAAACAGGCGCCCGACATCTTCCGCGCGCAGTATCAGCGGATCGGCCGCTACGCGCAGAGCGGCGCTGCCATCGACCTCTCGCAATATCTCGATGCCGGGTACGGGCAGGATTTCCTCGCCTCGGTCTGGCGCGCCTCGACTTTCAAGGGAAAGCCTCACGCACTGCCGCATCACACTGATACCTTCGCGCTGTTCTACAACGCCGAGATCTTCGAGAAGCTCGGGATCGACGCGCCGAAGAGCCTCGACAGGGCGATGACCTGGCAGCAATTCATCGCCGCCGCCAAGCTGATCAAGGAAAAGGCCGGGCTGAACTACGCCTTCGCCATGAACTGGCAGAACTCCAACGCCTATCGCTGGCTGATGTATCTCTACCAGCATGGCGGCCAGCTACTCGACTCCGATCTCAAAGCTCCGCAGATCAACACCAAGGAAGCGACCGAGACCGTCGCCTGGACCCAGAGCTGGTTCAAGGAGGCCCTGGTGCCGCCCAACACCTCGCTGAAGAGCTCCGAGCCGGTCCAGAATCTGTTCGCCACCGGGAAGATCGGCATGCTGCTGCATGGCGACTGGCAGATTCCGTTCATCCAAGACCAGGCCAAGTTCAAATGGGGC
Source organism: Allobosea sp. TAF32 (assembly GCF_052113585.1). NCBI lineage: Bacteria > Pseudomonadati > Pseudomonadota > Alphaproteobacteria > Hyphomicrobiales > Alloboseaceae > Allobosea > Allobosea sp. TAF32. The sequence goes on along the minus strand of NZ_JBFRDM010000013.1, from coordinate 28,624 downwards.
GTCACCTATCTGCCGCGCGACGTCGCCATGGCGGCCGATCTCGGCGGGAACGCTCTCGCGGTTTCCCGCGACTCCAAGAGCGCCGATACGGCGGCCGACTTCGTCAAGTTCATGGTCGAGGAAGAGGCGATGCGCAGCTTCGTAACGAAGGCCCAGTTCCTGCCGGTGCGCAAATCGCTGAAGGACAAGGGCTTGAACTACGACCTGCGCAACGAGGAGATGAAGGTCTTTCTCGAGCAGTCGGCAACCGTGCCCGAACACCTCGTCAGCACCATCGTTATGCCGAGCTGGGACAGGTTCAACGCCAGGCTGGCGGATGAGCTGGAACTCGCCTTCACCTCCGGCCAGGACCCGGCCGCGACGGTCGCGAATATCGAGCGGCATGTCCGTTCGGCGCTACTCGTCTGAGGGCAGGAGGATGGCTGTCGCGGAAAGGCTGAACGGACTGGACCGAGCCCAGCCCGCGACGGCCGCGCCCCTGCGCTACTGGCTCCAGGCCAAGCGAAGCCAGCTGACGCCGTACATGTTCATCGCCCCGAACATGGCGCTGTTTTCGGTCTTCGTCTTCTTCCCGCTGCTCTACGCCTTCTACATCAGCCTGCGGGAATGGAGCCTGATCGACACGCCGCGCTATGTCGGGCTCGAGAACTTCGGGCGCCTGGCCAATGACGCGCTGTTCTGGCAGTCGCTGCAGAACACCGTGGTCTATTCGATCGCGACGGTGCCGATGAGCCTCGCCATCGGCCTTTTGCTCGCCGTCGCGCTCAATCGCGACCTCCTCGGCCGCACGATCCTGCGCAGCATCTTCTTTCTGCCCGTCGTGATCTCCAATGTCGCGACGGCGGTCATCGCCGCCTGGCTCTTCAACGACAATTACGGCGTAATCAACATGCTGCTGCAGCATGTCGGTCTGAGGCCGGTGGCCTGGCTGTCATCGCCCCGCTGGGCGCTGTTTTCCCTGATCGTCACCACGCTCTGGACCCGGATCGGCTTCTGCATGCTGGTCTACCTGGCGGCGCTCCAGTCGATCTCACCGACCTATTACGATGCGGCGCGGATGGATGGCGCCAGCCGGTGGCAGCAGTTCCGCTTCGTGACCTGGCCGCTGCTGCGCCCGGCCACCTTCCTCCTGCTGATCCTGGGCGTCATCCACTCCTTCCAGGTCTTCGACCTGATCTACGTCATGACCGGCGGCGGCCCCGGCTTTTCGACGACGATGATCGTCCAGTACATCTATCAGGCCGCGTTCGTCAGTTCCGAGATGGGCTATGCCAGCGCGATGGGCGTGGTCCTTTTCGTCGTGATCCTGCTTTTCACCCTGCTGCAATGGCGGGTGAACCGGCGGGTCGAAGATGTCGCATGAGGGCCCGGGCATGATCGCAGGAACGAACCCGCGCGCCCTGCCCCGGCGCCTCGAGGCCACGGGCATCTGGCTGCTCCTGGTCGCCGGCGCCGGCGTCATGGCCTTTCCGGTCTACTGGATGTTCGCCACCGCCGTGCGGCCGAAGGACGAGGTCTTCAGTGGCGCCGCCGGCCTGGTGCCCTCGCGCTTCGTCTGGAGCAACTTCGCCGAGGCGATCGAGCGCGTGCCCTTCCTTCATTGGGCGATGAACTCGCTGGTGATCACGGTGATCGCCGTGATGATCACCGTGATCATCAACCTCCTCTGCGGCTATGCCTTCGCGAAATTTCGCTTCGTCGGCCGCGACATCATGTTCCTGGCGGTGCTCTCCGCGCTGATGATCCCGTTCCAGGTCATCATCGTGCCGCTCTTCCTGGTGGTCTCCGAATTCGGTCTGCTCAGCGATTATTGGGGCGTCATCCTGCCGCGCGCGGCAGAGGCCTTCGGCATTTTCATGGTGCGCCAGTTCATGGTCTCGATCCCCGACGAGCTCATCGAGGCCGCGCGGATCGACGGCGCAAGCGAACTGACGATCTTCTTCAAGATCGTCGTGCCGCTCTCGAAGCCGATCATCGCGGTGCTCGTGATCTTCACCTTCATGTGGCGCTGGAACGACTTCGCACTGCCGCTGATCGTGCTGATCAAGCAGGACATGTACACCGTCCAGCTCGGGCTGAACCTGCTGCGCGGCCAGTTCAATACCGAATGGACCATGATCATGGCCATCGCGCTGCTTTCGCTGGTGCCGATGCTGATCATCTTCATGTTCTTCCAGCGCTATTTCGTCCAGGGCATTTCCGGCTCCGGGCTCAAGTGAACCGTCCGCCGCCGGCGGGCGCAGTCAAACCGACGTGTCGAAAAGGAAAGTCCGGTGGTCAAGATTGCCATGATCGGTGCGGGCAGCGCCGTTTTCGTCAAGAACCTGCTGACCGACATCCTGAACTTCACCGAGCTCGGGCGCGTCGTGATCTCACTGCACGACATCGATCCCGAGCGCCTCGAGACCGGCGGCATGATGGCGCGCTGGACCGCCAGGCAGTTCGGCGCCGATGCCGTCATCGAAGAGCATCTCGACCGCAAGCGTGCGCTCGCGGGCTGCGACTTCGTCATCAACATGGTCCAGATCGGCATGCACGAAGCGACCATGATCGACTTCGACATCCCGCGGAAATACGGGCTAAAGCAGACCATCGCCGACACCGTCGGCATAGGCGGCATCTTCCGCGGATTGCGCACGATCCCGTTCATGCTCGATCTCGTCGGGGAGATGCGCGAACTCTGCCCGGATGCTGTGCTGCTGAACTACACCAATCCGATGAGCATCCTGACCTGGGCGGTCTACCGCGCCTTCCCCGAACAGTGCGTCGTCGGGCTGTGCCACAACGTCCAGCACACGGCGCGTGATCTCGCATCCTATCTCGGGGTCGAGCTTCCGCAGCTGAGCTATGATTGCGCCGGCATCAACCACATGACCTGGTTCCTCAAGCTCCAAATCGACGGCCGGGATGCCTACCCAGCCCTGCGGCAGGCGATGGCGGACCCGAACATCTACGCCAAGGACAAGGTTCGCTTCGAGCTGATGCGTACGCTCGGCTGGTTCGTCAGCGAGTCGAGCGAGCACAATGCCGAGTACACGCCGTACTTCCTGCGTCGCGACGACCAGATTGCCGAATACGACGTGCCGGTCGATGAATATGTCCGCAGGAGCCTGCGCAATCTCGATCGCTATTCCGAGACGCGTCGCAAGCTTCTGGCCGACGAGACCTTCCCGCTGGAGCGCAGCGACGAATACGGATCGCTGATCATCCGGGCCATGGTCACCGGCGAGCCGACCGTGATCTACGGGAATGTCGAGAATAAGCACCTGATCGACAATTTGCCGGAAGGCTGCTGCGTCGAGGTGCCGATCATCGTCGATCGGAACGGCCTGCGTCCCTGCCACGCCGGAGCGCTTCCGCCCGAACTGGCGGCCCATTGCGCCCCGCATGTCTTCGTTCAGGATCTGACTGTGCGCGCAGCGCTCGAGGGCGACCGCGAACGGGTACACCGCGCCGCCGCTCTCGATCGACATGCGGCGAGCGTCCTGTCCCTGAAGGAGACGCGCGCGATGGTCGACGAACTCCTGGCTGCTCACGGCGACGCCATGCCCAGATGGAGAAACGCCGCCTGATGGCGCGGCTCTTCCGGAGCGGACCGACGCCAAGCGCGCGCCAGGGCAAGAGCCTCTTCAAGGCGGGCTGATCGCTTGGGCCAATCGGTGATCGAACGGATCCAGCACGGCTGGTCGCCACAGCAGATCGCCGGCCGGATGCGGCTCGAGCGCCCTCCGATCTCGGTCAGCCACGAGACGATCTACAAGTTCGCCTATTCGGCCGATGGTCAGGCCCTCAAGCTCTGGCGGCATCTGCCGGAACACCGCGCGCGCCGCCGCCCGCGCCAGGCGCCGGCATGGCCAGCGCTTCAGCCCGGAACTGAACATCCTGCGCCGCCCGGACGTCGTCGCCGACCGCAAGCAGTTCGGGCACTGGGAATGCGATCTCATCCAGTTCCGTCAGAAGTTCGGCAAGGCCAATGTGACATCGCTGGTCGAGCGGGTCAGCCGCGTCGCCGTCCTCTTGCGCAACAATGATCGGCAATCGCGGCCGATCATAGAGCGGCTCGTCGGCGTGCTGCAGGCCCTGCCCCATCGCGCCGCCGCTCGATCACTTTCGACCACGGCACCGAGTTCACCGACTGGCCCTATCTCCAGGCCGGGATCGGGTCTCAGACCKGGTTCTGCGACCCGCARTCGCCCTGGCAGAARGGYMCCGTCGAGAACACGAACGGCCGGGCCAGRAAATGGCTCTCGCGCGACGTCGATCCCCTCTCCMTCRCCGACCARGAGCTSAAGGACATYTGCGAGCGCTTGAACACMACGCCGCGAAAATGAATGGGCTACAGGACACCGGCCGAGGTCTTCCGGGCCCAGATGCGGTCGGTTGGATCGGATCACACGGCCGCAAGTCGCGCTTCAGCGAGAACTCACACTTGCAATTGTTCGACTTATATCGACAGCCTCCCCTCGTCGTCGATCAGGATCAGGCGGGCAGGCGGAGCATCACTCCAAGTCCAGAGTACCAGGTTTAGATCACCCAATCCTGCTCCCGGAGCGAAGCTGCGGACCAAAAGGCCGTGATAACCGCTTCCCATTAATCGCCGGGCGAAGGATTGCGTTTGGGATACGCCATTCGCCTTCATCTCGTCGCGCCAAGTTGGCGCCATGAGCAAATCCGTGTCCATGCCCTCTGCAGCAATTGCGTCGACGTCGCGCGTGTCGAAGATCTGCTTGATCTCCGCTTCATAAGAGACGAGCGTGGTCGGCTGGAGGTTGCCGACTTGGTTCGCCTCGCGCAGCGCTGTCAGGACAGTCAGGGAGGTGTAAAGCGCCGGCATGCCCTTCGCATTGAACCGCCCTCCATACAGCTCAGCTCCGCGCCCTGAGAGCGGCTCGCGGGCAAAAACCGGATTGAGCGCGCGATAAAGCTTCCCTTGGTAGCTGATCGCCATGGTCAGGCATGAACGCCGGCATCAACTGCGTCTACGTAGTCGAGCACATCTTCGGCACGGCCCGCGCGTACAAGCTGCATAGCAGTTTGGCCGGAAAAGCCGGGTAGCGGCTCCGACCGATACCAAGCATAAGCAATCAGCGCTGATCCGAAGCGCGATTCAACTTTGTTGATTACCTCGACCATCTCCCGCAGTCGGCGCTGCGTCCGCTCCGACTGAACCCGATCCCGCCGCTGGACGGCGTCCTTGCCGAGGCCAGCCGTCCGGGCGACCTCTTCGCTGGTGGTGCGGAAAGCGTCCGCGATTTTGCGAGGAGCGAAGATGCCGTCATCAGCATATTGCGCGAGACCCATGATATCCTCCCTCTAGCCCACCACTCATACTGACGCTATATCGCGTCAGTATGAGCGCATTGCAAGGCGCTGAACGAGCAGGCATACGCGAAGTGCTTAGCGATCTGGTCACGCGGTACGAGCCGTCGCCTCACTCGACTCAAGAGACGCTGAGTTTGACACTACAGCGCATTGGTACTTGTCTGCCTCACCCAAGAAAGAGCCCGCCGCTGACCAGCGGCGGGCTCGTTGTGAGTGGAACCATAGTTTGCCTTATTGGCGCATCAACGCACCGCACTCGCGGCAGGCTTTCTTTTTGGCAGCGATGACCGGCTTCTTGTGGAAGGCGATCAAGCGGCTGACCGTTGGCTTCGGCCAGGTGCGGATGTTCGGGAGGCAGGTCTTCATGGCTGTGCGCCAGGCTCTCGGCGTCCTCCGCCCGCCAGACCTGAGTGGCCGTGGCGAGCGCAGCGAAGGTTAGCACAGCGAAGACCAACGCACCGAGAGCGGAAGCGTCGCCCCGAGCCAGCCTGCAAGCGGGTAGGTTAAGAGCCAGCAGGCATATGAGAGCGCGAACTGCGCCGCGAATACGGCGGTTCTGTCGGCAGCCTGGGCGGAACGCCGCAGCAATCTCCCGGTTGGGGTCTGTACCCCCGAATATCCGGTGCCAAGCAGCAGCCAGGTAACCAGGAGCAAGGGCCAGGCCCAGGTTCCCGCGACCGTGGCAGCCGTCGCAACGTCGGTCCATCACGCTGAGAATAGGGCGGCGAAGAATGTGAGCACGAGACCGAGCCAGCAGTCCGCGGGCACGCGCCGTAATCACGCAGCCTGTCCTGGAACTTATGGGCTCACTGACACGTAGTTGGGATGGTGTTGCAGGTCCGCCCGCATCGGGCGGTACCGCGCGCCATGGCAGGAAGTGGCTATGGCTCACCCGGTCAAGCTCGTTTCCATCGCGACGGCTGTCCCGCCCCAGGAATTGAGCCAACGCGATGTTGCAGCCGCCGCCCATCGGAATTTTGCTGACCGCTATCCCGATTTCGAGCGCCTTGCGGCCGTTTTCGAAAGTTCGGGCATCAGCCGCCGATATGCAGTCCGGCCGATTGAGTGGTATTTGCAGCCATTAGGATGGCCCGAGCGCAGCGCCGCCTATATTGCTGGCGCTTGCGACCTGTTCGTGGAGGCAACGACGAAGGCGCTGGGCGTCGCCAGCCTTCAGGCATCCGAGATCGATACGATCGTGACGGTCTCATCGACGGGCATAGCGACCCCCAGCCTCGATGCCCGTGTCGCCGAGAGACTTGGATTCCGAAGCGACGTCGAACGTGTGCCGGTGTTTGGCCTGGGATGTGCCGGCGGCGTATCGGGTTTCTCGATCGCGTCTCGATTGGCCGCGTCCCGCCCGGGTTCGACAATCCTCCTCGTGGCTGTCGAGATCTGCTCGCTGGCTTTCCGACTTGATGTTTTGACGAAGGCCAACATTGTTGCGACCGCCTTGTTCGGCGACGGCGCCGCAGCCTGCATCCTGAAGGCAGGACCGGATGGTATCGCCGCGGTCGAGATGACCGGGCAGCACATGTGGCCCGATACGCTGGATATCATGGGATGGACTGTCGATCCCGAGGGCTTCGGCGTGATCTTCGACCGGGCGATCCCGCCCTTCGTGGAGGAGCGGCTCAACCCGGCCATCACAGGCATCCTGAAGCGTGAAAGGCTATCGCTTTCCGACGTCGATCTATTTGCCTGTCATCCCGGCGGGAAGAAGGTGATCGAGGCCCTGGAGATCGCGTTGTCACTCGGGCAAGGAGCGCTCGACCACGAACGTGCCGTCCTTTCCGACTATGGCAACATGTCGGCTCCGACCGCCCTCTTCGTCCTCCAGCGTGCGATCGCGGCAGGCCTGCCCTCGCGCACGCTTCTGACGGCGATGGGGCCGGGCTTCACCGTGAGCTGCGCCTCGCTGCGGCAAGGGACATGACACCGGCCATCGTCTTGCTGGCCCTGGTGACTGCCGAGCGGATCGGAGAACTCTGGCTCGCGAAGAGAAACACGTCTGCCTTGCTCGCCAAGGGCGCCGTGGAGAAGGCTGCCGGCCACTATCCGCTGATAGTCCTGCTGCACGCAACCTGGCTGATCGGGCTCTGGGGGCTTGGTTGGGCACACGCGCTCCATTTCGGCTGGCTCGCGGTTTTCTGCCTGCTTCAAGGGCTGCGCTTTTGGGTTCTGGCGACGCTGGGCGGTCGTTGGACGACTCGCATCATCGTAACACCCGGCGAAAGGCTCGTGGCGCGGGGCCCTTACCGGTTCGTGTCGCACCCGAACTACATCGTCGTCATTGGCGAGATCGCTGTCTTGCCGCTGTGCCTTGGCCTGCCATGGTTCGCCCTTGTCTTTTCGATCGCCAACGGCCTCGTCCTGACGATCCGCATTCGCGCGGAGAATACGGCACTTGAAGAGGTTCGTCATGCCGCCCCGGGATGATGTGATGGGCGAAAGGCGCGTCAGCGTGGCGACATGGATCGGCTTTGCCGCCATGTGCATCGGCATGTTCATGGCGATCCTCGACGTGCAGGTTGTCGTGACGTCCCTGCCGACGATCCAGAGCGCACTGGACCTTCCGCCCGACCAGATGAGTTGGGTCCAGACCGCCTATTTGATCGCCGAGGTCATCGCGATTCCGCTGACCGGTTTCCTGACGCGCTTTCTCTCGATGCGCTGGCTGTTCGTCGTGGCGCTCGCCATCTTTACCGTAGCTTCCATCGGCTGTGCGGCGAGTCAGTCGTTCCCAGCCCTGATCGCTTGGCGCGTCCTCCAGGGGTTTTCAGGTGGTACTCTGATTCCCGCGGTTTTTTCGGCTGTTTTTTTGCTCTTTCCCCCGAGCAGGCAGCCCATCGCGACGACGTTGGCTGGCGTCTTTGCCGTGCTGGCGCCTACGGTCGGGCCGATCGTCGGCGGTTGGATCACGCAGACCTATTCCTGGCATTGGCTGTTCTTGATCAACGTCATTCCCGGTATCCTCTCAGCAGGACTTGCTGGTTTCCTCCTGCCACGTGACAAGCCGAACTTCACCGAAGCGCGCAAGCTCGATGCCCTGTCTCTGGTGATGATGGCGATCGCGCTGGCCGCGATCGAGATCGCACTGAAGGAGGCGCCTCAGCGTGGATGGATTTCGGGCCTGATCCTGGGGCTCATGGCACTAAGCCTGGCAAGTGGTTTCTGCTTCATCAAGCGGACGTTGCAAGCCGACAATCCGATCGTTGATCTCAGAAGGTTTGCCGACCGGAATTTCATGATCGGCAGCATCCTAAGCTTTGTTCTCGGCATCGGGCTGTTTGGATCGGTCTATTTGATGCCGGTCTTCCTGGCCTTCGTGCGCGATCACAACGCCCTTGAGATCGGCAAGATCATGCTGGTGACCGGCGTCGCCCAACTTGCCATCGCGCCGGTTGCCGTCGCTCTGGAGCGTCGTGTCGAAGTCCGCTTGTTGACCGGCATCGGCTTCGCCCTCTTCGCCATCGGCTTGGGACTGAGTGCACTTCAGACCCCGCAGACCGACTACGACGCGATGTTCTGGCCGCAGGTCGTCCGTGGCCTGTCAATCATGTTTTGCCTTCTACCACCAACGCGCCTTGCATTGGGACAGCTTCCCCCGATGCGCGTTCCAGACGCCAGCGGCCTGTTCAACCTGATGCGAAACCTTGGCGGCGCGATCGGTCTCGCCCTGATCGACACCGTCATCTACAGCCGCTCGCCTTTGCACGGCACGGCGATCATGGAGCGGCTGCAAAGAGGTGATGTCGAGACGGCGAAGTTCATCGGCGTGCCTGTGGGACTCATGGCAATGCGCCCGCCCGGGCCGCTCGACGCGCAGGCGCAGGCGCTGCTTCAGCCACTGGTCGAGAAGGCAGCTCTGGTCCTGTCGATCAACGAGGCCTGGGGACTGGTTGCTGTCCTCACAATCGCAGCATTGGCATTTGTTCCCTTCGCCAGGAAGGTGCCCATCGGCGATCAGCTTCGCGTCTGAGGGGCTTGGTGCCGAGCTATATGTCGGAAAAGCCCGGCGCGGCGACGCATTGCCCTTCCGCGCCAGCGGCAGCTTCCTACGCCCTGCCTACGATATCGGTCGTGACGTCAACATCGTCGACGACCAGATCGACATCGAGTTCCAGGGCCGGCTGGCGCGATGAGCACAAACTTGAGAGCGTGTCCGAGCGCGGGAAATCCCGGCTCGGATAATCGACTTGCGACCGGGGAAGCGCCGAGCCGTCCGTTCCGCTGGCATTCGGCCAACGTCTCGTTGCATTGGCTGACCTTACCTACTGATCAAGTTGAGGGAGCGGACCTTGCCGCCGTTGCTCATCGCTAACGCCAGGAGTGCGCTTAGGGACCGGAGAGGAAGTCAGGCCCGGGAGAAGGCAGTCGTATGGCGGTTTGGATGTCCTCGCCACGATAAAAAATTGCTCGGGGCTCCCTGCTTGAAGCATCCATCAACCTGTCACGGGCGAATTGAGTCGCCTCCGATAACAGCAAGCAATGGCTTCGTCGCAGCAGCAGATCTGACTTGCTACTCACAGTCCGGACGCGCGCCGGGCCATCCTCGGCGACGCTGTGGCGGCCCGCGACTGCCCCAAAGGTGAACCTCACCAAGGCACGCCTCCTACAGGATCGAGGTGACGAGTCGGTCCAGCCGCGTCCCTTCGCGGTAGAACACCCTGACGAGAGCGGCGGCGACGATGCCCGTCACGGCTCCTCCGTGAACGTCGCCGACATAATGCGTTCCGACATAGACCCGCGAAATCGACACCAGCACGGCAGCGGCCAGGAACAACAGGCCCATTCGGCGCATCCCGTGGACTAGGAATGCTGCGGCGATGGCAAAGGTCGGGGTCGCATGATTGGACGGGAAGGATGGGTCGGAACTGTGCTCGATCAGCAGATGGGTGACGCCGCCGTCGTAAGGCCGGACGCGGTGAACGAACAGCAGGACGATCTGGTTGATGGCGAGGCCTAGCAGGAAGAAGAGCCCTGCGGAGACGAGGACGTGCCGGTCGTGCGGCCTGCCGCCTCCGCGCCACCATTGCCCCGCCACGGCGAGCACCAGCAATGGCACAGCGATGGCCGAGATCCAGATCATCAGGACGTCGGCGACAGCCACCCCGGAGAAACTGTTGATGGCATGCGTCGCCGCGGCGTCGAGATCATATAGCTCCATGGCCAATCCCTTGCTTCAACGTGCCCTGGCGGGCTGGCCGTTCATGAGTTGAGCGTCGCTGCCGTCAGGCACGAGGCGAGGTCCCGAACCGATCGCGCACGGGCAGCAGGCCCATCACGGCCAATACGGCGAATCCCGCGCCGACGAGGAAGGTTCCCTGCGGCCCGACCGCATCCCAGAGCGCCCCGGCGATCACGCTGGCCGCGAGCAGGGCCATCCCCGTCACTAGGTTGAACACGCCGAAGGCGGTGCCGCGCAGCTCGGCCGGGGCGGTTTCCGCGATCAGGGTCGAGAGTAGCCCCTGGGTGAAGCCCATGTGGAGGCCCCAGAGCGCTACGCCGATGCCGACACTCGTGATGCCGGAAGCGAAGGCCAGCACGAGATCGGCAAGGATGAGCAGAATCAACCCGAAGATCAGGATCGCCACGCGGTCGATCCGGTCAGAGAGGATTCCGATCGGATAGGCCGACAGCGAATAGACGAGGCTCATGATCACCAGCACGATCGGCGTCAGCGCCAGCGACAGGCCGATCGACTGCGCGCGCAGAATCAGGAAGGCCTCGCTGAACCGGGCGAGCGTGAACACCGCCGCGATCGCCACCACCCACCAGTAATTCGCACTGAGGCGGCCGAGCTCCTCGCGCCTGAGCGGCATCCGGACGCGCCGGATCTCCCCGTGCCGCTCCGGCTCCTTCACGGCGAACAGGAGCACGCCGACGGAGAGGAAGGCCGGGATGACGGCGATCCAGAACACCGTCTGGAAGTGGTTCATCGTCAGCCACATCAGGCCGATGGCCAGGAGCGGCCCGATGAAGGCACCGATCGTATCGAGCGACTGGCGCAGGCCGAAGCTCGCCCCGCGCAATTCGGGTGGCGCAATGTCGGCGACGAGAGCATCGCGCGGCGCCCCGCGTATGCCCTTGCCTATCCGGTCGATGAAGCGAGCCGCGACGAGCCAGTCGAGAGAGGGCGCCAGCGGAAAGATCGGCTTGGTGAAAGCCGCAAGACCGTAGCCCAGGGCGGCGAGGAACTTGCGCTTTCCGAGCCAGTCGCTGAGCGCGCCGGAAAACACCTTGGTGATCGAGACGGTCGCCTCGGCGATGCCCTCGATCAGGCCCACGGCCAGCGTCGAGGTGCCGAGCACCGTCACCATGTAGACCGGCAGCAGGGCGTGGATCATCTCGGAGGAGATGTCCATCAGCATCGAGACGAAGCCGAGCGCCCAGATTCCCAGAGGGATGCCCCGCCGGGCGGCCGATGGCGGCGCGGCTTCCGCGGCGGGCGGGCGCTTGGCTCGATCGCTCATCTCAGTGGTTCTCGTCATTGGCGTCGAAGACGCGCTGTGCGTAGCTGTCGAGCAGCGCCTCGCAGGCCTGGAGGCGAGCGGCCGCCTCTTCCGCGAGCGTCGCCTCGTAGAAGTCGAGCTTCCTGATCCGTTCGAGCCAGCCCTGGAGCTTCTTGAGGTCGGTGTCCTCTTCCTCGAGCTCGGCATAGGTGAACTTGTTGATCGCGATTTCCTTGGCGATCTCGTTCTCGAAATCGGCACAGCGCCCGAGGAACTCGCGATACTGCTCGTCGCGGTCGGCCCGGAAGCGGGCGACGACCTTCTCCTCCTGGGCACGGTCAAGCGCGACGGTCTCCAGCAGCACGGCCTCGCCGCCCATCTCGGCGATGTCGTTCTCGATCATCTTCAGCCGCCGGGCGTGATCGTCGGCCTTCGGCAGCAGGCAGACGCCGTTTTGCAGGTAGACGGCGCCCATGCCCTTGAGCCGCCGCCACAAGGCGACCCGCTTCGTAGCCGGTTCGGGCGGCACCTTATAGGTGAGCAGAAGCCATGATGGAGAAACCATGGATTCTATCTATTGAAACGGCGGTTACAAATCAAATGAGATATTCTTCGTAGCGAGCGGAGGAATTGGAACTAGCCTCGGAGCAGCGGCCCCGTGCCTGGGTGTCGGCCATCGCTCGGTTGGCATGATATAGCCCCCTACCCTATATGGAGGCATGACACATACGATACATCACAAACAAAAACTGCTTGGCCGGGTGCGACGCATCAAGGGCCAGGTTGAAGCCATCGAGCGAGCTCTTGAGACCGAGGCGGGCTGCGACCGAGTCATGCAGCTCATCGCGTCAGTTCGAGGCGCCACGGCCGGGCTGATGTCCGAGGTGGTCGAAGACCACGTCTGGCATCATCTCGTGGATCCCGAGAAGCACCCCGGCGCTCTCAATCAAGACGCCGCCGAGCAATTGCTCGACCTCGTCCGCACGTACATGAAGTGACCCTCATGCCCTCCTTCGCTGATCTGCTCCAGCAGAGCTCCGCTCACGCTTGGCTGTTCATCCCGAGCGCGATCTTGCTCGGCGCGCTCCATGGACTTGAGCCCGGGCACTCCAAGACCATGATGGCTGCGTTCATCATCGCGGTGCGCGGGACGGTGACGCAGGCCGTGCTCCTAGGCCTGGCGGCAACGGTGTCCCATACGATCGTCGTCTGGGGCATCGCGTTTGGCGGCATGTATCTCTGGCAGGGCACCGCCCCGGAGACTTTCGAGCCCTATCTCCAGATCGTCTCGGCGATGATCATTGTCGGGATGGCATTCTGGATGCTCTGGCGCACCTGGGAGGACCAGCAGCGCGCCAAGCTAGCTTCCGGTCATAGCCATGGCGGCCATGGAGGTCACGGCCATCGAGGGCCCGGCGGACACGGACACCATGGACATGAGCACGCCGACGATACGCGCCAGATCGACACCGGCCATGGCGTGATCGCGATCGAGATCTTCGAACAGGGCACGCCACCGCACTGGCGCATCCATAACGAGCGCGGCCATGGCTGGGCGGCAAAGGACGTCCGGATCGAAACCGAACGCCCGGATGGTGCACGTCAGACCTTCACCTTCGAGAAGAAGTCCGACTTCCTGGAATCGGTGCAGGAGATCCCCGAGCCGCACGAGTTCATGGCGCGGGTCAGCCTCGGCCACGGCGGACACAGCCATGACTACGATCTCTCCTTCGTAGAAGACCATGCCCATGCGCATGACCATATGCATGAGGAACTGCGCGGGCTCGATGTCGCGACGGATGGCTACCAGGACGCACATGAACTGGCGCATGCCAACGACATCCGACGCCGCTTCGCCGATCGCAACGTCACGACTTGGCAGATCGTCCTGTTCGGCCTGACCGGCGGCCTTATCCCTTGCCCTGCGGCGATCACCGTCTTGCTGCTGTGCCTTCAGCTCAAACAGTTCACGCTCGGCTTCACGCTAGTGCTGTGCTTTTCCATCGGTCTCGCGATCACCCTCGTCTCCGTGGGCGCGGCCGCGGCCCTCAGCGTTCGCCACGCGACGCAGCGTTGGTCCTGGTTCTCCACCTTCGCTCGCCGTGCTCCCTATTTCTCCGGGATACTGCTGATCGGCGTCGGCCTATATGTCGGTACTCATGGCTGGATGGGGCTCTCGAGCCAGGCTTCGCGATCGGCGCAGGCCGCGCTGATCCTGTCGATCCACGGCTGATCAAGGACGACACACACGATCATGCTCGACGTCCTTGCCAACCGAACCTACCGCCACCTGTTCCTCGCGCAGATCATCGCGTTGCTCGGAACGGGACTTCTGACGGTTGCGCTCGGACTTCTGGCATTCGAGCTCGCGGGCGAACGGGCCGGTGCGGTTCTCGGGACAGCGCTGGCAATCAAGATGGTGGCCTACGTCACCGTCGCACCGGTCGTCGGAGCCTATGCTGCGCAGCTTCCGCGACGCGCGTTCCTGATCGCGATAGATCTGGTGCGGGCGGCCATCGCCCTGTTGCTGCCATTCGTCTCGGAGGTCTGGCAGATCTACGTCCTGATCTTCCTGCTGCAATCGGCCTCCGCCGCTTTCACCCCGACGTTCCAGGCGACGATCCCCGACGTGTTGCCGGAGGAAGCGGACTACACCCGAGCGCTGTCGCTCTCGCGTTTAGCCTATGATTTCGAATCCTCTGGCGGCGCTGTTGCTCACCCTGATCAGCTTCCACTGGCTGTTCTCCGGGACGGTAGTCGGCTTCCTGTGCTCGGCCGCCCTCGTCCTGTCGGTGGCCCTGCCCGTTTCGCCGGCCGTCCAGCGCGACATCCGCGCATCGTCGTGGAAACGCCCTACAGCTTGACGATCGCCATCCTCGCGGCTCAGAGCCTCGGCCTGGGCCTCGTCAACCCTTCATCATCGCAGATCGCATGATCCAGGGCATCGCCATTCGGCCCTTCGAGCTCGCCATCCATTTCCGCGCCTTGCTGCTGCGACCGCCGGATGGAGTGAATTCACACCTAGTCTCCGACTTCATCGCGGAACTCTATGCTGCGCGAAACGCCTTCTCCACCAATCGTTCGGTGGCATAGTCCCCGCGCGGGGGCTCGGGTCTATCGCAAAGACGAAGGTTGGCACGCCGACGTCCCCTTCAAGGACTGTGCCCGGGAGAGCTGAGGATCACCGGAAGTTCCGAGCGGGTCTTCCCAGGCGAACTGCCCGCGAGCCGCTTAGTTCTTGGTCGCGATCGGCTGTTCTACCCGATCCAGGTTTTCAGGCACTGAAAACCTCGCCCCGTGTGGTTTGGCTTTCGACAAGGTGATCGTTACGCGCAAACCGCCAGAAGCTCGATTGGCCAGATTGATGTCTCCATCGTGCGTCCGGATTACGGATGCCGCGATGGTGAGCCCCAAGCCAGTCCCGCCCGTCTCGCGACCGCGAGACTCCTCAAGCCTGACGAAGGGATGAAACACACGCTCCCTGTCGGCTTCCGGGATTCCGGGCCCCTCGTCCTCTACGGTGACGACGAGGTTGTCGCCGATTTCCGTGACCGTGACTTGGGCCGCCGTGCCGTATTTGATCGCGTTGTCGATGATGTTGGAGAATGCGCGCTTCAGAGACAGGAAGCGCCCCAATACGGGGGCAGATGTGAGTCCGGTCAGGGAGGCTCCGTGCCGCTGGTCGAGATGCTCGTCGACAATCGTCTCAATGACGGACACGAGGTCGATCAGCCGCATGGCTTCGCTGGAAACGCCTCCGCGAAGATATTCCAGCGTCGAGTCGATCATCGCCTCCATCTCGCCGAGATCGGCGTCGACCAGTTCTCGTGTTGAATCATCCTCGAGCAACTCCGAGCGGAGCCTGAGCCTGGTGATCGGGGTGCGCAGGTCGTGCGAAACTGCCGCCATGGCCTGCATGCGCTCGGCAACGAGGCGCTGGATCCGCTCGCGCATGGTGTTGAAGGCGCGGGCGGCATGGCGCACTTCGGCCGGGCCGCGCTCAGAGAGAGGTTGCGGTGCCAGATCCAAGCTGAAGCGCTCGGCTGCCAAAGCAAGATCCTTCAGGGGACGTGTCGCCCAGCGCAGCAGCAGCAGCGCGACGACGACGATGCCGACTCCGAAGCAGATCGTCGCTGCGACGACGCTCCAGTCGGCATGTTGGCTCACTCCGAGGGTGGAGGAAGAGAAATTCACCCAGGAACCGTCATCGAGCCGCACCGAGACCAGCATCATGTGCCGATAGGCGTCCGCCTCCCCCGCCCCCAGCGCTCCATCGTCGGCGAAACCCACCCTGAAGGATTCCGCGGCGAGCTCGGGCGCCAGCGTCTTGAGCCGCGCCTCCATCGCTCGTGTCCGATCCGTTCCCGGGGCGCTGCCGAGGACCAAGCTGACCTTGCTCCAATGCACTTCCAGGCTTGCGCTCGACAGATCATGCGCGACGCGATCGCGGTCCGGCGCCTCCGGAAGGTTTGCGATCACTCGCTTGATCGAGACGATGCGCTCGGCAAGGCCGCGATCCTGCCCGATGGTCGCAAGATTCTCGACGCTGACGCGATAAGCCCAGTAGCCGAGCAGGTGAAAGGCGAGCAGTGCCGCCACCAGGATCAGAATGGCGCGGCTGGCGACCGTATCGGGCCAGAGCCATTTTGCCAGGCGCCTCAATAGGGGCGTCCTTCCCGATCATTGACCTGGGACGTGAAGATGTAGCCGGCGCCGCGCACTGTCTTGATCAACTGACCCCCATCGGCATCCGCCTCAAGCTTGCGGCGCAAGCGGCTGATCTGCACGTCGATCGTGCGATCGAAGGGATCGTCACTCGTCCGGGCCTTGGCGAACTGCATCAGCGCCTCCCGCGATAGGACGCGGTTGGCGTGCTCGACGAAGACGACAAGCAGGTCGAACTCGCCGGTCGAGAGGTCGATCAAAGTACCGCTGGGCGAGACCAACTCACGCCGACGCAGATCCACACGCCAGCCGTCGAAGCTTACGGCCTCGCTCGGACGCGCTTGGGCGGGGCCACGCGCGGCGCGCGACCGACGCAACACGGCGCGTACCCGGCCGAGCAGTTCGCGCGGGCTGAAGGGTTTGGTGACGTAGTCGTCCGCCCCGCCTTCAAATCCCATAATGCGGTCGCTCTCGTCGGCGCGGGCCGTCAGCATCACGATCGGAAGCTGGGAGGTCGCGCGGACGTCCCGGCAGAGCTCGACGCCGGAGCGACCGGGCAGCATCAGGTCAAGAACGATCAGATCGACCGCAGCATGGGTCAGGACATCCATCATGACTCGCCCGTCAGGCGCGCCGGTGACCTGATAGCCGTAACGCTGGAGAAAGCGCGCCACCAGCAGCCTGATCTGCGGATCGTCATCCACCACCAGGATATGCCCATGGTCCTCGGAAGACGAATTCGTCACGCGCGTCGTTTCCTGTCCGCAATGCGCCTCGGCCTCTGCCGAGCCGGACTTGTATAACGCGCCCAGAACGGTGTGCCGCCTGCCGGATTGAAACAATTTGTAACGGACGCCCTCGGACGGCCGCTGCTACCCCTGTCACGTCAAAACAGGGAGCCGAATCGTGAGCTGGGTGAAGGTGCCGTTGCTGATGGCGGTAGGTCTGGCGCTCGGCGCCTGCTCCGCCACGGTCCCAGACCATCTGGCGCGACCTGCCGATCCAGACGCCCACGTTCCTGCTGTCGCCTATCGCAGCGTGACGGCCGGCGCCTCAACCTTCCGCCCGGCCGAGCCCAGGGATTGGCAAGAACTCAACCGCCAGGTCGCGCCCAAGTCATGACTCTGCCCGCCCATCCGCCCGCTTCGTTCGCTCTGCGATTTCCAGCCGACCCCGAAAGGCCAACCTTGCTTCCTTCGACTGCGCCGAATGGCCGTCGCTTGTTACGCTGGAGCCTGCTCATCGGGGCGGCAACGTTCCTCGGGGGCTGCGCCAGCTTCTCGGCCGACGGCGGCATGGGGGCGATCCAGTCCGCAAGCTATGCCGATATCGGCAAGGAGGTGATCAAGATCGGCGACGATCAGGCCGCGCTCACGGCGAAGGCACGGGTCGACCAGCTCCTGCGTAAGCCGCTTACGGCGGATACGGCGGTGCAGGTTGCGCTCCTGAACAATCGCGGTCTTCAGGCTGCGTTCAACGAACTCGGCATGGCCGAAACCCAGATGGTGGCGGCCAGCCTGCCTCCCAATCCGCGCCTCGGCATCTCCAAGAAGTCGGGGACCTTCGAGCTCGAAATCGAGCGGCAGATTGCCGCCAGCCTGCTGGCGCTCGCCACCTTGCCAGCAAGGGCCGAGATCGCCC
Source organism: Allobosea sp. TAF32 (assembly GCF_052113585.1). Lineage (NCBI taxonomy): Bacteria > Pseudomonadati > Pseudomonadota > Alphaproteobacteria > Hyphomicrobiales > Alloboseaceae > Allobosea > Allobosea sp. TAF32. The sequence goes on along the minus strand of NZ_JBFRDM010000013.1, from coordinate 10,541 downwards.
GCGATCGGTTCCAGGCGGCACAGCTCAGGGCCGCCGAAGCGGTTCTCAGGCTCGCTGCGGATACCCGCCGCCAGTATTATCGGGCGGTCGCCGCCAATGCCCAGGTCGCCTTCTATCAGGAAGCCAAGAGCGCGACCGATGCCGCCTCCGAGCTGTTCAAGCGGCTCGGCGAGAGCGGCGGCGTCAACAAGCTCGATCAGGCACGCGAATTCGCCTTCGAAGCCGAACTGACCGTGCAGCTCGCCCAGGCCCGCCAGCAGCAACGCCAGGAGCGCGAACGGCTCATCCGCCAGCTCGGGCTCTGGGGCGACGATCTGAAATTCCAGCTTGGCAGCTTGCCGCCGCTGCCACGGCTGCAATCGGCGAAGGCGGTCGAGGCCGAGGCCCTGCGCAAGCGCGTCGACCTCAAGGTCGCGCGGGCCGAGCTCGACACGCTGGCAAAGTCGCTGGGGCTGACCCAGGCGACGCGCTTCGTCAACGACATCGATCTGCTGGGGCGCCGCACTTACGACCGCGGCCGCGTCGTCTCCGAGGACGGCCATGTCGACCGCGAGACGAGCCGCAGCACGACTCTCGAACTCGAGATCGAGATTCCGATCTACGATTTCGGTCAGTCCAAGGTCGCTCTGGCCGAGCAGACCTACATGCAGGCTGCCAACAAGCTGGCGGAGAAGGCGGTAAATGTCCGCTCGGAGGCACGCGAGGCCTATACCGCCTATCGAGCGAACTACGACATCACGCGCCAGTACCAGAACAATGTCCTGCCGCTACGCAAGATCATCCAGGATCAGTCGCTGCTGCAATACAGCGGCATGCTTAACGATGTGACCGACCTCATCACCGATGCTCGCAATCGCATTCTCTCGAACGTCGCGGCGATCAATGCCCGCCGTGACTTCTGGATCGCCCACACGGATTTCAAGCACGCGCTGATCGGAGGCGGCAGCGGCGGTGGCGGTGCGACCGTAACAGCGGCGGCAGCCGGCGGCGACGCCGGCGGCGGGCACTGAAGGAGTTCCCGATATGACATCCCTATCGCGCAGAGGCTTCATCGGTTCGTCCGGGCTCGTGCTGGCAGGTGCCACCGCCGTCTCGGGCCGCACCGCCTTCGCCGCCGTGCCGGAAGCGCCGACCATGAAGGACGCAACGACGCAGGCGCCACTCGTGCCGACCACGGGGCCGGACTACCAGCCGGTCGCGACGCTCAACGGCTGGTCCCTGCCCTGGCGGATGAACGGCGACTGGAAGGAGTTTCATCTCGTCGCCGAGCCGGTGGTGCGCGAGCTCGCGCCCGGCATGAAGGCCTATCTCTGGGGCTATAACGGCCAGTCGCCGGGGCCGACCATCGAGGCGGTCGAGGGCGACAAGGTCCGCATCTACGTCACCAACAAGCTGCCGGAGAACACGGCGGTGCACTGGCACGGCCAGCGCCTGCCCAACGGCATGGACGGCGTCGGCGGGCTGACGCAGCCGCATATCCCGCCCGGCAAGACCTTCGTCTACGAGTTCCAGCTTCGGCGCTCCGGCACCTTCATGTACCACCCGCATTCGGACGAGATGGTCCAGATGGCGATGGGCATGATGGGCTTCTTCGTCGTCCATCCCAAGGACCCGGCCTTCCGCCGCGTCGACCGCGATTTCGTCTTCCTGCTCAACGCCTTCGACATCGAGGCCGGTTCCTACGTGCCGAAGGTCAACACCATGACCGACTTCAACATGTGGTGCTGGAACAGCCGCGTGTTCCCCGGCATCGATCCCTTCGTCGTCGGAAAGGACGACAAGGTCCGGATCCGCTTCGGCAACCTGACCATGACCAACCACCCGATCCACATGCATGGCTACGAGTTCAAGGTCTCGGGCACGGATGGCGGCTGGGTCGATCCGGCGGCCGCCTGGCCGGAGGTCTCGATCGACTGCGCCGTCGGCCAGATGCGCGCCTTCGATTTCGTCGCCGACGAGCCGGGCGATTGGGCGATCCACTGCCACAAGTCGCACCACACCATGAATGCCATGGGGCATTCGGTGAAAACCTATATCGGCGTGAACAAGAAGGACCTGGCCAAGCGCATCGCCAAGATCGCGCCTGGCTACATGCCGATGGGCTCGAGCGGCATGGGCGAGATGGGCGCGATGGAAATGCCGCTGCCGGACAATACCCTGCCAATGATGACGGGCTTCGCCCAGTTCGGGCCGGTGGAGATGGGCGGAATGTTCTCGGTGGTGAAGGTCCGCGAAGGGCTGGCCAAGGGCGACTACAAGGATCCCGGCTGGTTCAAGCACCCAGAAGGAACCGTCGCCTACGAGCTCAAGGGCCAGAAGCTGGGCGAGGCGCCACGCGCGACGCAGCCCGACAGCGGTCTCGAGGCAACGGAGTGGCGCGTCAAGGATCCACGCAAGCCCAGCTTAGGGCCCGACGGCAAACCGCGCGCGACCGCCAAAAACCCGCATTCCAACCACTGACATGGCAATGAAGCACACTCACTTCCGGAGAGAGATATGAGGACAGCAGCGTTCAAGCTCGCCGCGATCGGATTTTTGATGTCGGCCAGCGCCGCTTTCGCAGGCCCCGGTGGGGCCGGCCATAGCCATGGCGGCGAAGCGGCTTTCGGCAAGGCGGGCGATCCCAAGAAACCCGCCCGGATCGTGCAGGTCGTGATGAGCGAGCGCGACGGCAAGATGGCGTTCATCCCGGATCGGATCGAGGTTCGACGCGGCGAGCAGATCCGCTTTCAGCTTCGTAACAACGGCGAGCTCGACCATGAACTCGTGCTGGCCACGCTGGAGGAGAACCTCAAGCATGCCATCGAGATGCAGAAGAACCCCGACATGGAACACGACGATCCGAACGCCAAGCGGCTCGCACCGAAGAAGACCGGCGAGATCGTCTGGGCCTTCACCAAGGCCGGCGAGTTCGACTTCTCCTGCCTCATCCCTGGTCACCGCGAAGCGGGCATGACCGGCAAGATCGTCGTCAAGTGAGCGCCGTATCGAAGAGGATCATGCCATGCTGAAGACCATCGCCGCCACCCTCGCATTCCTGATCGTCGCGCTGCCCGCCGCCGCGCAGTCGGTCAGCGGCACCGTCACCAAGGTCGACGAAGCTCAGGGCAAGCTCACCATCAACCACGGCGCCATCAAGAACCTCGACATGGACGCGATGACCATGGTGTTCCGAGCGGGCGATCCCGCCATGCTCAAAGGGCTGAAGGTCGGGGACAAGATCAAATTCGACGCCGACCGCGTCAACGGGCAGATCACGGTGACCAAGCTTCAGAAAGCGAAGTAGCCCTTCCCGGCCGATCCGGATGGTAAATATCATTCCTGACTGTTTGCACCGGGTCGGCCACTCGGAACGCTGGGGAAGAACAAGCGTTTGGATGGTCCATCAAGATCGAACGCCGCCTCGATCGCATCGAAGGATAGAGGCTCCAGCGCAAACGCTTGACCTTCCCATGATGGGAAGCCCCAGTCTTGCCGCAGCTCATCGATGCGTATGCGGAGAATCGTCATGACCGACACCCCGACCAGCAAGGGCCCTGGCCATCATCACGACCATGGCGCCCATGGGGGAGATCATCATGAACACGCCGAGGAGGCCGGCAAGGTAAAGGATCCGGTCTGCGGCATGACGGTCGACCCGCACGCAACCGCGCATCGGGCGCAGTACGAGGGCAAGCCGTATTACTTTTGCTCCTCCGGCTGCCAGTCAAAATTCATGGCCGAGCCAGCCTACTACGTCGAGCCGGCGGCGGCCCGGAAGGCGGCCTCCCCGCCGGAAGGCACGATCTATACCTGCCCGATGCACCCCCAGATCGGGCAGGTGGGACCCGGTTCCTGCCCGATCTGCGGCATGGCGCTCGAACCCGTGCTCGCGACGGCGGAAACCGGCCCCAGCCACGAACTGATCGACATGACGCGCCGGTTCTGGATCGGACTGGCGCTCTCCCTGCCCGTGGTCGCGTTGGAAATGGGTGGGCACCTGACGGGCCTGGGCCACTACATCGGCCAGCAGACCTCGAACTGGATCCAGATGCTGCTCGCGACGCCGGTCGTGCTGTGGGCTGGCTGGCCGTTCTTCGTGCGCGGCGGGCAATCGCTGGTTTCGCGCAACCTCAACATGTTCACGCTCATCACCATGGGTACGGGCGTGGCCTGGGTCTACAGTATGGTGGCGACGCTGGCGCCCGGGATTTTCCCGGCCGCAATCCGCGGCCATGACGGATCGGTAGCCGTGTACTTCGAAGCGGCCTCCGTCATCACGGTTCTCGTCCTGCTCGGGCAGGTGCTCGAATTGCGGGCAAGGGAGAGCACCAGCGGGGCCATTCGCGCCCTGCTCGACCTCGCGCCCAAGACCGCCCGCAGGATCATGTCCGACGGCACCGAGCAGGAAGTCCAGCTCGACACCGTGCAGGTCGGCGACCGCCTGCGGGTGCGGCCGGGCGAGAAGGTCCCGGTCGACGGCGTCGTCGTCGAGGGGCACAGCGCGGTCGACGAGTCGATGGTCACGGGCGAGTCGATGCCGGTTACCAAGGAAGTCGGGGCGACGGCGATCGGAGGGACGATGAACCAGTCCGGCGGCCTCGTGATCGAGGCGCAGAAGGTCGGGTACGACACCATGCTGTCGCGGATCGTCCAGCTCGTGGCTGAGGCCCAGCGCAGCCGCGCCCCAATCCAGCGATTGGCCGACCAGGTCTCGGGTTACTTCGTGCCCGCCGTGATCGGTGTGGCGGCGCTCGCCTTCTTCGCATGGGCCGTCTGGGGTCCCGAGCCGCGGCTCTCCTACGGCCTCGTTGCAGCCGTCGCGGTCCTCATCATCGCCTGCCCCTGCGCGCTCGGTCTCGCCACGCCGATGTCGATCATGGTGGGAGTCGGGCGCGGCGCCCAGCATCGACGCCGCCCCCCTGGCAGAGCAAGCGGACAGGTTGCGCGAGGACGGCGCCACGGTGATCTTCGCCGGCATCGACGGGAAGGTGGCGGGTGCCATCGCCATCGCCGATCCGGTCAAAAGCTCGACCCCCGAGGCACTCGCCGGGCTCAGGGCGGAGGGCATCCGAGTCGTGATGCTCACCGGCGACAACTGGACGACCGCGAGGGCGGTCGCCAGGCGGCTCGGAATCGACGAGGTCGAGGCCGAGGTTCTACCCGACCAGAAGAGTGCCGTCGTCCAGCGGTACAAGGCGGACGGCCGGGTAGTCGCCATGGCGGGCGACGGCGTCAACGACGCGCCGGCACTGGCGGCAGCGGATGTCGGCATCGCCGTGGGTACCGGCACCGATGTGGCGATGGAAAGCGCGGGCGTGACCCTGCTGAAAGGCGACCTGACCGGAATCGTGCGGGCGCGGCGGCTGTCCCAGGCTGTGATGCGCAACATCCGGCAGAACCTGTTCTTCGCCTTCATCTACAATGCGCTCGGCGTGCCGGTGGCGGCGGGGGTGCTCTTCCCGTTCTTCGGGATTCTGCTATCGCCGATCATCGCGGCGGCCGCGATGGCATTGTCCTCGGTCAGCGTGATTGGCAATGCGATCCGCCTGCGGGCGGTACGGCTGTGATCGTTGGGCTGGGCCGCTCCCATCGGGAGCCACCCGGCCCTTCCCGCAGTTTGATGCGGCGCAATGTTTCGGTCCGCCAAACCGGGTAGGCTTCTTCCAATGAAGTGGCGTCGGGAAGAATCCCCGTCTACGCCGGCGACCATGCTCCTCACGGCTGCTGCGATGGTTCGCCCATAACCCGAAAGCAGCGTCGACGCCGTCCGTCGCCCTTTTTGGACTGATCCGCAAAGGAGAGCCTGCCATGAAGACGTCCGTTCTCGCGACCATTCTGATTGCCCTTGCTGGACCCGGTTTGGCCCAGGCACCGACTTCCCATGATCAGCATCATCCGGGTGGCGCCACCACGGCGCAGGCCCAACCCGCAGCTCCGGCAAAACCTCTGGCAATGCCCGGCCAATCCGGAGTGCCGATGCCAATGGGTCAGATGATGCAAGGTCAAGGCATGCCCGGCGGCATGATGAGCGAGGGACTGATCGGCCGATTCTCGTCCGAGGATATGAGCGCCTTCATCGATGCCCACGTCGCGGCAATCCACGCCGGGCTGAAGCTGTCCGCCGACCAGGAAAAGCTATGGCCGCCTGTCGAGGCTGCGCTCAGCAACCTGGCGACCCTTCACCTCAGCCATATGCGGGCCATGCGCCAGACCCAAGGGATGACGGCAAACGATCCGGTGGGCATGCTCCGCACCATGGCCGATCATATGAGCCAAGGAGCTGAGGCCATGCGCAAGCTCGCAGACGCTGCTGCGCCTCTCCACGCGACCCTCGACGAGGCCCAGAAGCGGCGGCTTCCGATACTCGTCCGAATGGGCAGCCAAGGCATGATGGAACGGGGAATGATGGGTTCCGGCGGCGCCATGATGCCCGACGGATCCGACGGCGCTGACAATGGCACCCCGAACAAGCACTGACACGCCATCCCGGATGGTGATTGGCGCGCCGGGGTGAAATCGCCGCTTGACCTTGCCCTTATGGGAAGGTGCAGCCTGCTCGCATCATCGACAGGAAATGGAGATCAATTCCATGTGCGGATGCAACAATCACCCCTCCCAACCGAGTCAGGCAGTGGAGCGTGATCCGAATGCCCTGACCTTGCGGGTCGAGGACATGACCTGCGGACATTGCGCCGGCACGATCAAGAACGCGATCGAGACGGGACTGCCCGGCACCCAAGTCGAAGCCGACCCGACTTCCAAGCTGGTATCCGTCCGCGGGAGCCGCGACCTTGCGTCCATTTCGGCTCTCGTCACCAAGGCGGGCTACACCCCGGTCGCCGCCTGAAGGAGATGCTCATGCTCAACCGCCGCCGCTTCCTCGCTGTCCTCGGAACCTCCGGCGCGGCCCTCATGGCCGGACAAGTCATTGCGTCTGCCCTGCCGAAGGTCGTCGTGATCAAGGATCCGAACTGCGGCTGCTGCGGCGGCTGGGTGGAGCACATGAAGGCCGCCGGATTTCCCGTGGAGGTCGTTACATCCTCCAATGTCGACCAAGTGAAACTCCGCCTTGGCGTGCCGGACGAGCTTGCCTCCTGCCACACGGCAGAGGTGGCCGGTTACGTCATCGAGGGCCATGTGCCCGCTGACGCCGTCAATCGTCTGCTGGCCGAGATGCCTCGGGCTCGAGGCCTCGCCGTTCCGGGAATGCCGATGGGCTCTCCCGGCATGGAGGTGGCCGGCAAGGCGCCGGACAGCTACGAAGTCGTCCTGTTCGGACCTTCGGGCCAGACTACCTTCGCTCGCTACCGCGGTGTGAACCGCGTCTGATCTCGGGAGCGAGCTTGTTCAGGTTGCGGGTTGACCCGCGTCAACGCTTCCTCTGCAATCGATACGAGCCAAAGCCATCATTGGGCGGTGAAATCGTTCCCTAGATCGAGATACCACCGCGACGGGACCGCTTCCGGCAAAAGGGGCAGTGAGTTACTGGAATGAACGGCAGATCCCACTCCAGCGCTGTCGATACTGCCTCGTCCTCGGTCCTCCGGTCCGCAAAGGTGGATCTGATGTCGGCCGTACAATATTCCACGACCAGCGGACGGTGGTTTCGCCGACGGAGAAACGTCGATCCACGCCTCGGCAATAGCGTCGCCCCATCGCGCCATCTACTCACTCACCGATGGCCGGCCCTCAATCGCGCGGCAACAAGTCCCGCAATGGCGGCCGGCGCCTCATCCGGAATGGCGAAGACCGAGCTGACGTTGATCTCGCAGAGCACGTAGGTGTCGTCGCCGGCGGCGGTACGCGGGCCATAGAGAAAGTCGGCGTCCCAGATGATCGGCAAGGAGGCGATGTCGAGGCCGAGGACGTCCATCATCTGCGGCGTCCACTCCGTTTCCATCAGAGTCCGCAACTTCTGAAAAGCCTCGGCCGACGGCCCGTGCATGATCCGAGGGCCGGGCTGCGCCGCCTCCGAGTCCGGCCCCTGGGGTGGCGGAGGAATGAGTGCCTTAATGAGCTGGTGGCCGAACCCGACGACCTTGTCCGCGCCCATGTAGCAGCGGATCATCCCGTCGGGCAGACGAGGCTGGAATGGCTGGTCGACAATGCAGCCCCCGCCAGCGAAGTAGTCTTCGCAGCTCGCCATGAAGTCCGCGAGAGCGACCTCTTCCGACATACTGCCTCTCTGTGCGTGGAGGATCCACACCATCTCCGCGCCATTCGATCCGCCGAGACCCTCGACCTTCCACACACCCTGGCCGCCGTTGCCGCGGTTCTGCTTCAGGACGCGCGGCCCCGCCGTCCGCAATCGCTCCGGGAACTCCTCCCGGAAGGAAGCCACGGACCGGTAGAGGTGGCTGTCGGTACCCCAGCCGAGATGTTTCGTGCGGTGCAGGATCTCCTTCACCCCCATCTTGAGGATGGTGTCAGGATGGGCGCTGACCCACGGCCCACTCGCCGCAACATCTCGAAGCAAGGCATCAAGCTGATGCCGCGTCTTGCCCGCATGCAGCGGATCCACCCAGACAAGGACCCCGTCCGCAGCGAGGAGCTGATCACGAACTTCCCCCGAGAAGGCCTCGTCATACACTGCGGGCTCGGCTTGGATGCCGATCGCGCTCAACTCCTCGAAGATCAGATGGAAGCGATTGTTCTGCGGTGTCGCGGTGGTTCTCGCTTCCCTGTCCCCTCGCCAAACCACGGCAATCTTGGGCATTGCGGTAGTCATCATCTCACCTCGATGCTGATTGGGATGGCCCCGAGGAGCTAGACGCCGATCGATGGCCGGGATCGATCGGCGCGCACGGGGCGCTAGGACTTCTTGCTGCTCGGAGTCTTGTCGAGCCCGGCCTTCAGGCCCTTGGCCAGTTTCAGGGCGTCGTCATTCGCCCAGAAGTGCATGAAGAACAGCCGTGGCGTGTCCTCGAGCATGTGGTTGTGGACCGCGGTTACCTCGATCCCATTCTCCCGAAGGGTGCGAAGGACCGGATTCACTTCCGATGCGATCAGGACGAAGTCCCCGGTGATCGCCGCCTTGCCGTTCCCCGTCGGCTGGAAGTTGATGGCGATGGCCGAGCCCATGGCCTCCGGAACTTCCATGCCGCCATCGCGGATCTTTTCCGTACGCGGGACGCCGACCTGATAGACGCCGCCGTTCACCTTGCCCTTGTATCCGAGCGCCTGGTCGATGGCCGACGTGTCGAGATCGATCGCGGAAGCGGCGGCGGGTGCCGGTGGCGTCTCACCGAGAGGCGTGCCGCTTTCCTGCAAGCCAGCATGCAGCGCTCCCGCCAACTTCACGGCATCGCCATGGCCGCTGACATGCAGGTACATGGTCGCGGGCTCCGACCTCAGGAGATGGTTGTGAAGTGCCGTCACCTCGAGGCCGCCCTCGACAAGCTTCTTCATGACCGGGTTCACTTCCGGCTGGGTCAGGACGAGGTCGCCATCACCATGGCGTCGTGATCGCCCATCGGCAGGAACGCCAACCATGAGCCCAACGCCAGCGCGGGTTTCAGCTCCACTCCGTCCAGCCTGACCTTCAGGTCAGATCGAGGGAGCCCGACGCGATAGATGTGGCCCGGAGCCTGCGCACCGGACTTCCCGAGCGCCTTACCGACTGCGGCCCAATCCGGTTCAGCATGCGCGGGCGCTGAGATCGCCAACGCCATTCCAATTCCAATTGCAAAGTATGCTCGCATCACGATGCTCCATTTCCATCGCCCCCGCGTTGGATCTGCCCCTGGGCCCGCGCTCACGGCGCAGGGCCTGGTCTCAGTGCCGGGCGGACGGCCGCTGAACGATGCCTTCCTCGTAGATGTCGAAGTCGGGCTCCTGGAGACGGTAAGTCTTTCCGGAGTTTTGGACGGCGTAGCAGCGGTGGTCATCGGCAGTGCGGTCCAAGCAAAGCTGGTCCTGTTTCACCCGCCAGCGCCCAAGGGTCTTTTTGCCCATGGCGATGTTCGTGAGGGTTCCGTCGCGCCCGAACAGGAGTGCCCAGTGAACCTCATCGGTGAACTCCATGCTCGCGAGACGGTTTCGAATTTCCGCCCCACGAAGCGTGCGGAATGTCTCCGCTTGCACAGGGCCCACGCCCACGAGCGCCGCCAAGCCGAGAGCTCCACCCGCCATCACAACGGCGCGACGCACGTTGCCCATCATCAGGCAGCCGTCGCCTTCATCACCGGTGGCCAGCTATGGGTTTCACCCTTGCGGCGGGATGCCCAGGCATAAAGCGCGTCGTAGATGATGAAGCCGCGTCTCAGGACCTCATGATCATCCGGAGACAAATCGCGCAGCCCCATCGAGATCGCCAGCAGCCCGGCCGATTGCGGCGTGAGATCGTGCCTGTCGGTATCGGCTCCGCGGACGATGGCGGCCACCGTGGTGATGGCGGGATCCTTGGCCAGGTCGTGCTTCTCGACGAAAGTGTCGAAGCTGCATCCCTCTCCGACATGCGTGTACTCGACGCCGGGCACATCATAGGGAATGGCACCGGTTTCCTCGGCCACCTTCCGGACCTGGTCCGGCGGCACGAACAGGAACTCGGGTTCCTTGTC